>MABC01000053.1 GCA_002162925.1 Thalassotalea sp. 42_200_T64 | reverse complement strand
TGTAACTTTCATAGTGAACACCTCTTGTTTGCTTATTGAATGGTCAATCTCAATAATGGCGCATTGTGACGCCGAATCAACTTGAGGTGTTCATCTCATCATCCATGTGCAAAAAAAAGGAGCCAAAGCTCCTTTTTTAGTTAATGACTTTCCCTGCTGACCTATCTACTTGCCAGCGCGAGATACGTATTCGCCACTGCGGCTATCTACTTTAACCACTTCACCAATTTGAATGAATAAAGGTACACGAACTACGGCACCGGTACTTAACGTTGCTGGCTTGCCACCTGTGCCCGCGGTGTCACCTTTTAAACCGGGATCCGTTTCTGTAACTTCTAATTCAACAAAATTTGGTGGGGTAACGATAATTGGGCTACCATTCCATAAGGTAAGAATACAAACATCGCCTTCTTTTAGCCATTTCACATTGTCGCCAACGGCTTTCTCATCGGCAGCAATTTGCTCGAATGTCTCATTGTTCATGAAATGCCAAAATTCGCCATCGTTATAAAGATAGGCCAAATCAGTTTCCAAAACATCGGCACCTTCAACAGATTCACCCGACTTATAGGTTTTCTCGATGACTTTACCCGATATTAGTTTACGAATTTTGATGCGGTTAAAGGCCTGGCCTTTACCTGGTTTAACGGTTTCATTATCTAAAATGTTACATGGTTCGCCATCGATCATTAATTTAAGACCGTTTTTAAATTCGTTGGTACTGAAATTTGCCATAGTGTTCTCTTACTAGTTGGAGTTCTCTCATCTATTGGTTATCATTCGCTTATAAAGCGCTAAGTGAGCAGAGATAAATTAATGCCGCAAATAATAACCCGAATTGCAGATGATTTGCACTATTCTTCAAAAAAAGAATTGTCATGGCAGCAAGAATTGGCAAATGTGGTGACCTGCCCGAAAGAATTATTGTCTTTACTGAATATTGACGAAGACAAGTATCGTGCCCATTTCGCTGCCCGCAAGCTTTTTCCGGTGCGAGTGCCCCACCCTTTTATTAAAAAAATGCAATTGGGAAATTTTAACGACCCACTGTTGCAACAAGTGATGCCATTGTCTGCTGAACAGCAAGATGTTCCCGGTTTTATTACCGATCCGCTGGAAGAACACGATACTGTTGCCGAAGGATTATTACACAAGTATAAACATCGAGTGTTAATGATAGTGAAAAGCGGCTGCGCGGTAAATTGTCGCTATTGTTTTCGTCGTCATTTCCCTTATGAAGATAACAGCCCGAATAAATTGCGTTGGCAAAGTGCGTTAGATTACATCACCGAGCACGTGGAAATAAACGAAGTTATTTTTAGTGGTGGCGATCCATTAATGGCCAAGGATGAGCATTTAGCCTGGCTGTTAATGCAGCTTGAGCAGATTGAGCATATTAAACGAGTGAGAATTCATACTCGCTTACCGGTAGTGATCCCCCAACGGATAACAGCAGAATTGGTCAATACCTTGTCACAAAGCCGCTTACAAGTGGTGATGGTATTTCATATTAATCACCCCAATGAGATTGATCAGCCGTTTGAACTTGCCATACAACCACTGCGAGAAAAGCGCATTGCGTTATTCAACCAGAGCGTGTTATTAAAAAATATTAATGATGATAGTGAAATCTTGTGTGCTTTGTCAGAGCGTTTGTTTGCGATGGGAATATTGCCTTATTACTTGCATTTACTCGACCCAGTGGCGGGTGCTGCACATTTTGATGTTAACGTTAAAGCCGCAAGCATAATTGCCAATAACATGATGGCGACCTTACCTGGTTTTCTGATGCCTAAGTTGGTGCAGGAAATTGCCGGCGAAGCTAACAAGACGCCGATTAATTTGTCATAATCACCGCAAAGGTCGACAGACCCTAATAAAATCAACCTGAAAAAGATAACTTAAAATGAACATCCAACTCGAAATGCAATTAATTGCAAACATCTCACAATTACTCAAACGCTCCATCGTAGCCGACAGTGCACTTGGCGAGTTAAGAGCGGATAAAAAAGCTAATTTCACTGCCATTTTCCCCAAAGATGCCGGTTTCAAATCTACCGCGGATAGCTTTCAACCTTATATTGAAGAAATAGCCGATGGATTATTAGCCTGGCAACAAAGTAAAGATCAACTAGTACTGGTTACATTAGTCAAAAAAATTGAAAAATTGTTTAAAGTAATGGCAGAATTTGAAGGCCACTACCAACAACAAAAATAATACCAATTTGATTAAAAAGGAGCAGATATTTAATCAAATTAGTATAACATCACTTGTTCAGGGAGAAACAAATTGCAGCATGTTGGCCAAAAAACAGGAAAATATCTATTGTTAGGCGCAATGATTAGTTGTGCCTCAGCAATAAATGCGCAAGAGCTCGATCCTCGCTCTTATATCAATTTGCCTACTGAACAAAACTTTTTTGGTGCTTTGTATGTTTATACGGATGGCGACATCCATACCTCAGCAGATGTGCCGGTCGATGAGCTTACGCTTGAGATAGATGGGCCTGCCATTGCTTACGCCAGAACATTAAATTTGTTCGGTAATGCCAGTAAAATTGATATCTCGACGGGACAGGCATGTGCCTATGGTGAGGCCGTTTACCAGGGCGAAGATATTTCCAGAAAATTTTGCGGAATAACCGATACCCGAGTAAGACTTAACTATAATTTTTATGGCGCTAAAGCACTGAAAATGGCTGACTTTATCAAGCAAGCTAAAACTACGGTGGTTGGCGCCAGCATACAAGTCAGTGTACCCACAGGCCAATACGATACCGATTACATCTTGAATATTGGTGCAAACCGTTGGTTTATTAAGTCCGAAATTGGCACCTCAATTCCATTTGGTTCCTGGGAATTTGATTTAGCCGTCTCCGCAAAAATATTTACCGATAATGATGAGTTGCAGGGTGATAAAACGTTTGCACAAGATCCTATTTATAACATTCAATCACACTTAATTTATGACCTTGGCCCTGGCCATTGGATATCCCTTAATGGTAATTATTTTTGGGGCGGCGACACCTTCGTTGATGGTGAGCAGAAATCGAATAAAGCAGGAAATTATCGAGCAGGTTTTACCTACAGTTTAGCGTTAAGCAGTCAGCACAGCATTAAATTTTTGGCAAATAAAGGAGTGACCACGACACGTGGCAACGACTCTACAGTATATGCTGTTGCCTGGGCTTATCGTTGGGACTGAGCACATTAATAAACAGGTTAAAGCGCCTTGCTAGACTAGGCGCTTTAATACCAAGTCCGATAATTTATTTTTTATCCTTGGTCGTAGGAAAAGTGTCATAAAACCAGTCATCGATCATGTTTTTTTCATAATGAAAGGCATTTGAACTCGTACTACGGCGTATGCCGAAGTTGAACGCCATGTCTTTAATGTCAACCTTGTTACTGCTGATCACGCTGTTATCAGCGGCAAGTAGTTGATAATCAAACTTCATTTTTGGAAAATACAAATCGTCAACAATACGTATGGTCGCGTTATTCGGTCCCACCATATAACGAACATCGCCAGCCAAGTCTAAATTAGTCACCGACACCTTTAATGTTTGTCCATTTGGAAGTTTTGCCGCTAACGCCATAAAATGTTGATCGAATTCTTTAAAAACTCGCTTTTGAAAATTACTTCTTGATTCATTGGCTTGCTTTATATCGGTAAACTTATCGGGTTTCACCCACTCAATTTCTGCCTGGCCAGCCAACGCTGGGGCAGTAAATATCGCTGCGGTGAACATTACTGCAATGACATTCATTACCTTTTTCATAACTACCACCTTTTATCAGATAACTGATATCAATATGTTGCTCTATTGCTTTGTCGCTAATAACCTAGCGCCAATAATCAATAGCGCTATGTAAATAGACCAAAACTATTCACTGAAAGTTTCAAATACATTGTTATTATAGTGTATTGAAACGTGATCATTTGTTGTTGAACTGGCTTAAGGTCGAATGGACAACTTGTTGCAATCGCAATTTTTTCAGCTCGGCATCTAAATCATCAAGGACAAAGCCCTGGGCTGCTGCTCGCCAGACAAACTGCTTACTCTCACCATCTAAGACAAAGATCAACATGGTGCCTTTTTCTAGCTCTGGCAGATCAGGTAATCCTGGGTTTAAGCCAAAGGTTTCAGACAACTGCTCATCACTTAACTCATCCTCACGTTCAAGAATATAACCAATATAAAAAGTGGGTTGTTGTTCAGGTGTTACCTGTTGAAAGCCTTTTTGTTTCAGAAACATTTCAATTTCGGCGGTTACCATGGAAAATACCGCACCATGCTCATTTTGTTGTAATGGCGTAAAGGCAAATGTTGAGTTTTGATCAAGCAGTAGCTCCCGATCATGGACACTGGAAATGGCTAATTGCGTTTCTGCTTTTGCAATTTCAGTATTTACCTGAACACAAGCTGACATTGATAAAGCCAACAATAGATACATTACGCTACGCATGCTTTTCTCCAACATCGGTATATTCTCCAACACTATTTTATTTAATTATAACAACTACTTTACATTAATCGTAATGATTTAGTGTTATTAAATGTAGCACGACTATAAAGCACCGGTGCGGCTAAGTAATGCCCCTCTTGTTCAAGGAAATTCATGCTCGAAAATAATTAACTAAGTGTTGATCCAAATCAGTTCACAACAATTCGAGACGGGTACACTCACAATTTAACTGCGACATTTTGCCGCAGGGTTTGTTTATTTTTGTAAGGTTTTAATAGCTGGCATGCTCAAGCAACGACTATATCAATTACTCTTTGTACCTTTGACTATCTTTTTAGTCTTGTCATTTGGCGCTATACCTTCGGCCCAGGCGCTTTTTGTCAGTCCGCCAAAAGATCCTATCGTGGTAATGAAACAAATCTTTCCAGATGCCAGCAAAATTAATGATAAATCTGGTGAAGTGCCGCACTGGTCGATAGAGCAAGATAATGAAATTATCGGTTATGCCTTTGAAACCAATGATATCAATAAGATCCCGGCATATTCGGGCGAGCCGGTAAATATGCTGGTGGCTATCGACCCACAAGGGATTTACCTCGGCGCGAAAGTGTTAGAGCATCACGAACCGATTATTCTTGCCGGTATTCCTGAAGAAAAATTATTTAAATTTGCCGACCAATATATGGGCTTGAAGGTAAGCGATAGATTAAAGGTTGGCGGTAATCAAACCGAGAACATGATCCACATTGATGGCTTATCTGGTGCCACAGTCACCGTGATGGTGATGAATGTTGCAATCACCAAATCGGCGACGATCGCTGCCAGAGCATTAGGCATTATCAGCGCCAGTGAAGAAATCAAATTGCCGATGGCCACCATTTTACCCGACGTTTATCAAGCCAGTGATTGGCAAGCCTTAGTCGGTGATGGCTCAATCAGAAAACTATACCTGAATCGAAAAACAATCGATGCTGCCTTTGTTGGCACCGCTGCTGAACATGTTGAACAAGCCAGGCAAAATCAAAAACAAGATATGTTTGCTGAAGTGTTTTATGCCCAGGTCAATTTACCCAATGTAGGAAGAAATTTATTGGGGGATGCGGAATACAACTGGTTAATGCAATCACTAAAACCTGGGGAGCATGCCATTGCGCTGTTAGGTAATGGTTATTCGTATAAAGGCTCAGGCTATGTGCGCGGCGGCATATTTGACCGAATACAGGTATTACAAAATGACGATGCCATTTCCTTTCGAGATTTAGATCATAACCGTATCACTGACATTTATTTGCCGGGAACACCTAAATTCAATGAAATGTCGTTATTCATTATCCGTGAGCACCATCAATTTAATCCGGGGGCTGACTGGCAGTTAGAACTGCTAGTGCGCCGTCAACTTGGTGCGATGGACAGTCTCTTCACCAGTTTTAAAGGCGATTATCATACACTAGATACGTATGTGTACCGCCCGCCTGTAGTGTTGCCGGAACCAGAATTAACCCTTACTCAACAAGTGTGGCAAGAAAAAAATATTGAAGTGATCGCCCTGCTCTCATTAATGGTGGTCTTACTAGCGACCCTATTCTTCCAAGACTTATTGGTAAGACACCCAACGTTTTTGCATAACTTTCGCCATGCTTTCCTCGTAGTTACCGTCGTCTTTATCGGCTGGTCTTGGGGCGGGCAATTGTCGGTGGTCAATGTATTTACCTTCTTACAAGCGTTTATGTCTGATTTCTCCTGGGACTTATTTTTACTCGACCCGGTGATCTTCATTCTTTGGGGCGCAGCAGCGGTTACCATTATACTGTGGGGTCGTGCGGTATATTGTGGCTGGTTATGTCCCTTTGGTGCGTTGCAAGAATTAATTAACGTTGCCGCCCGTTATATCAAGATACCGCAATACGATTTTCCTTTTGCTGTTCATGAACGCTTATGGGCGATTAAGTACCTTATTTTATTAGCCTTATTCGGCTTATCTCTCGATTCACTGGCTATGGCCGAGCAATTTGCCGAAATTGAACCGTTTAAAACCACGTTTTTATTAAAGTTTGACCGCGAATGGCCTTTCATTATCTGGGCATTACTACTATTGTTGATCAACGTGTTTACCCGCAAATTTTTCTGCCGTTACTTATGTCCGCTAGGCGCAGCACTATCCACCGGCAATAGCTTAAGACTATTTGACTGGCTCAAACGCCGCCCTGAATGTGGTCAACCTTGTAAAACTTGTGCAAAAGAATGTGAAATTCAGGCCATTCATCCCGATGGCACCATTAATATGCGCGAATGTCATTATTGCCTCGATTGCCAGGTGACTTACTTTAATGAGCAGAAATGTCCGCCATTGAAAAAACTGGCACGCAAAAAGAATAAATTTAAAGAGCAACAAATTCCAGCAGTGGAAGTTGCCTAGGCAACAAACTGAAACCGTAAAATGAAGCAATAAAAAACGTTTAAAATTAGTAAAATTTAACAGCAAGATGGAGAATTAGAATGAGTAACGAAGACAAACGCTCTAATGAATTGGAGCTGGAAAACAAAGAAAGACGAAAATTTTTTGGTAAAACTGCCTTATTAGGTGCTGGCGCAATTGCTGCTCCTATGACTGCCGCTATGTTTGCGAGCACGGCAAAAGCCAATGCTGCAGAATATGCAAAAAACGAAGCCTTTGTTCATCCGGGTGATCTTGATGAGTATTACGGCTTTTGGTCAGGCGGTCATTCTGGCGAAGTACGCATCATGGGCATTCCGTCAATGCGCGAGCTTATGCGTATTCCTGTATTTAACATCGACTCAGCAACAGGCTGGGGATTAACGGAAGAAAGTAAGCGCATTAAAGGCGAAAGTGCCCATTTACTTGCTGGTGATTCTCATCATCCGCATATGAGTATGCAAGATGGTCGATACGATGGTAAATACGTATTCATTAATGATAAAGCCAACTCTCGTGTTGCTCGTATACGTTGTGACGTAATGAAATGTGACAAAATGCTTACGGTTCCAAACGTACAAGCAGTTCACGGTTTACGCGTACAAAAAGCACCATACACTAAATATGTGGTTTGTAATGGTGAATTTGAAATCCCGATGAATAACGATGGTAAATCTGGCATGGAAGATGTTAGTACATACCGTTCGTTATACAACGTAATTGATGCAGAAACCATGGAAATGGCTTTCCAAGTAATGGTTGACGGTAACCTAGATAATACCGATGCCGATTACGATGGTAAATATTTTGCATCAACGTGTTACAACTCAGAAATGGGGATGAACTTAGGTGAAATGATCACCGCCGAGCGTGACCATGTGGTTATCTTTAGTTTAGCGGCTTGTGAGGCAGCACTTAAGGCTGGTAAATTCAAAACCTATAACGGTAACAATGTACCTGTTTTAGATGGTCGTAAAGGTTCTGAATTAACGCGTTATATTCCAGTACCTAAATCACCACATGGGTTGAATACTTCACCAAATGGTGAGTACTTCGTCGCTAACGGTAAATTATCACCAACTGTTTCTATTATTTCTATTAAGAAATTAGATGCATTATTTGCCGATAAAATTAAGCCGCGTGACACCATTGTTGCTGAACCAGAATTAGGTTTAGGTCCACTGCATACTGCATTTGATAACAAAGGTAATGCCTACACGACATTATTCCTTGATAGCCAAATTGCAAAATGGAATGTTCAAGACGCAATTGATGCTCATAACGGTAAAAAAGTTAACTACATTCGTCAAAAATTAGACGTTCATTACCAACCAGGTCATAACCATACCACACAAGGTGAAACACGTGATGCCGATGGTAAATGGTTAATATCTTTATGTAAGTTCTCTAAAGACAGATTCTTGCCAGTGGGTCCTTTACGTCCTGAAAATGATCAATTAATTGATATTTCAGGCGATGAAATGAAGTTGATTCATGATGGTCCAACTTTTGCTGAACCGCATGATTGTATGATGGTTCACCGTAGTAAAATAAAACCATTAAAATTATGGCCACGTACCGACCCAATCTTTGCTGAAACAATTGCAATGGCGAAAAAAGATGGCGTTGATGTTTACACCGACAACAAGGTTATTCGTGACGGTAAAAAAGTGCGTGTTTACATGACCTCAGTTGCCCCAACTTATGGTATGAATGAGTTTAAAGTGAAACTTGGTGATGAAGTCACTGTTATTGTTACTAACCTTGACCAAGTTGAAGATGTAACGCATGGTTTCTGTATGACTAACCACGGCGTGCAAATGGAAATTGGACCACAAGCAACCTCGTCTATTACCTTTACTGCCGACAAGCCTGGCGTACAATGGTATTACTGTAACTGGTTCTGTCATGCGCTGCACATGGAAATGCGCGGTCGTATGCTAGTAGAAGCTTAATTGTATACCAATTTCATTAATAAAGTGGTCTACTTTTTCATGAGATAAAATGGCTAAATACAAGCCATGAAATTTAGTAAGTAGTTATTCTACTTGTAAATTTTATAACGCCGTAGTTATTCATTTTAGCCATTAAAAATGAGCAGTTAATTAGTGAACTTGGTATTAACTAAGGCATAATACGGCAACGTATTATGCCTTTATCTCTTATCTATTTGACAAGGTATTACCATTTAATGATGAGAAATATATTGCTTTATTTAATGCTGACAATGGCTGTTATCAACACAGCTACGGCACAAGTATGGCAAGTTTCAACGCAAGACAACTTACAACAAATTCTCGATAATACAATTGATGGCGACACCGTCATTTTGGCCAAAGGAAACTACTTTGGCAACTTTATTATCAACCGCGAAATTACTTTACGTGGTAGTAATGAAACCATTATTGATGCCATGGGTAAAGGCCATGCCATTCATCTTTTTAATTCCAACATTACCATTGAAGATCTCACCATTATTAACTGGGGAGATGACTTAACAGAACAAAACTCAGGCATATATTCAGATAAAAAAGTCGAGAATATTCTCATTCAAAATAACCAGCTGCAAGGCAGTGGCTTTGGTATTTGGTTACAGAAAGCCGAACATATCAAAGTGCTCAATAATACCATCGTAGGAAATACCAAATTACGCTCGGCCGATAGAGGTAATGGCATTCAATTATCGATTGTTAAACACGTTTTAGTGCGTGGCAACAATGTCTCAAATACCAGAGATGGCCTTTATATTATTTCTAGCCAAGAAAATGTCCTGCAAAATAACACTATGCATGATTTACGCTATGGCATTCACTACATGTATTCGCACAGCAATCAAGTATTAAACAATCTTACCTATAACACCCGAGCCGGTTATGCCTTAATGAGCTCCAAGCATTTAATCGTGTCAGCAAATACCAGTAAAAATAGTGAAGACTATGGCTTTTTATTGAACTTTATTACGTCCTCAACAATTACCGACAATGTTATTAAAGATGTTTGGACTAAACCTGAAAACAAAGTATTAGGCCGTGATGGTAAAGGGTTATTTGTTTATAACTCAGCCTACAACACCATCAGTAATAATTTGATCCATACCAGCGAGATTGGTATTCATTTAACCGCCGGTTCTGAGAATACCAAGGTATTTGGTAATAGTTTTATCAACAATCCAACGCAAGTAAAATACGTATCCAACAAAAAACAAGAGTGGAGCAAAGACGGTAAAGGCAATTACTGGAGCAACTACCTTGGCTGGGATATGAACAATGACCTTGTTGGTGATGTGATTTTTGAGCCCAACGATGGCATTGATAAACTGGTCTGGCAATATCCAGAAATGAAAATGTTAATGGACAGCCCAGCCGTGCTTATTTTACGCTGGGTACAAAGACAATTCCCGGTACTAAAACCACCAGGGGTTAAAGATAGCTATCCGTTAATGCAATCACCACACCCAAATGCAGAAGAAGTGTCACTGGCAACAATCAATTCAGCTACCAGCAGTTCTTCCAGTACTAAACCTGATGCTCAGCATTAAGGATGAATAAAAGATGACTACTCCCCTGATCTCATTGCAAAATGTTTGCAAACAATACCAAAAACTCCATGCTCTGGATTCCGTCAGCATGACCTTAAATCAAGGCGAAGTGCTGGGTTTATTTGGTCATAATGGCGCCGGCAAAACCACCATGATGAAACTTATCCTCGGGGTAATTTCAGCAAGCAGTGGCAGTGTCGAAGTGATGGGCATGGCGCCCGATTCAAAAGAGGCCTGGCATACTCGGGCAAAGGTTGGTTATCTTCCTGAAAATGTCAGTTTTTATGACCAACTCACTGGTTTGGAAGTACTTACTTACTTCGCTAAATTGAAAGGTTTCAATAAAAAAACGGCCATTGATCTTTTAGAACAAGTGGGCATTAGCCACGCGATGAAGCGACAAGTAAAAACCTATTCAAAAGGCATGCGACAACGCTTAGGGTTGGCACAAGCATTTATTGGCAAACCAAAACTCTTGTTGTTAGATGAACCTACGGTTGGCCTGGATCCCATTGCTACCCGAGATTTTTACCAAACCGTAGATCAATTAAAAACACAAGGTTCCAGTGTTATTTTATGTTCGCACGTACTCCCCGGCGTAGAACAACACATCGATAGAGCGATGATATTATCTGGCGGTAAATTATTGGCAAGCGGCACCCTGGCGCAACTTCGCCAACAGGCAGATTTACCGGTACGAATTAAACCTACTGGATTAAATGGCTCAGTAAATAGCGATCCTACATTGAGTCAATTTTTAAGCGCTGGCGGTGATAAACAAACATTAATGGTGCCGGAACAAGAAAAGCTGGCGATTTTAAAACAGTTATTGTCTTATGATTCGGTAAAGGATATTCAGGTTGAGCCGGCTAATCTGGAACAACTATATCAACACTATCTCGCCCAACCATTACCCTTGTTTGGCGGTAAAAAATCTGGAAGTAAAAATTCAGGAGCTAAAAAATCATGATGCAGATATTAACCGTTGCCAATAAAGAATTTCAGGATGGTTTGAGAAACCGCTGGCTAGTGTCTATCACCCTGATATTTACCGTACTCTCGCTAGGGTTAACCTACTTTGGCGCCGCAGCTTCTGGCAGCATAGGGATAACATCACTATCGACGACGATAGCTAGCCTGGCAAGCTTGGCGGTATTTCTGATCCCATTGATCGCCCTGTTGTTAAGTTATGACAGCTTTGTTGGTGAGCAAGAAAGTGGCACCTTATTGTTGTTGTTAACTTACCCATTAAGTAAGTCGCAACTGCTGTTAGGTAAGTTTTTCGGCCAGGGTGCCATTATCGCCCTGGCAATATTTTTAGGCTTTGGCAGCTCAGCCTTGTTGTTGTATTTTCAAATGGACAGTAGTCAGGTTATTGCCAGCTTTGCACTGTTTATCTTTAGTGCGGTGTTGCTCGGCTTAAGCTTTACTGCCATTGCCTATTTGATCAGTTTATCGGTAAGTGAAAAGTCAAAAGCCGCAGGCTTTGCCTTGATCACCTGGTTTTTCTTTGCGCTTGCCTTTGATCTAGCCCTATTAGCACTATTGGTAGGCATTGATAGCGATCTTGGCCAACAAGGCTTAACTCAGCTGATGATGTTAAACCCTGCCGATATTTTCCGCTTAGTAAACCTGTCAGGATTGGACAGTAGTGATGTCAATGGTGCAATCGCGATTGCGATTAACGCCAGCATGTCACAATCTCAGTTAATTCTTTCCTTACTCGCTTGGGTAGCAATCCCGCTAAGCCTTGCCATTTTCATTCTCAAAAAGAAGACCTTGTAATGAACAAACTCGTTAAACTGTTGTTACCATTAATTTCGCTGACACTGCTGATTGCTTGTTCAGAGCAACAGCAACAACAACAACAAGTAGTGCTGCAAGCACAAGCCATAGAAAGCTCCGATGAATGTCATTTGTGTGGCATGTTGATCAGTAATTTTTCCGGACCAAAAGGTGAATTATACCGTAAGGACAGAGGTGAAACAGTTCACAAATTTTGCTCCACCAGAGATATGTTCAGCTTTTATTTAGACCCGGAAAATAAACGTAACGTCACCTCAATCTATGTGCATGACATGAGTAAAATGCCTTGGGATGAGCCCAATGATGGTTATTTTGTCGATGCCAGAGTTGCCTGGTTTGTGGTAGGTTCAAGCAAAACTGGGGCGATGGGCAAAACCTTAGCCAGTTTTAGTAAAGAGGGTGATGCAAAAGCCTTTTCTAGAGAATTCGGTGGTGATGTGCTGGCGTTTGATAACGTGGATATGTCGACACTAATGTAAGCTGATAATGTAAACCGATAATCGAATAAGGCTTGCGCAATAGCTCAAGCCTTAGTCCTTAGTCCTTAGTCCTGATTATAATAACGTCTCTGAAAAAATATTAACTTAGCGCTTTTGCTACTAGTGCATTCGCATCCTCAGATAACGATAAGCCTAACGCTGCCTGATGTCCTTGCTCAGACATTTTCGCCCAGGTTTTTTGCAATACTGAAATGAGCTTTTCTTCGCTGTGCTTGGCAATAAAATCATCAAAATAATGTTCTAAAAACACCAAACAGATAACATCCTCTAACGTTTGTGTTTGTGGATTTCTTTTTAATTGTTTTTTCAACACTAAAAATTCCACTTGCTCAATGATCTCGGCCTTACAACCAACAGAGGTTAGTATTGTTGTCGCTTTTTTAGCATGAAATTTTTTCAATTCCTGACGCCATAATAGATAGCCCTGACGATTCATTTCATATTCACTGCGTGGATGTTCCCAGCGGCAAATATGTTGACAGCGAGCAGCTATCTGTAATGCTTGTTCAGCCTCAGGCGCAAAGCTGGCCAAGGTTTCGCTCATCCGCATCGAATATAGCACTTCTTTCGAGTATTCATTGCCTTGCCAAGTTTCTTTATTTGGATCTTCGGCATTGGCTTGATCAATTAATTGGATGGCTTGATTAAATGTATCTGTGTCCATGGGAGAAAATTTTACCTTATGGTGACAATTAGTGCACAGTAGCGAATTCGCTACTAACTTTCAATATAGAATGTATTTAGAAATAAACAAAAAACTCGCCGAAGCGAGTTTTATGTAGATTTCAGAGCAATATTTTTGCGCAGGATAAAGCGTTTAGTACAAGGCGATTTATTGCGACGTTTAGTGTTTCTTAAACGAGCAACAAAGCAGCGCCATAATTAACGCTTTAGTCTACTCCTCCGCGGCCATGCAAATAGATAAGTAAAGGCGCAGATGATTCTGAAGATACTTGATTGGTTGCCAACCAATACTTAGCATTTATCGCACTGTTATTAGATAGTCTGGTGTGCTCTTTAATTGATAACTGAAATTCATCACTATGAGAAATAAAACTAAGTAAGGTAAGTAAAATTATCGAAAGTCTCATTGAATTTCCTTAAATATTTTTTTGTTTAGATATAGCGAGATAAAAAGATAAATCGTTTAACCGGCTGTATTTTGAGAAAAGTGACTTAGACAACCAAACCATAATATCCTTATCAAAAACGGTCGATTTCCTAGAAATCGAACTACTACTATTTTACCAAAACATAATCTGAGATAGGCAACCTATAAGTATGGTTTTCCAGCCAAACGGGTGTATTACCGAGGCGTTTAGTGTTTCGAGTTAAATTAAAGTCAGCAAACACCCAGTAATAGCCTTTTTTATCTACTTTAAATGTTGTTTGCTTAATGTCTTGTTGTAAAAGTGACGCTTTAGCAGAATTGTTTGTCGGTGAATAAAACAGGTTGTACCCTCTAGCCTGAGATATTGTAGACCAGCTAAGTTTATTACCCGTAACTTTTAACGCTATTGGATAATACTTTTCAAAACGCCACTGTGCTAATGTTTCAAAGGCATACTGTTTAGCAAGTTCGGTGTATGCAGGGTCAAGAATTAAGTTATTTAGCTCATCAGGAGCTGATTCTATATCATAGAGCTGATGAATAATTCCATGGGTATAAACGAACTTATATTTTCCTTTGCGCATCATACGTGATGGTAGGAAGTCGGCATCTGAAAATGCTTCGTACCCCCCTTGACGATACTCAGTAAACACGGCTCTATCTATAATCACTTTATCTGTTTTGATGGTATCAACTAAAGAGATACCTTGTACTTCATCACTAACATTAGCGCCTACTCATTCAGCCAATGTTGGCATAATATCAATAAGAGAAACCAAAGAATCATTTACCTGACCTTTAGGTAACTCTTTAGGATAAGAGACAATAAAAGGAATATAATCGCTGCGTCATACATATTGTGTTTACCACGCAAACCATGTTCAAACATATGCTCACCGTGATCTGTGCTGTAAACTATAATGGTATTTTCATATTGACCGTTTTGTTTTAACGCCTTAATTAAGCGACCAAACATTTCATCCATTTCGGTAATACAAGCTGCATAGGCAGCCATAATGCGTTTCGCCTTATCCTTATCTTTTTTAGGGGTTGCATTGTGAACCCAATTTTGAATCCAAGGATAACGACCTTTTTCATACCAATCATTGACGGTGTCAGGTAATTCAAAATCATCAACATCGTACATGTCATAATATTTTTGTAATGTTGTTAACGGTAAATGCGGCTTTTCAAAACCTACATGTAAAAAGAAGTTTTGTTTGTCTTTGCCATGCCTGTTAATAAAATCTACTGCAGTATTGGCTACCAGCATATCAAAATTGTCTTCATCAACTTTAACCAATGACGGTTTAAGGTGGCGTTTAAATCTTGTGAACCACCAAATTTTTTATAAGGGCCAGTTTGTTTATAGCGATTGTAGGTGTCGCTACCGACAACATCTTCATAATGCTTACCAGGGAAGTGACTGTAATAACGTAGTGAGGTTTCATCAAAGCCCATGTCATTACCTTTAGGGTATTTATCATCCACCTCAGTTTGTAGTTCACCATGCACATGCATTTTCCCTGGTGCTGCGGTGATATACCCTTTTGACTTAAACATTTGTGCTAAGCTCATAATATGCTCGTGATAGCCAGTTTCGCGATATTCTCCTGAGCCTACTTTTATTTCTTTACCATTTTCACTTAATTTTGGTGCCTTATGATAAACCGCACCATTGGCATAGGGGTATATTCCCGTTTGCATTGCTGCTCTTGCTGGCGCACAAACCGGCGCTGGTGTATAAGCATGGGTAAATAAGGTACCGTCTTTAGCCAAAGCATCTAGCGTTGGCGTTTTAATAATTTTGTGACCATACACACCTGACGCAGACTTTTTATGTTGATCTGACATCACCACTAACACATTGACGTTATTGTATGATTTAGCGGTTGAAGTGAAGTCAAAGTCAGGTTTAATTTTGGCTGATTTATAGCCAAGTTCATTATTAAAAGGTTTATCAATACTCGGGCCTGAAACAGGTTTGTTCTTTTTTCCTTTTTTAGCAGGTGCTTTGGGAGCACCCGTCGTACCAATAGACTTACCAACAACCTTGGTTTGACTTACTGCTGTTTGTTTTTCTAGTTTTACTTTATTTTTTTGACTTTGCTTGTATGAAAGATTTTTCAGCACTTTAATGGCTTGTTGCTTAAATGCTTTATCAGAAGGAGCTATCCCCGTTTTCTTATACGATTGAGCAACAAAATATCTCATTTTGTGTGTATACACTTTAAGCAAATAAAATAATAAACGCTTGTCATCAGATTCATCAATTAAAGACATTTCTTTAGATACGCCATCATCACTATATTCATTGTTATACATTTGCCAGATCAGTGCAAAAGGTAAATCTAACTCAATAGCAACCTGCATAACATGCTTACTTTTTATGTACTGTGACTTAACAGTTTCAGGTTTATTTTTATTCGCTTGATAACCATATTCACCTAAAAAGACTCTACGTTTAAATGGGATGCCAGCTTTGGGTTTTAACTGCCCTTCTAAGTAATTCATGGCCTTAGTAAGCGGTTTACGAATAGCATCTATATTTGTTTTTTTTGAATCTTTGATCGATTCATAGGCTGAATAAGACACTAGATCGACATTGGTATTTGGCAATACGCTATGTGCAACACTTTTCTTACCATCCATCGCTTTATTAACAAGATTAACTTCTAAGTAATGATAAAGTTCAACGTCCTGGTGTTTAACATTTTTCTTAGCATCATCAATAGCTTTTTGGCGAATATTGAGCCAATCGGTCATGCCTTGAATGGCTTTGTCGACGGCGTTGAATTTCTATCCATCTTTTTATGAATTAACCAGTCACCTTCCCAATTTCCCAGCATGAAGACTTTACCTGTACCAGAATATTTAGTTAAAAAATACCCAGCTAAGTCATACATTTCTTTATAGTAATCATCTGCTTCTTTTTTAGTGATACCATCACGCCATTTTCCTTCGGTGTATGAATGTATCCAAGCTTGGTAATATTTGAAGTTCATATCAAAAACGTGTTTAAGTGCTGGCGTGGATCTCAGCATTGCTAAGGCTGACTTAGCTTTTAAGGCTTTTTTCTCAAAACCATAGCTTTTAGCGGTGCCTTTACCTAAACATATTTTTAATAGATTAGACCCTAGACTTTTAACTTGCCTGGCTTGCTCAACCAATAAATTGTCTTTGCTAAATTGATAATGGCCACCAATCGCTTGTGTGCTTAGCTGATAATTATATTCAGCGACTTTTTGATTTATTTTTTGCTGCGTTAATTTACTTGGTTCGGCATTTACAAGAGAAGTTAAAGTTAATAAAGCTAAAGCCACCAAGCAAGATTGAAATTTTATTGCTTTAAAAAAAGGTATTAAGTGTTTCATTGTTGTTCCTGTCAGTAGGCTACACATAGCGACGACTCAAGGCTAAAAGTAATAAGCGGAATTCAATTTAAGACAGATTAGAGCGAGCCAGAAGATAATTGATTGAATCAAATGAATCTATAGTATTGATTGAAGCCCTGATCCCATAAAACTTATCTTCAGCACTTAGTTTTTTCTTCTATTAAGGTTAAGGCTCAACTTGATATAAACCAGTGTTTGCCCTAGTTGAACCTGCGATGTTTGAGCCACGTTTCCACTTATACTGTTTTGCTCTTTGTTTCGCTTGCTGATGCTGTTTATTCATAAAGACTTGCAGTGCTTTTTTATCGCCTCGCAGATCAAAAGCTTCCAACAGATAATCCCCAGTTCTAACCATTTGCTTACGCATTTCATTCTGTAATTGCGCCTTTACATCAACATATTTTGCATCATCAATTAAATTCACCAAACAGTGAGGGTCAATCATTAGGTTGCATAACTCTTCCGTAGCGCGATATTTATAATGATCCACTCTTGCCTTAATTACTGGGTTTTTGTTGGCTTCTTTTAGCATTTCCCGAACGTCAGATGATTCATTGCCGCACTTTTGATTTCGTGCTTACCGTCAGACCAGGTATTAAATACATAATTCCATTCCGCTGATATTACCCCTCGCATAGGAACCGGATAGCCGTGAGCACTTTCATCAAAACTACCGGAAGCGTACTGCTTAGTATTTGTTGGCTTTTTATTACTTTGCTTAAGTAGCGCTTTACCAAAATACTTTTGTTGTGTAGGCAAATTAACCCCAGCAACATCGGGTATAGTCGGCATTAAATCGATCACAGAAACGATATTTTGGTTCACACTACCAGACGGAATTTTTCCACTTCATGATCATAGGAGTTCGTAAGCCATTATCATAAACAGAGGATTTGGCAAAAGGAAATGGCATACCGTGATCGGATAGAAAAATAACCAAAGTATCTTGCTCTAAACCACTATTGCGCAAAGCAGCCATAACTTCTCCTACTGTGTCATCGGCTCTTTTGACCGAGTTAAAGTAGTTACGGATATCTCTTTTTACTGCCTGAAGCTCAGGTAAAATGAGGGAATAGTTACTTCGCTCTCTGCGATGATTCTACTGGGAGCATGAACATCAGCCCCTTTATTAGTTGCTTTAGGATCGTTAAAATTCGGTTTATGGGGATCAGCTATATTAACTACCAGATAGAAGGGTTGCTTATTTTGTTTAACCTGAGAGAAGAAGTCTGCACTTTTTTCACCGAACCCCTTAGCAGAATATTTAGCGACTTTATTAAAGCCAGATCTGAAATCCCAATACTTATTGGTATCTGGTGAAGGATTCGTGTCTGTAGACTTATTAATTACGCCCGTAAAAAAGCCATTAGCCTTTAGCTCGGTGGCTATTGTGGGCGTTTTGTCATCATTTATATAAAAGAAACCTCTGGCTCCAGATTGCTGAGGATACAAACCTGTCTGGATAGCCACCCGAGAAGGTGCGCAGTTTGAAGCTGCCACATAGGCTCTTTTATACTTAGTCCCTTCGCTAGCTATTCGATCAATATGAGGCGTGATATCCTTAATATTATTACCAAAAGCCCCCACAGAATCCCAGTTCATATCATCAACCGTGACTAACAAAATGTTAGTCGGCTTATCGGCAGCATTTACCCCTATAAAAGATTGAAATACCATGATTAAAGATTTCAACATAACCCATACCCACAATTCAAATAATACAACAAAATAAGCGACGAAATTTATTTGCAAACTTTATAATTTAAGCTACTTTTCACTACAACAAGGTAGTAGTGTGGAAAATAATAACAAGTAAAGCATCAAGCTGGTATAGATATTTCGGTGAACAATATGAAAAAATCAGCGTCTCTAATTATTTTTGCCCCTCAAGGAGAACATTATGAGCATAACGAATATCAATTCAACGTCCCTGAAAATATTACATCAAGTAGATTTACAACAAATTGTTGCTATGTATGAATTAGTTCCCGGTGCTTTGTTTTGGATAAAAGATGTTAATGGCAAGCTATTACACTGTAATCAGTGTTTTATTGAACATGTTGGCATGAAAACACTTCCGCAAGTCGTTGGCTTAGGTGACTATGATTTTTCTCCTCCGCATATTGCAAAGCAGTTTGCTGTTGACGATAAAAAAGTATTAGTCGGAGAAGAAGTATCAAGTCGTCTTGAGCTGAACGTAACGAAAGGTGGCTCTATGGCCTGGTTTACCACCTCTAAACGTCCACTCTATAGTAAAGATGGGAGTATCATCGGCACTTACGGCATTTCTCAACATATTGAGCAAACGAATGTAGAGCCTGCCGGTTTAAGCTTATTACAAAAACCTGTGGATTATATAAGGGACAACTATGCCAACGAGTTCAGTATCAAACAACTCGCAGAACATAGTCATCTATCGGTAAGCGCACTAGAAAGGCGTTTTAAAAAATATCTGGCTAAAACCCCATTACAATTTATAAATGAAGTCAGGCTTGAACAAGCGCGCCGTATGTTAATTGAAACCTCTGAACCTATTTCTAGAGTAGCCAGTCACTGTGGCTTTTCAGAGCATAGCTATTTCAGTCGTCAATTTGTAAAATTTTTTAAAGTATTACCGTCAGATTTCAGAAAGAAGGCACAAAACAGAGCGAAAACCTCATAAAAATTTACGTATGAGCTTTACGATATAGACATAAGAAAAATTATTTAGCTGCTTCTGTTGCGCTATAACCTTGCTGTGTGACAAGAGCTACAACTTCCTCTCTAAATTAATTTGTATATTACATACAAACAATACATGACTCCATACCTCAGTAGTAAGTCGCTCCCTATTCGAGATATAACCAAATTTTTTAGCTATGATAAGAAACAAAAAACAATTTCTGTGAGGCCGTTCATCGTGCCATTCATAGGCTGTCAAATGACTTTATTTAAGGTTGCTGATTGTACATACGGTCATTAGATTATTTTCACAATATACTATGAATATAATCTATTTTTATCCTGAACAGATACTATTTCACAATATATTGTGAGGGCATTGTTTTTTGTGTAGAATTTAACTATGATTCACAAAATACTATGAATTTAATGGAAGATATAATGCAAGTCACAATTAAGTCCATCGACCAATGGGGTAAAATCGCAGCCGCAGTGAGAAAAAGCCAAGACTTAGATCAAAAAAGCGCCGGAGAATTTTCTGGCAGCAGCATCAATACAATTGGCAGCTTTGAAAAAGGCTCTGGCTCAATGTCAGTTGCCCGCGTATTCGCCTTAATGGAAGCACTTGGGTTAGAGGTAAAAATTGATATCGTCTTACCTGAAAGTAACGATGGAGCAAAACGAAAATTGATTTCTCAAATTCAGCAATTAGTATCGAATTATGAGTGATATGCATGCCGCCAGAAAACTACAGGTTTATGTAGGCAAGCAGTTAATGGGACAGTTGCGAGATACTAATGGGTTTTGGTCTTTCAAATACGACGAAGCTTGGTTAGCATCGCCAAATAGGTTTGCGATATGCCCAGACATCCCATTAAAAGAAGGTGAGCATCTTGATTCTGGCACAAGGCGCCCAGTTCAGCGATTTTTCGACAACCTATTACCAGAAGAAAACGCACGACTATTACTGGCCAAAGACGCGGATGTAGATCATGAAGACTCTTTTGCTCTACTTACCGAATCAGGCATAGAATCAGCCGGCGCGTTAACGTTATTAGAAGAGTTGGTTGAATTTCCTGCTAGCGATGCAACGCCTCTACCATACGAGCAGTTATGGGATAAAATAAAAAACTTACCGAGAGCCCCCCTTAATAGCCGTCAAGGCAGCCGAATGTCGTTGGCTGGCGCCCAACACAAGATGCTTATAATCAAACAAGGTGATGACTTGTTTGAAGGTAATGAGGGTACGCCTTCGACGCACATTTTAAAACCGGATCATTCCGAACCGGATCGCTATTGGCAAACTACCCGTAACGAATGGTTTATGATGAAATTGGCGTATCAATTAGGTATAGATGTGCCTGATGTAGACGTTATCTACACCCCAGAGCCTGCTTACATTGTCGAGCGATTTGATAGAATTGGAGACTATCCCGAGCAAGAGCGAAAACACATTGTAGATGCATGCCAATTATTGGGGTATGGCAGGGGCTCTAAATATAGGGCGTCAACAGTAGAAACTTATCAAAAGCTACTTAAAGAAGTAAGACCGCCAGCGATCACGTCACTAAAGTTATTTCAATGGGTCCTGTTTAACCTGCTTATTGGTAATGGAGATGCGCACTTAAAGAACATCAGTTTTTTTTATGTGAAAGGCTTCGCTCAATTAACACCATTTTATGACTTGCTAAGTACCATTATCTACGTACCCGAAGGAACTGATCCTTTAAATGAAAAAGTATCTGTACCAATTAACGGCAAGGAACGATTTAGTGACGTCACACGAGAAGATGTTTTAGCTTTTTCTCAGACATTAGGCATCCCTATCTCGTTAGCCTCAAAACAGTTGCATCGTATAGCTAGCAGCATTAATGATGAATTTAGTAACCTTTACCAGCAAGTTGAACTACTACCTCCTAGTCCAGCGCGACCTGGTGAATTAAGGATGCTAAGGCAAGTTCAATATTTAGTTGTCAAAGAGATGGTAATGCGCCTGCTCTAATGTACTAATTTTAGAATTTTCGCTATGACGAAAAAAGACTACTTGCATTGTCGGTAACTGAGTTATTAGTCGCTTTAATGCAAAACAGGAATACTTTGCAGTATTCCTGTTGGTTATTATCCGTTTCTTAAGTTCCCCAGATTATTTTTTGAATAACTACTCTAAGGCGCAATGTGCCCCAGAGCGCCATAGAAGTATGAAATCAAATTAAAGTTGTTATTAAAAATAATAAATAAAAAAGCCTGAATATTGCTATTCAGGCTTTCGTTTAAATGTTCAGAGTTAGTAAATTTAGAGTTTAAACTCTATTTTTACATCATACCGCCCATGCCACCCATACCGCCCATGCCGCCCATATCAGGCATTGCCGGAGCTGCTGCATCTTGAGGTGCTTCCGTGATCATAACTTCAGTAGTAAGCATTAAACCGGCAACAGAAGCTGCAAATTGTAATGCACTGCGAGTTACTTTCGTTGGATCTAAGATACCCATTTCTAACATATCACCGTAAACGCTGGTGCCAGCATTGTAACCGTAGTTACCTTTACCGTTACGTACTTCGTTTAATACGACTGACGATTCATCACCACAGTTAGCAACGATTTGACGAAGTGGCGCTTCCATCGCACGAATTGCTACGTTGATACCGTGTGTTTGGTCTTCGTTATTACCTTCAAGGTTTTTGATTGCTTCCGCAACGCGGACCAAGGCAACACCACCACCAGCAACAACACCTTCTTCAACGGCAGCACGTGTTGCATGTAAGGCATCTTCCACACGAGCTTTCTTCTCTTTCATTTCAATTTCTGTTGCTGCGCCAACTTTGATCACCGCAACACCGCCAGCAAGTTTGGCTAAACGCTCTTGTAATTTTTCTTTGTCGTAATCTGAAGATGAATCTTCGATTTGGCCACGAATTTGTGCTACACGACCAGAAATTTCGGCTTCTTCACCAATACCATCGATGATAGTGGTATTGTCTTTAGAAATAACGATACGTTTAGCCTGACCTAAATCTTCAAGCGTAGCTTTTTCAAGTTCCAAACCGATTTCTTCAGAAATAACCGTACCGGCGGTTAATGTCGCAATATCTTGTAACATCGCTTTACGACGGTCACCAAAACCAGGGGCTTTCACGGCAGCAACTTTAACAATGCCGCGCATGTTGTTCACTACAAGTGTTGCAAGGGCTTCGCCTTCAACATCTTCAGCAATAATTAACAGTGGACGGCTTGCTTTGGCAACGCCTTCAAGTGTGGTTAATAGCTCGCGAATGTTTGATATTTTTTTATCAACAAGAAGAATGAATGGGTTTTCTAGTTCAACACTACCGTTTTCCTGGTTGTTGATGAAATAAGGCGATAAGTAACCGCGGTCAAACTGCATACCTTCAACAACGTCCAGCTCATCGTGCAGCGCTTGACCTTCTTCAACAGTGATCACACCTTCAGTGCCTACTTTTTCCATTGCTGTGGCAATAATTTGGCCAACCGTGGTGTCTGAGTTCGCGGAGATAGTACCGACTTGCTCAATCGCTTTGTTGTCAGTACACTTTTGCGATAAGTTTTTAAGCTCTTCAACCGCAGCAATAACCGCCTGGTCGATACCACGCTTAAGATCCATTGGATTCATACCGGCAGCGATAGATTTTAAGCCTTCGTTAACGATAGCTTGTGCTAAAACGGTTGCCGTAGTAGTGCCGTCACCGGCTTCATCATTGGCTTTAGAAGCAACTTCTTTCACCATTTGTGCGCCCATGTTTTCAAAGTTATCGGCTAATTCGATCTCTTTTGCCACAGTCACACCATCTTTGGTGATAATTGGACCACCAAAACTTTTGTCTAATACTACGTTACGGCCTTTTGGCCCAAGCGTTACTTTTACTGCGTCGGCTAAGATATTTACGCCTCTAAGCATTTTTGTGCGCGCGTCATTACCAAATAATACGTCTTTAGCTGCCATTATTTTTTCCTTAATTTTTTATTCATCAGGCAAAAGCCTAATCTACAATAATTTTTTTAATTACCACGAAGTGGTCTAAATAGAGATGCGAAGCAGATCTATTCAACAATCGCCAAAATATCGGCTTCACTTAAAATAAGCACTTCATCGCCGTCAATTTTTTCAGTTTTGGCACCATAGCCTTCGGTGAAAATAACCTGATCGCCAACTTTTACATCTAAAGGACGAACTTCACCCGATTCTAAAATGCGGCCATTACCGACAGCAACAACTTCACCGCGAGTAGATTTTTCAGCCGCACTGCCTGTTAATACGATACCGCCAGCAGATTTTGACTCTGCTTCTTTCCGTTTGATAATCACACGATCGTGTAAAGGACGAATGCTCATTTATATCTCCTGATATGAATTTTTTAATTAGTGAAAATTTTTAAACAATTTATTGTTAGTAAACAGATGGGGATTATTTTTTTACTCTCAAGTGATAACGCGAAAAATAACTAAAAAAATAGCGCTATTTAAGTAAATGGCGCTATTAAGACTTCATTATGTCGTTATTTAACAAAATTAGTCTTTGCGCTCAAACTCACCGTCTATGGTTTTACCGGATTTTTCACTATCTATATGTCGATTTTCAAATCCTTGATCTGAGTTTATATCCTCTGAAAATTGAGATTGTGCACCAGATTGATGTTGATCAAATTGGCCATGAAAAAAACTTGTATGATTGGTTTTAGAAGCCGTTAAATGTTTTTGCACCGCTTTTACAATAGCAGCTCGCGATACTGGCCACAACAATAACAGACCAAAGCCATCGGTAATAAAACCGGGAGTTAATAATAGCACCCCAGCGACCAGCAATAGTAAAGCAGCAATGATTTCATCAGAAGGCATTTGCCCTTGTGCTAATTTATATTGAACCGACTGGTAAGTCGCCAAGCCTTGTTGACGCACCATAGCTGCACCAACCCAAGCGGTTAAAATAACAATTACAATGGTTGGTAACACGCCGATAAGGCCACCAACATTCATCAACACCATAATCTCGATAATGGGCATGACAATAAACAGTAATAATAAAACTTTAAACATAAAGGTCCAAAATATTGTAGTGATGAAACTTATATTGGGGTGATCGGGTCTATTTCAAGCGAAGTCGTACTTATGCGGATTGATATAACTGCTGCGGTTAATTTTAAGATAGACTATTAACTTGCTTAGCTAAAATAACGATGTTGGGAGACAGCAGTTAGGCTAATAATAGAGAGTGTATATGTTTCAAATTGTATTATGTAATTGCCCAGACAGTGAGGTGGCAGAAGCTATTGCCGAAAAATTAATTACGGACCAACTGGCTGCCTGTGTTAATATTTTGCCGAAAATAAAATCTTTTTACCGTTGGCAAGGAAAGCAAGAGTGCGACGAAGAGATAATGTTGTTGATCAAATCAAAGCAACAATTATTTCCACAACTTGAACAGACGATAATCGCACTGCACCCCTATGATGTAGTAGAAATCATTGCATTGACCATCCAGCAAGGCAATGAGCTGTATTTAAACTGGATACATGACACAGTGAAAAAATAAACATGCGCTCAATATTTGCTTTATTGCTACTTACCGTTTCTATATTGACCGGTACTGCTACCGCTCAAAATTCTATTTTTGATACTTCACTTGATTCATTATTCAGCAATGACCAAGAATTTTTACCGGTAGAGCAAGCCTTTCAATTCGACTTTAATCAGCAGCAAGACAAGTTAGAAATTTACTTTGCCATTGCTGATGGTTACTACCTATATAAAGGTAAATTTAAATTTAAAGCCGCAGATGCCGAGTTCACTTTACCGCTATTGCCGCAAGGCGAAGATCATGAAGATGAATATTTTGGCGTTCAGCAGGTTTACTACAAACAAGTTAAATTTACTGTTCCTTTGAATAATGTTGGCCCTAACGGTGAGTTAACGATCACTTACCAAGGTTGTGCGGATAAAGGCTTGTGTTACCCGCCAACGAAAAACACCGTACCGTTAAGTGGCTTTGTTAATGCAAATGAAAAATCAAAAGAAATACCAACTAACCCAAGCGCTAACGCTATTTTAAATGCCATTGGCGCAGGATATGTTGATGTCTCGAAAAACAACACAAGCGCAGGACAAATTAACGATGACGAAACCATTAGCCAGCAAGATGAATTGGCATCAATGCTCGCCGGAAATAGTTTACTATTCACCTTAGTCAGCTTTTTCGGTCTAGGACTATTACTTTCCTTTACCCCTTGTGTTTTCCCTATGTATCCTATTTTAACGGGCATTATTGTTGGTCGGGGAAAACACTTAACCACCCGTAAAGCGTTTACTTTATCAATGGCTTACGTGCAAGGTATGGCAATTACTTATACTGCTTTAGGCATAGCTGTTGCCCTAGCGGGTGCACAGTTTCAAGCCGCATTTCAGCACCCTGCCATTTTAATTGGTTTAAGCATATTGTTCGTGTTGTTAGCACTGTCGATGTTTGGCGTGTTCAATTTAGCATTACCCACAAGTTGGCAAAACAAGTTGAACAATATAAGCAGAAGTCAAAAAGGCGGCTCGCTGGTTTCGGTCTTTGTTATGGGCGCCATTTCTGGTTTAGTTGCCTCGCCTTGCACCACTGCGCCACTCACTGGCGCATTGATTTATATCGCACAAACAGGGGATGTAGTCATTGGTGCTTCGGCTTTATACGTTCTGAGTTTAGGCATGGGGTTACCGTTATTAGTATTGGGCAGCTCAGGCGGTAAATTGTTACCGAAAGCGGGCAATTGGATGACGGTAATCAAGAATGTTTTCGGCTTCTTATTATTGGCCGTGCCAGTATTCCTGCTAGAGCGTTTCTTACCTGAAATGGTATCTAACCTATTGTGGGCGTTTTTGTTGTTAATTACCGCCACCTATTTTTACGTAGTAAACAATGATAATCGTAAATCGCCAGCCAGTATCGGGTATGGCCTTCGAGCTTTAATAATATTTGTTATGCTATTCTTTGGCGCAAACTTAGCTTATAACACTTTATTTAATGTCGGTGTTGCACAACAGCAAACTCACAAAGAATTTATCCATGTGGCAAGTTTAGACCAATTAACTGTCGAGGTTGCCAAGGCGAATAGCAAGGGCCAATCGGTAATGGTCGACTTATATGCGGATTGGTGTATTGCCTGTAAAGAGTTTGAAAAATACACCTTTCCCAAGCCAGAAGTGCAGCAAGCTTTGCATAACACTGTGCTGATACAAATCGATTTAACCGAAACCGGAGAGCCGCAAAGTATTGAGTTAATGACATCTTTTGATGTGTTCGGTTTGCCTTCAATTTTATTTTTTGATGTTCATGGCAACGAATTAAGCCAGCAACGAGTCACAGGTTTTATGGGCGCAGAGGAGTTTGCTAACCATATCAATAAAATATTTAATTAAATTATCATTCAAACGCTCCAGCCAAACAAAGGGGCTTTCGCCCCTTTTTGCAATTTTTATCTCTCAATATTCCTTTTCAGAATCATAACACCACTGATTAGACCAATATTTTGCTGCTAATTGCTGCGAAAATGTCTATAATGTGCAGAGATTTGAAAAAACGTACATTTTCAACGTATAAACTAAGTAGCAGATATGCTTTAATACGTTAAATAGTTCAAAAACAATAATTTCACTGGATTTAGCTGCAGATGACTACAAAGTTTAATGTTTTACTGTTAAATGGCCCAAATTTAAATATGCTGGGCAAACGTGAACCGGAAATCTATGGCTCACAAACTTTAGCAGAAATTGTTGCTAATTTAGAAATACAGGCTAAATCTTTAGATATCAATTTAATGCATCTGCAGAGTAATGCGGAGCATGAATTAATCGACGCCATTCACCAGGCACACCAAAAGGTAGATTTTATAATCATCAATCCTGCGGCATTTACTCATACCAGCGTAGCTCTTCGAGATGCGTTCTCGGCAGTAAATATCCCGTTCATTGAAGTTCATCTGTCTAATGTGCACAAACGTGAAGCGTTTCGTCATCATTCTTACCTTTCAGATATCGCTGAAGGGGTTGTTTGTGGTTTGGGTGCGAAGGGGTACGAATATGCCCTTGATGCGGCTCATCACACACTAAACAAATTAAACTAAATTAAATTAAATTAAGTTAAGTTAAGTAAAATAAACATTACTAAGGTGTACTAATGGATATTCGTAAAATCAAAAAATTAATCGAACTTGTTGAAGAGTCCGGAATCAATGAATTAGAGATCTCTGAAGGTGAAGAGTCTGTTCGCATCTGCCGTGGTGCTCCTGTTGCAATGGCAGCTCCTGTTGCAATGGCAGCTCCTGTTGCTGCAGCTCCTGTTGCAATGGCAGCTCCTGTTGCTGCTGCAGCCCCTGCAAGTGCCGAACTAACGGGTCATATTGTTCGTTCACCTATGGTTGGTACTTTCTACGCTTCAGCATCGCCTGATGCTCCAGCTTTCGCAGCGGTAGGTCAACACGTAAATGCTGGCGATACTTTATGTATTGTTGAAGCGATGAAAATGATGAACCAAATTGAAGCTGACAAGTCTGGTGTTATTAAACAAATTCTTGCTGAAAATGAAGACACAATTGAATTTGACCAACCGCTTTTCGTAATCGAATAAGCATAACGTAAGGTTAATTCCATGTTAAAGAAAGTACTTATCGCCAACAGAGGCGAAATTGCATTACGTATTTTACGTGCATGTAAAGAGCTAGGCATTAAAACCGTAGCTGTACACTCTACTGCTGATAAAAACCTTAAACACGTTTTATTGGCAGACGAGACTATATGTATTGGTAAACCATCAGCTCTGGACAGTTACTTAAACATCCCTCGTTTAATTACCGCCGCCGAAGTCACTGATGCCGATGCTATTCATCCTGGGTACGGGTTTTTAGCGGAAAACGCAGATTTTGCCGAGCAGGTTGAACAATCAGGTTTTGCCTTTATTGGTCCTGTAGCGGACAGCATTCGCTTAATGGGCGATAAAGTTTCAGCGATTAAAGCAATGAAAGCCGCCGGAGTTCCTTGTGTTCCAGGATCTGATGGTCCGCTTACCGACGATGAAGCGGCAAGTATCGCTCACGGTCGCCGCATAGGTTACCCGGTGATCATCAAAGCCTCTGGTGGTGGTGGTGGTCGCGGTATGCGTGTGGTACGTAGCGAAGCGGACTTAATTGAATCGATTCAGTTAACCAAAACTGAAGCGAGAAACACGTTCAACAACGATATGGTTTACATGGAGAAATTCCTGGAAAACCCTCGTCACGTTGAAATTCAAATTCTTGCCGATGGCCAAGGCAATGCAATTCACCTTGCCGAACGTGACTGTTCGATGCAACGTCGTCACCAAAAAGTTGTGGAAGAGGCGCCTGCGCCTGGTATTACCCCTGAAATTCGTGCTGAAATTGGTGCTCGTTGTTGTAACGCTTGTAAAGAAATTAACTACCGCGGTGCCGGTACCTTCGAATTCTTATTTGAAAATGGCGAGTTCTATTTCATTGAAATGAACACCCGTATTCAGGTAGAGCATCCGGTTTCCGAAATGATCACTGGGGTTGATTTGATCAAAGAGCAACTCCGTATTGCTTCAGGTCAAAAATTAACCATCAAACAGGAAGATATTCAAGTAAAGGGGCATGCCATAGAGTGTCGTATCAATGCTGAAGATCCCCGTACTTTTATCCCTTCTCCGGGTAAAATCACTCGTTTCCACCCTCCTGGGGGCATGGGCGTACGCTGGGATTCTCACATTTACACTGATTACTCAGTACCGCCTCATTACGATTCGATGATTGGCAAACTGATCACTTACGGTGAAACTCGTGATGTAGCGATTGCTCGTATGAAAAACGCTCTGGATGAATTAGTAATCGATGGTATTAAAACCAATATCGCCTTGCAAGAGGACATCATGTCTGATGTTGGTTTTGCCCGTGGTGGTGCTAATATTCACTACCTAGAGAAAAAACTCGCCGATATTGAGTAATAGATACTAGGTACTAGATACTAGGTACTAGGTACAAGGTACAAGGTACAAGGTACAAGGTACAAGGTACAAGGTACATTATCAGTATAATTTTTAAGCCCTGCAACTGCAGGGTTTTTTAATTCAGGGATGAATTAACTTAGAATTTCCAGGGATGGTATAAATTCTGTTATTGGTTAAAGAATAGGTTTTTACTTCAATCGCCATTCAGGTAAAATAACGACAATCGAAATATTAACTGTGCAAAATTAACATGACTGAATTACTAGAAAAACCTTACCCTCCAGCCGATGATGATTGTTGTGGAGGTGGTTCTTGTTGCCCATGCGTTTGGGACCATTACTACAGCGAACTACAAAAATGGCGAATTCAGCAAGATAAAATTAACTCGCAAATTGACTAAGCTGTTGGCAATAACAATGAAAAATAAAGATTTTCTGTTTATAAAGTTTAACAGAGTATTTTCGACAAGATGATTTGAAATGTCCAACCTCACTGAACAACCAACACCTCCGGCCGCGAGCGAATGTTGTGAAATCGGTTCTTGTAACCCGTGCGTATGGGGTACCTACACGGCTGAAATGCAAAAATGGCGTATTCAACAAAGCGAATTAAAAACCGATAAAGAAAAGTCTAATAAGTCTGAGCCTTGATACCAAGTTGATTAAATACCGGCTCATTTTTTATGAGTTAAGTTTGAAAATTGACTAAGACCCACAAGTATTATTGAGGTTAGCATCAAAACCGTAAAGGGTAACGCGGTGTCATTGTGATAATAAGCCAAAATAGGCCCTGCTAGCGCCCCAATACCAAACCTTAAGGTGCCAATAACCGCTGTTGCTGTGCCAGTTTGATTTTCGAAAGTAATCAAGATCAAGGAGTCGGAATTTACCGCAATTAAAGAAATGCTGCCCATTAATGGCAAAATTGTGATCACAGTCCAAAATAACGATAATTCCAGGATATTCACCGACACTAAACAAAGAGCACTAAACAATGCCATATAAAGCGCAAGGATCAACATCCGTTGTGAGCCAATTTTGCCAACGAATCTGGTATTAATCAATTGCGCCATCATTAATGCGACGACATTGATGCCAAACAAAAAACTGAACACAAATTCCCCGGTTTGGTAGACCTCGAGGTAGACAAAAGGAATTGCCGTTAAATAGGCGAAAAATGCTAAAGAAACTAGCATCGATGTTAATATATATTTGCGTGCTTCCCGCTCGAAAAGTACAATTTTATAATTGCCAAAAAAAGATATATGTTCAAGGTTCGACTGTTTTTTTCGCTCCATTTCGGGCAACTTTAATATCGTCGCCACTAAAATCACGAACCCATAGCATCCTAAGAAATAAAACATCGCTTGCCAACTGGCAACGTACATTATTGCACTGCCAATGGTCGGTGCCAGCATAGGGGCAAACATCATTATCATGCTGACATAAGACATGCCTTTGGCCGTATCTTTACCATAAAACTGACGAATAATACCGGGCACAACGACGGTTGCGGCACTGCCACAAAATGCTTGGATAAAACGCAAAGTAATAAATTGATCAATGGTTTCAGCTAAAGGCAAATACAAAGACGTTAATGAAAAAAAAGTTAGGCCAAAAATAGCTAACTTTCGTCGCCCTAATTTATCTGCTAAAGGTCCAAAAAGTAATAACCCGCTAGCATAGCCGGCCAGGTAAACACTTAATGAATTTTGCACATCGGCAATTGACGTTGCAAAGTGTTGAGCAATTATTGGCATAGCGGGCAAATATAAATCTACTGCTAACGGAGTAATAGCAACGATTGATGCTAACAAGGGTAATAAGACAGCGATCGAAATTATTTTGGAGTTAACCGAGTTGTTGCTCATTAGTTTCCTGTAAGGTGAATTTATGGTATCTGCGCAAACGCTATTATAGCCGAATTATTTATTAAATTTTCTTATTTATATTGAGTGCATTAAGATGGATAGCTCCCAGGTGTTTTTAACGAGAAAATCATGAGTTACGCACAATTAACCAGCATTTTCAGCTATCCGATAAAATCAACAAAGGCGCTTTCATTGACGAGCTCATTAGTGCAGGAAACTGGCTTAGAGCATGATCGCTATTTTGTCATAACCGACTTAAACGGTAAGTTTATTACCGGCAGAACTAAATCAAAGTTGGTATTAGTTACCTGCAGCATTACTCCCGATGGAATAATGGTAAAAGCCCCCGGCATGGCTGTTTTAAATATCGATCGGACAAACTTTTCTGCATGCTACCAACACATTTCAGTCTGGAATGACAAGATATTCTCGCAACACTGTCATGATGAAATAGATCTGTGGTTTTCTACGTACATTAACTCACCTTGCAAAGTCTATTTTTTAGGAGATAAATCTGAGCGTAATGTTAAAGATTATAACAAAAAATTAAGTTTTGCCGATGGTTATCCATTATTGCTGATCAGTGAAGCATCGTTATTCTGCTTAAATCAAAAACTAGCATCTCCAGTAAATATCGAACAATTCCGTCCAAACCTGGTGGTTAGCAATTGCTCCGCATTTGCTGAAGATGCTTGGCAAAAAATACGGATTGGTGAAGTCGAATTTACTATAAGTAAGCCTTGCAGCCGCTGTGTGTTTACTACGGTGAATGAACAAACTGGAATACGTAGCTCAGATAAAGAACCGATGGCAACTTTGCAAAAATTTAGAAAGGCAGATGACCTGCAAGTGTATTTTGGTCAGAACCTGGTGGCTTTAAATCAGGGAACTATAAACATTGGCGATAAAGTAGAAGTAATTGCTACTCAAACGCCATCAGTATATACCAACAACATTAGGTAATTACTTATCCTGGAACACGGCATAACCACACTTGCTCAATGCCTAACTTTATAGGGTATAATATCTTTTTTATTTCTTTGGCTTAACTTTTGGAACCTAAATGCTGTTAATGATCGATAACTATGACTCCTTTACCTTTAATTTGGTGCACTACTTTCAACATTTAGGTGAAGAAGTATTAGTTAAAAGAAATGATGAGCTAACCATCGACTCGATCAAACAGTTAAAGCCCGATCACATCGTTATTTCACCAGGTCCTTGTGATCCAAGTAGTGCCGGTTTATCTCTTGCCATTATCAAACAATTTTCAGGGGTAATTCCAATTTTAGGGGTTTGCCTTGGCCATCAATGTATCGCCCAGCATTTTGGCGGCGCAGTAGAAAAAGCCAGGCAAGTGATGCATGGCAAAACGTCATTAATTAAACACAATAATAGCAATGTGTTTGCTAAACTGAATAATCCTTTGCAGGTCACTCGCTATCATTCTTTAATTGTCAATAAAGACCGATTGCCCGCAGAATTAACAGTTACCGCCTGGACCGAAGACGATAAAGGGCAAGTCGATGAAATTATGGGTATTTGCCATAAGCATTTACCCATAATGGGGGTACAGTTTCATCCTGAGTCGATTTTGACCGAACAAGGGCATCAATTACTGCAAAATTTTCTAACGATTTCAAGCAGGACTCGTTGATCTTTCGACGGACAAAATCATTGTTGAGTAAATTATGTTAGAGTAAATATAATAAATTAATAATAAAAATAGAGGTTAGCATGTTAAGTGAGAGGAGGTATCATCCCAGGCTAGATGTAGATTTTAATGTTTCTATCATTTTATCTGAAACTAACGATACCTTTTTAGGGAATGCGAAAAATCTTTCACTTTCTGGTATCCAGCTTATTGTTGATAAGCAATGCATCGACAATATATTGGCACAATGTAATCACCCGCCACAGTTTCAAATCAAATTTTGCGAACAACCACAATTAGAACCTACTGTGGTGCGATTAATCGTAAATCGCCGCGTTTCGCAAAACCAATTCTTCATCGGCATGAAATTTATCAACATGACAAATTCTCAACAGTCGGTATTAAAAGCCATTTACCACTTACCTAATTGATCATCCCAAAAGTAGCATAACTGTTACTTTGAATTTATCGCGCAGTTAATTAGTTAAGGTGAAATCAACAAATATAGTTATGCATAAATATTGAATAAAACCTAAGAACCCCTTATTTTTATTGGGCTCCAAGCTACCCAAGCAAAGACAACCGCATAAATTTCTGGCATAATATTGACTCAATTTTGGTTGAGAGCATACGCTATTAGACCAACAACCATATACAGCCTGTGCTACATTTAGCATTTATTAAAGAGGATTTCGGGTATGACTGAACAGATTGTAGCAAATCGTGAATTATTTGATCAAGTAATGGTGCCTAACTATTCACCTTCAGCGGTGATTCCAGTTAGAGGTAAAGGTTCAAGAGTTTGGGATCAAAATAATAATGAATTAATCGATTTTGCTGGTGGTATTGCCGTTAATTGTTTAGGTCATTGTCATCCTGCATTAGTTGCAGCATTAAAAACCCAAGGTGAGAAACTTTGGCATTTATCAAATGTGATGACTAATGAGCCAGCTTTACGATTAGCCAAAAAATTAGTCGATAACACCTTTGCTGAAAAAGTGTATTTTGCCAACTCTGGTGCCGAGTCTAATGAAGCGGCGTTAAAGCTTGCTCGTCGCTGGGCTTTAGATGTTCACGGTAGCGACAAAACTCAAATCATTGCCTTTAAACAAGGCTTTCATGGCCGTACATTTTTTACCGTTACCGTAGGCGGACAAGCATCATATTCCGACGGCTTTGGTCCTAAACCAGGTGATGTTTTTCATGCTGAATACAACAACCTGGATTCAGTAAAAGAACTTATTAGTGACAAGACCTGTGCCGTAGTAATGGAGCCATTACAAGGTGAAGGCGGCATTATCTCTCCTACCGATGAGTTTATCCAGGGTGTACGCGGGTTATGTAACCAACACAATGCATTGTTAGTGTTTGATGAGGTGCAAACAGGTGTTGGCCGTACTGGTGAACTATACGCGTATATGGGCCTTAATGTGACTCCTGATATTTTAACCACAGCCAAAGCCTTAGGCGGCGGTTTCCCAATTGGCGCCATGTTAACCACAACGGCAATCGCTAAACACCTAAAAATTGGCACACATGGCAGTACTTATGGTGGTAACCCATTAGCTTGTGCCGTCGCGGAAGCGGCTTTTGATACGGTTAATGATGCAGCCGTGTTAAATGGTGTGAAAGCAAAAGAGCAATTATACCGAGACGGTATTAATAAAATTAATGCCAAATATAATGTCTTTAAAGAAATTCGCGGCAAAGGCTTATTAATTGGCGCGGTATTAAATGATGAATATCAGGGTAGAGCCAAAGATTTCTTAGTAGCAGCCATGGCGGAAGGGTTAATGACTCTTGTAGCCGGTGCTAACATAGTTCGTTTTGCACCGTCTTTAGTTATCCCTGATGCAGATATTGAGGAAGGTTTACTACGCTTTGAAAAAGCCGTAGCAAAAGTTGTTAACGGTTAAGGTTTAGGCCTTAACTCTTACTATCTTAGAGAAAATACTATGGTTATTATCCGCCCTATCCGCAGTAGCGATTATGATGTTTTGCATCAAATAGCCGTGGAGTCTGGTCATGGCTTTACTTCCTTACCCGTAAATGAAGAATTGTTGGTAAGCCGAATTAATCGCGCAACCAAATCATTTCATACACCCGTAGAAACCTGCGGTGATGAAGGGTATTTGTTTGTCATGGAAGACCTTGAAACTGGTGAAGTGGTTGGCACTAGTGGCATAGAAGCCGCGGTCGGCCTTAATGATGCTTTTTATCATTACCATATCGGTAAAGTTGTACATTCTTCGCGCGAACTCAATATTTATAATAACGTTGAAATTCTTTCGTTGAATAACGACTACACCGGTAGCTCTGAATTGTGCACGTTATATTTACGCGATAATTATCGAATAAATAATTATGGCCGCTTCCTATCGAAATGCCGCTTATTATTTATGGCTGAACACCAACATCGCTTCAATCAAACGGTGATCGCAGAAATGCGAGGGGTATCTGATGACAATGGCAACTCGCCTTTTTGGCAGTGGTTGGAAGAACACTTCTTTTCAATGGATTTTCCTACCGCCGATTATTTGACCGGTATCGGAAGAAAAGAATTCATTGCCGAATTGATGCCTAAATACCCCATTTATGTCAGCTTGTTAAGTAAAGAAGCGCAGAAAGTCATTGGTAAGGTACATCAGCAAACCGTGCCGGCTTTACGTTTATTAGAAAATGAAGGTTTTATTAATCGTGGTTATGTTGACATTTTTGATGCTGGCCCGACGGTAGAAGCGCAACTTAAATCAATTAAAACGGTCAGAAATTCAAGCCGTTTAACAATTAACATTGGTGGCGTAACTACCACCAATAAACAAATGATATGTAACACTAAAGTCCGTGAGTTTAGAGCAGTGTTAATGCCAGTAGATATCGATTTAGAGAATGATCTAGCGACAATCGACCAGCAAACGGCCGATGCCTTACAAGTTGCCAATGGCGACAAGGTAAGAATTGCATCAACTTAAACTCGTAGTGTTAGTAAGAGGTAAAAATGACAAATTCAGTACAATTTATTAATGGTCAATGGCTACCAGGCATGGGTAACTCTATGTCTTCATTAAATCCGGCATTGAACGAAGTAATTTGGCAAGGTGAATCTGCCAGCGCAGAACAAGTAAACGAAGCGATAAATAGTGCCCGTATCGCTTTTGAAGATTGGGGTTTTGCCAGTGTCGAACACCGTCTTGTAGTGATTAAACGCTACATGGATGTGTTAACCGAACACAAAGAAAAAATTGCCACCGCGATTGCACAAGAAACGGGTAAGCCTATCTGGGAAACTCGTACGGAAGCTGGCGCGATGATAGGGAAAGTGAATTTATCCATTAAAGCCTATAACGACAGAACGGGTACTGTAGAAAACCCTATTTCTGGTGCTAAAGCGTTTATTCGTCATAAGCCACATGGCGTAGTTGCCGTATTTGGCCCATACAATTTCCCGGGTCATTTACCTAACGGTCATATTGTACCGGCCTTAATTGCTGGCAATACTGTAGTATTCAAGCCTTCTGAATTAACCCCTATGGTTGCAGAGTTAATGCTTAAACTATGGGAGCAAGCAGGTTTACCTGCCGGCGTAATTAACCTGGTACAAGGTGAAGTTGAAACCGGTAAAGCGTTAGCCAGCCACCCAGGTATTGATGGCTTATTCTTTACTGGTAGCTCAACCACAGGCAAGCTATTGCACCAACAATTTGCAGATAAACCAGGAAAAATTCTAGCGTTAGAAATGGGTGGTAATAACCCATTGATCGTGAAAGATGTTGCTGATGTTAATGCCGCGGTACACGACATCATGCTATCAGCCTTTATTACTACAGGTCAACGTTGTACTTGTGCGCGCCGATTGTTTATTGAGAATAATGCCACTGGTGATGCGATTTTAGAAAAATTAATTAGTGCCACGAAAGCCATTAAAATTGGTTACTATAATGATGAAGAGCAACCGTTTATCGGCTCAATGATCTCGGAACGTGCCGCTTTGGGGTTAGTCGCGGCGCACGAGCAACTGGTTGAACTAGGCGGAACGTCTTTAATCGCTCTTACTCACAAAAAGCCGGGCACGGGTTTTGTTACTCCTGGCATTGTCGATGTCACAGCCATTGCAGACATGCCTGATGAAGAACACTTTGGGCCATTATTAAAAGTGTATCGCTTTGATGACTTTGATAGCGCCATTGTCGAAGCAAACAATACCAGCTTTGGTTTATCTGCGGGTCTGTTAAGTGACAGTGAAGAACACTACAACCACTTCTTTAAGCGTATTCGTGCCGGCATTGTAAACTGGAACAAACCCATTACCGGTGCCAGCGGTGCTGCGCCATTTGGTGGTATTGGAGACAGTGGTAACCATAGAGCCAGTGCCTTTTATGCCGCTGATTACTGTGCATTCCCAGTTGCCTCAGTAGAGGCCGAAAAAGTACAACTTCCTGCTCAATTGAGCCCGGGCTTAAGTATCTAATGCTTACCTTATCGTATTCAATACAAATTGCAGGGCTCCGTCCCTGCTTTTTCAAAGCAATCGATAATATCTAAATTTTCCGACGAGGTAGGCTCCTTCGTCGGGGAGTTACAACAATCCAAACTTTCCGCACGCATCGTCCTATTTTTTAGTCGAACCTCACAATTATATTATAAATACTACTATAGTTGCAAGTTTCATTAAAATTCATTATATTGTTCATTTTCTAAGGGGACACCATGAGCGCCAAAATCACCACACTATTTGACCACATCTGGCAGCAGTACTTAGCGGTTACACCGTCTGCCGGCAAAGTTCATCAACTTTTAAGCACAGGCAAAGATCTTGTAAATGATCATGTTGCCTACCGTACCTTTAACTTAGACAAAGTGGGCATTGAAAAACTCGCTAAGCATCTACTTAGCCTTGGCTACCAACAGTGTGGAGAGTATCATTTTGAAGCGAAAAAAAATGTACGCTAAGCACTTTGAACATCCCGACAATACTTTGCCAAAAGTATTTATCAGCGAGTTGTTAGTGGAAAAGTTATCGCTACCAGCTCAACAGATAATTAACCGTATTGTTGCTATTGTTGACACTAGTAAAGTTGAAAGTCAGTCATTTTTATACTCAGGCACTCATTGGCAAGTCAGTTATGAAGAATACCAAACTCTGCTAAAAGAAAGCGAGTATGCCGCCTGGTTATCGGCATGGGGCTACAGAGCTAATCACTTTACTGTGAGCATTAATCACCTAGAAGATTTCGACTGCATTATCGAACTTAATCAGGCGGTGAAGAATGGTGGTTTTAGCTTAAATGCTGCCGGTGGTGAAATTAAAGGCGATGCTGACGTGTTACTCGAGCAATCTTCGACCATGGCTGATAAGGTAAGTGTTAAGTTTTCGGATCAAGTGGCAAAAATACCAAGCTGCTTCTATGAATTTGCCAAACGCTACCCAAAACGTTGTGGTAATTTATATAATGATTTTGTTGCCGCATCAGCAGACAAAATTTTTGAGAGCACGAACGTACAATAATCTAGGAAATAATCATGAAAGCAAAAGTACAATGGGTTAGCGATGAGATGTTTATGGGCACCTCAGAAAGTGGTCACAGCATTCTAATGGATGCTAACGGTGGCAATAATGCAGTCAGCCCGCTAGAAAATATATTATTGTCATTAGGCTGCTGTTCATCGGTGGATGTGGTCAGTATTCTGGAAAAATCTCGTCAAAACATCAGCGACTGTATCGTTGAAATTAACGGCACACGAGTTGACACAGTACCGCGTGTATTCTCTGATATCCATTTACACTTTATCATCAAAGGCACAGGGGTAAGTGCCAAGCATGTAGAAAGAGCGGTCGCATTATCTGCTGATAAGTATTGTTCGGTGGCATTAATGTGAATAAGGCAGTGAAGATTACGCATGACTTTGAGATTGTGGAAAAGTAACGGAACAGGTACAAGGTACCCTGTTTTTTTCTTTTCAAGTGCAGTTCACTGGATTCACTTATACGTCTGCATCCAATCGATTTGCTTACTCGCCGCTTGCTTTTTTTCAATGATATTGGCTATCAAGGGTTTCAAGATTAGCTCCATGGCAAAACTCATTTTTCCGCCAGGTACCACAAGAGTATTTACCCGAGACATAAAAGAGCCATCGATCATCCGCAAATAAAACGGAAAATCTACATTTTTCATTTCTCGAAAGCGGATCACTACGAAGCTTTCATCGGCACTAGGGATCACTTTTGCGCTAAACGGGTTTGATGTATCCACCGTTGGCACCCGTTGAAAATTAATGTGGGTACGAGAAAACTGCGGGGTGATAAAATTAAAGTAATCTTCCATGCTTCTGACAATACTTTCATTAACGGCCTCTCTCGAGTGCCCTCTTTTGTTGGTATCTCGTATGATTTTTTGGATCCACTCCAGATTCACTATAGGCACCATACCGATTAACAGGTCTACATGCTTGGCAACGTCATTTTTTTCAGTAACCACACCACCATGGAGGCCTTCATAAAATAACAGGTCAGAATCTTTCCCTAATGGCTCCCACGGGGTAAAAGTACCAGGCATTTGGTTATAGGGTACGGCTTCATCAAAAGTATGCAGATAACGGCGCATCTTACCTTCGCCGCGTTCACCAAAGTCTTTGAATAATTTTTCCAGGGCGTCAAAATCATTTGCCACATCGCCAAAATAACTGACTTTAGTGCCTTCGGCTTTTGCTTTTCTTTTTTCAAGATCCATTTCCGGCCGAGTAAATCGGTGAAAGCTGTCCCCTTCGACGATTGCAGGGTTAATGTTCAGAGAGCGAAAGATGTGCTCAAAAGCGCCCATCGTGGTTGATGTACCTGCACCGGATGAGCCGGTAACTGCAATTATTGGATTTCGATCTGACATTGGATTCACTTACATAACAATACAACCTACCACAGTACGGATTATAAGTGGGGACGTCAAGGTGAGTGGTGAAAAGAGCGTTCTGAAGCGTCGATAAGCAGTGCACGCTGTCAATTTAGGAGGTCCCGTGGCAAGCACGGGATGACGTGGCGTAAATAAATAAGCATCGTGAAAACTTCAATATTCTTAGAAAATGTTCACCGTCATTCCAAACTTGATTTGGAACCTCCATGCTTGACAGCGAGCAGTTGACACGGAACCCCCATGCTTCAAAACGTGCTTACATTTACCAAAAAAAAGAGTCCCTAAGGACTCTTTTTATTCGAATTATAATAACTCGATTTATGCTTCTTCTGAAACTTCTTCAACGTCTTCAACAATTTCTTCAACTGCTGGACGGTCTACAAGTTCAATATAAGCCATAGGTGCTTTATCACCAGTACGGAAACCACATTTTAAAATGCGAGTGTAACCACCTGGACGTTCTTGGTAACGAGGACCAAGATCTGTAAATAATAAACCAACTACTTCTTGATCGCGTGTGCGAGCAAATGCCAAACGACGATTTGCAACGCTATCTGTTTTAGCCAATGTAATTAGTGGCTCAACAACGCGACGTAGTTCTTTAGCTTTAGCAACAGTAGTTTTAATAACACCGTGCTTAACTAGAGAACTTGCCATATTGCGGAACATCGCCTGGCGATGACTACTATTACGGTTTAACTGGCGACCGCTTTTACGATGGCGCATAAGTTAATCCTTATCTCTTAAACTATTAAATTGTGATCGACTTAGTCGTTATCAGCAATGCTTTCAGGTGGCCAGTTTTCTAGGCGCATGCCTAGAGATAAGCCACGAGACGCTAACACGTCTTTGATTTCAGTGAGAGACTTCTTACCTAAATTAGGTGTTTTAAGAAGTTCTACTTCTGCACGCTGTACTAAGTCACCAATGTACTGAATCGCTTCTGCTTTCAAACAGTTGGCTGAACGAACTGTTAGTTCTAAATCATCAACTGGACGAAGTAAGATTGGGTCGAAAGCAGGTTTAACTTCTTCCGGCTCAACTTCTTTAACATCGCGTAAGTCAACAAACGCATCTAGCTGTTCGGCTAAGATGGTTGATGCACGACGAATCGCCTCTTCTGGATCTAACGTACCGTTAGTTTCCATGTCGATAACTAGCTTATCTAAGTCAGTGCGTTGCTCAACTCGAGCCGAGTCAACATCATAAGCAATTCTTTCAACAGGACTGAAAGATGCGTCAACGAGTAAACGACCAATTGCGCGATCTTCTTCCTCGGCGTTGCGACGGACAGAAGCTGGAACGTAACCACGACCCATTTCTACCTTGATACGCATGCTGATAGAACCGTCACCTGTTAAATTACAGATAACGTGTGCAGGATTAGCGATTTCTACATCACCATCATGCTGAATATCAGCGGCCGTTACAGGGCCTTCACCCGACTTAGTTAAAGTTAAAACTGCTTCAGTTTTGCCTTCTAAACCAATCGCCAAACCTTTAAGGTTTAACAGAATTTCGATGATGTCTTCTTGCACACCTTCTTTACTACTGTATTCATGCAATACACCATCAATTTCTACTTCCGTCACGGCACAACCTGGCATAGAAGAAAGTAGGATGCGGCGTAACGCATTACCTAAAGTATGACCAAAACCACGTTCAAGTGGTTCCAAAGTTACCTTTGCGCGAGTGTCGCTGATATTTTCAATACCAACTAGTTTCGGCTTAAGGAATTCGGTTACAGAACCCTGCATTATTGTCCTCTCTTAAAGTTCAGCTTTATTTCGAGTAAAGCTCGACAATCAACTGTTCGTTAATTTCTGCTGATAAATCAGAACGATCTGGGTAACGTTTAAACGTACCTTCCATTTTCTTATTATCAACTTCAACCCAGACTGGCTTCTCACGTTGGTCCGCTAATTCTAAAGCAGCAGCGATGCGCGCTTGAGTTTTAGACTTCTCACGAATTGAAACAGTATCTTCTGGCTTAACAGCGAAAGATGGAATATTAACAACTATACCGTTAACTACGATAGCTTTGTGGCTAACGAGTTGACGAGCTTCTGCACGTGTTGATGCATAACCCATACGGTAAACAACGTTGTCTAAGCGCACTTCTAAAAGGTTTAACAAGTTTTCACCTGTGTTGCCTTTAAGACGAGCAGCTTGTTTGTAGTAATTACGGAACTGCTTCTCAAGAACACCGTAAATACGACGAACTTTTTGTTTTTCGCGAAGCATCACACCATAGTCAGATAAACGACCGCGACGGGCGCCATGCTGACCAGGAATAGTTTCGATCTTACATTTAGTATCAATTGCCCTAACACCACTTTTAAGGAACAAGTCTGTTCCTTCGCGGCGGCTAAGCTTTAGCTTTGGGCCTAAATATCTTGCCATGTTATTTCTCCAACAGACCTATTAAACGCGACGTTTCTTAGGTGGACGACAACCATTATGAGGAATCGGAGTAACGTCAGTAATGTTGGTGATTTTAAAACCAGCAGCATTTAAGGCACGGATTGCAGATTCACGACCTGGACCTGGACCTTTGACGAATACTTCAATATTCTTCAAACCAAACTCTTGTGCTACTTTACCAGCACGATCAGCAGCAACCTGTGCAGCGAATGGAGTAGATTTACGTGAACCACGGAAACCTGAACCACCTGCAGTTGCCCAAGATAAAGCATTACCTTGTCTGTCGGTAAGAGTTACGATTGTGTTGTTGAAAGAAGCATGGATATGAGCCATGCCATCAGCAACTTGTTTTTTAACGCGACGTTTAGTACGCGTAGGTGTTTTAGCCATGTCTAATTACCTCGATCTACTTTTTAATCGGCTTACGAGGACCTTTACGGGTACGCGCATTCGTTTTCGTGCGCTGACCACGTAGAGGGAGACTGCGACGATGGCGTAAACCACGATAACAGCCAAGGTCCATCAGACGCTTGATATTCATTGAAACTTCACGACGTAAGTCACCTTCTACGGTAAATTTCGCCACTTCTGTACGAAGCAAATCTATTTGCGCTTCGTCTAATTCACTGATCTTAATATCTTCAGCGATACCAGCGCCTGCACAAACTAACTTTGCACGGGTTGCACCGATACCGTAGATAGCAGTAATGGCAATTACTGCATGCTTACGATCAGGGATGTTAATGCCAGCTATACGGGCCACTAACACATCTCCTATTTTATAGGGTTAAAAGAAAACCGGTTGAAAAGCCCGTAAGGATACTCAACCAGCAACATTTTTGCAATATAAAGTGTTACTAATTACAATAAATTACAACTAGTAACACTTTAGTAAAAGATTAGCCTTGGCGTTGCTTGTGTTTTGGTTCTACGCAAAGTACGCGAACTACACCTGCACGTTTAACTATTTTACAGTTACGACAAATCTTTTTAACGGATGCACGAACTTTCATTTTATACTCCGTTGGCCTAACGGCCATAGCCTTTAAGATTGGCTTTCTTAAGTACATTGTCATATTGATGAGACATCAAATGAGTTTGTACTTGTGCCATGAAATCCATGATTACGACTACAATAATTAGTAGGGATGTTCCACCGAAGTAGAATTGTACATCCATAAAGATCATCATGAACTCAGGAACCAAACAAACAAAAGTAATGTATAAAGCCCCGGCTAATGTTAAGCGGGTCATTACTTTATCGATATATCTAGATGTTTGCTCACCCGGGCGTATGCCTGGAATGAACGCACCAGATTTCTTCAAATTATCTGCTGTTTCACGTGGATTGAACACAAGAGCCGTGTAGAAAAAACAGAAAAAGATTATTGCTGCAGCATATAGCATTACATACAAAGGTTGTCCTGGCGACAATGCAAGAGAGATCTCTTGTAAAAAGTCAGCCACCATACCGTCACCTTGTCCGAACCAACTTGCGATGGTACCCGGGAACAAGATAATACTTGAAGCAAAGATAGGTGGGATAACACCCGCCATGTTTACTTTAAGTGGTAAGTGAGTACTTTGAGCGGCAAATACTTTGCGACCTTGTTGGCGCTTAGCATAGTTTACCACAATGCGGCGTTGACCGCGCTCTACCCATACAACTAAAAACGTAACCGCAAAAACGATTACTGCAATGATTAATAATGCTAATAAGTGCAATTCACCTTGACGCGCCATTTCTGCTGTTTGACCAACAGCGGATGGCATGCCAGCAACAATACCTGCGAAGATTAAGATTGAAATACCGTTACCAATACCACGTTCAGTAATTTGTTCACCTAACCACATTAAAAACATGGTACCAGTTACTAAAGATACTACCGCGGTAAAGTAGAAACCAAAGCCAGCGTTAACCACTAGGCCAGGCATCATACCAGGTAAACTATTCGAAATCGCAATCGCTTGTACTGTTGCCAGAAGCAGTGTGCCGTAGCGTGTGTATTGACTGATCTTACGACGTCCAGCTTCACCTTCTTTTTTCAACTCTTGCATATGCGGCACAATGTGTGTGCTGATTTGCGTGATAATCGAAGCTGAGATGTACGGCATAATACCAAGAGCCAATACAGAGGCTCGCTCAAGTGCACCACCAGAGAACATGTTAAACATTTCTACAATGGTGCCCTTTTGTTGTTCAAACAACTGAGCTAGTACAGCGGCGTCAATACCAGGGATTGGTACAAATGAACCTAAACGAAACACAATAAGCGCTCCGAGTACGAACAACAATCTTTGTTTAAGCTCAGACAAACCGCCTTGAGCTTTGTTTTCCATTCCTGGTGTAGCCATTGTGTACTATTCCTCTATTGTACCACCGGCAGCTTCAATAGCTGCACGTGCACCCTTAGTTACTGCTAGGCCACGAACCGTAATTTTACGGCTGATTTCACCAGATAACATGATCTTTGCAGATACGATGTTACGAGTGATAATGCCTGCGTCTTTAAGCGCGTGAATATCAACAACATCACCATTGATATGGTTTAATTCGTGTAAACGAACTTCAGCGCGAACTAAAGATTTACGCGAGGTAAAACCAAATTTAGGTAAACGTTGTTTAAGTGGCATCTGCCCACCTTCAAAACCTGGACGAATGCCGCCGCCTGAGCGAGACTTTTGACCTTTGTGACCGCGGCCACCTGTTTTGCCGTTACCAGAACCGATACCACGACCTACACGCTTTTTATCTTTCGTAGCGCCAGGTGCAGGGGATAATGTATTTAAATGCATAAGTTAATCCTCCACCTTAATCATGTAATGAACTAAGTTCAACATACCGCGTACTGATGGAGTATCTTCTAACTCTACAGTATGACGAATACGACGTAAACCTAATCCTTTCAATGTAGCTCTATGTGACGGTAAACGTCCGATAGAACTTTTTAATTGTGTTACTTTGACAGTCTTAGCCATGTCTAGTTACCCCAGTATTTCACTAACGTTTAAGCCACGCTTAGCTGCAACAGACTCAGGCGACTTCATATCCGCAAGAGCACTGATAGTAGCGCGTACAACGTTAATTGGGTTAGTAGAACCGTATACTTTTGACAGTACGTTCTGTACGCCAGCAACTTCTAGTACTGCACGCATCGCGCCACCGGCGATGATACCTGTACCTTCAGAAGCAGGTTGCATGTAAACTTTAGAACCTGAGTGCTTACCTTTAACAGCATGCTGTAAAGTAGTACCTTTCAGATCAATGTTTACGATATTACGACGAGCCTTTTCCATTGCTTTTTGGATTGCAGCAGGCACTTCACGTGCTTTACCGTAACCAAAACCAACACGACCGTTGCCGTCACCAACTACTGTTAGTGCTGTGAAACTGAAAATACGACCACCTTTAACCACTTTTGATACGCGGTTAACAGCAATTAACTTTTCAGCAAATTCACTTTGTTGTGTGTTTTCTACATTAGCCATTATCTAACTCCTAGAATTTAAGGCCAGCTTCACGAGCCGCTTCAGCTAATACTTGAACTCGACCGTGGTATAAGAAACCTGAACGATCGAATGCAACGTTAGTGATACCTTTGGCGGAAGCGCGCTCTGCGATTGCTTTACCAACAGCAGCTGCTGCTTCTTTATTGCCAGTAGCTTTCACTTGTTCGCGAATGTCTTTATCCAAAGTAGATGCTTGCGCAATTACTTCAGAACCAGTTGGAGCGATAAGCTGAGCATAAATGTGACGAGGAGTACGGTGAACGACTAAACGATTCGCACCCAACTCGCTGATTTTAGCGCGCGTACGTTTTGCACGGCGTAAACGAGATGTTTTCTTATCCATAGTATTACCCTACTTCTTCTTAGCTTCTTTACGACGAACAACTTCATCGCTATAACGAATCCCTTTGCCTTTGTAAGGCTCAGGTTTACGGTATGCACGAATGTTCGCAGCTACTTGACCAATCTCCTGCCTATCAGCACCGGTAAGTACGATTTCAGTTTGACTAGGAGTTACAACTTTAACACTGGCTGGAACCGCGTGCTCAACTGGGTGAGAGAAACCTAAAGAAAGGCTTAACTTCTGACCAGCCGCTTTTGCACGATAACCAACACCGTTTAAAATCAGGCGTTTTTCATAACCAGTGTTCACACCATTAACCATGTTATTGATTAATGCGCGAGTCGTACCGGCTTGAGCCCAAGCGCCTTTAACGTCGCTAACGATTGTAGTGATGATGTTGTTTTCTTCTTGAGAAACAGCAACGTCACTGTGGATCGTACGAGTTAATTCGCCTTTAGGGCCTTTAACTGTGATTTCTTGACCAGATAACGTAACAGTAACGCCAGCAGGTACTGCCACAGGTGCTTTTGCAACACGAGACATATTCTTGCTCCTTACGCTACGGTACCAATGAGCTCACCGCCAAGACCCGCATTGCGAGCGGCACGATCAGTCATTAGGCCTTTAGAAGTAGATACAATCGTAATACCTAAGCCAGCTAATACCTGAGGGATCTCAGTGCTGCCTTTGTATACACGAAGACCAGGACGTGAAACACGCTTGATCGTTTCGATTACTTCTTTACCTTCGAAATATTTTAAAGTGACTTCTAACTGAGGCTTAGCTTCAGTAGATACTTCAAAACCGTTTATATAGCCTTCTTCTTTAAGCAAGTGAGCAATTGCTACTTTTAGCTTGGAAGATGGCATAGATACTGCAACTTTAGCTGCAGATTGACCGTTACGGATGCGTGTAAACATATCCGCGATAGGATCAGTCATCATAATTAATTACTCCCTTACCAACTTGCTTTTTTAAGACCAGGAACTTCACCACGCATGGTTGCTTCACGTAATTTAATACGGCTTAAGCCGAACTTACGTAGGTAACCATGTGGACGACCAGTAATCACACAACGGTTACGTTGGCGGCTGCTGCTAGAATCACGCGGTAAAGCTTGAAGTTTTAATACTGCATCCCAACGCTCTTCTTCAGAAGAATTTACGTCAGAGATGATCGCTTTTATTGCTGCACGCTTTTCAGCATATTGAGCAACTAATTTTGCACGTTTTGCTTCACGTGCTTTCATTGATGTTTTAGCCATAACTCTACACCTTTTTCTTAAACGGGAAGTTAAAGGCAGTCAGCAAAGCATGACCTTCCGCATCGTTCTTCGCAGTAGTAGTGATAGTGATATCCATACCGCGAATTTTATCGATTTTATCGTAATCGATCTCTGGGAAAATAATTTGCTCACGCACGCCCATGCTGTAATTACCACGGCCATCGAACGACTTAGGGTTCAAGCCACGGAAATCACGAATACGAGGAATTGAGATCGCGATTAAGCGCTCTAAAAATTCCCACATGCGTTCACCGCGTAAAGTTACTTTTGCACCAATAGGGTAGCCTTCACGAATCTTAAAACCCGCAACAGATTTGCGGGCTTTAGTGATCATCGGCTTTTGACCCGAGATTGCAGTAAGATCATTTGTGGCGTGGTCTAATACTTTTTTATCAGCAATAGCTTCACCAACACCCATGTTCAGGGTGATCTTTTCAATCCGAGGGACTTGCATGACACTTTTGTAACCAAACTCTTTTACAAGAGATGATACAATCGTATCTTTATATAAATCATGCAGTTTCGCCATCGTTTACTCCAATATTATACTAATTCGTTATTAGACTTGAAGAAACGAACTTTTTTGCCGTCTTCAATTCTAAAACCTACACGATCAGCCTTGCCAGAAGCAGGGTTTTTGATCGCAACGTTTGATACGTTGATTGCAGCTTCTTTCTCAACAATGCCACCAGGTTGCTGTAACTGAGGTACAGGCTTTTGATGTTTCTTGATTAAGTTGATGCCTTCAACGAATACTTTTCCATCAGCTGTAAGAACTTTAGTGATCTTGCCACTTTTGCCCTTATCTTTACCAGCTAGGATTACTACTTCGTCATTTAGACGAATTTTAGAGGCCATTTTCGTGACTCCTTAAAGTACTTCAGGAGCTAGAGATACGATCTTCATGAACTTTTCAGTTCTTAATTCGCGTGTCACTGGTCCGAAAATACGTGTGCCAATTGGCTGTAAGTTAGCATTTAACATTACTGCCGCGTTTCCATCGAATCTGATAGATGAACCATCTGAACGACGAACGCCTTTTCTAGTGCGCACCACTACCGCATTTAGAACATCACCTTTCTTCACTTTACCGCGAGGAATAGCTTCTTTAACAGAAACCTTAATGATGTCACCAATACCTGCATAGCGACGGTGCGAGCCACCTAGAACCTTGATACATTGCACGCGTCGAGCGCCGCTGTTATCAGCAACGTCTAGCTGTGATTGCATTTGGATCATATTATATGTGCTCCGCTGTTTGTAAATTCAAGGCCAAAAATTTGACCCGTCACTGCCTTTATCCACCTACCCAAACCATAGCCTGAGGTAAGCGGGCGCGAGATTATAACACTACCAAATAAAAAGTGGTACTTTATTTCTGGTTAAAATTTAACTAATTGCAATTAGGCCACCAACAAGACTATCTTTCCCACTAGCACTTGCTGATAAATCATACAGTTAATAAATTATAACACTGACATCAGATCCACAAGAATAAGCAAATAGTCAATATTTCATACCCGTTCCACTTCAAGATGCGGGATTTCAGTGGGAGTTAAAAGCAATTTAGGCAAGGCATTAAATTTAAAGAATGGTTGTTCCATTGTTCAATTTGATAACGCGGCATAAATTGCTTTTAAACCCATCGAAGAAGCGCTTGAGCAATCCCACTACGTCGTTGCAGCTATTTGTAAGGGAATAACCATTACTACATAACTGCGCCTTGTATTGGAATCGCTCAAGCGCTCTGAAACCTGCATCTTGAAGTGGAGCGGGTATATAACTTTTGTTGCGTTGCTGAAGTTCTCGGTATATATAGGTGTAACTACTGAATCAAATAATCAGGTATGTTATGTATAAACAGTTGTTGCTAATAGTGTTAAGCGTATGTTTTCTGCAAAGCAAAAGTGCGCAAAGTGCGAACATCGTCTTTGATGAAGGACACAAACAGGCATTTTTATACCAGCAGCAGGGACAACTGGGACTATCCGGATTCGCCGATACACTGGTTGCTGCTGATAATCAGGTGAGTGCGAGTAGCGACGTTATTCATCCGCGGGCATTGGCGAAAGTGGATGCACTGATCATCTCCGGGCCTTTTCAGGCATTCTCATTGCAAGAACGCCAGGTACTTGCCGACTATGTAAAGTCGGGTGGCAAATTAGTCATCATGATCCATATTGCGCCAACCGTTGGTGGCTTGTTGGCTGAGTTTGATATTGGTGTATCCAACTATTCAATTAACGAACATCAAGCCATGCTGGCCAATAAACCAAAAGATTTCTCAGTTTCAAGATTGGTACCGCATTGGCTTTTTAACAATGTTCAGCATTTTAATCTATACGGCGGTTGGGCTTTGCAGACAAAAGATAAGTCTGCATCGGCGCTTGCCATAACCAGTGCAGATGCCTGGTTAGATCTGAATAAAAATAAACAACAAGATGGTGGCGATTATCAATCGACGTTTGCCGTCATCATCCATAAAAAAATAGGCAAAGGTGATGTGCTGGTTTTTGCCGATGATGCCATTTTTCAAAATAAATTTTTAACCGGTAATAACCAGCAAATGGCAGTCAACATTGCTAACTGGCTAGCCAAAACTAAACCTGCGAACAGTATTTAAGCTAAACAACTCATATTTCCCAAGGCTGGGGCTGCTATATAAAGCAGAAATAAGACAGGCCGAAATTATCGGCCTGAGTATTAATTAACCAAAGTATCAATGGTTAGAGTTAGCTTTTCTGTTGCCATGACATCAACCGACATTAATTGCGACTTATAATCTCCAGCTTTAATGCCGACATCACCTTGCATCGAAACAACCGCATACACATTAACTTTATCTACACTGCTCAAATTCATTTGCGCAGTCATCGCCTGTGAATCGTCAAGTACAATGGTTATCGGCAAATCACTGGCTTTAATTTTAACGGCTGCCAGTGGCATACGTGGACCGGATGTTGCTGTTGCATAGACAAATACCGTTTTGTCGTCGCCAGCCATTAATATGTCATGCATTTCATCGGATAATGACACCGCCAAAGTTAATCTTGGCGCATCAGGGTCTACATCGGCAACTGGTACAACTCCGCCGGATAACTGCTGGCTTTGTGCTAGCTGATTTCTCGCTTCACTAATGGCACCTTCCAATGCCTGAGTATTTACCCCAGGACGACCGCTGTCTAATACTAACTGCCAATGTTCAATGGCTTGGGCATAATTATGCTGCGCATAATTATCCATGCCAAGTAGCACATTGGTAGAGGCATCAATCGGATCAAGCGCAAGTGCTCTATCAATCAATGCCTGAATGTCAGCATTCATTTGATTATCATTTTTATAATACAGAGCTTGTGCTTTCGGGCCGATTAATTCTGCATGCTCACCAATTAAGCTGATAACTTGATCAAATGAACGTACCGCATTATCAAACTCGCTAACGTTGGTAAATGCCTGACCTAAACTAAACCATGCTTGCGAATTGGTTGGCTCATTTTCTACCTTGATCTTCAATTGTTGCACCCGGAATAGTGCTTGCTGGTTCATATCCAAATTTTGATGGGGATTTTCGGCAACCGCTGCAGCAGGTTGTGCTAATAGTTGTGAAGCTCCCAGGCCATTATATAAATACATACTTATGGTGACAATAAAGAGAGTCATCGCGATAGGCAGCAATAACGATAACTTGCCCGCGCTGATGGCAGGTTGGTCACTATTATCAACATCTTGCAACAAGGTTTTATTCAGTTCAGATTTTAGCTGTTGATAACTCGATTGCTCAATCGCACCTTCAGCCAAATCGTTATCTAATTCTTGCAAATGCTCATGGTACAATGAGACATTGGTGTTTTTTCGACTGTCATCGACCTTGCTTTGCTGCTGTTTTTTACTTTTTATATAGGCATAAAAAACGATGGCACAAGCAATGATAAATAACACTGCGGTGATGATCCAAAATGAAGTCATAAAATTCCAATTATTTGTCATAGTAAGTTAAATACATTAAAACCTGGTGAAATTATTGTTTAATAAATTCGGTTAAATCTGCCACAGCCAAAGGTTTTGCATAATAAAAGCCCTGAAATATGTCGCAGCCCAAGTCGGCAAGTATGTCTCGCTGCTCTACGGTCTCAACCCCTTCAGCAACCACTTTCAAGTTTAAGCTATTGGCCATCGAAATGATGGCTTTGACGATCGATAAACTCTCCGGCTTATGGCCTAAGCTTTTCACAAAGGAGCGATCAATTTTCAGTTCACTCAATGGATATTGCTGTAAATACGACAATGAAGAAAAGCCGGTGCCAAAATCGTCCAGTGATAATTTAATACCGCCTTCGTTTAGCGCCCCTAACGTCGTGAGTAGATCACTATGATCGGCCATTAGCACATCTTCAGTGATTTCCAGAATGATGCCTGAGGTATCAATGGCCGATTCCTCGATAATAGATTGCATGGTGTTTGCGCTGGATTCCAACGCAAACTGCCGCGGCGAAATATTCACCGACACGGTAAATGTTTGTTCTAAGGTTTGTTGCCATAAGGCAATTTGTCGGCAAGCCTTACGTAGTACCAAAGTACCTAAATCAACGATTTGATCCGTTTTTTCCGCAAGGCTGATAAAATAGAATGGTGCTAACAAGCCTCGCTGTGGATGTTGCCAACGCACTAGCGCTTCCAGTCCCAGTAGTTCACCGGAGCTGGCATCAATTTGCGGCTGGTAATGTAAGACAAACTGATCTTCAGCGATGGCAACATTTAACTCTTGTTCTAATTGCCAGGTATTTTTCAGTTCCGTGCGTAATTGTTCATCAAACACACAGAATTGTCCCAGACCTTCAAGTTTGGCATTGAGTAAGGCTTGTTCGGCCATCGAATACAAGGATTCTGGGTTTAATGTTGAGTTTGACGTTTCCGCAATACCTATGTTTGCGGTTATTTTTACCGTTTTCTGATCGATTAACACAGCTTTTGCCAATTCCTGGCAAAGCCGTGTTGCGATGTTGTCGGCATCAAAGGTATGTTCCACACAGGAAAATAACACCACAAAGTTATCGCCTGAAATCCTTGCCACCATAACACTATCGTCATTAATAATGCGCTTGATCCTTCTTGCCGTTTCAACCAATAGTGCATCCCCGACATTATAATCAAAATTTTCATTGATTCTGGCTAACCCATTTAAATCAATATGCATTAACACAATCGGTTTACCGGGCTGCTCTTCCAGTTTGGTTAAAGACTCGGCTAAAGTAAAAAACAGTAAACTACGATTTGGCAACATGGTTAATGGATCATAGTTTGCCTGAAAATATAACAATTCTTCTTTTTCTTTATGCTTAGAAATATCACTAAACACGGCAATATGATGCGTCGCTTGCTGGTTTTCATCAAAAACAACACGGATAAACAGCCATTCTGAATAGGTTTTTCCCGATTTATTTTTGTTGATGATTTCGCCTTCCCAAATCCCCGTTTCGGCTAATGATTTTTCCATCTGCTGATAAAATACGGCATCATGGAGGCCTGAGGATAAAACACTAGGATTCTTAGCTAATACTTCTGCTAATGAATAGCCAGTGATATCGGTAAACGCCCGGTTGCAATGGATGATGTTATTATCGGCATCGGTGATCAAAATCGCTTCTTTGACACTGTTAAACGTCTCTTTTGAAATGTTTGACCAACTAGCCAGCTCTTTCGATGACGGCGTTGTCCCTAGAAGAAACTGCTCTTGATCAAATCCTAGAAAACCACTTTTATCCTGGCACATTTGCGCCAGCTGCTTATCGGCAAAATACAGCTGAATTCTGCGATTCAATTGCGCCTGGTAGTTTTCAATTAATTTTTTGCAATACGATTTATCCTGCAACGACGTTTTTTTGATGATCACTAAATAGCCGCTAACCAGGCCTTCTTCATCAAAAAATGGCACGCCAATATAGCTTTCCGCCTGCATGTTGACCAACATATTATCTTCGGGATATAAATTTTGGATATCATTTTTATGCGCACAAATACTACCATTAACCGTAATTTCACATGGAGTTCCCTTAAGCGCATAATTGAGATCGTCAATAAATTCTCCGTCCTGAATCGCCACTAACGATTGAGCATGTTGTTTATCGGCACTAGGAATGGCCAGCATGGCAAAGTCGGCCTGACATTCGTTACTGATTAACGCCAGTATTTTGCGTAAATAACGAACTTGCGAGCTATTTTCCTTACGCCAATTCTCGGTAACATGCTTAGGATTGGTGCGGTACTCATGGTTACAATCGCGCAAGGTGATTAACACTAAGGTTTTTTCAGGGTCTTGCTGATCAAAATAAGGATAGTTAACTTGACGAATATGATGAACACTACCATTAACATGCACTAACTCATACTCCTTAAAAACCGGGCTTAAATCCGCTCCTATTTGGAAAAGTTCCTCATGATAAACTTGCCCAGACAACTTCATTTTGGCTAGCCATTGCGCCTTGATATGGTTACTTGCCGGGTCAATATCGATGATTTCCATAAAACAGTCAGTACTTTCTACCACTTTATCCAAAACCGGATCATAAACACTAACACAATCACCAAAAGCAATGGCGTGCTCTTTAATTAACTGGAACATCTTTTCATGTTTATAGGCATTCATAACAGTAACTTTATTTTATTTTATACTCAATTCGATTCGAAATAACTGGCGAAAAATCGCTACAGTTATGACATATTTTATTGCTGACAAGTCTAATCAGTTGCCAAAGTTTATTTTTGATCAGTATCAATGAAACACCATATTTCACTTAACAGTGGCAAAGAATGGATTAAGATAGCAGCATTAAAACTACCGGCATTGGTAATTATTTGCGACATAACCAGAAGCAGCTACTATGGCAATAAATGACAATTCAACAACTGCGAGTGCAGAGATAGAGATAATAGATATTACTAATAGTGTCGAGGTGGTCAATCCGAAAGCCGTGGATCAAAATAATCGATTAACCTGGCTTGAGTGGTTTTTCCATCACCATAAAGACAAACTGCGCTGGGTACATCTGGCGATGTTTGGGTTATTTTTAGTTTTGTTGTTTTTGCCATTGTTTCTCGCCGACCCAGGCGAGCAAGCCACACCACTGGATAACTTTACCGTGTTCTCTAACTACCTGATGTGGGGCCTTTGGTTTCCCTTAGTGTTTTTATCGGTCATCTTCACCGGGCGCTCCTGGTGTGGTTTATTATGCCCGATGGGGGCCGCCAGTGAATGGGCCAATAAGCGTGGTTTACGTAGACGCATACCGGCAATTATTCGCTGGGAAGGCATGCCAATTGTCAGTTTTATTATCATTACCTTTTTGGGGCAAACCGTTGGCGTGAGAGACCATCCAGAGGCCCTGGCGGAAGTATTTGGCGGCGTGATGCTGATGGCGATAATCGTCGGCTTTATTTGGGGCAATAAAAACCGCGCCTGGTGTCGGCATATGTGCCCGATTGGACTGATGCTTGGCTTGTTCTCACGCTTGGGTGTGGTGCAGTTTACCTCTAAAAAACCGAAAGCCGGTGGCGACAAGTATGCCGAAAACAGTTTTTGCCCGACCATGATAGATTTACGGCAAAAGCGTGAATCTCGCCATTGTATCGAATGTTTTCGTTGTGTTAACCCGGAAGCAAAATCGAGTGTCATGGTTAAATTAAGGGCTCCGGGTAAAGAAGTTGAAGAAATTAAAACTCATAACCCAGGTGCTGCCGAAGTGTGGTTTTTCTTATTAGGCACCGGCTCCGCGTTAGGGGGTTTTTTATGGTTAACCCTACCCGAATATGAAATGATGCGACAAAGCCTGGGGGAATGGTTTATCAGCAATGAAATGTACTGGGTTGGTGAATCTGGTCCCTGGTGGTTAATGAGTGTTCACCCTGAGCGCAGAGAAGTGTTTAACTGGTTAGACTTTTTCTCTATTGTTGGCTTTATGGCTATCGTTACCTTGGTATTTACTGTGGTGTTGTCGGCGATTAACGCGATAACCACCTACCTGGCGCAACTGTTTGGCAGTGCCGATAACTTCAAACAAAGTTTTAAAGAGCTCGCCTACCAGTATATGCCAGTTGCCATGGTGTCATTACTGATTGGTTTAGGTGGCAAGCTATTCGAATGGCTAACTATTTTGGGTTTGGACAACTCGGCACTGATCTCGATCAAGATCGCCCTGTTCAGTTTCAGTATAATCTGGAGCTTATGGTTAGGCTGGAAAATTCTGGCCCGACAACAACTTAAGGCAAGAGCCCGTATTGTACCTTGCATAACCGGCCTGCTGGGAAGTTTATTTGTTGGTTTCTGTTGGTGGCCAGCTATTTTTGGTCTTTAGAATGATTAGAGAATGATATGAAAATAAAATTATTAACCTTTGCTGCTTTATTGTTAACCACGTTAAATGTAAATGCTGCGGGTCAAACACAAGAACAAGGTTTTGTGAAATATGGCATGGAATTTAAAGGCATGTACATTCAGCCGGTGATCATGTCTGAAATGGCAGGCATGGATCATGCTGCCATGGGTCATGAAATGCCAATGAATATGGATGATATGGACCATGCCATTCCAGAGGGTGCCGACATTCATCTGGAGTTAAGAGTTGAAGTCACCGAAGATAATCCCTACAGCTTCAAAGCAGGTGCCTGGATGCCGTATTTAAAGGTTGATTACCGCATCGAAAAAGTAGGCACCAAGTGGTTTACCTCAGGTTCATTAATGCCAATGATCGCCAACGACGGACCCCATTATGGTAATAACGTAAAATTAAATGGCGTAGGTAAGTACTCGATCAAGTACCGGGTAACGGCACCAGATTTAATGCTACACATGGATAAAGAAACGGCGCCTTCTGCCTGGTTTAAACCCTTTATGGTATCGTGGGACTTGACCTACTTAGGTATAGGTAAAAAAGGCGGCTACTAAGCCATCGTAAAATAGCCGCTAATTAGCAACTTTACCAAAAGGCGAGTTTTCTCGCCTTTTTTGACAATTGAAATTATAGTAAAAATGAATATATTCAAACCAAGCCTTGTTAACCTTGTGGTTCTCACCTCTGCCCTTTTTGTTGCGGCTCTGAGTCATGCTGATCATCAAAAAGATAATCCCAGTGACGGCACCGTTGCCAGTTTTAAGCAGGTAAAGCCGGCGCGATACCTCGAGCCGGTTAATTTTTACAACAATCTCGGCGCGCAAGTCAACTTTAACGATTATAAAGGCAAAGTCATCTTAGTAAATGTCTGGGCTACCTGGTGTGGACCGTGCTTGCGGGAATTACCCGAGCTCGACAGATTGAAAGACAAATTCAAAGACACTGACTTTGTGTTATTGCCTATTTCAATAGATGATGAAGGTTTGGAGTTGGTTAGTGGTTTTTATCAGCAACTCGATATCAAACACTTAGATATGTTCATCGATACCGACAAACAACTGGGCAAAATATTTCCTGTTGATGCGGTACCCGCTACCTTCATCCTGAATCGCCAGGGAAAAGTCACCAGTTACCTGCGCAGTTACGCCAATTGGGATGATGACGCGGCATTTAACATGATCATGGATAATATCGCTAGTGTGCCATACCGCCTACCCGAGATAGTAAATAATAACTAATCTGAAGAAATGCGCTGCAGCCAGATGAGTTTCGTAGATAAGAAATAACGTGTTAATTGCGTACCTTATTTAACCTGAACTCAGGTTACTCAGCTTTCTTACCCGCCATCCTCTTGCCAAAAGCTAACTCTGCCGTATATTTGCGACGGTTAATGATGCGCATGATTAAATTTTTAACGCCAATAAAGCAAAAGATAAACCCGCAGGCAATCACAATATCTATGGTAAAGAAATGAATAATACAAATGCCGAGAGCAAATTCAAGAAAAGGCATAAGCTCGTATAAAGAGTCACCTAAACGAAAATTAAAGATACTCTTGGCAAATCGGCTGGGGGTATCTTTACGACGATAAGAAGAGCGCATACACCAAACAAAGGTGCCAGCAAAATACAGAATGGCGGCAGAAAAAAATAGGTAAATGTTTTCGGCGTAAACAAAGCAAAGCGCACTTGCAACAAAATATAAGTACGGCATATTCTCATAAACGATTTTTGGTAAGCGCATTTTTATCTCAATATCTATTCAAATGGTTCAGCGATTAACAATTTTTTTGCTAGCGACTTGAACAATAAACATACTGATAATTATACGGTTTGCTTACCCGGGTAGTTTGATTAAGATCATAACTTTTAACGATTTAGACGGTAATGAATAGACGTTAATTTAACCTGTCGATTACTTACTATTTTCTGTTAATTCCTTTGTCTTAGTGGTTTGTTGAGTTTGTTTTTGCTGAGCAAGTTGTTGTTGCCAAAAGTTCAGAGCGGCTCGGGCTTTTGCAATGTAAAGATCGTCTTCACGTAAATGGATATAAGTACGCATAGCGCTAAGGGCTATTTCATAATCTTGCTCTTGTTCTGCAACCAGCGCCAAACCATAATAAGCATTAGCTTGTTCTGGTCTTAGCTCTAGAGCATAAGCAAACGAATTTGCAGCTTTTTGCAGATCTTTCAAACCCAACATCGCAAAGCCTAAATTAACATGCGCTTCCACCATATTTGGCTGTTGCTGCAGCACTTTATGTAATACCGTTATCGCCTGTTGGTGATGACCAATTCGCAATAACTCAGCGGCGTCACTAAACTGTTGTTGCAACTGCAAATGTTGTTGCTGGCTGGCATGCCCTTTAGGATCGAGCTTAGCCAAAATTACTGGCTCTGACTCTTCAGCTTTATCTTGCTCAGGTTTAATTAAATAGGTTGGTATCGTAGCGTTGTTGTCGTAGTTTTTCTGATCGCCAACCACCCAGCTATCTGGCGTCTGTTTTAACAAAAAGCCAATAAGCGCAATTGCTATCACCAACACCGCCAATGCTCGCACGCGTATATCTTTTAATAAATTCACTTTTACTCCAGAAAACATACATTTAAACAAGGAAAAACAACTAGGGATTAACTCATAAGCAATGATACCATGCTCTATTATCAGATTTAAATTGCTATTTAATAATTACTTGGGTAAAAATCACCATGACTGACTGGTTAGTTAAACTATCCTCTTTAGATAATGAGTTATTATTCTTATGGGCAGCGTTAACCTTATACGTTTTCTCTGGCAGCATCGCCATAATCAGCACTGTTGTGTGGCGTAAAGTGCCTACTATTATTCCTTATCTAACCTCGTTAGGTTTCGTTATCCACACCATGGCATTGGCTCTAAGATGGTATCGACTCGACCATGGCCCATTTGTCACTATGTTTGAAATACTATCGAGTAATATCTGGAGTTTCACCTTAATCTGGCTATTGGTGTTTTGGCGAATTAAAGAAATTCGATTACCACTGGTCATCGCTCAACCGGTGTTATTTATGATGATGGCCTGGATATTATTGGCGCCTGCAGAAGAATCAATTTACCCTGCAACATATCAAACAATATGGCTGTATATTCATGTGGCTTTTGGGAAAGTATACCTTGGAATATTTTATATGGCGGTGGCCTTATCTGTTGTTATTTTACTGCGAAAATTTAGAACATGTTATCATTGGTTTAAGCAACTACCTGCAGATGAAAACCTAGCAATATTGGCCTTCCGCTTTGTCGCCGTCGGTTTGATTTTTGACACCTTAATGTTAATCGCGGGAGCCATATGGGCGCAAGACGCCTGGGGACGATATTGGGCTTGGGATTCTTTAGAAACCTGGTCATTCATTTCTTGGTTACTTGTTGCTTTGTTATTACATGCTCGGATTACTTGGAAAATAAAACCAGATATTAGTTCAGTCATGATCATCATGGTATTTATCATATCTTTCGTCACCTTTTTTGGGGTACCATTTATTTCCATGGTGGCGCATAAAGGAGTGATTTAAAAATTATAATTACACAGATTAAATCTCTAATGACAAAATTAAATATTACCTAAATTTTACTATGGCTCAACACTATCAACATTAGTGTGCAATGATTTGATTACAACCTAACTGGACGAATTTTTTATTTGGAATAACTAGTGCGAATTACCGAAACTGTACATTTCAACCAATTTATTACCCTTTTATTTGCCGGTGTTTTTTGGTTATTACTCTTTTTTATTCAAGTAGAAAGCCATAGTTCTTGGTTTTCCCTTTCAATGTTGATTAGTTTATTAATGCTGCAATGGCAAAATATATGGGTAGCCTTAGTCTTTGCTGTTATTTGTTTTGCTTTAAAACAAATTGCAATAAAGCAAAATTCTTCTTTAGCCAAAAATATGTACGATTGGTTAATACCTGCGTTAATTTTTATAATCGGTCTCTATGCCATTGTCGACCAAGCCACATATGGATTTTTTCACAATCATTTACCTTACTGGCGCATCAGTGAACTTAATGAAACCAGCTATTTTTATAGTTCAATAATCAGCTTTATCAGCCCAACTGTCTTATTCAACCTAACATTGCTATTACTCATCTGCTCATTAATGTCGCCGATGACCACAAGCTATAACGTAATTGCACTATTGTGGAACAACCAACCCTTAAAAAAATTAGTACAGTTTGGTATCCCAGTGTTGTTCGGCTGCTTAATTGTGGTTCACATCGTATCTGCCCAATTCTTCAACCTAAACGATTTAGCAAGCAAAAGAAGTCAAAATGCTTTTAGCTACATTCTAAGTCATTCCCTGCAATCACAAAAAGTAGCCGAATTTGACTTACCGATTGAACAAGATCTTTATTCACTGCGTTATGGACAAGCAAGGTTAACGCCTGAAAATGAAGCTAAATTAGCCTTGGCGACACGGCAAATACAACAACTAGTTAAACCGAATATTGTATTAATCGTATTAGAATCAGTTGGTAATGCTGACTTATTCCCAAAAGGCGTATTAGATAAGCATATCACTCCAAACTTAGATGAATTATATCAGCATAGTATCATTTTTAATGATTTGACCTTAAATAGGGCAACAAGCGAAATAGAAAATATCTCCATTTTAACAGGAGGCGAAATTTCAACCCGGGTTTCCACACCAGAAATCATTAAACAGCCTTTTTCAGGAGTGTTGCTACCAATAGAAATAAAAAAGCAAGGTTATAATACCGGGTTATTTTCTGCATCGAACTTAAAATTTCGCAACCTGTTGAGTTTATTTAAACAGGCAGAGTTTGATCATATCGATTACTTTGACCCTAAATTACCACAGCATAACATTACAGAATTCAATAGTTGGGGGGGGATGACAGAGTCGTAGTTAAGAGAATGAATCAATGGATCAACAACACTAGTGATAATTCGAAGCCATTCTTTGTTCAGTTTATTAGTAATTCACCACATCAACCGTTCACTCTGCCTGGTAATTTTCAAAGCGTGTTACTAACCGATTATGACGAACTAACAGTCAATGACAAAGCTTATTATAAAGCACTTCATTTTGTAGATAATGCTCTAGGTAGCTTAATAGAACAGCTAAAAACAAATAATCTTTACCAGAAAACCATTTTTGCAATTACTGGCGATCATGCACTAGAGCGTATGTTATTAAAGGAAAGCACTTTAAAAAACTTCTTAATGATCTCGGCGCCAGGAGCTATCACGCAATCGGTGATTTCTAAGAGAAGTATAGATCATGGTGACATACTCCCTACTTTGGCAAGCATTGCTGGAAATAACAATTTTGGCGATTATAAAACTCGTAATGTACTTACTGAAAATTTTCAAACAAAAATTCAATATTTCTTTGAAAGCAATGCCCAGCCACATTATTGGGGGTTAAAGGATGGTCAATACAAATACCTTGAACAGGGCTATAACCAAGAAAAACACTTGTATGATTTAAACATTGACCCTGATTTACAGCATAACTTAGCGCTCAGAGATGAATTTAAGCAACAAACAGAGCACTATGCAAAATTAACTAAAAGTTGGTATATTCAAAAGCATAATGACTTTTTAACATTATTCGAGCAAAAGCCGTTAGTCAAAGAAAATGCTCAGCTATATAATAATCATCAAGGTTTAGCGAAGCTCAAAGTAGGTTATTTGGAGCAACGTCACACCGCTGAAGAAAACCGCTCACCAATAATATTTACCGAAGCTAACACATTTAACCCGCAAGCGCAGGTAGCGATAAATATTCGTTGGTTAAACCCCAAACCGAATGAAACCTTTGATGTATATTGGAAAGGGCCCAAATCAAGTTTCGGAAAGGTACACCAACAATTTAAGCAATCTTTAACCATAGACAAAAACCAATCCGGGATACTAACGCGGCTATTTCATCAGCAGCCTTTGACTATTGGCCAGTGGACAATCACCATTAAACAAAATACCAGGCTATTAGGCTCTTATTCATTTTTAATCGATCAATTCACCACGCTACCCGCTAATAGCACTAACATAAACCGCTTAAAATCTGTAAATGTTGGATTGATAAACGATAGCACTGGTTTTACTCCTAAAAACACTCTTGATAGTACGGATAGAATTGATATACAAACTATTTGGTTTTGCGAAGACAGATTCCAGCGGTTTACCTTAGTTTTAGTTTCTCCAAATGGTGAGGGCTTTCCATTTGAACTCAAAGTTTCACCCGGCATTTGCGATAGGTATAAAAAACTAACGCCTCCACAAGCTCTTCAGAGAGGCACTTGGCAAGTAGTCATTTTAGCTGGTGAGCAAATATTAGGAAGTAAAGAGTTTACGGTACAGTAAGTTGGGTCTTGGGTTAATGCAGTATTTTACATTAATTTTTCCATGCAGAACAATTTTTTGTTTTGATCAACCATTAGCCGAATAGGCAGCAACATAATAATACATCTTATGCTACTGGCGTTAGCCAGCTGCGTTGATTGAATTTTTGCCAAAAAAACCAGGCTAAACACAATACCGTTAGTAGTGAAGTTGCTAATAAATAAGCCTTAAAAGGGTCATAATGAACTTTGTAACCCATCCAGGTACGTAGACCATGGTAAGTTAAGATGCCTTGTGGCAAATGCAACTGGTGTCCGACTCTTAATTCTTGCCGATCTTCACCGTTACGCACGACCATATAATGATTTTGTGGTGGCGCTAGCTGAATTGATTTTCTTTCTGCTAACAAATCTTCTTCAGGCTGTAACATAAACCAAAGCTCAATATCGCTATTAGGCACTTGCCAGGAATTCGACTGGTTAAATTGATTGGTCAAAAATGGTGGAAAGTGAATGGTACCTGTTTCTGTCGGCAGGTTAGGACTATTTTCTTGCAGGGCCTGCCAGCTAAACACGGCAGAATAACCAACATTACGACTAACATAAAATCGGTAGTTATTGATAACCAAGGGTTTATGCTCACCAATGACAACTTCATGCGGCCCCGCGTTAGTGGCTACCAAAACTCGACTACGTATTGCGGTAATGGCCACCATAGGCGTGAACTCTAATTGCACGGCAATATTGGTGAAATCACCGGCTTTTAGGCTGTATTGATGCAATAAGCCATTTTTTTGGCCTGCAAGTTTGCCATCAAACACTTCGCCTTCAAATAGTTCGACATGAGCATCCAGATAAGTTAAACGGCTGAGTGCAACTAAAAGCACGGTAAGCAACAAGGTTAAGTGGAACAGTAATAACGGTAAATTACTGCGAAAAGCCTTATTTGAAAATATCGCAGCAACTAAATTCAATAACAATAAAACTAACGGTAATGCTAGCCAAGTTACCCAGGAAAATTCACCATTATAAGCAACAATAATAGTAAAAAGCAGCATAAGCAATAATACAAACGTCAGCTTTACTGAGGCAATTTTTGTGATAAAGATATTCATTTAGTTCCAAACGACGTTTAGGCTACAAGCTACTAGATGCAGGATCAAATAGCATTATAATAGGTTTTCATCGACTAATCTTGACATGTATTCTTCATCCAGCCAGTTCCGCCAGAACCACCCGCGACACCACAATCACTCTCGCCCCAGCTACCACTTTGACTCCAAGATTTTATCCTCATAACCGCTTTGGAGTAATAGGGTGGACAGGTAAAATAATTATTACCAGCACCACTGAAATAGGCCGGATGATCACTATCATTTACATTGGTACCTTCAGCCATACCATCGCACTCTGGGCCAACATCATTTAAGTTCACTAAAAATGCCTTATTTTTCCAGCCATGTGGCAGCGCGACATGGCATTTGGTACAACGGTTGGTGTCAGCCGCATCAATTCTCTTATTATGTGTGCCATGCACAAAACCAGTATTACTATCATTCTCATTATTTAAATAGATAGTTGAATGACAACGAAAACATAAAGTTTGATTGTCACCACCCGACGTTGAAATACTTGTTGGATCCCACTGCCCTTTCAAAATAAAATTATTGCTTGAGCCATGGGGCCCCCATGGCTGACCGGTTTTAGGTGTGGTTGTGTCGGCATTGGTTTTATTGCCATGACAATCGCTGCAATACATGGTTTGGTTGCCGCGATCTTTCCAGGGGGCATTCCAACGCGAATCTCCCCCTTGAGTTCTTCTTGTTGGTCGCATCACCGGATGCCATGACCTGTGGTTATTTGACGCCCAACCACCAGTGCCCGTTCCTTCACCCTGGTGAGACGTTGGCGCCTGAAACTCCATCGCCTGGTTGGTTAAATTGTCAACGCCATTGGTGCCTTTAGTTGTCCCCCCGCCCATTTGTCCTAATTGCGGCGGTTGAGTGCCAAAACCATAATCCGAATGACAACGCAAACATACCTGGTATTCTCGGGTAACATGAGGAGCGGTAACCGCTTCACTAGTACCAACGCCTTTTTTTACTATATAAGCAATGCGGGCATCGGCTGTCACTGGATTGGTGTCAAATGTGGTATCAGAGCCATAATCTGGCTCAACGCCAATTGAGCCTTTTAGCGCCCCTGAGGCAATATTGGTATGACCGGCACCATGATTATGGGTGCCGCCGTCGGCAGAATTATCAATAACAGACGCATTAAATTTCTTTGCTTTCATCACTCGATGCGGGTTATGGCAATCAGTACATTCGACATGGCGATTGAGCGGATTGGTCAGTCCTAACTTACCCCGATCTTCTATAAAATCGCCATCGGTAATATTATGTATTTCAGTTTTATTTTGATCACTGTTGCTAATTGGCATATGGATATTACCCGCATCGTTAAAATCACTGTAAATATCCGGAACAGAGTTAAAAGAAGACGTTAACGCACTTTGTGCTTGTGGACGATGGCACTGATAACAGGTTTGCTCAATAGCACTGCTACCACTTAATTTAGGAGCAGTAATACCATCGGCTGCGTGATCGGTACCCGCTCGTAATAACCGGCGAGAATTATTCACCGTATGGGTATCATGACAATTTAAACAACCGGCTTGCCAAACTTTAGTGCCTAACGGGAATTCTCTTAGGGTAGCCGCTGCGTCTGAGTAGGTTTCATTCGCCGTGCTACTGTTTGCATGTGCTGAAAGGCCCCATGCATTGCCCATTTTATTTTTATCATGACAAGCGATACATATTTGATCGTTATCAGGGTTGAAATTGCCGCCGGTTGCCGGTGTGTTTTTTTGCAACCGATTGGCTCTTAAAAATTTTCTGTTGGTATCCGTCGGATCCCAAATGTGTGGATCATGACAACTGGTACATTGTACCTGACCATTTTCTGTTGGAATTAGTGGATGATCCCCTGGTAAACGATCACCAATAAGCGTCTTGGTTTGTGCATTTTCGGTATAGGTTGCCGTGGCGGGATCTCGCAACTCGCCATCGGCATTGGCTAAATCGGTATTAAACGTAAATGAAATAGGATGATCATTAGACAAGTTAACGCCCAGATCACGAGTGTAACCACTACTGGTACCTGAGCCTGCCCGCATAGTGCCGTCACCAGCGGTGCCTTGCATAACAATGTTTGGGTTAACCACGCCATTTGACACATTAACCTTGCCAATGGCAATTGTGCCATCATGGCATGAGAGACAGAGTTTCGAGCTTCCTCCAGGAGTATTGGCGATTTCACCTCTGGCGTCAAAGGATAATGAATCGTACATGGTATAAGAAGAGTTAGTATTTAATTCACGGTTCCATAACGGCGCGGCACCGCTGGTTGCACCATGTGGGGTATGGCAAAACACACAAATTTGGGTTTCAGTATCAGCACTTAAGGTATTGCCACTATTTGCCGATAAATTATGTTTGGTATTACGAATATTCGATTCTGCGGCCGCATTTGCTGAATCAATGAAGATTAAAGACATTAACAATAAACAACTGCTAAGCACTAGCTTATGTAATAACACCATATTATTTTTGTGAGAGCAAACAGCGCTAACTTGCATTACCAACATACTCAATTATTAACATCCAATAAATAACACTCAATTAAAAAAGCGATTAGTCGCCTAAAAACTGAAAAACAGACACACGGCCATTCATCATATCTGCGATGAACACTCGATCTTTGGCATCAATCCAGATGCCAGCCGGTAAATAAAATTCACCGGGAGAAAATCCGGTACCACCCAAGGGCATGAGAAACTCGCCGTTGCTATTATAAATTAATAGATGATCAAAGTACGACTCTACGATATAAATATTGCCGGCGGAATCGGCAGCAACCCCTTTGGGGCGCATTAAATCGCCTATTTGCAGGCCACGCTCGCCAAGAGTTCGTATATATTCTACTTTACCATTTGCATTAGCAATTAATTGTACTCTCGCCGCCAATGTATCAGCAACTAAAATCCCTTGCGGGTGTTTTGCTAAATATGTAGGGCCGTTGAACTCGCCGTTACCATTGCCACTTTTACCAAGAGTTTCAAGCAATTCGCCTTGATCAGAAAACACTTTGATATTGTCACTAACCGTGTCACTTACATAGATCTTATTTTCTTGTGCTACCCTAACTATCCCTGTCGGCCTAATTAGCGAAGAGTGCTCAATAATACCAATAGGTTTACCGGTAGAGTCTAACCGAAACACTTTACCTAATACAGAATCGGCGACTAAAATTTCATTATTTACGCCAAGCGCCACAGCCACAGGGCTGACAAAATCATAATGTTGCTTGGCATTAGGCCATTGCTCCATGGTGCCATTAACCGTATCAAAGACAAAAACACTTTGATTGGATATATCGGTGATAAATAACCGGCCTAATTCATCACCAACTATCGACTGAGGCCGTTTTAACACTACAGGTTCGTCTTCAAACTCGCCAATAATAAATTGCCAAAGTTTGCCTAAAGTACTTTCATTTTTTTGTTTTATGGCAGTCAGATTGTTTTCGCCGGTAATATCGCCCAGATAAAGATAACGGGCAATTTCATTGCCATATGGCCAAGTTTGTTTGAGATCATTTTTATCGGCAATAAAATCAAATTTACGCGTTTCATCGACCGTACTGCAGGCTGTAATAGCGAAACAAACACACAGTAAAAAAACTGTTTTACTCACATTACCCATAAAAAATATTAATTCTCTTTTTACCAAATAGAAGGGCCCATAGTCTGATGGCCACCTTTTATGCCACTTTTTAAACCTGGTTTACCGGAATGGCAGCGATCGCAATGATCTAATCCCCATGCAATTTCTTCATTATGACACATACCACAATAATCACCGTCCATGATTTTCTCCATGCTGATATCATTGGCGCCGGCTCGCATTTCAAAGCCTAATTCTGAATGGCAAACTTTACAACGAAAACGTACACGATGGAACCAATGGGGAAAAATCACCGGGCGCATATCATTTGCCTCAGAATATTTGTTAAGCACCACGTCCGCATATTCAGCTTTTGCGGAAGTTCCAATGAACATAGCAAGAATAGACAATAGCGATATTAATATCATTTTATTTAAGTTCATCGGTCTGCCTTCTTTTGCTCTTTAACGGGGAGGTAAACTTTACTCGGTTTAGGTTGAGCGCCAGGTTTGCCTTTAAAAGTCTTGCGACTTTGACTATGGCACCGTCGGCATTCGGTAAGTGGAAACGCGACCGCGCCATGACATCTGCCACAGTAGCCACCGGCTAAAATAGCAAACATATTCACCGGAGTTGCACCCGCTTCTTTTTTGAATATTTTATCGTGACAATTATCACAATCTAACCACTCAGTATGGGCTTTATGGGGAAAACGTACCAAAGGCATTCCGGCAGTTGCATCCATAATAATATCTAAATCAAGAACCTTGATTTCGGTGGAGTCATAAAGCTGGGTGCGTGGAACTATCACCTCCTGATTAAGCGCTCTTACCCAATCTACCTGGTTCCCCGTACCTTTAAAATCGGCTGGTGTACCTTGAAACACATCTTCAGGGTTTTGTAATTCCATTAACGCCGGATTTTCAGGATCGTGAAGATTGTCTTCACTTAATTTTTTCCAGCTTCTATCATCGGCCAGTACATTGCTGGCGAATGCAAAGAGAAACAATAAAAGTATTAATGATTTTAGCAACTTAATTCCAACAATTAACAAAAGATTTAAAGCTCCGTCATGGTGAATTTACCATTTGATAAAGCAATAATCAGACCATATAGATATACATAGACATAGACAACTTAAAAAACATCGACATAATAATTGCTTACCCACTAAAATTTATTGTTTGAGGTCAAGTTATGGCGTTTTAGAGTCTCTAAAAGAGCGAATGGAGAATTTTTGTACAACATTCTTTGCTGAATCTTTCCCAAAAATAAGAATGAAAAGCCCAGACACTGTCAAAAATGAGAAAAATAATGACATTTCGTCAATTAATTCGAAAAGTCTAAGTGCAATTTCTCCTTTTCAAGTTAAGTAAGCATAAAATAACAACGCGGTAACGGGAACCGCTAACATTTAGCGACACGCCAACGGAAAATTTTTAAAGTGTGGCATATTAATTGCTTATATAATTTTAGAGCGAATAAAATTGCAAGGTAGCAGAAAATAAAAAGCAGGACGCTAGCATACAAGTTAGAGGATTCCATGTCAGAGTACGCAGTATCAACAGATAAGAACTTCAGTTTTATTGAAATTTGGAACAAGCTAAGCCAAAGTCAAAAAACCATGTTATTTAAGCTCGGGCAAGTGGGCTGGCAATTGGATTATGCTAATTGCTTTGATTTAGACGCCGCCAAAATTATTCACACCAATGGCGATGAAGGATTTGTCAACATTTTAGGAGAAGTCGAATTTTTTAACAATGCCGATAAGCTAACCGCATAAGCGTCTATAGTTTATGCTGAGAACAAATCAATATATTAGGGATGATTGATGACTTTTTTAACATTGAAAGATAACTATTTGTTTTTCACTTGCTTAGCATTAAGCACGGTGATTTTTATTTTTGACCTGTATATCCCACTCGGCGTGGCTGCGGGCGTGCCTCATGCTGGCGTAGTTTTGTTGGCTCTCCGTTCAAATAATCCTGTTTACCCGCTAGTGTTTGCCTTGTCTGGCACCTTTCTTACCATATTAGGTTATTTTTATTCTGCCCCAGCCGGCATAGAGTGGATGGTAGTTACCAATAGAATACTGGCTTTTTTAGCCATTTGGATAACTTACTTACTAGGCGAACAATTAAAAAAAATCCGCACTGAACTGCAAAATAGTGAACATAAATTTTTACTGTTAGCGAAACAATCGCCGACCATGATTTGGCAGGCCAATACGGCAGGACAATGGATTTTTTGCAGTAAGAGCTGGCTCACCTTCACCGGAAATAAACTCGATGAACTCACCGGCCAGGGCTGGCTTGATAATATTCACCCAGATGATCGTGAACAACTCAGCACCAAGTATAACAATCTGATCAACGCCCATGAACCAATGCAAGTAGAGTGTCGAATAAACACAGCGGACAAAATTTACCATTGGTTTTTTATCCAGGGCAGTCCTTGTTATACCGAATCAGGTAAGTTAACCGGTTTTTTAGGCACCGGCCTGGATATAGATAGAAGAAAGAAAGCGGAAGTCTTAATAGCCGAGACTAAGACGAAATACTATCAAAAAGACAAAATGGCCGCCATTGGTGCGCTATCCTCCGGCATTCTTCATGAAATAAGAAACCCTTTAGCTAGTGTCTTCGGTTTATTAAACGAAGTGAAGTTGCTCAATGAGGGTGAGCAATACAGCGAACAAAAACAAAGTTTGGTGGATAACTATCTGGCAATGATTTTTGAGGAGTTAAATCGGTTAACGCGGATCTCTCAAGATCTTGAAAATTTTGCCACTATGCCAACATCGGCACAGGATATCTATGACTTAAACGATATCATCGAAAGAACTTGCCGGTTAATGCAACACGATGAACGCTTGTTTAACATCAAATTAACCCTAAACCTGGACCGAGAATTACCTGCGATGCAAATGATGCCGGATCAGTTTGTACAAATACTGCAACACTTATTAAGCAATGCCGTAGATGCCTGTACTGAACATGGGAAAATTACCGTCACTTCCACATTAATCGATGATAGAGTGGCGATAACCGTTAACGATAATGGTGTAGGCATGACAGAGGATGAGCTGGCACAAGCTGGACAGGAGTTCTTTACCACGAAAGATGATGGTACCGGGTTGGGTTTATCTTTTTGTTACCACATGATTGAGAACATGCAGGGACAACTGACAATAAAGGCAAAACCCAAACTCGGGTGTTCGGCAACGATAACTTTACCAATGTCAGCTTAGCGATTTGATGACATTCTAAAAATTTAACAGTCCGTAATTTAGTATAACTTTCAGTGATTACCAGGTAAAATTTTTAATCTCTTGTTAATTATTCACAATGAATGCGATAGCGCAGGTAAAACAATTGGCACAACAAATTAACAACATAGCCGCTTTACAAGAGCAGTTGATCTCGAAAGCAGAGGTACAAAAGCTAAAACGCAGTACAATCTACAATTATTTGATAAGACTGATGATTGTAACCTTACTCTTAAGCTTGCTAACGGTTGGCGCTTTTTACTTAATTAAGCAGCAAAAAACCCAGCACTTGAGTGCCAGTGTAGAAAATAATATTGACGCTATTGATGCGTTAATTCACAACAACATCAATTTTTTGGAAAATCAGGTCCATATATTTGCTGCCGATCCCGAATTGCATCGCTACATAATCACCAACAGTGAAATATCAAAGCAATTCATCGCAAATAGTTGGCAAACCATTGCTGAACGACTGCATTGGTTTGCAAAAATTGAATATTTGCCCTTATTCGGCAATAACAATATCAGTGTGCAATACGATCAAATAAATAACGAAGCGTTTATTGACGAAAATAGTGAAGGCCAAAAATCACTATTTTCGAGTCAACAAGTTATTCATTCAAACAGTGAGCAATTGCATTTATCGGAAATCGATTTAAATAAAGAGTTTAATGAGCCTACCTATCCACTCACCCCTATTCTGACCATAACCAATAAAATTGATCTGGGCAGTAAAAAATCGGAAGGCTTGCTGAAAGTAAATGTTTACGCCGACAAGTTACTGCAACCCATTAACCAAATAATGGAAAACCCAATTGGTCGTACAGTATTGTTATCCAGTAGCGGTTACTATCTAAAAGCTGATAAAGACGAGCAAGAATGGGGGCAAAGTATCCATTCAAGAAAGCACTTTAATTTTGCCGAGCAGCTGCCTGCAGAATGGCAACAAATTAAACAGCAGCAACATGGCCAAATAACTACCTCTAATGGCACCTTTAATTTTAGAGTGCTTTCATTTAACCACGCAAACGAAGAGCAGTTTATTTACTATTTAGTCAATCAAATTACTGCCGAGCATATATACGACTCTCTGGTAGAACAAATAATTCAGGTGATGGTATTTGGGTTTGCACTATTATTGTTTTCTATCGCCGGCCTTTGGCTAAGCTTTAAAAATCAATTAAACCAAAAAATTCAATCCTATTCACAATCTCTTATCAATGTATTATTTAATTCAGATGATGCCATATTTACTGCCGACAGTAATTGGCAAATCATCTCGATGAATGATGTCTTTAAAAAGATCACTGGGTATCAAACCGATGATATTCTAAATAAACCAATCTCCTGCTTATTTGCTGATGAGATATCAAAAGAATCGTTTTCGGTAATACGCAATGAAATTAGCACAAATGGTTTTTGGCGTGGCGAATTAACCGTTAACAGTAAAAATAAAAGACAAGTGCCCTGCTCATTTTCGGTTGCATCGGTTAACGAAATGAACAGTGATACCTCACATTATGTGATGCATATTATCGATATCAGTGAACAGAAAAAGATAGAGGATGAATTAAAACTGGCTGCCATTGCCCTGGAAAGTAATTCAGGTATTCTTATCAGCGCCAGCAATGGCAACATTTTACGAGTGAATTCTGCTTTTAGTCGCATTACCGGTTATCAAGCCAAAGATGTTATTGGTCAGAACCCAAGAATTTTATCATCGAACACCCACAGTAAAGAATTTTATCAACAATTGTGGGATGCCATTAACATTAAGGGTTGCTGGGAAGGGGAGATTTGGAACAAGAGAAAAAATGGTGACATTTATCCCCAGTGGACTAATATCAGCAAAATAACCGATGCTAATGAAAGTCAATATTTTGTCGCCACCTTTGAAGATATTACCATCAGAAAAGAACTGGAAGAAAAATTAAGATCATTAGCCAGCTCCGACCCTTTAACCAGCTGTTTAAATAGACGCAGCTTTGAAAACCAGGTTAAACAACAACTAAGTCTCGTACAACGTCATCAACAAAATTTGGCGTTAATTTTATTCGATATTGATCATTTTAAGGCGGTAAATGACAATTTTGGCCACGACAAAGGTGACGAAATACTGGTCGCCATTGCCAATACCGCGAGAAACACCTTAAGAAGCTCCGACATTATTGCCAGATGGGGCGGTGAAGAGTTTTTAGTCCTTTTACCTAGTAACGATATACATGGTGCCATGCAAACGGCAGAGCGATTGAGGCGTGCGTTTCAGGCTATGTCGACTTCCCCGCAAGTGACTTGCAGCTTTGGAGTAACAGCATTTACCAATGGTGATGAATTAAATACCATGGTAAAGCGTGCCGATATTGCTCTTTACCAAGCCAAAGACTCAGGTCGAAATAAAGTTGTCCAGGCTGAAGAATTAACCCTAACCCAGTAACCAACCTGAGCACGGGATAATAAGTTTGTATTATTGAACGGGTTTAGTTCTAAACCAGCTTTCTTTTGGGCGAAAGCGATAATAATGGCTTAACGGGTCTTTCAATTGTTGGTCAATACTGGCGTTAAAATCTCTTGATAATGTACGAATATAAGCAACTACCGCATTGATTTCTTGTGAACTAATTTTATTGCCCCAGTCGGGCATCATATTCATACCATTTCGGATACTGCGTTTTAACTGTGCATCACTCTTATCCAAACGTTGGCTAAGTGCAAAAGAAGGAGAATTAACATAATAAGCAATGCCATTAAAGCCATGGCAGCCGGCACAATATTTGGAATAGGTTTGCGCGCCTAATAGGTTTGCGTCAATCGCGGAATCATCGGTATTGGTTGCTGAGGTAATATTATTTTGCTGCACAAAACCATTTCGCAGATACAGTAGCACATTTTCACTCAAACTCTCTGAAAGTGTATTTCCCCATGCGGGCATCAAGCCATTGCCATCTTTAATGCTGGCCAAAAGTTGCGAGTCATCTTTATTTAAACGTTCACCTTTGGCAAAGGAAGGGGCAGCATTGTACGAGGCAATGCCATTAATACCATGACAGCCATGACAAAACGTTTGGTAAACTTTTTCGCCTAATTCAAATGGTGTGCCTGTAAGGAAGTAGTCAATGGCAATAACCTCATCAGAGTACATTTGCTCTTGTTGATACAAGCCAGCATCGACGGAGCCATTGTAATTGGTTTCATATTCTTTTTCAGTTTGGCTAAGCCAGTAGTTTGATTCATCGGCATCTAAAAAACGTTGTGGAATGCCGGGCACGGCTCTGGCGTGCAAGAGCCCTAAGTTACGTTTGGCTAGGGGTAAACCTGCCTCTGCGGCGCGATGAAACCAGGCGTGCGCCAGATCATAATTTTGCTCAACACCCTCGCCAAAAAACAACATATAACCAATGAAATTCTGTATTTTTACATCGCCCTGCTCGGCCTGGATTAAATATTTGTCAAACGTTGTTTTTGCTCGAACTGAAAAATTCGGGGAGTGATCAAATTCATTAGTAAACTCATTGTCATCAAAAGCGTTATCGGCGGTGACGAAAACGACAGAAACACCGATCACGCCAATGACCAGAGCTTTAACCAACCACTTGTGCTTCACCACTACTGTACGTTGCAATATTCTGTATCCTTAACTAAATCATGCTTCAAAATTTACCGATTAAATATTAATACCTTAAGGTAAAGCCTCTAACTCTAGACCCAGTAATTTTTACCAGTTGATTAACAGTCTCATTGACAGACCACTTTATTGCGTCCACTACTCTTAGCTTTATAAAGAAGTTCATCGGCACGGTTTAACGTGCTGTCTATATCTTCACCGGTTACGTATTGGGTTAAACCAACACTGGTGGTGACTTTAATAATATTATCATCTTTATCCCTAATTACCGTATTCTCGCAAGCCTTACGAATACGCTCGGCCACATGAAAAGCCTCACTTGCTGTTTGGTTTGCCAGCACGGCGACAAATTCTTCACCGCCGAAACGGGCAATAATATCGTCATCACGCAATTGAGCGGTTAACACTTTTGCTATGCTAGCCAACACCAAATCGCCGGTTAAATGACCATAATCGTCATTGATCCGCTTGAATTTGTCTAAATCGAAAATCATCAGTGAAAATAAATTACCCTGTTGTTTTTCTTTTTCTAACCGTTTAACTAATACCCGACGATTGATTAACCCGGTAAGTGGATCGATAGTCGATTCACGATAGAGTTTTAACAACATGGTTAATTGTCCGGTTTGCAACCAAATAGTGATGCCGGAGAACATTGAAAATGCCCAGAACTGGTTTAGCGCCGCTAAGGTAAAGACCTCGCCAGTATATATTTTTAGTAACAGGCAAGGAATAAAGACCAAGGTTAAAACCATCACGCTACGGCTGATGGTAAGCGGAAATAAGGCCAGCATGGCGACAATTAAATATGGCATGAGATCATAACCGGCAAGAAATTCTTGGTTCGTGCCATGATGAATAATCACTTCACTGGCGACATAAAACAATGTAGGCAACAAAAAGGCCAGCGGCAGCAACCAGGTAGTGGCAAGGCGAATATTATTGCGCTTGCAAAAACAAACAAAGGTGAACAAAGATATGGCTAAAAGCAGACGAGCAACCAATAACGGCTGGTATTGCTTTGCCTCTAAAAACACCAAGTCGAAAACAAAAGACAAGGGCACAAAAACAGCAAATAACAATGCCATTACCCTCAATCGACCGAGAATGAAATCGGCGCGGGTATCGATAAAATCGGCCGAATAATTTTCATTGGTTAACACGTCGGATAATTGAAAACCAAAAGACTGTAAGGCGAATTTTTTATAAAATGGTAATCGTCGTTTTTGCGTAGTTACCAGTGAAGCAGCAGATTTTCTGCGTTCCTTGCTTGATTTTGTCATGGCTAATTATTTTCAAGTTTTATGGTTAAGGTATTGAACATCAACAATGATTTGTTATGCTAAAGTTATCATAACTTAGCAAACAGGCCATTATTTTGATCAAGCTCACACTTTCTGCATTATTGATTACAACCTCGCTTTCATTGTCATCTCTTGCTGTTGCCACTGAAACTTTTGAACAGGGTTTCAAGTATGCTGAGCAGCAAAATTATGCCCAGGCGATCAAAATTTGGCAGCCACTAGCCGAGCACGGAGATGCCCTGGCGCAGAGTAATTTGGGCGTATTCTATGAGAATGGCTGGGGCGTAACCGCAAGCCTTGAACAAGCACTAACTTGGTATCAAAGGGCCGCAGAACAAGGCCAGGCCGATGCCCAGCATAATTTAGCCAGTATGTATCAACAGGGCCATGGCGTAGCAAAGGATTTAAACAAAGCCGGCGCCTTATATTTACAGGCCGCGGAACAAGGTCATGGCGCTTCACAATTGAGGCTAGGCCTGATGTTTCAAGAAATTGAAGATTTTGCCCAAGCGGGCTTTTGGTATAAAAAAGCGGTTGCCTTAAACGTTGAAGGTGCGCAAAAAAACTTAGACTATTTGTGTCAACTATCACCAACATCCTGCGAATAACCCCATGAACAAAAAAAGATCTGCCAAGGCAGATCTTTTTTTGTGGTTAGTTAAATTATCTAGTTAATTAAATCATCCAATTTCGCTTGCTCAGTGGCCGATAAAGCGACTTCCTCAACGGCTTTATTGCCTGAGCGGCGACGCACCGAGATAAAAATTCCGGTAAGCACCAGCAAAAACAACGCCACCGGGCCAAACCAAAGTACATAGGTCATTTTATTGACTTTCGGTTTATAGAGTACAAAATCACCGTAGCGATAGACCATAAAGTCAACGATCTGTTCGCTAGTTTTACCGTCTTGCAGCATATCGTAAACAATTTTACGCAAATCAGCGGCAATGGGTGAATTGGAGTCGGCCAGATTTTGATTTTGACATTTCGGGCAGCGTAATTCTTTGGTTAATAACTGAAACTGCTGTTTAGTTTGTGGATCTTTAAATACATAGGTGTCTACCGGGCTTGCCCCGATAGACAACGAGAAAAAAAACAACGCGCAAATGACGACTAAAAATATTGGTTTACTCATAATAATTACCCTTCGCTGGCAAAGATTTCTGCTTCAATTTGTGCAATTATCGGCATAAACTCTCGTTGCCAAACAATGCCGTTAATCGGACCGGCGAAGCGTTTACGTATGGTACCAGTATGGTCGATGACAAACGTTTCTGGAGCACCAAACACCCCCAAATCTAATCCTAACGAGCCATCAACATCAAAAATAGAGAACACGTATGGGTTTTTATAATTTTGCAACCATTGCATCGCCGCATGACGCTCATCCTTATAGTTTACACCATAGAGTTTTACCTTGGGGTTACGGGCTAAGTCGACCAAATAAGGGTGTTCCTGCTTACAGGCCGGGCACCAGGTTGCCCACACATTAAGCAATACTATGTTGCCTTTTAAATCGGCGGTAGAAACCACTGCATTACTATTTTCCAGTTGAGTTAACTGAAACTCAGGCATTTTTTTACCAATTAACGCCGAAGGCATGGCTTGTGGGTTTAAAAATAACCCTCGATATAGCAAAAAGCCTAATAACATAAAACCGATTAATGGCAAAAAACGAATTAACTTAGCCACACTTTATCCCCCCTGTGGTACTGCATCTTCAATAACAAATTGGCGTACCGGCTTGGCCACTTTACTGGCAGCTTTGGCTCGGTAACGCTTACTCATAATGGCTAAAACGCCACCGAGAGCCATAAATAGAGCACCAAACCAGATCCAGGCAATAAACGGTTTGTAATACAAACGCACCGACCAGGCATTACCCGGTAAAGGGTCGCCTAACGCCGCGTAGATATCACGAAATAGACCAGAATCGATGCCGGCTTCGGTCATGCCCATGGTTTGTACTAAATAGGTACGGCGCTCGGGTTGCAGTAAAGTAACAAATTTTCCATTCTGATATACATTGATTTGTCCCTGCACTGCACTGTAATTTGCGCCCTGTACATTTTTGGTACCAGTAAATTCCAGGCTGTAACCTGAAAGCTGCACTTGTTCATTAACGGCCATACGAACATTTTTTTCTAGCTCGTAGTTCGACACCATAGTGACACCTATGATGCTAATCGCCACACCGATATGGGCAACGACCATGCCCCAGTGATTCAATGGTATTCTGCCGAGTTGCCAGTCACCGTCTTTATTTTTGCCGTTATTGACAATATCTTTGCCGGCGGTGAGTATTACCCAACAGGCGACGCCCATACCCAAACTAACAAGCAGGTTTAATTGGCCATCGACTAAAAATGGCCATAACAAACCAAAACCAATACTGCTAATGGCCAACGGTTTTAATTGTTTGGCAAGCTCGCCCTTACGCGCCTTTTTCCAGCGAATGAGTGGCCCAACGCCCATCAAGAGAAACAATACCGTCATCATAGGGACAAACACCGCATTGAAGTATGGCGCACCCACCGAAATTTTGCCTAAGCCCATGGCATCAATGATCAGTGGATACAGCGTGCCTAATAAAATGGTGATCACCGTCACCAGCAAGATACTGGAGGCGACTAAAATCGTGGTTTCACGAGAAAGTAAAGTAAATCGATTTTTACTACTCACTTTCGGCGCACGTAATGCGTATAAGGTTAGCGTTACGCCGACGGTAATGGCTAATAAAACTAATAGAAATCCGCCTCGCGCTGGATCTACCGCAAATGAATGCACCGAGGTGAGCACGCCTGAACGTACCAGAAAAGCACCTAAAAGATTTAACGAGAAAGTAAAGATGGCCAATAACAGCGTCCAGTTTTTAAAGGTATCACGTTTTTCACTGACAGCAAGACTATGAATAAGCGCAGTACCAACCAGCCAAGGCATAAAAGATACATTTTCTACCGGATCCCAAAACCACCAGCCACCCCAGCCAAGTTCATAATAAGCCCACCAACTACCAATCGCGATACCCAAGGTTAAAAAGGCCCAGGCGGCCACGGTCCAGGGACGTGACCAACGAGCCCAGGCAGCATCCATCTTGCCACTCATCAATGCCGCAATCGCAAAGGCAAACGCCACGGCAAAACCAACATAGCCCATATACAACATTGGTGGATGAATAATTAATCCGATATCCTGCAGCAACGGATTTAAATCTCGGCCTTCCATAGGAAAGTTAGGCAATAAACGCTCAAACGGGTTAGACGTGAATAAAGTAAAGGCAATAAAACCTACGGCTATCATCCCCATTACCGCTAACACGCGAGCAATAAAAACTTGCTCCATCGCTTTACTGTATACGGCAACGGCAAATGTCCATGCGGTAAGGGAAAACACCCAAAACAGCATAGAGCCTTCATGCCCGCCCCATACGGCACTTATTTTAAAATAAATTGGCAACAGACTGTTAGAATGGCCGGCGATGTATTTCACTGAAAAATCGTCAGTGGCAAAACTGTAAGCAAGGATCACAATACTGCAAGTGACAAATAAAAACATGCCAAAACTCAGTGGTTTAGCAAAATTCATTACGCGGCTATTATTTTGCCAGGCGCCGACTAATGGCACCACACTTAGACAACAGGCAAAAGCAAAAGCAATAATTAATGAAATGTGGCCTATTTCTGGGATCATCATATTTCCTAAATTAAGCAACCAATAAGATTACTTATAAAAACATAGGCAATATTGTAACAACACAAAAAAGAGGATAGCTTGATTCTAATCAAATCAACGCATGACAATGGCAGGTTCGAGTGATACGAGATGTAGGCTGCTTTTATCAGCAGCCTAGATCATTAAGCTACTCAGAGTTTTTTTTTGGTAAATTGGTACTGACACTTTTGCTTTGGTTCATAACATCCGAGTAATAGTTATCCTTAAACAGACTCAAATCTGCTTCATATCGCTTAATGGTCTGGTCAGCAGACTTTTTCTGTTTGACCAATTCCTTATACCTTTTGGTTAATTCCACCAATGCTTGTGCTTGCTTAACGTATTTGCTGGTGAGTTCATTAAACTCGTTGCTCTTATCATCATATAAGTCATTGAGCCCTATATTATAATTTTTTAAATTAGCGCAATGATGATTGAGCACATTTTTTGAGGTAACGGTTTCTTCCAATTTCTCTGTTAAGCTAGAAACTTTTTTGCTTTCACATTTCTGGCACTTGCTTAAGAATTTAGACTCAACCGCTTTGTACTTGCCGATTTGAATCTGTAAGCCTTCAATTTGCTTGTCCATATCAGCTTGTAACTGCAACATTTCAATACGAACTTCGTCTTGTGATTCCTGCCTAATTAGCTGATACAATGCTTCCAGTTCATTCTCAATATTCTGATTCATAGCTTTCCTTCGCCTTAATATAGTTTTCCATCGTCCTGAGATAGCTTTTCAATTTCCGCTTCCAGTCGTTTACGTTCGGTAATATCCTCAAAGGTGGCCACGTAATAAATAATCTCACCGGCATCGTTTTTAATGCTAGATATGGTGATCCACTCGGGATAAATACTACCATTTTTATGGCGGTTGTAAATTTCACCTTGCCAGAAACCGGTATCAATAATTGCTTGCCACAAATGTTGATAAAATTGTTGATCATGTTTGCCGGAAGACAAAATACTGGGATTTTGACCAAGTACGTCTGCTAAGTCATAACCGGTAATATCGGTAAAGGCTTTATTGGCTCGAATAATATTGCCGTTTCTATCGGTAATGGTGATTGCACTGCGAGTATCGAAGGCCGCGGCGGCAATTTTAAGTTCGTTTTCCATCATTTTTCGTTTGGTAATATCGAGCATTTGTACGACATAGTGCAGCACCCGACCTTTGATAGATTTTACCGAACTGACAAAAATCAAATTTGTCGTTTCACCACCATCTTTGCGTTTATTTTGCAATTCGCCTAGCCAAAAACCATCTTGATCAACGGTTTTGGTCATTTCTGCCAGCAGATCAGCATCGTCAAACAGATACAGGTGATCGCACGGCATGCCGGCAACATCATCCAGTAAATAGCCGGTAGATTTGCTAAAGGCTTTATTAACCGCATCAATGTTCCACTTTGAGTCGGTAATTAAAATCGGCTCTTTTGAGAAAAATAAGGCCGAGATCAATTCTAAAGAATTGTGTTCCACTTGCTTTCTCAGCTTACCTTTAAAAATTACAATAATTTCAAATATTGCCAAAATCAGCAGTAAGGCAAACACCAGGTAAAGATTACTTATTTGCGCACCATATTCGGCGTCTACGTCATTGCGGTTAATATGCTGAATAACAAAATATCGCTTCACCTCGCCAAGGTTATCAACAAAGTCTAGTTGTCGATAAATAAAGCGGTCATCGGTACGGCTGAACTCGCCTTCAGCACTCTGCATTGCCCGCCAAACATCGGCATATTGATCACGAAATTTAACCGTTTGTGCCCCGGCGAGATCAAAAGACCAGTTTTGTTCACTTTCATACCCTTGTAAGTAATTTCCTTGTTCGTCCACCACTAGGGAAACGCCCGGAAAATTAAAGGTGACATCATTAATCATCGAGAGCAGTTTATCGGCAAAAAAGTTAACCACTATGTAGCCGGATAAATGTTCCGGCGATAGATACACCGGCATTGCTATTCTGAGCACCGGTGTTAACGGGTAACTCAGTTCATTATATTCGCGATTTAAGTTGATTGCTGAAATATACATTTCATGTTGTTTCAGGTTTTGTGCCTGCTGGAAAAAATCTTCGGACCGAATATTTTGCACCACACCAATATGCTCGGCGATGCCTAACTCGGCGTCAAATTTAACTTTAAGCAGTTCATAACCGTTGTTATCAATGTAGCGAATTTGATGGATCCAGTTCAGCTGTTCGGTAATGGTCAACCAATTATCGACAATGAATTGTTTGGACAACTCATTTTTATCCATAATAAAACGTTGTAATTCCGATTCCGAATTCAATTGAAAAACGACATTTTTGAGAAAATTAAGCTGATTATTATGCAGCGACTTAACCGTATCGAGATTATACGACGCTTTCGTGGCGGCTTTATCGAGTTCGTTTTCGGCAATATAGTTAAAGCTAAAGACGGCGGTAAATAGTAGAGCAACGGAGACAACAACGATTGCCAAGGCAGCGCGTTTATTGTTTTTTTGTTTCAATTTAAGCATTGCTTTTGAAGAAATGATTTGCTCAATTGAGTTTCTATTCTGAGTGTTCGCCATATCATCTAATCCATTGTTATATTGATCGTTATATTGATTGTTATGTCTGTTGTTATGTTTGTTATTTTTGTTATTTTTGTTATTTAAATTAACTTACTATAATCCAGGGGTTATATCTATTAACCAGGGATAAACACACCACCCATTCTAATAGCTCTGACCAATTCTTTCGTCGATTTTTCCAGCTCACTGATCGCCTGCTCAAAATCGCTATCGGCGGCCATGTGCTCGGCTTGTTGACGATAGTCTTTAGCTTTGGCCACCCGGTCTTGTATGCGCTTTTTAAATGCGGCGGGCTTAGTTGCTAATTTCTTCTCAATGAGCAGTTTGATCAACATTTGGTGAGTATCGTTACGATCGAGTTCGTAAGCGTACTCTTCTTCAATCGATTCAAAGCTCAGCTCGCGCACCAATACATCACCACGGCGCATATTTTCAATGCCGGTTTTGATTAACAAATACGCCTCATCGAGCTGTTCTCGCGCTTTGTCAAAATCTTTTTTTCCGGCTAATTTGTCGGCCGAGGAGGTTAATTCCCTGACATAATCTCTAATTTTATCGGTTTCATCCTGATTATCCTTTTCAATGGCAATACGCTGTAAGGCTTCAAGTAAGGCGTTAACACTGAGCTGGCGACGTTTATAATCTCGTTTTTTCTTGCGATCGACCAACGATTTTGGCGAGGCTAAGCGGATCGCCTGATACATTTGTTTCACCGCTTGATCGAGTAGTTTATTGACTTTGTCGTTATCGCTTTCTGTTGCCGCTTGAATATAAATTTTACGAGCCTTAATGTAGGCATCGTGTGCCTCTACATTGGCACTTTTCATCACTTGCTTCGCCCCTGAAGAGATGCCTAACAGCTTGCGCAGATAACCAAATCTCGAGGGTTTACCGGCAATATCATCGGGCAGAGGAAAGGCCGCAAGTTTTTGCTGCAACTCAGGGTTGACTACCGCACCAGAGGCAGTGGTTGTACCCGTAAAAAGTAGGGTGATAACTAGCACAGTTATGATGTAAAAGAACTTCATTGATACATTCCTAAAGTATATTTAAACCTGTCATTCGCAATGCGCGTTTCAGTTGTTCGTTCGCTTGCTCTAGCAATTTTATCGCTTCAACATATTGACGTTTATCGGCTAGCGCACTGGCCCGTTTAGCTTTGGTATCAGCCATTGCCACATGGCTGTCAATTTTAGCCAATTTTTTAACCGACAGTTTGCTGTTGTTTTTGCGCATTTTAACCAGCATTTGAAAGCTTGCCAGGCGTTTAAACTCATAATCGCATTCATCTTGGGGGGTTTCAAAGTCAAGACTGATCACCGTTGTTTGCTTATCTTTCAGGCGAGTTAAAGTCATCACCAACATGCGGTAGGCATCTTCCAGTTGACGCTTGGCTGCATGCATTTTTTGCTCAGCAAATAATGTATCTGCCCGGCTGACAATTTGCTTCACTTGCAGCTGCTGCTGTAATCCCCAAGAGTCCGTTTTATCGGCTAGTGTTTGCCGCAGAGAATGGCTAAACTCAGTGACCGATTGTTGTAATTTTTTGTATTCTTGCAGGCTTACTGCGGCTGTTGGCGCTGTTTTTTGGATGAAGCTACGGGCATAAGTCATATTAATGAATGCTTGATCCAGGTGATCTTTCGCGGCTTTGTTATCGCCCTTAGCCAAGGCCTTACGCGCTAAGTTCACTTCATTTTTGCAGTACTGGTAACTGTCGGCAAACATTGGCTCGTTGGCAAACAACTCAGCGGATTTTTTTTCAATATCGATTAAAATATAATCGATGAGTTGTAACTTTTTTTGCAGCTGATGTTGTAACTGCGCATCAGCGGGCACGGGTGCGGCCGAAACATTCGGCTGCACCAGTGCCATGCTCAAGAACATGGTTTTTAATAAGTTAAAACCATAATTTTTGCTCATTATTTTCTACTCGCCACTAATGGCTTTTTCTTGTTTTGAGAATGACATTTACGACAATCAGACACCGGGAACGCCACTTTACCGTGGCAGACACCACATTTTTCGCCCATTAAAATAGCGGCCATACTAATTTGGTTGGCACCTTTTTTCGGGATAAAGATATCGGGGTGACAGTTTGAACAATCTAGCCATTGGGTATGCTGTTTATGTGGATAAACCACATTCGGCATCGAACCTTTTACTTCCCGTACAATGTTTAAATCCATCACAAATGGCTGTTTTGTATCATCGGCCTTGTCCCAACGTGGCGCAATTAAGCCATTATTCAAGGTTTTCACCCAATCTACTCGGTTACCAGAGCTGGATTTTTCCAAGTTGGTAAACAATTCTCTAGGTGGCTGTAACATATAAGCGCCTTCACCATCGGGGTCATGAATACCATCTTCAAACGGTGGTGGATTCCACTCTGAAGGTGGCTTCATCAAGCGGTTAAAGTTCATCACTTTTGATTTTTTCGGTTTTTTGACTGTTTTAACAACCGCTTTTACCACTGGTGTTGGCGCCGGCTTGGCTTTCGGTTTAGCCTTTGCTTTGCTTGCATTTGCTGCGGCTCTTACTCCGGCCGAATCGAGGAAATAAGCAATCGCATCTTTAATGTCATTATCGCTTAAAGTTGGATTACCACCTTTCGCCGGCATAGAGTTCAAACCATTTAAGGCATTCTTTTCAACACCAACAAGGCCTTTTTCCATCCGTTTTTGCCAGTCGGCTTTATCGCCAATTTTGGGTGCCCCCATCACGCCTGCTTTATGGCAGGCAACACAGGAAATATCGGCTACTTTTTTGCCATTAGCCACATCGGCAGCACTAGCATTGTAGGTGAATAGAGCAACAATTAAGGCTGTTAATAATTTAATAGATTTCATCTTTATTCCCTACTTCTGCTCTGGTTTTTTATCATTTGAAACGAGTTGCTGCACCGTAGAGCCATGCACTTGCGTTGGCGTATCCGGTGTGCCCGAGTGGCATAAATTGCAGTTTTCTACTGCCCAGGCGATTTCGCCATTGTGACAAGCGCCACAATATTCACCATCAATAATTTTTAACATATCAATTTCATTGCCACCGGCTTCAAATTTAAAGCCTAAATCGGCATGACATACCTTGCAGCGAAACCGGGCGCGATGAAACCAGTGAGGAAATACCACCGGCCGCATGCCAGCTTCTTCAGAAAAGTTGTTAATGACCACATCACCGTATTCGGCATGTGCAGGTGATGCGGTAAATAGGTTAAAGCTAAAGAATAAACCTACAAACAAAGCTAAAGCGGAAAACTTTAACTTCAGGCTACTTTTTATTTTCACGTTTTCATCCTTTGGTTATGCTGACAACAAACAAAATGGTAAAATTATGTTATTGAAAATTAGCGTTTTTATCATTTGTGGCAAATTGTAACTAGGATTAAAAGAGGAAAGTCTGTTGTAAATCAAATTTTGTAAAGTTTTACTGAAAAACAGGAAATATTTATTAGCCAATCAGAAATTAAAATTGCGTCTCACATTAATGGAAATATGATAATTTTCTTCGGTTAACGTGCTGTCAAGATCAAATGTTAATAGGCCAACTCGATAATCAAGTCTGTTTCGCCAGGTTGCTATCTGGTTATCAATTCTAACGTCCTCTTCGGGAAGTAAGTCATTAAATGGCACCTCTAATTCAGAAGTAAAGCGTAGGTTTGTTACCTGCCAGAGTTCCGAATTGCGGTAAAACAAACTGCCCCAGGCACGACTACTTTTACTTATTTCGCCATCATCATTAATGGTATTGGTCCATTCAAAAACAAAGCCTCCGCCCCAACTATCGCTTTCGCTGAGTAATACGTCGCGATTAACGGTAAAATAGGCTCTTTGAAATTGGTAAGGATCGTCGCTTAAATGACGAGTATCCGAAAACGACAATTGTGCAGAAGAATTGACACCATTTTGATAATCCGACCAACCAAAGTTTAAATCATGATTTATTTTCCACTCATCTGGTTCAGCATCTTTAGCGCTGTCAACCACATGGTTTAAACTTTGATCAAAACTAATTCTCAATGATGTATCAAGCGGGGTTAACTCTTTACTAATGCCATTGCCTAAAGCGAGTGTATAGCTCTGACCATTTATACCTCCAGCCTCAATACCGACACTATTGCCAACAAACCAGTTTAATTTTATTGATTCTGACAAATCTTTATTATCATCATAATTAGCCGAGAGTAAAGTCGAGTAGAAATTAGTTTGGGTATGCTGATCATTTAAATAATTACCATCTAAACTGCCACTAAATCGCCAATTATCATTATAATCCCAGTTAGCGCCGGCAAACACATTGATAATATCATTTACCCTGCTTTTACTTTGAACGTCAGTTTCTTGCTCAGTTCGATTGGCAAAGGCATTAAAATTATAGGTTAAATTGTCATACTGTTTAGAAGCTATATACGAAGATATATTTATTTGGGCCAGATCGAAACGATTTATATCTTCAATGTCTTCTTCAGTAATTGTGCTTTTGTTACTGCTTATATCGGCCGCCAAATAGGTTGAATCTTGGCCGCTGGTAAACCAATTCTGCTGGTACTGCAATGACATATTTTCATCCAGTAACTCTCGCTTGTTTTGATTAAAGCGACTCTCTTGATCTTTTCGTTCTGACCTGGCGATTACTGTGTAGTTGCTACTTTGCAAGTTATCGGTAAAATTGAAATCAAATTGTTGATTAAAACGATCGTGCTCTTCGCCACCACTGCTATCGGCATCCTCAGTGTCAAAATTTGCCCGATAATAGGTAGACGCTGAATAAGACGCTTTCTCTGGTTTATAAGTGTTGTTTACGGAAAAATCGGTTTTATAGTAACGGTAAGCGTGAGTGCTGCTCACTTCACCGATGCGTTGCCCTAAGGTAAATGTTGTTGGATAGGTTGAATCGGGGTAAAGCTTAATTGAACTTTGCGCATAAGCAGTCAGGATCGAAGTGTTATCATTCGTACTTATGTCATAACTATTAATGCTAGCGGTTAACTGTGTTCTCACCTTAGCGGTCGCTATCCAAGGTTTATCGATATAACCCTGCCAAATGTTTTCATTAATAATATCACCAATCCATGAGGTGTTGACTCCCTCCTCGGAGCCTTGTTCATTTCCTCTTATAGCGCCATTATCACTAAGAGACAAGCCGACAAAACCACGAGTATCGCTATTACTTTGAGATAAATTAAGCCATGGACTGGCCTCAACTAAACTAGAGAAAGAGAAAATGCCAAACCCCAAGCCAAGCAAAGTTAATAGGCCCAATCTATCGCGCACTGAAACTGCCTTAGTTAAAATATGTTTGTTATTGAAAATTATTTATTGGAAATTTTCGTTAAACTCAATAACGGCGGCTAGTTGCAGCTCAGCCAACTTATCTTGCCAAACCTGAGTTATTGCGGCTCGCTTTGCTAAGCGACCGGCTCGAGTTTTTACCTCTTCAAAGCTATGAACGGTTTCTGGCTTGCGCTCTACCAGTTTAAAAATGGCCAGACCATCGAGTAAAAGCATGGGCTTGGTGTACTCTCCAGGCTGCATGGTTTCCAGCTCTTTTTCGACATCGGTTGAAATCATCCCTTGATGAACTAGCCCCATATTGCCGCCTTGGTCAGCAGTTACATCGGTAGAATACAACTCGGCTAATGTGGCAAAGTCTTTGCCGTCGACTAATTGTTGGTGAATATCATTAATTTGCTCGCGTACCGCTTGCCAAACAAAGCTTCCAGCACTTGGCTCTACCGCCAATAAAATAATTGCGACATGATTTTGAGGCGGCTGAGTGAATTTGTCTCTGTTTTCACTAAAGAATACTTTTACCTTTTCCTCCGATAATATCACCTGTTGCTTAATCAAGCGTTCATACTGCTCGGCCAGATCTTGTATTTCCAGCATGCGATGGTACATCGGTAACAATTTTGGCTTAACCAATTGCCATTGTTCGTTTGCCGCATATTGATTATCTATTGCTGACAATTTTTTTTCTATTTCTTCGGCATTGGCAAATAGATTTTGGTTTTTCGCCTGCTGCGCCGCCAATACGGCATTAATTAACTCATCTTTTTGCTCTCGGGCAAAAACATCTGCCTCTCCTTCAGGTGGTTTACCGTGATAAAATTTGTTTCTGGTTTTATAGGCATAATATTCTTTAAATAATGCTACCGATAAAAATTCCGCATTAACCTGGGCAAACTCTTGTTCAAAAGGCGAAAAAACGGCCGTTATTTCCTCGGATTGACTCTCAGCTTGTTGTTGACCAATGACCGGGAAAATGGTTAATCCGCAAACGATAAGTATCCACTTTTTCATAATGTAAATCTCTTTAAATATTTTCTGAAGGGGTTGCGTTACATCGGCGATAAAATACCCGTTGAAGGCTATTTTTTATTCTAGCAAGCAAGCAAGAAAGTCAGTAACACATAATACATAGAACAACGTTATATTCAATAAAGTTAAACTTTAGCAACTTTAGCAATTTTTGTTTTGATATAAGTCAGTTTTTATTTTAATTATTGACATTATTGTCCCTGCTACCCTTGTCATCTCGACATGAGTATCCGCAAAAAAAAAGCGTATAACTCTTACAGTCATACGCTTGTACTGTTGTGAACAATATTATTTATCGTGACAAGCCAAACAAACTTTACTGTCAGTATTCGGAATACGTAAGAACGTCTTGTTGCTTGCTTCATGTGGATCATGACAGGTTGCACATTCTACATAAGGCTGAATACCTGCTTGTAGACCAGTACCAGAACCCGTACGCGTGTATAAAATCATATCGGTTTTTTCACGGTTTGCAGTACTATCAGTAGCTGTGGTATTCACCCACCAAACATCGACGCCATTTGGCTTAGCATAAGATGCGCCATTGAAATCGCCATCGACCATCGCGGCGCCAGATGTTGCACTGGTATCAGTTGATGTATAACCACCACCTGCGTATTGAATACCTACCGGGTGATCATTTTTCAAACCATCTGAATCGGTGGTAATCGCGGCAAAACCGACCAATTTACCATTTGTTGCTGTGGTACCTGTTGAACCTGTCCAATCGAAGGCAGAAATGGTATCTGCTCCTGAACCAGACTCGTTACTCATTACGTCCATCGCTTGCGAGCCATCATGACAAGACAAACACGCCACAGATACAGAACCAACCGTTTCAATTCTACCATCGATTGTCGTTGATGCCATATCACTGTAGGTAGAATAACTGCCGGTGCCGGCGGTTTTGTTCCATAATGGAGCTGATATCCCCGTATTCGCGCCATGCGGAGTATGACAGAACACACAAACCTCTGTTGCATCTCCTGTCCCAGTAACACTGTCGAGATTGTTAGCTCCGGTACCATTGCTACCTAAGTTGTGCTTACTACTTACGATACTTGCACTCGCCGTAGCCATGGTTAACACGCCAGCGGCGATAATTGTTGCAAGAACACTTGCTTTTGTTGTTAATTTCATAACATCTTCCTCTTTTAAAATTTCGTCATGTTCATCGAAGTTGATGAACTTCGATGTTTGATTTTTCATCTAAGAATTATCATTGGTTTGAAAATTCCTAAATCGCTTTAATTGTTAATCTATTATGTATAAAGCAACTGCCGTGCCAAAGAAGAAAACCTTTACCTAAATAATTTCATTAAAATAATAAATCTGGCCGTACCCCCTATTCTCATTGGAGTTAAAGGCTAGCTAAAACTTCAGATTTAATGTAATTAGCTCTAATAATTCGCGCTAACCTCATAGAAACAGTTTTCGGGGTGGAAATCTGCAACCATTTTTCTCAACAATGAGAATGCAATCTTAAATGTGAAAATTGGGAACGGGGAACGGGGAACGGGGAACGGGGAACGGGGAACGGGGAACGGGGAACGGGGAACGGGGAACTATTTAGTGTTTAATCTTGATGTCAAGCATAAAGCAAAAAATCAGCTATTTTAAAATAACATCGGGAGCCAAGTTCCCGATGTAGATGCTGTAATTTATGTAAATGGGTTAATGATCAAAGTGGCTAATGCGGGCGACACCGCCGTAGCTGCCAATCCATAATGTGCCATCATCCTGAATGTCCATAGAGAAGATTGCATCGGCAAATAAACCATCTTCTGTGGTATATAAGGTAAACTCATCACTATCAGGTAGTTTTTTTGCTATGCCTTTATTGGTTCCTACCCAAAGCGTACCATCTTTCGCCATATCTAGCATAAAGATATGATTCGAGGGTAACCCATCGAGATGAGTATAAACTTGCCAGTTTTCGCCGTCAAAACGATTTAAACCTGCGCCCCAGGTACCGACCCAAATATCACCATTGCTGGCAACATCCATAGACACGATATAGTTAGGGTTATAGGCAGTGTTCACTCCGGTTAAGCCTTGCTCAACTTTTTGTTGAGCATGGTGGCGAGAATATTTGGCCGGATCGCGTTTAAACGGATTAAAATCTTTGACCAGTTCGTAATCGGCACCCAGGCCATCTTCGTGTTGCCAGTTTTGCCATTGGTTATCTTTAAAGCGAGTCAACCCCCCTTCGGTCGCTAGCCAAATTTGGCCGTTAGGACCTTCCGCCAAACCATATATCCAATCGTTAGGAATGCCGCCTTGCGTATTTTCAACGGTGAATAATTGCCAGGCCTCCGGGTTATCAAGCTCACTGTTAATAATGCGATTGACCCCGGTCCACGTGGCAATCCATAAATCTCCATTTTTCGCAGTTAGCACATCATAAACAAAGGCATCGCCTAAGCCATCGGGTACATTATAAATTTTAAAATTATTGCTGATTTCATCCAAAACAGCCAATCCGCCACCATAAGTCCCGATAGCCATGCGAGTATCATCAATACGACTCACATGAAAGACCCCATTTGCCAATAAGCCATTACGCACATCAAAATGTCGATAATCTTCTGTAGTTAAGTCATAACGGATTGCCCCGCCGGAAGTACCAACCCACATGACATCGCCATCAGCAAAAATTGATTTTACATTACGATTTCCGACATTAAAGTGCACAAACTTACTTTTAGGTTGCTCTGTTTGCAATTCAGTTGACTGCTGTTGTTGCTCTTTATCTTGCACTTTTTCTTGCACTGCTGGTGGCGGTGTTACATTAGCCGTTTGAAATGACTCTTCTGCTGTTGTTAACCATAAGCCAACACCAACAAAAGCTAACAAAACAATAATGGCTATTAATTTTTTCAACATTTTCTCTTACCTATTTAATCACTGTGGCTTGTAAACGAGTGACACCGCTACGCGTACCTACCCAAATATCACCATTGGCCGTTTCGGCAATCGAATACACATTGTTATTCAACAAGCCGTTGCTTTGGTTAAAACTTTGCCAATTAACACCATCAAAGCGAGACACGCCACCATTGGTACCAAACCACATCGCACCATCTTTTGCCTGAATAATGGCATAAACAATATTACCGGTTAAACCATCTTTTTGGCTCAAATTATGCCATACACCGTCTTTAAAGTTTGACACACCGGCACCCCAAGTACCCACCCAAACAGAATTATCACGTTCGTCCAATTTAAGAGCAAAAACGTAGTTTGGATTGTAAGTAGCCTTACCGCCAGTTAATATACCCAAATCGTGACGAGAACGCGTGCCAAGACCGGTATTTTTACTGTAAGGCAAACCATTTTCATTTTCGATACCTATGCCATCTTGATGAGTCCAGTGCTGCCAGTTTCCACCATCAAAACGAGTCACACCGCCTTCGGTGCCAAACCATACGGTACCATCTTTCTCGATATCTAAACCATAAACCCACTCATTAACCAATTCTTTCACATAGGTATCAAACTTTAGAGTTTTGCTATCCACTCGGTTCGCCCCAGCCCAGGTACCAACCCACAAACTTCCATCTGGGTGATTGGCAAAAGAGTATACCCAATAATCAGCGAGACCATGAAGTGGAAAAAAAGTTTTCCATTCACCATCTTTATAGCGAGACATACCGCCGGCATTGGTGCCAAACCATTTATAGCCGCTTTGATCAACATTTACCGCAAAAACGTATTCATTGGCCAAGCCATGCTCTCGGGTAAACGTGGACTTTAAATCACCACTGACGGTATCCACCTGATGAACTCCCATAGCAGTCCCCACCCAGAGCGAATTTTTTGTCGGCTCCTCGGCAAGAGAACGAACAAATGCATTGTCACCTACGTGATAGGTTTCTTTAACATTGTAAATAACCGTATCAGGTGCAGGTTCAGTACAAGCTGTGAGTAAAATACTGCAACAGAGGGTTAGCAATAAATTTTGGTAAAAATTCATCTGTTATAACGTCCTTAAATGGGTAATTAACCTAACTATTTCTGGATCCCTTAAGATACCATTGTACGATGGGCAAATTCGCCCGCCTTTTTTAATGCGCGCCATTAAGCTCGAATCACTAGTTCTTAGCCCTTGTTTTTTTTGAAAATTTGCCGCCCTTGGCATCACTGGTTCACCATCGGCACCATGACAACGAGCACAATTGTTTTGATAAATCACCTTACCGGACGGGGCATTATTGGCATGAGCTGCATTCACCACAGCTAACAGTCCGATAGCAAACATGCATTGGGTAATTAGTTTCATAACGTAATCCCTAAAGATGAGTATTAATTTGATTTGGTTTCACTAGCCACTTTTGCTCTTAATGCCTGTTTCATCTCAGCGGCCTTGACTGGATCTTTGGTGAAACCCAGCTGACCTTCTTCTATCGCTTTGATCAGCCGATGTGTTGCACCACCAAAGCCATCATCACTAAGTTGTTGAAACATTTCTTTGGCTAATGTTTCATCCTTGGACAAACCAAACTTACCATTTTCATAGGCACCGGCGATGGCATAGATCGAAAGTTCATCTCCTAAACTTTGAGCTTTTTCCAAATATTCCATGGCTTTACTATCGCTTTGCTCTACTCCTATCCCTTTCCCATAAGCCACTGCTAATTCTCTTAGCGCTAAAGTGTTATTTTTTTCGGCTGCCAGACGCATCAGCGGCAATCCTTTGTCTTGCTCGCCCGCGTAAACATAAAAGTAGCCAAGATGCGCCTGAGCTTCGGTATGATCTTTTTCAGCGGCTTTGGTCAACCATTTAATCGACCTGATAAGATCATGAACCTTATGAGCCTTTACGCCTTTTTCATACCATTGTTGAACTTGCTCTTCTTCAGTTAATTCTTTTTCTTCCTGGACAACATTGTCAGTCTGCTTTTCCAGTACCGATGCCGCCAGTTTCTCACTTGAATCAGTATTCTCAGCATGGACACCAAGCATTAGCATTAATGGCAATATAAAGGTTATAGATTTTAGCTTCATCTTATTCATTCTATTTTCCTGTTGAGTCAAAATGGCACTGACCAATAATATTGTTCAGGTCAACCACATTATTGATTAAAAGAAACTTTGTATTTGAAACCAGTCATGACGAAAAGCAGTTTTAAGATTCTCGTTTCTCGTTTCTCGTTTCTCGTTTCTCGTTTCTAAGCAATATGTTACTCATCTAATTTGCGATACAAGCTAGAGAGCCCCAAGCCGAGTTTTTCTGCCGCTACCCGCCTGTCATCGTTACTATCGGCTATAGCCTGTTTTATTATCTGCATTTCAAAATCGCGTACTTGCTCACGCAGGGTTTTATCACCAGAGATTGTCGGTTTGCTTTGGTCAAGCATCTGGTTCGGTAAATCCGTAGTTCTGATAATGTCATCATCGGCCAAGATTAATGCTCTGGCGATGATATTTTCAAGCTCACGAATGTTTCCCGGGTATTGGTAGTTTTCTAGTAACTCTAAAGCTTCAGCTTCAATGTCGAAATGTTGGGTTAAGCCCAGCTTTTTACCTTCGCGCTTTACAAAAAAATCGATCAGTATTTTGATATCATCTTTACGATCTTTTAAAGAAGGTAAGTCGATATTAAAAATATTTAATCGAAAATATAAATCTTCCCTGAATTTATTGTCTTTCACCATCTGTTGTAAGTCACAGTTAGTGGCGGAAACGATACGGGCATCAATATCAATAAAGCGTTCGCTACCGACAGGACGCACCTGTTTTTCTTCCAATACATGCAGCAATTTCACCTGCAAATGAAGAGGTAGCTCACCAATTTCATCTAAAAATATGGTGCCGCCATCGGCTTCTTCAAACAGGCCTTTTTTGGCTTTGGTTGCGCCGGTGAATGCACCTTTGGTATGGCCAAATAACTCACTTTCCATCAAATGCTCAGGTATGGCACCACAGTTAACCGGGATGAAGGTGCCCGTAGCGCGTAAGCTGTTTTGGTGAATGGTTTTTGCGGTTACCCCTTTACCGGTGCCGCTTTCACCGGTAATTAATACCGTCGAGTCGGTTTTTGCCACCTTTTGAATTAACCGGTCAACTTTCGCCATCGACTCTGATGGCATCGCGCATTGTCTGTCACCTATACCCATAACAAGACCACGTAGCACTTTATTTTCTGATTTCAGACCAATAAAATCGGCTATCTGGTTGATTCGATGGGTGACATCTTCTGGTCTTAGCGGCTTGGTTAAATAATCAAACGCACCGTTACGCATCGCTTCTATGGCTGTATTAACCGAGGCAAAGGCGGTCATAATGATAAATTGCGCTTCTACGTTTGCCGCCTTGGCTCTTTTAAGCAGTTCAATACCGGTAAAATCCGGCATGCGCACGTCGCTAAATACCACATCATACTCATTTGCAGTGAGTTGCTCTAAGGCGCTTGTCCCATCTTCGGCAACTGAAACATCGTGGCCTTCGCGGGCGATCACACTTGCCATAATTTGTCTGATGGCAGGCTCGTCATCCACCACCAATATTTTTAACGTTTTCATTGTTCACCATTGTTTAGTGGGAGATATAAATTAACCTGAGTGTTGTCGCCAACTTTTGAATGTATTTCAATTTTTGCCGAAATCGAATCGCTTAACCGCTTGCAAATCATTAAGCCTAAACCTGTGCCTTTCGCTTTGGTGGTGTAAAACGGTTCAAAAATCTTATCCAATAACGCACTGTCAATGCCGGGGCCATTATCGGTGATATTAATTTTTAAATAATCTTGGTCTATGCATACACTGCAACAAATACAAGGGTCTGTTTGCTCGTGCAAAGCATCCATGGCATTGGATAACACATTTAACAGTATTTGCGTGACCTTGCTTAACTGAGTGTTAACCGCCGGCAGTTGTTGCTGAATTTCAAAGTTAAATTTAATGCCATGACTGCGTTTATCAAATTTCGCTAAATCGACTAATTGCTCTAACAAATTAGCCATATCGACCAATTCAAAACTGTCGTTTTGGCTATCACCGCTGATCCGGCTGAATTCATTTTTAACCTGATTGACCCGGCTGGCCTGAGTTTGAATAATTTGTAGTTGCTGTTTTAACTCAGTCAACGACAATTGCTCTGTCTGATTCTCTATTTGCCAAATTTGATTATTGGCAATACCTTCAATTGCGGCCATAGGATTGCCGACTTCGTGTAAAATACCCGCTAAAAACTCGCCCAAAGTTGCCACCTTATTTTGCAACTCTAACTGTTTTTCCAATTGCCTAATTGATGACAGCTCTTGTAAATAATAAATAAAAACACCGCCTTTTTGCCTTAGCACACTAATATTTACCGGTAATTCTTCATCATGTTTAGTGATTAAGCTAAATTGTGCCTCGTCTTCATTCAATTTTTCACAACTGCACAATTCATTACTTTTAATATTTCTACATTGAATGTTATTGAGCAAACAATTAGGCAAGCCATTGATTAATTCGAATATACTCGCCGATTGTAAAGAGTTAAACGGTTGTGCCGTTAATTTTATCACTTCATCATTGGCAAAAAGAATTTGTCCATTCGAGTTAGTGACGAATATTGGCTGACTGGCGAATTTAAGTCGTTCATATCTACGTTTATTAATCGCCTTTGAGGAAAAAATTAAATACGCGCCAAGCAGCATGATTGATACCAACAGCAAATAATATAGCCGAAAATCTTCCTCTGCGGCACCAGCGTCTGCCGCGAAACCATGGATTGGAAATAGCAAAACCCCAAATAACCATGTCAAAAATAGTAATTTGTTAATCTTCATTGGTTATTCCCCCCGTTTTAGAACTGTTTTGTTGTTGAGAAAAATAAACCTTAACTTCGGTGCCCTGTTTGGGTTGTGAGCAAATATTGATCCGCGAGCCATGGCTTTCAACAATATTTAAACAACTAAATAACCCCATACCACTGTGCAAAAGCGGATCTTTAGTGGTAAAAAAGGCATTAAATATTTGTGCGAGAGTCGCGTTATCCATGCCACTGCCATTGTCTTTAATGGTTAATACAATTTCATCGTGATGAAACTCAGTTTCTATGTTAATTTCATGTTCGGCGTTAACTTTTGCTTCTAAACAGTTATTTAACAGATTATTTAATAACTGTTTAATTTGACCACTATTGCCATATAACGCCGGCAGCAAAGGGGCCTGCACAAAGTTAATTTTTACCCCATACCAACGCTCATCGTAATGTAATAAGTTTTGGCTCTGACTGATCAGCTCGTTAAGATCGAGCAGTTGATATTCAGAACTGGTGGGGGCGGCTAAATTCGCCAGGTCTTTATTAATAAGTTGCAGCTTATTGTTATAATCTTTAATGCTGGCAATATAGGTTTTGACCGTCTCGGGCAGTGCTTCTTGCTGATATTCAATCTCACTGATCATGCCGCTAATCGCCGCCACTGGGTTGCCAATTTCATGTACTAAGCCAGCCGTTAAATGTTCAATTGCGCCAATGCTGTCTAGATAGGATTTGTGCAATCGTTCGATGTGTAACTGTTGGTCGCGATAATCCAGCGCTTGTGACATATGATTAACGCCAGCAATGAGCACGCCAATTTCATCTGAGCGCCGGTTCTCTAGAGGTTCAGTCGTTTTTCTGGCAATAATTAACTTAATTTGGCTTAAAACCCGGTTAATATCGTGGCCCATCTTGGCAAAGAAAATACTGGAGATAATGAGTAGCACCACTAAACCGCTTAACGCGAATATCACCAGGTTTTGCGCCGCGGCATTGCTAATATTGTCATAATTTTTAATCAGCTGTTGGCGTTCAATTTGGTTTTCTTTTATCAGGCTGTTAAGTTGCGACTTATGAACTTCTAAGTTAACGCGAACCTCTTTCAGATCTTCCGGACTTGGTGACATGATCACTTTCGCCAGACTGCCTAGCAGTGCATAAAATGATGGTGCTCGCTCTGGATATAATTTGGAAATATTATCGTAGTGCCTGGTCAAACCTTTAAATTGTTGATGAACGTCTTCCAACACTTGTTGCCGTGCGGCGGGCTCAAACAACACAATGAGTTGCGTTATGGCGTCAAACACCGCCAAATCAGCTTCCAGTAAAATATTTTCGGCATACTGTAAACTTTCTATCCCATGCAAGGTTTCGGCTAACTGATTTTTTTGCTCAAAGCTGTAGTAAAACAATGAGCTAACATAAACTGACAAGACAGCAATAAATAACAGCACCTTGCCACGAATGGTGTGCGGATAAATTAAGTGTTGTGGCTGCTGGTTATTGGTCATTGAGTTTATTAACTATTATTGGCTATTAGTATTAACAGGCTCATTGATGATATTTTTAATCGATGCGATCATTAATGAAGAATCCCACTCTCTTACCCCTTGGTAAACTTTTACAATTTCACCTTCAGGATTAACTAGAAACGTCATCGGGTATGATAATACCGAGAGTTGTTGCTCAACTTCATCTCGACTGGTAATAAAAACCGACGAATCTATGTAGTACCTTAACGTAAATTCCTTCACAAGATTTAGATCTGTATCAATGGAAAGCAGTATTAAAGAAAAATTTTCGGCCGTTAATGCACTGGCTAAGTTCTCTAGCATTGGCATTTCTTTTCGACAAGGTTCGCACCAGGTTGCCCAAACATTAATTAATTGCCAAGGCTTATTTTCTTTATCAGCTTCAACCGTAGGATAGAGTGCAGACATTGCCAATTGTGGCCATTGCTTACCTTGCATTGCCTGCGCACTTTGCGATTCCGTGCAGGCAACTACCCCCCCTAGAAAAAAAATAACAAGGCAAAATAAACGATAGATATTCATGGTGAAATTAGTCACTTAATCGATGAAAGGCTTTATCAATATAGGCGATGATGGCATCAATTTGTCGCTCAGTTAACACCGACTCCCAAGCGGGCATCGACGTGTTTACCTTACCTTTTTTGATCATCTGCTTTATCGCCGGTTTATTAATCCTGCTCATAAATGCTGGGTCTTGCAGGTTTTGCGGTTTTTCATCCAAAAAACTGCCTATCCAGTTCAAACCTGTGCCATCCATAGCATGGCAAAACGCACAGTTGTCTCTAAATAACTGCTCGCCAAGTAGTTGCTGTTTATTTGCGTTGGTTAATTTTTCAAAAGTATCGTGCTTTTGATAAGTACTGGCTCCGGTAAAACCATCAAAATTGCTAAAGGAAAAATTATTTCTTGGATACGATATTGCCTGGGTTGACCAGATATCGCCTTTATCTTCCACATAGGAATTATCATGACAGGTTATGCACGACTCTAAGTAGAGTTGCAACCCGAGGCGTTGTTGCTCAGATAACTTTTGTTGGTTAATATCTAAAGCGATTTCACCGGTAGCAAACGGGTATGCGGCCTTATATTTTTTGTGCTCTGGCCAACCATTTTCAGGAGTATGATAACGGGTGTTTTCTAATTGCTTAGCCATAAATTCATGGCGGATAAAATCGACTACGATGGCAATTTCTTCGGTTGATAGAAATTTGGTAAATCCGGTCATCGCCGTGCCGTTTTTACCAACCGTTACCACATTTAGCATTTGCTTTTTTGTTAAACTGTGAAGTGCGGTATTACTAAAATCTCGCGGCGCTGGTTGCATATTTCGCGCCGCTAAGGTTTTGGCATCGCCAGAATAACCATGGCAATAATAACAACGATAGTTATAAATTTGGCGGCCAATTTCGTGCCGCTTTGCCTCAATATTCTTACTTACTTGCTTTTCTTGATATTTATGGTCCTTTGGAGCTGCCTGGAAAAATGAGCTTAAAAACAAAAAGCTCATTAACAGTGATAATCTTAGCAACACATTTCTTCCCTATTTATCTTTACCATCAGCAGGCTTAGTTGCGTTAGGTACAATGAAAGTAGAAAACACATACTCAGCCACATTAGCCATTTGTTGCTCGTTTAATACTTTACCCCAAGCCGGCATTTCAGTCCGCTCTACGCCGGTACGAATTCGCTCAAAAATGTGGGCACGACTAAAACTTGCCCGGGCCGCGCTATGGGTGAAGTTTCTCGGTTTAGGAAAAATGAAATATGCTCTTGGCCCTTTACCATTGCCTTTAACACCATGACATGATGCACAGGTATTTTCGTATAACTCTTTACCGGCAAAATACTCACCAACCAACTCTTTTGGCAGGGGATCGTTTAGGTTTAACTTTTTCCCCATGTGAGCCTGATGATCATGAGCATCACCGGCATAAATATCCGACTCACCCAGGTTTGGATCTTCTTTAACATTATAAGCACTACTTTGCAGAAATGGATCGCTAGCTTTTTCTGCCGGTTTAGCCGACTTAGTGCTTTCTTGTTTTGCATTAGTTGTGGCCAGACTGTCTTCGTCAAAAGCCTTACCACTTAAAAATGGATCGCTCTTATCTTGCGCTTCCCCCATAGCATCGCCATAGGCCGTATCGCGATCGCTTACTTTCATAATGGCACCACGAATATATTTAACTACCGCGCTGATTTCATCTTTACTTAACCGGTTTTCCCAGGAAACCATGGCAGTTTCAGGGCGACCGTTGGTTACCGAAAACAACATACGTTGTTTATCCAATTCAGCAATTTTAACTGGATCGGTAAAATTAGCCGGTTTTGGAAATAATCCAGCAGCAGTCCACACCGCACCTTGGCCTTGATCGCCATGACATACCGAACAATTGTCTTTAAATACTTTTTTACCTATTTCATAATCTTCGCCCATTTCGACCGCTAAAATGAAATTTTCCCGGGCATAATCGATAATGGCAATCATCTCGGTATAGTTTAAGCTATCGCGAAAGCTTGGCATTATTGTATCTTTAACCCCATCACGAACACTTAACAACATTCGCTTTCGATCAATAGTTTCAGCAAATGCTAAAGAAGTAAAATCAATAATTTCGCCATTGAGTTGCTGCTTTATTTTAGGTGAACCTCTACCATCGGCACCATGACAGGAAGCACAATTGTTTCGCCATAGCTGGGCACCAGTCTTGATATCTTCTGCGGAAGAAGCCGATAAAGACAAAATAGTTAACATTAGAAATACGGAAAAACGATACAAAAGATTCATAAGTTGCCTAATTCTAGCTTTGCTCATTGTTGAAATCAGTAAAACAATGATTGAAATATTATTTAAGTTGAAAATTATATTGTTATTTTTAAACTAATAACTTGAGTTAGGTCAACATTCATTAATGCAAATAACATTAAAGTGCTGATTAATATTTCATACTATAGTTAAATTTCAAAAAACTATAGTATCTATTTAAATGTTAGTTGAGGTATAAAATGCGCATTTGGGCAACTATTAAATCTTTCCCAATAATTCTGATTACTTCTGTAATAATTATTACGGGTTGTTCTTCCAATGACACGGCAAAACGGGAAATAAAAGAATACGTTTATCCATCCCCTCCCGATCAAGCCAGGTTTTACTTTGATCGAATGCTACGCAGTAGTCAAAACGTAGAGTTTGAAACTGAAGACCAACAAATATCACGATATTTAACGGGTTCAACCAGAAAAGCGGATGGCATGTTAAAACCCTTTGACATCGCTGTGCATAAAGGCCGTATTTTTGTCAGTGATCCGGCAATGCGTAAAATTCACATTTTTGATGTCCGTGAATTTCATTATTCAGTGACTGAACCCGCAACGGATTCAACTTTAACTAAGCCTTTTGGTATTGATGTTGATGCGGTGGGTAACTTATATGTTATTGATAGCGGTGCTGGCGATATTAAAATCTACGATCGTGATGGTAAATATTTGCGGAAAATTGGCAATAAAGAGCTTTTTTCTATGCCAACAGGTCTTGCAGTGAGCAAAGATGGCACTCGCGTTTACATATCGGATACCGGAGGCGTATCAACCCAGGAACATCATATTTTAGAATTTGATGTACAATCTGGCGAACTATTACGAACTATAGGCACCAGAGGCAAAGGTGACCTAGAATTTAACTTACCAAAAGATATTGCTCTTGATGATGAAAAAAACCATCTATATGTCGTCGACAGTGGTAACTTCAGAGTCCAGGTAATTGATTTAAACAATGGAACTCTAGTTAGACAATTTGGTAAAATTGGTCGGCAGTTGGGTAACTTCAGCCGTCCTAAAGGCATTGATATAGACAAAGATAAAAATGTTTATGTATCGGACGCCGCTTTTGGGAATTTCCAAATATTTAATCCCGAAGGACAATTATTAATGTTTATTGGTGAGCGTGGCAATCAAATTGGACCAGGTGTTTATATGTTAAACTCAGGTTTAACCATAGATGAAGATGGCAGGGTATTAATCGCCGATCAATACCACCGAAAAGTGGACGTATTTCGACCCGCGGCATTAAGTAAAACGGATGGTTATTTAGGATTAATTGAAAACCTGACCGAAGAAGAATATAAGAAACTTAAAGCGGAGATTGATGCTAAAAAAGCAGCAACTAAAAAATAGCATTTAGTTTTTAATTAGAAAAAGGAGCGCTTGATAAAAGCGCTCCTTTTTGTTTATTCGTAGTGGTGAATAGTCGCGGTGAAAAATATTGAATGTTAACGTTAGTTGCTTTCCAGCATTCTCAGTCCGTTGCTCCCGACGTTTTCATGAGGTACTGAGTGACACCGTTCGCAAGTATGTACGTTAAACGCGACCTTGCCATGACAACTGCCACAATGATTTCCAGTATATATTGAAGACATAGATATATCGGCCCTTTCACCATCGCTATTAAAAATAGCGTCATGGCAATTAGCACATGCTAACCACTGGCTGTGAGTTTTATGGGGGAAAAGCACCCAAGGCATGGTCGCAGTATCTTTATAGAGAATATCGTGCTGCCAAACTACCATTTGTTCAGCTTGCTCGGCAAGGACGTTTGCTCTGGGTTTTATCGCATTGCTATTTAAAGATTCAGCCCAGTCTGGGTGGCCTGAACTATCTTTTGGCAAAATATCAATTAATCTTTTATAGGGTAACAGTGTAGTTAAATCTGGGTTTTCCAGATCGTGAATACCATCATTCCAGGGTTTTAGATCTTCCTGTAATAATTCACTTTCAGTTTTAGGCTTATTTAACAGTAACCGATTACCTCTAACAAAACGCAGGTGATTGGAAGAAATTGTCTTTAATATACTAGCGGTTTGACCGTCACTGAAATCAACCGTCCAGGCATAATGGTCATTATCGATCATTGTCGATGAAGTCCAAAAACGACGATTGGCCGTATTCGGGAATATTTTTTCATTGATTGCCGGTTGTTCACACCTATGTTCGATAATTGTCATTAATTCATTTATGGTTGGCACGCGCCACTGCTGTCCATTATCATAACGTTGCTTGGCTTGACTTAAGGCAGCATCATAATTGAACCAGGATTTCACTTGCTTTTTAGGTGCTTCTTTACAAGTTTGTTCTTTTGCTGCCCAAACTTGCCCGGCAGCACAACGGGTCCATTCAAGGCCGGTAACTCTATCGCGTACATAAAAATCATCGCCGAAGAGTACATAGCGTTCATCGGGCATGGTTTTCGCGCCATCAGTACTGCAAATTTGTTCGGCTAATGCGCAGCTAGGCGATAATAAAATTGACAGTAAGCTTAATTTTAAAAGTTGGTTACGCACTTCGGTTCCATCCAGCTGGGCAACGGCTATTTATCGTGTTTTTTTATGTTGATAAAATGCTGTTATGATTATTTTTATAAGGCGATTTATACTGTGAGGGTGAAAAATATGCAACTGAAACACGTAGAAATTCCAGGGTTATTGCTTATTCATTGATTTTAAACAAATCATTTAGTTTTGGCAGAAAAGATTTGATGATTAATAACGAGATAATGATGGCTAAGGCAGCACCGCAAACTATCATCAGCAGTGCAACCGATTGATTGAGAGTCAATATTCCTTGTTGCTCTGCTATTAGCTTTCGGCCAATGCCAATTCTGCCAGCCCAGGTCAGGCCAACAATAAGCATGATTAAACCGGCGCCATATAATTTGGTCAGCATATTTTGATAATTTTTTTGTATCGGCATGATGGTAAATAGTAATGCAAAAAACGCCAGGTTATATGCTCCGGTCATACCGTGATAATGACCAGGTACGGTTAAGTTTCCTGGGGTTATTAGCATGCCGGACAAAATACCGAGCAGGGCCACAGTTAGCGATAAATTAAGGTAACTATTATTATGTTTGCTCAATTTTTGGGTTAATAAATAACCGGCAACTGCGGCCATTGGCATCCAGCTAAACAGGCTCATTTGCCAGGTAAAAATGGTACGGCTTAGTTGGCTATTAATATCAATGAAAGAGAATATCAATGCGGCAATGGTGGTGAATAATGTCATGTAACCCACCGCCTGCAATGTTTTCGTTAATTGTCCATTTTTTAGGAAACACGCCCACAGACTGGCCAGAATAAAGCCATTGACGATTTGCTGCAGGTGACCTGGCGCCCATAAAATTTGTTCAAAATAATTCAGCCCATCAGGGTTTGATTTTATCACGGCAATATTGACCACAATCGCTACAACAAAAATCAACCAGGCAAAAGCGGCCGATTTAGCCAAGAATAACTTTGTTTGGCCGTGGTGTGCTTTCGTTGCCACAAACAAAGCAAGTAGGGTTACAGAACAAACTTGTACTACCAGCGCGGTCATAAAAACAGGGCTGTGCAGTATTGGGTAATAGTTGCTTAAACTAACCTTCGAAGTTACATCCACCAATGACACAACTAGTACGATTAACGCAAATAATGAACTAAGCAGTGACATCTTGATTATTGATTTCGGCAGGTCAAAAAAGTAACACCAAACCCAGCCAGCCACCGCCGGCATCCAAAATAGCATGGCTAAATTTACGTGGTAGGCGAGAAAGGGTTTAAATAAAGGCTCTGCCGAAAGCATAGTAAATGCCGGCACTTTTAGGGCGATCAAGGCAATCGCTAAACTATTGGCGACAAAAAGGGAAAAAAGGGCAATGGTGAGCCAGATATTCAAACCATATTTTACTGAAGGTGAAGCGTTAATCATTAATACCTAAGAACCAAGCCAAAGAAGCAATTTTAAAGTGGGCTTATTATACCTATTGCCTGCTTTTTAAAAACTAAAGAATGGCTAAATCATCGCTGATCAGGATAAATAAACTCGGTATTTTGAGATGGGTCAATTATTCATGCGATTAAAGGGCATATACTCACAGATACGATGAACTTAAATAATAGTTTTCATCGAAAACTATTATTTAAACAAGTTAACAGGCTTGCGGTTATTTAAATGTATAACGGTACTTCTTCAAGTGACAACTATGTACTTTGAGGTAGCACACAGATAAATAACCTTCGTAATATTTATATTGGAAACTACTATGTCAAACACATTCAAATTACTTGCACCAGCATTACTCATCACGGCATTAACTGCCTGTGACAATGTAAAAGAACAAAACACTGAACAAGCAGCACCGGAAATAGCTTCAGGTCTTCCTGCTAATCACCCACCTATGCCGGCGGCATCGCCTGAGCAAAGTCTTGGTGCCTTACAAGGTGGTATTATTAAAGAAATTCAAAGTGGCGGTGGTTACACTTATGTGCTGGTTGAACGTGCCGGTCAACAGTTTTGGGCGGCGGGTCCAGAAACCAATTTAGCCGTAGGTAAATTAGTGGGTTGGCACAACGGTACTGTGATGCGTAATTTCACCAGTAAATCATTAGATAAAACCTTTCCTGAAATTCAATTCGTTAGCCAGTTTGTTAACCCGGCCACACAAATGGCAAGTGGCCAACAGCAGCAACGTGGTGCTCAACAACAGCGTCCTGCAGCTGCAGGAAATATGGGCGGTGTCATTAAAGAAGTACTAGAAGGGGGTGGTTACACTTACGTTATGGTTAATATTAATGGCCAAGATGTTTGGGCAGCAGGCCCAATGATGAAATTGAACGTAGGCGAAGCGATTTCTTGGCAAGGTGGTTCTAAAATGACCAATTTCACCAGCAGCTCATTAGATAAAACCTTTAGTGAGGTGTACTTTGTCGGTGGTTATATTAAAGGCAATGCACCTGCAGTAGCACCAAGCACTTCAGGTAAAGTTGCGCAAGTAATTGCTTCTGCAGGCTATAGCTACATTGAAGTTGAAGCGAATGGCAACACAGTATGGCTGGCGGCACCAGAAACAAGTGTTAAATCTGGGGAAAGCATTAGCTGGCAAGGCGGCGCTGTTATGAAAAACTTTAAGAGCAGCTCGTTAGACAGAACATTTACTGAAATTATCTTTGTCGACGCCATCAGCAAAAGTTAAGTTTAAGTTTAAGTTTAAGTTTAAGTTTAAGTTTAAGTTTACATATTCAATTCATGAGGTGGCTTATCATAAGCCACCTTTTATTGTCCGTAATTGCTGTTTTAAATATCTGAGAGATCAATCAGGGTTGGGGGAGTATTTTTTATAAAATTTTGCCAAATTTTTGCATATCCTATTTCAAGAGTTTGAGTAAATGCCGGAGTATCAAACAGTGGTGATACCTGCTTTAAGTTCTCTATTCGGTTTCGTATTTGTAATAATTCCTCTTTACGGTTCGCCAATGCAATGGCTCTGTTTTCATATCCTTGCAGAGAAAATTCAATAAGCTCAGGAAAATTGGCCGTAGTTAGTATGCTAGCAGCGACTCTGGAGACAAAACTGTCCCCTAAACAAGTAAGTACAGGAACGCCTGCCCATAACGCATCACTTGCCGTAGTATGTGCCGTTACAGGAAAAGTATCTAAAAACAGATCTCCGAGCTTAAATCGAGCCAAATGTTGATCTAAAGGTAATTTAATGGCAAATATAATCCGTTCTGGATCTATTCCTCTATCCTTTGCCTCTTTTCGTAGGTTTTTTTCTCCTTGAACAGTGCTGGCCATTAGCCATAACACACTATTCTCTACTTTCAATAGTACCCGCATCCAAACTGAAAATATTTCAGACGTAATTTTATAGGGGGTATTCAGACAACAAAATACAAATACATCATCAGCTAGTCCACACTCAACTCTCGTTGGAAGGGTTTCAGAAATTTTTCGTTTACGATCGTTTACCTGGTAACAATCTGGCATATAAACTAATTGTTCGGAGAAATTATTACTGTCTTCCGTTGGCACAACAACTTTATCTGTAATTAGATAATCAATGAAATCAGCTCCCATAGTCCCTGGATAGCCTAAATAATTAACTTGAATAGGTGCCGGGCGTAAGGCGAGGATTTCAGCACGAGCGCCTTGGGTATAACCTTTAAGATCAACCAGTATATCAATCCCATCTTGATGAATTATTTTTGCGGCTTCAACATGTGGTAAATCTGAGATATCAATAAAGTGGTCACAAGCGGTTGCGATACGTTGGTGCGCCTCCCCTTGTTTTTGAGGTCCGCAAGAATAGCCAAATATTTCTACATTTTTTCTGTCATGCAACTCAAATAATTCTGAAATCAAATACGCTGTCGCATGCTCATGAAAATCAGCTGAAATATAGCCTATTCGTAATATTGACTTGTTCTTTTTGTCAAATTTAAAATTTAAGGTGGCGCTTATTTTCGTGGCTTGAGCTTCTTGTTTATTCGCCCAATTTTTCGCGCATTGCAGCTGTTGCTGTGCGGTAGTTGATAAACACAGAAACGTAAAAGGGTAGACATTATCTGTTGAGGTAGTAACCGATTTAATCAGTTGCCTGGTTAATTTATCTACCTCAGCCCAATCACAATTGTCACGTAATTCATGAATTAATTCACATCTTGCTTCTTGGTAATCAGGTTTTAGTAATAACGCTTGTCGATAAGATTTTACTGCTTCAGCACTTGCTCCCATTTTTGCCAAAACTCCAGCTTGATTAAAATGTGCCTGAGGGTAGCTGGGTTTTATCGCCAATGCTTTGTTAAAACTGATCGATGCATCTTGATATTGACCTAACTCTTTAAGTGCAACCCCAAGGTTATTTAATGCTTCAGCATGATTCGGATTTGTATTTACTGCCTGTAAATAGTACTTGATAGCCTCTTTAAGATCGCCCATATCTCGTAAGGCAACGCCGATATTGTTGTTTATTTGCGCATCATTTGGCGATATGTTCAATGCCTGTTTCAAAAACTTAATCGATTGCTCTAACTGCCCTGTATCATAATGAATTAATCCCTTGATACTGTACCCAGCTAAACAATCTGGCTGTATCGCCAACACCTCGTCACAACAAGATAATGCCGCTGAAAAATCTCCTTGCGCTTTCAATGAACCAGCCAAATTTACACGGGCATCTACATAATTTGTCTTCATCTTAATCGCAAGTTTGAAGTTTTTTATTGCTTGCTCGGCCAGGCCTTTATTATCCAACACTAATCCTAAGTTGTTAATCGCTTCAGGAAAATTAGCACGAATATTTAATGCTTTACGGTAGCAACTCTGTGCATCGGTTAATTTACCAATTGCGCGATAGGCCTCACCAAGATTGTTGTGCATTTCAGCTAAAGTAGAATTTATTTTTATGGCTTTACCAATGAGCTTTATCGCTTGCTGATGATCACCTTGCTGGTGCAATATCAGTCCGCGCAAATGTAGAGCATCTGGATGTTTAGGCTGAATGCTTAATACTTTTGAGTAAAATTGTTCCGCTTTAAGCAAATCACCTCGTTGATGCCAGGTCATTCCTTGCGTTAAAAGCTGTTGCGGGTTTGCCATTAGGTTACTCATATCACTTGGAAATTAACAGGGAATAAAATCAAGAATAGAAGTTCAATAGATTAATGTCTAGAGCATAACGACACTATGTTAAGAACTGTTGATATCAATCAACTTAAGATACATGCAGGCATAAAAAAACCCTGAAATCCAGGGATTTTTAACAAATATAAGTAGTTTAATAACGAGTTATTTTAAGCTGCCGTAGTATGCCGCTAAGTCAGCTACATCCGCATCAGATAACGGCATCGCCATACCAGACATTACCGGGTCTTTACGAGCGCCAGATTTAAAGTCGCTAAGTTGTTTGGCGATATAAGCCTCTTTTTGGCCCGCTAAATTTGGGTACATTGGAACGGCAGAAACACCTGCAGCGCCATGACAAGCCGCACACATGGCTGATTTGTCTTTACCCGCAGCAGCGTCTGCTGCTATTGCTGGGCCAGCCATAATTACTGATGCCGCTAGTGCCATTGCTAATTTTTTCATAGTTTACTTCTCTTTTTTGATTAAATGGTTAGGTTTAATAAATGCTTCACCTAACAAGGGTAAAGCGTATTGCCGCACTTCACCCCTTGAATATGCCCCCATAGACTAGATAAGGTGAAATAGCGATCAATTCTGTTTCAATACATACCTTTCTGCTATGTATTGTGAGGCTGGGTTTTGCCAATAAGTTGTTTGGCGTTATTGGCTGTTTGCCCGATAAAATTCAGGTTAGCTATTAATCATTCGTACTAAGGTTAAGATTTCACCCCGTTTTCAAAACTGTAACTCGTTGCTAATAATTCTTTATAAATCAAGTTGAGTGCCTGAAAATTTTCCACTAAAGACTCATCCCATTTGTCCCGAAGTTCAAAGCCTAAACTTTCCAGATTAAAATAATGCTCAGGGGTTAAAGAACAAAGATCCAGGCATGATTTTGTACAGGCTTGTTCGCAGCCATCAATGACAATGATTGGTCGATTTGCACTGATTTTTTCTACTTGTTGTGGAACACGACCCATAACACCGGAGATGCAAGCCATTTCAGCCATGCCATCTTTATCTATATTTAAGGCAATATCATGTGCCATACGGGCCAGATTACAACAACCTGAACATGAATAAATAAGAGATTTTGTGGGGTTAGACATAGCTTTCGCCACTTTAGTAACAGTCGAATAGCGAACAGTTTAAGCATTGCCAGCAAAACTTGTTTGACTTAAATCAACTTGCCGTTAAGCAGATTTGTACATTTAACAAAGCTTGTTATTATCAAGGAGTTAGTCAGCTAACGACTTTAAAAATGAAGACAGGAAACCACGATAGATGGCTTTCGACATTAAATTAACGCAAAATAACTGTGATTTGAGTGCCATTAAATTATTAATCATCCCACTCAGAGAAGATCTGTGTAAAATAAGGTAAAATTTTATTGTTTGAATCTCGGTAAAAGAGATTCAAATACAACATATTAACAGGCAACTACTTATGAAAAAAATCCTTCTTTCTGCAATCATAGGTTGCAGCTTCCTCGGTAATGCTTTCGCTGTTCAGGCCGATGCAGAAGCAGGCAAAACTAAAGCAGCAATATGCGGGGCATGCCACGGTATGGACGGTAACAGTCTGGTTCCGGCTTACCCTAAACTTGCAGGCCAACACCCACAATACATCACCAAGCAATTACAAGACTTTAAAGCAGCTTTAAACACTGGTGGTAAAGAAGGTCGTAACGACCCTATTATGGGCGGTATGGTTGCTGCCTTAACAGAGCAGGATATGGCCGATATTAGTGCTTTTTTTACTAGCCAAACAATTTCAGCCAGCACCGCTAAAGCAAACCCTACCGGTAAAAAAATCTATCTAGGTGGTGATGCTGACAGAGGTATTACCGCCTGTATCGCTTGCCATGGGAATGCAGGAGAAGGCGCTAGTTTAGCAGGGTTTCCGGCAGTGAATAGCCAGAATGTTGAATATTTGAAAATTCAGTTAACCAAATTCCGCGATGCTAGCCGCAATAATGATATGAACGCGATGATGAGAACGATTGCCAGCAAACTTAACGATGATGAGATAGCTGCTCTGGCTGACTACATGTCTTCACTTTAAGTGAATATTATTCGCAATTGATATAAGACTTGTGAAATGACAGAATTTAAACCATTATCCATGGTAATTCTAAGTTAATTCGTCCCTGAATTAAAAAAACCCAGAATTCTCTGGGTTTTTTTAATGCATGAGGTTCACGTTATTCCAAGGAGGTACAAATCAGTATTTATTAACGCTTAGTTGCTTAACTGTTTGTCGTTGTAATCCAACTTTTGATGGTTTTCACCTACCGCTTCCGCAATTTCTTTGGGCATGTAGTTTTCATCATGCTTTGCTAATACTTCACTCGCTTCCAGTACATCAGCTCCCACCAGCGTGCCATTGGCAACGATACCTTGCCCTTCTCTGAATAAGTCCGGCAAAATACCATCAAAATTAACGGTAACCATAGGGCCTTTATCCACTAATTGAAAACTTACTTTTAAACTTTCTGAGTCACGTTTCACCGAGCCGGGTACCACTAAACCGCCAATACGAATGCGCTGACCGATAACAGGTTTAATTCCGGTATCGGTTTTCCCTTGCACAATTTCTGTTGGCGTATAAAACAAATCAATATTTTGACTTAGTGCATACAAGGTTAGCCCTGCTACCGCAGCGATACCAAGCAGAATAGAACTGACTATGGTTAAACGTTTTTTACGACGTGGATTCATGATACTACCTCTTGTACATCGCTAGATGCATCATTTTGTCTTTGCTTAGCAAGTTTGCGCAATTTATTTTCGCGGCTTTGTTGCTGGGCAATTTTGTTGAGTAATGCTTTGTGATTATTGTTACTGCTGATCACTAAAGATATTAATAAAATGGCGGAAAGGCCGAAAGAAAGCCAAACATAGAAGGCGTAGCCACCCATATTTAAAAAGTCTGAAAAAGATTCAAATTGCATTATTTTTTCTCCTGCGCAGTTGCCAGTGCCCGTACCCAAGGACGCATGCTGTTGCGAGCTAACACTTCGGTACAAAAACGTTTACATCCCAATGCCGCAACAAAAAATGAAAAGCCCAAGAAACAAATTAAAAACGGCCATAACATTTCAACTGACATCGATGGTTTGTCTAATTTACTTACCGTAGCGCCTTGATGCAGGGTGTTCCACCATTCTACCGAATAATGAATGATAGGTATGTTGATCACTCCGACTATGGACAGGATCCCTGCCGCTTTACCCGCAAGATTTTTATCATCAAAGGCATTGTGTAACGCAATTACCCCCAAATATAAAAATAATAGTATTAACTCGGAGGTTAGTCTGGCATCCCAAATCCACCAGGTGCCCCACATAGGTTTTCCCCATGCGGCACCGGTAAATAAGGCAATAACCGTAAATATTGCCCCTATTGGCGCAAGCGCTGCTGCCGATGCATCAGCCAGTTTTAACTGCCACACTAAACTCGAAAACGCGGCAATGGCAATACCGACATAGATGCCCATAGACAACATAGCGGCAGGCACATGCAGGTAAAAAATTCGAAAGCTATCACCCTGCTGGTAATCGGCGGGGACAAAAGCTAACGCCCAAACAATACCTACAGGTATCAATATTGCTGCGATTGCAGTAAGCCACGGGGTTAATTTTACTGAGAAGTGATAAGACACTTCCGGATTAGCGTATGGGTGTAACCATTTCCACATTAGTTTGTACTCACTTTTAAAGCCGCCCCAATTGCAAATGGGGCTAATGTTAAAGACCCAAATAATAATGAGGCAATTATGGCTAGTTGCCCACTATAGGGTAAGTTCATTGCGGCGGTGTCAATTGCACTGGTGGCAAAAATTAATACGGGTATAAACAGCGGCAAGACCAATAGACTCAGTAATACTCCGCCTTTTTTTATACCCACGGTTAACGCAACTCCCACTGCTCCAAGTAAACTTAACACTGGGGTCCCTATTAATAAGGTTAAAATTAACGCACCGTAACTTAGTTCATTCATATGCAATAATACCGCGAGCAATGGTGCAACTAAAATTAACGGTAAACCGGTAATTAACCAATGGGCAAACACTTTCGCCAACACCAGTATAAATACTGGTTGCGGACTTAACAGCATTTGCTCTAGAGAGCCATCCATATGATCAGATTTAAATAACCGGTCAAGTGATAACAGCGTCGATAATAGCGCTGCGACCCATATTATGCCTGGTGCAATACGCGTTAACGTAGTTGATTCCGGACCGACTCCTAGCGGGAATAAGGTCACCACAATAATAAAAAATAATAGTGGATTAAAGATATCATCGCGATGACGTAGCGCTATGGTTAAATCACGTTTTACCACTAAGACGAACACCGCGCGATATGACAAATTTGCTTCAAACATCAAAGTTTTAACTTCCTAAAATATGCAATAATCCAAGCTGATTTTTTTAACTAAATCGCTCGGTAATGCTAAATCCTGGTGAGTGGTTAAAATAACACAGCCACCTCTTTGAGCATGTTCTGAAAATAACTTTTCTAGCCGTTTCACCCCATTTTTATCAATGGCAGTAAACGGTTCATCTAAAATCCACACTGGCGACTTCGATGAAAACAATCGGGCTAAAGAAATTCTCCGGTGTTGGCCGGCACTTAAATGTGACGCCAAACTGTCTTCAAAGCCAAACAAGTTTACCTCAGATAAAGTTTGCTCGGCTTGTGCTGCGTCAAGGCCATGTAAAGATAAATTAAATTCCAGGTTTTCCTGAGCCGCCATCTCACCTTTCACTCCAGGTAAGTGCCCTATATACAACAAATTTTGATGAAACAATTCTCGATTATCACCAATAAGGTTTTGCTTAAATAATACCTCACCTTCAAAAGGGGCGGTTAAACCACAAAGAATGCGCAATAAACTGGTTTTACCTGAGCCATTGGGGCCTTCAACCTGGACAATATCACCAGCATTAATTTGAAAATTCAATTGTTCAAATAAAATGCGGTCACCTCTTATACAAGTAAGGTTAGAACCAGTAATTAATGCTGTTGTTTGATTAGGCAATGTTGGTCACTTAAAATTCTAAATTAGTATTTGTCATTACAATACGTTAAATGTAATTAACAACGTTGAGATTGAGTTTAACTCAAAGTCATTTATTTTTTCTTGATCTGGATCCAATTAGTTAAGCACACTGAATACTCGTTTAATTAACGGTATATTTCAACTTACAAATTATAACGACCTAGGGTGCACAAGTGAAATGTGATTTTTAACTCATCAGCCTAAAAAGGTAAAAAATTAAAACTATAATTAATTTTACTGGCACCGCCTTCAGCGGGTCCGAAATTAATCATTTTTATTCTCGCCAATAATTTACTTTCCAATGGTTCAAATTCAAGCTCACTCACTATTAACTTAACCATTGAAACGACTCCCGAGGCCTCAATTACCAGGTTTATCGTAACCTTGCCTTGCAACGCAGGGTCTTGACGTAAAGCACGACGGTAAATTGAATATAAGGCTCCTTTGTTTTTATCAAACGTCTGGCGGATAGACTCGGTGGTTCGAGCACCAACGGCACGGGCTAAGGTATTATCAGCAATGGGCTCAGCTGGTAGTGCTGGTTTGCTGCCAACGGGCCGCTCAACATCCGGTACCACATGGCTATTAGGAGCCGACTGTAGTTCAACCGCGCCAAATTTTACGTCTGCAACTATCGGAACTAAACCTAATGATGCCGCATTGGCTATCCCGCTGAATTTCGGGTTAGCAGCAAGCTTAACCTCTGCGGGTAAATCTGCAGCGATAGCCAAATCTGCTATGCCACCACTGGTGGCTAGGGCTAATTCTGACAGTGCCGCGCGTTCATTCGCAAAAGTATTCTGTTGTTCTTCCTTAGCCAACACTGGCTGTGCTAGGTCGCCAAGCTGTTGCAATTCATCGCTGGCGAAAGATTCCCGCATGGCATTCAACTCGTCAGTAAGCGCCAACAAACCTGAACCCATAGCTTTTTCTCTGGCTTGGCTTATTTGCACTTGCGTGGCGCTTTCACTCGCGGTTACCTTAGGTTCATCCTCTAACTCTATTTCAGCTTCTAATTCAGGCACATCCACCTTTATCAGTTCTGGTTTCGGCTCTGGCTTAGGGGTTTCAGCCACCGTTTTACGCGCTAATATTTTAACCAGTTGCGGCGGTATTTTTTCTTTTTCCGCCCTAGTTAGTGCGGGGAGGTCAGTCATTGCCACGAGTAATGCTAGTAAGATAGCGATGACAAAAAATACCGTTGTTATTCGTCTAAATAATGTATTACTGTCATCCTCAGCTAATAAGATAATGTCTTGGGGTTGTTTTTCTATCGCTGACACTATTTGGCAACCTCCCTATTGCTGGACACTTTGTCTTTATTTTGAGCCAGAGCCGAACTTTGCTTGCGGTAAACTTGTTCTACCGCTAAAGAAATATTGCTGTAACTTGCGTTGCTAGCCGTTTTCATGATTTTTTTTAGTAACGAATAAGGCACACTCTTATCTGCCATAATATTGATACTAAGACCATTTTCCAACTCATCTTCACTGAGTGATGTGCGTTTGCTCTTTTGGTATTCAAGTTCGCTATTGAGGGCGGCAATGATGTCACTGTCACTGGCTTTTACGCTAGCCAGATCGATAATTTTACGACCTTGTAAAATAACGTCCTTATTGGTGATGGTGACAACAAGATTGTCTTCTGCAATTTCTTTAGACACGGATTTAGGTAATTCAATGTCTTTGTTATTTTGCATCACTTGCACATCAGCAGCATTCACCATTAAGAAAAAAACCAGGATGGTAAAAATATCCATCAAAGAAATTAAGCTTAACTTAGTGCTTGCTGATGCGCGTTTATGGTTGCGCAAAATACGTCTGTTTTTAAGTGCCAGACTCATTCACTTTCCCCCGCTAATAAGGGGCTAGAATTATCGGCTAATGCTGCATTTGCATTAATTGCAGGCGCATCTCCAAGCGATATGTTTGGAAACAGTTCGGCATCAACCACTGAGGCTACAACAACAGCTTGATAAGAACGAGATTTATCCATCAGGGTGATAATGGTTTGATAATCAACTTCTGCCTCTAATAATAACGACAGATCTTTTTTATCTATGCCTTGTTTGGTAAATAAGCTCTTCACCGTTTTTAGGGTGTTAACCAAAGTATCATAATCGTAGCCATCACTGGTAGTAGCAATGTGTTTAAGCAAATGACCCTGCGGGTAGTTCACCCGAATAGAGTCTTTGCGCACCACAACTTCTAATTGCTTAGTCATATCGTCGCTAACAGTTTGCTCAATATCGTCTGACAAGCCAGGCAGCTTAAGTTCCAAAACGGTAATATGGGAGAATACCATCATCATTAAAAGCACAGGAACCAATACGATCATCAAGTTCATAAACGAAGTTATGTCTAACTCAGCTTCAACTCTGTTGAGCCGGGGCTTTCTATACATAATAAAAGATCCGTCTTAGTCTTGGCTGGGTGATTTTGCCGAGATGTCTTTATTTCGGCTGAGAATATTTAAAAACTTAACCCCTACCACATCTAAGTTATCGACAACTTCAGCGGTTTTGGTTTGTAACACGGCGTGACAAAGCAATAAGGGTATTGCCGAAATAAGACCAAATGCAGTGGTGTTCATCGCCACCGAAATAGATTGTGACAGTAATGACGCTTTTTCAGCGGGATCGGCACTTGCCACCGCAGAGAATGCCGCAATCAGGCCAATAATGGTACCTAATAAGCCCAGTAGGGTGGCAATATTTGCTAGCGTTGCCAGGTAGGGTGTGCGTTTTTCTAAACGCGGTACAGTTTCCATGATCGACTCTTCCATTGCCGATTCAATTTCATCGCGGCGCAGTACTTCTTTCGAACGATTGAGGCCTGCCGTTAATACCCTAGAAATCGTTGAATTATCGTTAATGTCAGCAATGCCATCGAAGTCATTTAGCTGTAGTAACGGATGAATTTTTTTCAGTGAATTTGAATTTTGTCTAGCAATTTTAAACAAATAAATACTGCGCTCTAACGCAATCGCCAGACCAAGAACTAACACAATAGCGATGGGCACCATAAATGTGCCACCCTCTTGTAAAAATCGAATAATGGTATCGAACATGGAGTACTACCTTTTTCTAAATAATAATTGCTACATAGCATTGAAATAACAACAAGCTAGCTTGCCAGTTGTTAACGATTACTGTGGTAGTACTGCACTTCTCTTTGCAGACTATCAACTTCTACCGGCTCAAATATTAAACTCATTTGTGCCGATATTAATTTCGAATTCACCGGTTGTTGCTCTGGATTTTGCCAGGGCACAATAGTGATCACTTTCGGTTGCTCTTTATTGCCGAAGAACGTTGCTTCTAAGGAGATCAAATTTTCATCGAAAGCATTTATTTCAGCTTGCTCGATCGTACTTGCCGGGCCATTTGCGGTTACTTTCTCTTGTCCTGAGTTAACCTGATCTTGCTCGGCAACCGCTACGGTTGTAACTAGCAAGGTTGCAGATAGCATCAGGCCGGTTCGAGCTAACACTGTTTTTAGTTTATTGATTGAAGTTTTTATAAAAAAAATCATCTTAATCACTATTCGCCCTTTGTAATTGCGCCGACACATCAACAATCCAGCCCTTAACTCTGCGCTGATTATTTTCACTAAGCAGTTGATAAATTTTATAATGATGCAGCGCCGATGCTTTATCGCCGATGTAGAGATCAAATAAAATGGCCAAATTAAGATGCGCCTCGGCAAATGCTGGCCAACTGGTTAAAGCCGCTTGATAATTTGCTTTTGCCTGGGCAAAGCTGCCTTGTTGACGATACAATGAGCCAAGGCGATTGTAGGCAAAGTAATTATCAGAGTTGACCGAAATGACTTGCTGGTAATAGTCTTTCGCTTTATCAAGTTGCCCTGCAATTATAGCGATATCACCCAAATGCAGTTTGATCCCTGACAATGTTGGATGATTAATTGCCAGTTGTTCTAAACTAGCCCTGGCACCTTCAACATCGCCATTTGCTTTCGCCGTTAAGGCAGATTTAACGGCACGCTTAATCTCAGGCTGAACCACAATATTTTGGCTCAGGTATTTGTTTGGTAATGCCCGTAAACGCTGACGTTGATCGAGGTTTTTGTCTGTTGCGGTGCCCGTTTGCGCCACAATTTCTGTTGGTATGGCCTCAGCTTTTTTCTGCGCTTGCGCAACCAGTCTTTTTTCTGGCACCTTTGCGATGTTTTCATTACTGGTTGCACAGCCAAAGACAACAAGGGACAAACACAACGGTATTGTTCTTAAAACCAAGAGCAAGCAAGGTATGCGGTTCCATAGGGTATGCGGTAAATTAGTGGATTTCATCAACCACTTCCACCACTTGTTCGGGTTTGTGATAACGTCCAGGCAACAACTTAGCCAATGTCGCAAAGCTGCTTTTCACCCACTCATCATATATCCCTTGTTGACTGCGCTTTGCATTCATTTCATGCACCGCGATGGCTTTGTCTTCAAATGGAAATGACTGCTCTTCGAGCAAAATTTCATATTGCTCAAGCTCTAAGGTCGTTAAATCACCAGGTCGTTCCGAGTTCATTAAGTCACTCGCCAGCTGCCGATAAACTTCGCCGAGGTGGTAATTGGCAACGGTGGTAAATTCGGCTACCTGATATTCCACCGTCTGGTTATATGCACTAAGGGTTCCATCTAATAACCTACGCTTGCGGTTAAGGCTTGCTGATAACGGTAATTTAAGTTTTAGCGCTTTAAACTCCGTCATTTTATCATGGGCAAATTCAAGTGAAGCCATGGCCGCCAGATAACGAGATCTGGCGATACGCTGATCTTTAGCCTGTGCATCTGCCGTAATCAGTTTTTGCAACCAATAGTTGCGTTTTGGCTTATCGTTAAGTTCGAGGTAGAGTTCAGATAATATATATTTGGCTTCTATCGCGGTGGCAAATGGCTGCTCGTAGGTGTGTGCATAGGTGCGATACGATTTTACCGCTTGTTGCAGGAGACCAGCCTGGCGCAACAAATCAGCGGCTAGATATAACATTGGCCGAGTTTCCGCCGACTTAGGCGCTTTCGCCCATATCTGCCTTAACTCAATCGCTGCTTTCTCCCACTGCTGATTTTGTTGAAAGGCAAAGGCGAGTTTAGCCGGTATATCATCACTAAGCGGGTGCTGAGGATAGAGAAATTTAAATTCTTGCAGATACTTAATCGCGGACGACCAGTTTTCAAGTGCTAAGTGTGTCGTCGCCAGATCATAAACAGTATTCATGCTATAGGCTGACTCAGGGGCCTTTTTGAGCACTCGCGTAAAGTGCTTGACGGCAAGCTCTCTTTGTTTGGTCGCAATGTTATTGCTAGCCACAGGTTTGGTTGCTGCTGAGTCGGCACTAATCAATGCTAAAGCCGCTTCTCCCTGACGGTAAATACTGGCCGCTAAGCCATTGATGCTATCTTGATAATATTCATCGGTTACCGAGATGGTGGCGGTTATTGGCAGGTAAGCTTGTTCGGCAAGTTGGTAATTCTGCAGGGCTAACTGACTTTTCGCAATCACTATCCGGGCCGATAACTGCTGCTGTCTTGTCGGCTGTTGAGATATTGTCTTTGGCTTTAACCCTTGCTGTTGCCGAGCCGATTGAGTTTTCATTAACATTTGTTCGGCATTGGCAATCGCCAATTGGTATTGTGCAAGGCGGTAATATTGATGGTACAGATCGACTTGTACGGCAACAGCTCGTTGATCATCGCCGTAGTGCTCAAGCAACATAGTTTTGGCATGTATCTGTTTGGCGATTAAATTAAGTTGTTCGGCTGCGGTCATCGGTGCGGGTGTCAACGCCTGCAAAGTTAAAATTAGGCCATATGCGGCATTTGCCCTTATCTGCTGATGCTCTTGGTTCGCTGCTGTTGGCGCTGGTATTTTGGTATTTTCAGCCTGAACAAGTGTAGAGTAAGCAATGGCCTGGTATCTTTTCTCTGCTTCAAGGTATTGCTCTGACTGATAAAAGCTCTCCGCTAAGTGAAATTGTACGGCAACGAGCTTTTCATCCTCAGGGAAATTACTGACAAACATCTCAAACCAATGAATCGCCCTGGCAAACGCCAGGTTAATATTTTGCTGTTGGCTTTTAGTTAAACCTTCGGCTGCATTGAACAGAGCTAACTGTGCTTGCGCCCTGGCATAGCTTTGCAACGCAAAGTCTAACATTATGTTATGTAATACTTTGCCGACAACAGCCTTATTTAGCTCACTTTTATTATGCCAGTAAGGGCTAGCCAGGTTGAATTTGACCAGTAAGCTTGTCTTTTCATTTACTAACCTTGTCGGAAAATTTGCTCGCTCCAGCACCGCCACCTTATTAACAGCAAATGAAGCCGCAGCATAGTGTTGGCCATGTGTTGCAATAAATTCATCGTAAATATCAACACTATCGTTATAACGTTGTTTCTGTAGGTAGTAGCTGCCTAAGGCATCATAACTTAAGTAACTATAGGCTCTTTCACCAAGTTGTTGATAATGACGAGTAATGCCGGTGGCTTCATAAAGATCAGAAAAAATCATCGACATCACGGCAAACGTTTCTTCGACGATTTCACGGGATCTAGGTGTTACCTTGGCATATAGCTGTTCAATGCGATAGATATCGTTAAAATTAGTGCTCGCCAAATGTTTATCTAAAATCAGGGTGAAATTTAACAGTGCCTGTTGCGCATAATCTAATTTAAAATAGCTCCAGCCTTGCATATATAAAGCTATATAGTAATAGGGGGTTGCCTCTTTTGCGGTTATCACATATTGATATGCCGTTAACGCTTGTTGATATTGTTGCTCAGAAAATAAAATTTCTGCTCGCCGAAATTGCAATTCCAGCATGTAGGAACTGTTCGGGTAAGCCGTGATCAATTTGTTGATGACGGTAAAGCTGTGATGTTGTTGACTATCCAAATCGTAGGCTTTCGCTAATTGATAGAGCAGCTGTTCATTAGCCTTTGAGTCAGGATATAATGTTAATAACTCATTGATAGTGGTAATGGAGCCTTTGTAAGAGCCCGCTAATTGTTCAACGGTTAGCGCTTGTAATTGCGCATTTTCACTTTCCAGCATCGATAAGGCGGCATATCTCTGTTCAAGCTTGGCTCGTATATCTTCATCGGAAACGTCTCGCAACAGAGTTTTATAAGTGGCACTCAACTCCTTAAAGCTTAGCTCTGGCATCTCTGGGGAACTGATTTGTGCGGGTTGCAAATCAAGATCAGCCAATGTGGCGCCGCGATTATCGGCAACTTTATCGGTAACTATATTATTACCGCTTATGGTATTGCAGCCAGTCAACAGCATGGTAGTAACCAACAAGGCAAGGATATATTTTGCCATTACTCCCCCTCTCCAGCGTCACTTGCAACAATATCAACTTTGATCCGGCGATCGCTTAGCTCTTGCGCGGTAAAACTGTCTGGGCCTTGCTGTTGTTGGCTGATAAATACCCCATCGTTTAACCGCAGCAAAGCCAATTGGGCATTTTTCCGGTAACTCTCAACGTGACTAAGTTGTTGCTTGAATGCTCGGCGTAATTTTGCCGTAAGTGCTTGCAAAATATCTTGCTTAAGTTGCCCGGTAGCGGCAATTTTTGCCTGGACGTTTTTAAGCATATCATTTAACGGGGTGATGCCGAGCTGCTCCGCTTTATCCAGCGCCGCTTGCCGTTCAGCAACTTTACTATTTAAAGATTTATAGCGTTTATTTTTAATTTTTTGTAAGTCATCCCGTTGCTTTTTCAATTGACTGAGCTGTTGTTGACGCAGTTCACGTTCGCGCTGCACACTTGGGAATGTTGCCTCGTGATAAAAATCCACACTCAGCTGTTCTAGCTCAACTTGCCATTTCAGCAGAGACTCGATCATGGTATGCAAATCTTTAAGATCATCGACACCTTGTTGAAAATCATTGCTGGCCACTAACGCATAGGTATTTATCGCCGCTGGAAATTTTAAATTCACGGCACGCCCTTTCATCGCTTGTTTACCGGGTAAAATAGCGGCGAGCACTTGCCCTTTCACCAGCATATCTAGCAAATAATGATCGAGTTCAGCCGCTTTAAGCTCTGTAGTTAAAATTTGTTGTTGTTCTTTAAAACGCGCTAAGGCCACTTGGTATGCCTGGTATGCCGCAGGGTTATCACCAAGTTGTTCATAAGCATAAGGTATGGCGATAAAGGCTTCACGGACATAAGGGGTTAGTGTAGTGCGTACACTCAAGCGCTGCCAAATTGCCAATGCGGTGCTGAAATTATTGCTATTCGCGACAGCCCAGCCATAACCCAACATCGCCGATTCTGTTTCGGTACTCTCGAGTGAGATACGTTTAAAAGCGGCTATCGCCTGTTGGTTTTGTTGTTGCTGAATGTAAATGTAGCCTAAAGCAAGGTTGGCCTTGTCGATCAAGATCTTAAGCTCATCAGTAAATTCGCTACTGTCATCTACGCTTAAAACCTGTTTAAATTGCGCAATCGCGGTATTAGTATCTCCCGCCTTTAATGCGTGCGTGGCCCAGTTAAAACTTAGATAACGGTGATAAATGTCTCCATCGGGAATGTTTATTTTCATTTTTTCAGCGCCAACATAGTCTTTTTGTTTAATCAACAGTTGTGCGCTTAAGTAATGAAATTTGGCGATTAAACTTGCCGGTAAATCCTCGCTCACCCGGTCTAAAGCCTGTTGGGCAGCATTAAGCTTTTGTTTTCTATAGAGTTGATTGGCAAGCTCAAACCATGCCGAGGAACTGTACTCTTTACTTATATCAGCTGTTGCTTGCTGGCTGAACTGCTCATTAAATATTTCGTTAGCCGCCGAATCCATATCGAAATACAAGTAAATTCTGGCTTGTACAAGGTTAACCTGGGAATTGCTAACGGGCAGAGTTTTTTGTTCGGCTATGGCGATTTCGGTTAAGCTAGCAAAATAATTGCTCAGTAAATACTCATATAGTGCGACCTTGCTGTACAGATTATTTTGATAATCATCGGACTCACTCTCCAGAGCCGTATTTTTCTGGGCATAGACTGAAAAATTGAACGTGCACAAAGCGAGTAAAAATAGTATTTTTACTCGCTTGCACAGTTTCCCGGTAATGTGTCCATTATTACGCATGTTAATTTTTATAGCTCGATTAGATCAAATTCGACCTGCGACGGATCTTTATTATTGTTAATTTTTAGTTCAATGACTTTCGCTATACCCTTTTTCATGATGGTTTTAGTGATGCCACGTTTATAAGTTCTACTTTCTTCATCGACACCGGTAAAAAATGCCGTTAAGGTGTGCTCTCCGGCACTAACATTGCCAACATACAATCGATGTATCCCACCTTGTTCTAACGCGTTAACTTGTCTGTCGGTAAAGTCTTTTCTTATGACTTCATCATCATCAACAAAAACTTTTACGCTATGCAAGGAAAAATTCTGGTTAACCGCAAGCGATACGTACAAACTCAGTCGGGTGCTATCAGGAAATAACAATTGCTCTTTTAATAAATGAATATCTTTATTTAATGAAACCAAGTCAGATTTTAATTGCTGCAACTTTTTATCGGTAGTCGTTGCGGCTTTCGCACAAACGAAAACCGACATCGTTAATGACAGCGCAACAGTAATGAACAAAGTGATGCTTGACTTCATTTTCATTTCTTATTTTTCTTATATTTTTCAGTGCCTAACGCCACAGTTATTGAGCAAACTCGATTAAGCCATATTGATTAGCAACTAGGCTGTTGCCATCTCTACTCTTGGTTTTTAACAGGTCATCTTTACTGATCCAGCCTTGTTGCCCGGCTTTAGTTTTCACCTGAAAAAAATTGTCATAAGAATCGAACACTAATATCAGCTCATTTTTTTCGATGGCATAAAAATTTCTACTGTCATCTTCGGGCTCAGAGCGAAGTTCAACAAAAGGTTCAACAATTTGAACCACAATAGGCCGTAACACGGTGTATTTGCTAGAACAAGATATGCCAACAACACAGCTTAACAACACAAAGCAAAATTTGAGCAAGGATTTAGGCCTTTTCATTCTTATTCTTATTGTTTTTCATTAGTGATTCATTATTAACGCTATTTTGCCGCAAAACAGTTGCAAAATTATTGACGTAGATTAAATAACCAAATGATTATTCGATCACTTCGATATAATATTCAATTCGTCTTAATTTAGGGATCGCATTAACGTCTTTACTGATAATGTCCTGCTCTTCACCATGACGGGTTATTCTAATTCGCACATCTTCAATGCCATATTCAGCCATCAAATATTTCTTCAGGGCCAGTGAACGTTGGCGGGATAAATAAACATTACTGGTTACCGGGTCGTCTTCAAAGACAAAGCCGTCAACATGGATAATGGTTGCCAAATTATCGACCAGGATATCGGCAACACATTCAATTCGTTCGGCATTATCCGTTGAAATGGTTAACTCGTCTTGTTCAAAGTAGAGTGAATATGATTTTCCAGAGGTGATCAGCTCCGGGCTTTCACAATCTTCAATGATGCTAGGGATCTGCACCGTTAAGTACTGTTTTTCTTCAAAATCATCAAGTTCATTATCTTCAGCACTGATACTATTAGCGGTTGGCGCGCTGGCTATTACTGGCCTAACAGCAGATTTCTTGCTAGCCGTATTAGTGGCATCTTTTGGCTCGAGGTCGTAATCTTTTATTGATGGCGCTGAGTCAGAAAAGTGATAGACAACGCCTAAATTTACCGCGAAAAAGGAAGAACTGTCACCTAAATTAAAATACAGCTTAGTTTCCAGGTAACTGTAGAAACGTTGACTAAAATGATAACGAAGACCTGTGCCAAGGTTGAGGGACACAGGGCTATCTTGATAATCAAAATAGTTAACCCCAGCAACAACATAAATGGGCAGTACAGCAAAAGCACTTATGGCTTCAATGGCCAGCATGGTTTCATCTTCTTGGTTAGAAAAATCATCCGCAGTGGCGATAGGAATATTTCTGAGACTAAACCTAAGATCCAGATTTTCATCGAATGGCATCGCAAATTCAATACCATAGCCAAAGCTGGGATCGCTAGTATCTTGTGTGTCTAAATCGGTATTATTGGCGTTAGCGGCCTTGAAAAAAATTCCATGAGCGCCAAATTGATAATTGCTGGAAAAAAAATCAAAATCATTGTTATCCACTTTGCTATCGGAATTTTCGCCGAAGTCATTTGACTTTGTTTCTGCTAATGCTAATGCTAATGCTAATGGTAATGGTAATGGTAAATAGCATAAAAACAACAAAAACAATAATTTATTCATGTAAAACAACGCCATAAGAATAAGTTGTGTCTATATTGGATGACACACAAAGATTTACTAAACATAGTAATGGTCAATTAAAATTCTCCAATTAAACAAATAATGTAAGCAATAACAAAGTATAAAAAAAAACAGTTTTCGATTTGTTGTTTAAGATCAACAATTTCTAACGAAGTCGCAATGAAAAGTGGATTATTTTAAGCAATCAGTGCAAACCGGTTATACGCAGACAATAAAAGATTTTTATCTACGAAGTTTTATCCGCTTTGTTGATCTAAATTAAATTAGTCAATCATTGTTGCTATATCATTGTTGCTATATCATTTTTGCCCATAAACTGGCAGTTAAGAAAAATTTATCCATGAAAGCTTTTTTACATACAATGCTGGCAAGTGCTAAAGATCTTTTGCCAATCGTTATTGTTATCTCTTTTTTTCAACTGGTTGTTTTGCAGCAACCTATGCCGAACTATTTTGAAATCATCACTGGTTTGCTCATGGTGGTTACTGGCTTAACCTTCTTCGTCTTTGGTTTAGAAAAAGCCCTGTTCCCATTGGGAGAGAGCATGGCTAATGCTTTCGCCCGCAAAGGCAGTGTATTCTGGCTGGTGATGTTTGCATTTTTCCTCGGTTTTGGCACCACAATCGCCGAACCTGCACTTATAGCGGTTGCGGCAAAAGCAGGAGAGATTGCCGCCAAGGCCGGAGTCATCGAGCAAACCGCTGAATCGATAGAGCAATATGCGTTTGGCTTAAGGTTAACCGTAGCCTTGTCGGTAGGCTTTGCCATTATTCTTGGGGTGATACGAATTTTAAAAGGCTGGCCAATCCAACGGGTCATTATTATTGGTTATATTATCGTAGTGATCATGACCTATTTTGCTCCGAAAGAAATCATTGGCATTGCTTACGACTCAGGCGGGGTAACAACCTCAACGATTACGGTGCCGCTAGTTACGGCTTTGGGAGTCGGCTTAGCCTCAGCCATTAAAGGCAGAAATCCAATGCTTGACGGTTTTGGTTTAATTGCTTTTGCGTCTTTATTACCGATGATCTTTGTCATGGCGTACGGAATGATCTACTAAGATGAATTATATTGCAGATTTATTTAACACCTTCATTGGCACCCTAGTAGATGTGGCGCCAATTGTGTTGATTTTAGCGGTGTTTCAATATGGCGTTTTAAAAAAACAAGTGCCGGCGCTAAAGGTGAAAGCGATTGGTTTATTTTACGTCATTTTAGGCTTGTCGTTATTTTTGCTTGGTTTAGAAAAAGCGCTATTTCCTCTCGGGGAATTAATGGCGAGCCAGTTAACCGCTTATGAATTCATCCAGGCCAGCAGTAATGGGGCCATCGACTGGACCAGTTATTATTGGGTTTACCTGTTCGCCTTTTGCATAGGTTTTTCGACTACCATTGCTGAACCTTCATTATTAGCGGTAGCAATAAAAGCCAATCAGGTTTCAGGCGGTGTGATCGGCCTATGGGGCTTAAGATTATCGGTAGCGTTAGGCGTAGCAGTTGGCATTACCATTGGAGTTTACCGAATTGTCGTCGGTGACCCTATCCACTACTACATCATCACCGGTTATATTTTAGTGGTTATCCAAACCAATTTTGCCCCCAAGCATATTATTCCATTAGCCTATGACTCCGGTGGCGTTACCACATCGACGGTAACCGTTCCTTTGGTTGCGGCATTAGGTTTAGGCCTGGCCAGCACGATAGAGGGTAGAAGTCCATTAATCGACGGTTTTGGGTTAATTGCATTTGCCAGTTTATGCCCGATCATCTCGGTTATGGCTTATGCTCAAACAATTGAATATATTAGTAAAAAAGTAAATACAGGAGCATAAAATGCATTTTAAACTAATTGTTGCCTTTTTAAACGATGAAGTCACAGATAAAGTTCTTGATGCGGCTCGAGATGCGGGCGCCACAGGTGCAACAGTGATCAACAATGCGCGCGGTGAAGGAATAAACAAAAAGACCACGTTTTTTGGTCTCAACTTAGACTTGCAAGTGGATGTTATCTTATTTGTGGTAGAAGAGCATCTGGCGCGCCACATTCTCGAAACCATAGATCAAGTTGCCGGCTTGGATAAAAACTCCGGGGCGGGTATGGCAATTCAACTGGATATCCAGGATGCCGTTGGTGTAATGCATCAAATAACTAAATTAGAAGATGTGATAAAGGGTAAGTTATGAGCGAATTAAAACTAGTACAAGTGAAAGACGCGATGAATGATGGTTTTATCGTATGCGATGGACTGGAAACCGTTGCCGATGCCATGAGTAAAGTACAAGCTCAACGGGTGAGCACTATTATTATTCAAAAGCGTAATGATAATGATGAATATGGTGCGGTATTTCTATCGGATATTGCCAAAAAAGTCATTGCCAAAGATAAGTCGCCGAAACGGGTTAACCTTTATGAGATCATGACCAAGCCACTGCTTCATATCGTACCTGAAATGGATGTCAGATATTGTGCTCGCTTGTTTGAACAATTCAATATTTCACGGGCACCAGTAATAGAGAATAATGAAATCATCGGCATGATCAGTTATAAAGATATCGCGCTAATTTCGGGTACTGGAGAATAAACAGGTTTAGAAAGAGTTAACCCAACCTCTGGGAGCATAATTGCTCCCTTTTTATTCACTAAAAAATTGTATTTTGATTTTTATTATTGATGAAACGGTTTACTTAAACGGTGTACCGCATCAATAAAGTAGCCCGCGTGTTCAGGGTTAACATCTGGATGGATACCATGACCCAGGTTAAATACATGGCCGGTACCGGTATCGCCAAAGCCATTTAATATGGTTTGTACTTCCTGCTCAATTCGCTCTTTTGGTGCATACAGCATCGACGGGTCCATGTTACCTTGCAATGCAATTTTGTCGCCTACTCGAGCTTTGGCATCTTCAATATTAATGGTCCAGTCAAGGCCAATCGCGTCACAACCTGTGGCCGCAATTGATTCTAACCACATGCCACCATTTTTGGTAAACAAGGTTACCGGTACTTTACGACCTTCGTCTTCACGAGTTAAGCCGTCAACGATTTTCGCCATATATTGTAATGAGAATTCTTTGTACATTGCCGGCGATAAAACACCACCCCAAGTATCAAATACCATAACCGATTGCGCACCCGCAGCGATTTGAGCATTCAGATAAGATATCACTGAGTCGGCCAATTTATCCAATAATAAATGTAGTGTTTGCGGTTCAGCAAACATCATTTTTTTAATTTTAGTGAACGCTTTCGAACTGCCACCTTCGACCATATACGTGGCTAGTGTCCAGGGACTACCCGAAAAACCAATGAGTGGCACTTCGCCTTTCAGCTCTTTGCGAATAGAGCGTACCGCATTCATTACGTATTGTAATTCACCTTCTGGATCCGGATGACCAATTTTTTGCACATCAGCAGCACAAGTGATTGGACGCTCAAATTTAGGTCCTTCACCGGTTTCAAAATACAAGCCCAGGCCCATTGCATCGGGTATGGTTAAAATATCACTAAATAAAATGGCGGCATCCAAAGGAAAACGACGAAGCGGTTGAATGGTAACTTCGGTAGCTAGTTCAGTATTACGGCAAAGCGCCATAAAATCGCCAGCATCTTTACGGACTTCTTTATATTCAGGTAGATATCTACCTGCCTGACGCATCATCCAAACTGGTGTGTAATCTACGGGTTGACGTAATAATGCCCTTAAGTAGTTGTCATTTTTTAATTCGATCATAGTTTAAACCTAAAATATTTACTGAGTTAGCAATCATTAATGTTATTGGCGTCATTCTAGACGTTATTTAGTGGATTAATTTCGATTAGATCAAATTAACTTTAATTACTTGCAAAAATACTGATTACATTTAACTCGCTCTAATGTCGTTAATTTTTCTCTTTAAGTAGTTGCCTAAATGCAGTTGACTCTAGGGCATGCGACCAAAGAAATCCTTGCGCGTATTTACATCCTAACTGTTTTAATAAACTGGCAATTTCTTCTGTTTCTACCCCTTCGGCTACACTCTCAATACCCAGACGTTTGGCAATATCAATGATAGTCGTCACGATTGCCCTATCATCAGAACTAATTGCCATACCTTTGACAAATTCGTAATCAATTTTAATCGCATGAATATTTAACTTTTTAATGTAGGCTAAATTTGAGTAACCTTTGCCGAAATCATCGATAACTAATTTAATTCCTGCTGCAGCCAGCATATTAATATTATATTTTTGTGCTTCATTTTGCTCAATTAATAGGTTTTCAGTAATTTCAAGTTCCAAAAAGGACTCAGATAGTCCATAGCGTCCTAACAATTGCAAAACGGATTTGGTAAACCCTGGAGAATTAAATTGAATTGGCGATAAGTTGACCGCAATCACTAAACGCTTATTACCATGCTTATGCCAGTATATACATTCTTTAATTGATTGCTCTAATACCCAGAAGCCCAACTCATGTATTAGCCCTGATTTTTCAGCTAAGGGAATAAACTCAGTAGGGGTAATTTTCCCCAGGGTCGGATGCCACCACCTTAATAATGCCTCGGCACCAATAATTTTGTTGGTCACCAAGTCTAATTTTGGTTGGAAATGCACTTTAAATAACTCATCACGCAGGGATTTCCGTAACTCTTCTTGCAATTTAAATTCATATTGGGTTCTTTCAATCATTTTTTGATTGACTAAACAGATGTGATTACGGCCGGCATTTTTTGCCTGGAACAGAGCGATATCAGCATATTTTAACGCACTTTCAAAATCTTCGGTGTCATCTGGAATTAACGAAACACCAATAGAGCAACAGCTTGATAAGTGGTAGTCATTGATGGTTAAAGGTTGACTCACAACCTTAGATATATTCTCTGAAATTTCCTGCACTTCAGCAGTAGAGTAAATACAGTGCAGTAAAATAATGAATTCATCACCGCCAATACGATAGATCGAACCAACATCCGCTATGGCACCGGCAATGCGAGTAGCAATGAGTTGCAGAAACTTATCTCCAAGTTGATGACCTAAGTTATCATTAATATTTTTAAAATCATCCAGGTCGACAAATAACAACGCCACCTTGTTGTTCTCAGAGCTTTGTGCCGCGATTAACTGCATAAACTTTTCTTCAGCCTTAACCCTATCAGGCAAGCCTGTTAAGGCATCTTGATGGACAATTTTTTGAATTTCCCTTTTCGATTGTAGAATTTTTTCATTCTCATCGATTAATTTAGCAATCAATTCTTTTATGCTTTTTGCGGAAAAATAACTACAGACAAATATCACTAATAAGATCAAATTGACCGTGGCAGCAGACTGCAGATTTATTGCCTGAGTTGAATTCTGATAGAAACCGTAGTGATTAACAAAGCCATTAGAAAGAATAGCCATACTGATGAAAGCAAATAAAAACGACATTAACTTTGTCGAGCCAAGTAAAGCGGCAAAGATCAAAATCAACGGGTAAACAATCAAAATTTCATCGTGTATGCCGCCATAAAGCCACATGATTATGGTTGCCAGGCAAGTATGGACAACCAATAACAAAATGAGGGTGGCTATCGGCCGGGTATTATGCAGAACAAGGAAGCCAAGGCCGACAACCAGAAATACTCCCGCTAATGAGCTGGCGAGATAGTATGATGAATTGATAAATTCAAAAATGACAGCAATGAGTAAAGCCAACTGAGAGACGGCGAATATTTTATTGAAGTAATGATCAAATAATTTTATTGAATTGCTAGTCATCTGAAGCTCATTAGTTTTACTAATCATGCTATTCAAATTAGCATGGTATTAACTAAAGTCCATCTTTAGTGTGATAAGAGCAGACTTTGAAACTTAGGTTTTGCAACAATGCGAGGTTGAAACCCCGCCAACCATAGGTACTGATCCCTGGTTGGCGGGGCTTTAGTCTCGCATTTGAGTGATAACCACTTTACGTTGATTACTGCAAAAACAAAAAATTGCTCCTGCATTTTTGTCATATAGGCCGTCCTTGGCCAAAAAAAAGGCCCCCTTACGGGAGCCTTTTTAAGTAACAATAAAACTTATATTAAGCTTTTGTGATCACATCAACTAAAGTCCAGTTTTTAGACTTTGAAATTGGTGCACATTCACGAATTGTTACTAAATCACCTTCGTTACATACGTTAGCTTCATCATGTGCTTTCAACTTAGTTGAACGGATCATGAATTTACCGTACATAGGGTGCTTAACACGACGTTCGATCAAAACAGTGATAGATTTTTCCATCTTGTTGCTGATCACGCGACCTTGTAGAGTACGAATAGATTCGCTCATTATGATGCTGCCTTCTCAGTTAGGATAGTCTTTACACGTGCGATATCGCGACGTACGTTACGTAGCATGTGAGTTTGTGCTAACTGACCAGTGCTTGCTTGCATGCGATAGTTAAACTGTTCGCGCAATAAGCCTAGTAATTCAGCATTTAGCTCTTCAATGCTTTTATCTTTAAGTTCAGTAGCTTTCATTACATTACCGTCCGAGTTACGAAAGTTGTTTTGAAAGGAATCTTAGCTGCTGCAAGCTCGAAAGCTTCGCGTGCTATAGATTCTTCAACACCTTCCATTTCATAAAGAACACGTCCTGGCTGAATTTGGCAAACCCAATATTCAACAGAACCTTTACCTTTACCCATACGAACCTCAAGAGGTTTTTTGGTAATTGGCTTATCAGGGAAAACTCGAATCCAAATTTTACCTTGACGTTTGATGTGACGCGTCATTGCACGACGAGCTGCTTCGATTTGACGAGCAGTCATTCGGCCACGAGCCACAGCTTTTAAGCCGTATGTACCGAAGCTTACTGAGCTACCTGTGTGCGCTAGGCCACGGTTACGCAGTTTAAATTGCTTACGGAATTTAGTACGTTTTGGTTGTAACATTAGTTATGTTCCTTACTTACCGCTCTTGCCTTTGCCTTTTCTTTTAGGTTTAGGAGCTGGTACTTCTGCCTGTAGCGGCATGTTACCAATTACTTCACCTTTAAAGATCCAGACTTTAACACCGATAACACCGTAGGTGGTATCTGCGCGGGCGATTGAATAATCAATGTCAGCACGTAATGTATGTAAAGGTACACGACCTTCACGATACCATTCAGCACGGGCAATATCTGCACCGCCTAAACGACCGCTAACTTGTACTTTGATACCCTTAGCACCTAAACGCATAGCGTTTTGTACTGCGCGTTTCATCGCACGACGGAACATAACACGACGCTCTAACTGGCTAGCAATGCTGTCAGCTACAAGTTGTGAATCCATTTCTGGCTTACGAACTTCGGCAATGTTAATTTGAGCAGGTACACCGGCAATTAGAGAAACTTTTTTACGTAGTTTCTCTACGTCTTCACCTTTCTTACCAATTACAACACCTGGACGGGCTGTATGGATAGTCACGCGAATAGACTTTGCTGGACGCTCAATAACGATTTTTGATAAAGATGCACGCTTTAGCTCTTCAGTAAGGTAAGCACGAACTTCGTGATCGCCTTTAATGTTTGCTGCGTAATCTTTGCTGCTTGCATACCAAGTAGACGCAAAAGGTTTAGTGATACCTAGGCGAATACCGGTAGGATGTACTTTCTGACCCATACTAATATCTCCTAGTGATCAGCTACAATCACAGTAATGTGACTGGTGCGCTTAAGGATACGATCCGCGCGACCTTTCGCACGAGGTTTAATACGTTTCATTGTTGGACCATCGTCAACCATAATGGTTTTAACGAATAATTCATCAATGTCTGCACCTTCATTGTGTTCAGCGTTAGCGATAGCTGAGTTAAGAACTTTCTTTACTAATTCTGCAGCAGATTTGTTGCTGAAATTTAGTACTTCAAGTGCTTTCTCAACTTGCAAACCGCGAATTTGGTCAACAACCAAACGAGCTTTTTGAGCTGAACCACGGGCAAATTTATGTTTAGCAATAGCTTCCATCTTATTTTCCCTTATCTTTTCTTCGCTTTCTTATCAGCGACGTGGCCGCGATAAGTACGAGTTGGTGCAAATTCACCCAGTTTGTGACCGATCATTTCATCGGTAACAAATACTGGAACGTGTTGACGGCCATTATGGACAGCGATGGTCAATCCGATCATGTTAGGTATGATCATTGAACGACGGGACCAAGTCTTAATTGGTTTTTTATTCCCGCTTTCCAAAGCTTTCTCTACCTTCGTCAACAAGTGCAGGTCAATAAATGGACCTTTCTTGAGAGAACGTGGCATGGTAATTCCTCTTTATAGTTACTTAGTACGACGACGGACAATAAACTTGTCAGTGCGTTTGTTTGAACGAGTCTTATAACCCTTAGTTGGTACACCCCAAGGTGATACCGGGTGACGACCGCCTGAAGTTTTACCTTCACCACCACCGTGCGGGTGATCAACTGGGTTCATGGCAACACCACGAACAGTTGGTCTAACACCACGCCAGCGTGTAGCACCTGCTTTACCCAAAGAGCGAAGCATGTGTTCAGCATTGCCGATTTCACCTAAAGTTGCACGACATTCGCTTTCAATTTTACGCATTTCGCCAGAGCGAAGACGTAAAGTTACATACACGCCGTCTTTCGCAACTAATTGTGCGTAAGTACCAGCAGCACGTGCGATTTGTGCACCTTTACCAGGTTTAAGTTCGATTGCGTGAATAACGCTACCTAGAGGTACGTTACGCAATGGTAAGGTGTTACCTGCTTTGATTGGAGCGTCAACACCAGACTGGATTGTATCTCCAGCGCTAACACCTTTAGGTGCTAGGATGTAACGACGTTCACCATCTGCATATAATACTAACGCGATGTTAGCACTACGGTTTGGATCATATTCCAAACGCTCTACTTTTGCAGGGATGCCATCTTTGGTACGTTTAAAGTCAATCAAACGATAGTGTTGCTTGTGACCACCACCAACGTGACGAACTGTAATACGACCAGTATTGTTACGGCCACCAGACTTTGATTTAGTATCAAGTAATGGTGCGTAAGGCTTACCTTTGTGCAACTCCGTGTTTACCACTTTAACTACGTGGCGACGACCCGGAGAAGTAGGTTTACATTTTACTATAGCCATGATTATCTCCTATTGCTCTGCGCCAACGAAGTCGATTTCGCTGCCTTCTTTAAGAGTAACGTAAGCTTTTTTCCAGTCGCTTCTGCGACCAAAACGTGCGCTAGTACGTTTAACTTTACCCTTAACATTTAAAGTGCGAACACCAGTAACTTCAACTTCGAAAAGTTTCTCTACAGCAGCTTTAATTTCAAGCTTAGTAGCAGTAGTTACTACTTTGAAAACAACAGTGTTGTTTGTTTCTGCAGACATAGTTGCTTTTTCAGAAATGTTAGGTGCTAAAATCACCTTTAACAAACGTTCGTCGTTTATCATGCTAACATCTCCTCAATTTGCTTCACTGCATCAGCAGTGACTAATACTTTTTCGAAACCTACTAGACTAACAGGATCAATACCAGCTACATCGCGTACGTCAACTTTATATAAGTTGCGCGCTGATAAGAACAAGTTCTCATCAACTTCAGCAGTAACGATTAATACGTCTTTTAATTCAAGACCTTTTAATTTAGATACTAATTCTTTAGTTTTTGGTGTTTCTACCGCAAAGTTCTCAACCACAATTAGACGTTCTTGACGTACTAATTCTGAAAGGATGCTTTGAATCGCACCACGATACATTTTACGGTTAACTTTTTGGCTGTGATCCTGAGGTTTTGCAGCGAATGTTACGCCACCTGAACGCCAGATTGGACCACGAGTTGTACCAGCACGTGCACGGCCAGTACCTTTTTGACGCCATGGCTTCGCGCCACCGCCACTAACTTCTGAACGAGTTTTCTGAGCACGAGTACCTTGACGAGCACCTGCTGCATAAGCAACAACTACTTGGTGTACAAGAGCTTCATTGAACTCACGTCCGAAGGTAGCTTCAGACACTTCAAGAGCGCCAGATGCGTCTTTTAATGCTAATTCCATCACTAATCTCCTGGACGTTAGGCTTTAACAGCTGGTTTAACGATTACGTTGCCATTTACTGCACCCGGAACCGCACCTTTAATAAGGAGCAAGTTACGTTCAGCGTCAACGCGAACCAATTCAAGGTTTTGAGTAGTAACTTTCTCAGCACCCATGTGACCAGACATTTTTTTGCCTTTCCAAACACGACCTGGTGTTTGACACTGGCCGATTGAACCGTTAGAACGGTGAGAGATAGAGTTACCATGAGTTGCATCTTGCATGCTGAAATTCCAGCGCTTGATACCACCTTGGAAACCTTTACCTTTCGAAGTACCGGTAACGTCTACTAATTTGGTTTCATTGAATAACTCAACAGTGATTTCACTGCCAGCTTCAATACTTTCACCTTCGCCATCTGATAAGCGGAATTCCCAGCAGCCACGGCCAGCTGTAACACCTGCTTTAGCAAAATGACCTGCTAAAGGCTTAGTAACACGACTAGCTCTACGAGAACCAGTTGTTACTTGTAAACCACGATAACCATCGTTTTCAAGAGTTTTTACTTGAGCAACGCGGTTAGCTTCAACTTCTACGACTGTAACTGGAATTGAAACGCCATCTTCAGTGAAGACACGAGTCATACCAACTTTACGTCCGACTAAACCAATAGTCATAGTTAAATCCCCTTATTAACCCAAGCTGATCTGAACGTCTACACCAGCTGCTAAATCTAAACGCATTAATGCGTCTACAGTTTTCTCAGTTGGTTCAACAATATCAATCATACGCTTGTGAGTACGGATTTCGTACTGATCACGAGCATCTTTGTTTACGTGTGGAGAAATCAAGATAGTAAAACGTTCTTTACGTGTAGGAAGTGGAATAGGACCACGAACCTGAGCACCAGTACGTTTTGCAGTATCTACGATTTCAGCAGTTGATTGATCAATCAGACGATGATCGAACGCTTTCAAACGAATGCGAATTCTTTGACTTGACATGTAATCAAATCCCCAATATAAAAAGAACGAACAAAGTACGACTCATCACCTACGTTTTGTTGTAGGGGAGCGTACTGCTATATACATTCAACTCCAAATCGGAGTTGCTGTCGGTTAGTTTTTTGCTTCTGTATAAACAGTAACTCACTAACAAATTCCTAAACCATATTGGTTCAGGTCGGCGTATTATACAGAAACTACGAATTCATGCAAGTATAAAATATGAACTAATGGCTACGAGCAGATTGCATTGGGTACAGGATACCGGGTACAAGGTACAGGCAGATCACGTAAGCGAAAGGTATAGATATTGTTTTTACATTATTGTTGATGAATTTCACTTCCGGTTATGGCCTCCAAACAGGTCGAGAAAGAAACAGCTATATAGCTTTTCAAAACCTGGGGTCGACTCATTTAGCTTGGAAACATCAACAGATTAATATCATCAACCTCACTGCTTGTACCCTATACCTCGTACCCTGTACCTTTACCCCGTACCTATTCGCCTTACCATTAAGTTAAATAATCAGGGTTAGCTGATTTTTAACCCGTTTTTATGCCATAATACGCGATTCTCTGAATTTCAGCTTTGCTGGCGTCAGCAACAACAGGAAGTGGCATGAAACAAATCGAAGTGCGCGGTGCTCGTACTCATAACTTGAAGAATATTGACGTAGATCTTCCCCGCGATAAGCTTATCGTTATCACTGGCCTTTCCGGCTCAGGTAAGTCTTCTTTAGCGTTCGATACGTTATATGCCGAAGGTCAGCGTCGTTATGTTGAATCTTTGTCTGCTTATGCACGTCAATTTTTATCATTAATGGAAAAGCCAGACGTCGACCATATCGAGGGGTTATCGCCAGCGATTTCGATAGAACAAAAGTCGACATCGCATAACCCACGTTCTACCGTAGGTACTATTACTGAAATTTATGACTATCTGCGCTTATTGTACGCACGCGTTGGCGAACCTCGCTGCCCAACTCACCATGAGCCATTAGCCGCACAAACCATTAGCCAAATGGTAGACAATGTTTTGGCGCTTGAACAAGGCACTAAAGTCATGTTGCTAGCGCCCGTTGTTCAGGACAGAAAAGGTGAGCACGTTAAATTATTAGATAATTTAACCGCACAGGGATATATCAGAGCTCGTATTGATGGTGAAGTGTGTGATTTATCCGATCCACCAACCTTAGATTTACATAAGAAGCACACCATTGAAGTAGTCGTCGACCGTTTAAAAGTACGCGATGATGTTCAAACTCGCTTAGCTGAGTCTTTTGAAACGACATTAGGGTTAACTGACGGTATTGCGGCGATCGCCTTTATGGATGAGCCCGATAGAGAAGAAATGTTATTCTCCGCAAATTTTGCTTGTCCACAATGTGGCTATAGTATGCAAAAACCCGAGCCAAAGTTGTTTTCATTTAATAACCCTGCGGGTGCTTGTCAAAGTTGTGACGGTTTAGGTAACAAGCAATTTTTTGATCCGCAACGAGTGATCACCAACGGTGAGTTAAGTTTAGCCGGTGGGGCAATACGTGGCTGGGATAAACGCAACTTCTATTATTTTCAAATGCTCACTTCGTTAGCCGACCATTATCACTTTGATCTAAATAAACCGTTTAAAGATTTAGAGGAAGGCATCCAGCAAACCATATTACTCGGCAGTGGCCGAATTGAAATTGAATTTAAATATATGAATGACCGTGGCGACATTGTTATTCGCAAGCATCCTTTTGAAGGGATCTTGGTCAATATGGACAGACGATATCGTGAAACAGAATCGAATGCAGTACGTGATGAACTGGCAAAGTATTTAAACAGCCAAGCCTGCCCAAGCTGTAGTGGTAGCCGTTTACGTTTAGAAGCAAGAAATGTATTTGTTGACAATAAGCCGGTAAACGAAATTGTTGATTACTCTATTGCCGAAGCAGCAAGTTTCTTTAGCACATTACAACTTCACGGTCAAAAAGGTCAAATCGCCGAGAAAATTTTAAAAGAAATTAATGATCGTTTAGGTTTCTTAGTCAACGTAGGTTTGAACTACCTGTCTATTTCCCGAAGCGCCGATACTTTATCTGGTGGTGAAGCACAACGTATTCGTCTTGCCTCACAAATTGGTGCCGGTTTAGTCGGTGTTATGTATGTATTGGATGAGCCATCTATTGGTTTGCATCAACGCGATAATGAACGCTTATTAAAAACGCTCATTCATCTGAGAGATCTAGGGAATACCGTCATCGTTGTCGAACATGATGAAGATGCAATTAGACAAGCCGATCACGTAATTGATATTGGCCCAGGTGCAGGTGTTCATGGTGGACAAATCATTGCGGAAGGGACTATTGACGATATTCTAGCCAATGAAAACTCACTCACCGGTAAATACCTTTCTGGTGTTGAAAAAATTGAGATCCCGGCTAAACGTACTCCTATTGATAAAGACGAAGTCGTGGTGTTAACCGGGGCTAGCGGGAATAACTTAAAAGATGTCACTCTCACCATCCCACTGGGCTTAATGACTTGTGTCACAGGTGTTTCTGGCTCAGGTAAATCGACCCTCATCAACGACACCTTATACAAAATTTCTCATATCGAATTAAATCGCGCCACAGTAGATGAGCCATCACCCTATAAAACCATTACCGGTTTAGAAAAACTCGACAAAGTCATCGATATCGATCAAAGTCCTATTGGCAGAACACCGCGTTCGAACCCGGCCACCTACACCGGAATTTTTACCGCTATTCGTGACATCTTTGCCGCGACTCAAGAATCGCGTTCGCGTGGTTATAAACCTGGTCGCTTCAGCTTTAACGTAAAAGGTGGGCGCTGTGAAGCTTGTCAGGGTGATGGTGTAATTAAAGTCGAAATGCACTTTTTACCCGATGTCTATGTGCCGTGTGATATTTGTAAAGGGAAACGCTATAACCGAGAAACCCTGGAAATTCGCTACAAAGGCAAGAACATACACGAAGTACTGGATATGACCATTGAAGATGGCTTTGACTTCTTCCATGCGATCCCTGCGATTAAACGTAAGTTACAAACCTTAGTGGATGTAGGCCTTTCTTATATAAAACTTGGCCAATCGGCTACGACCCTTTCGGGTGGTGAGGCGCAACGAGTTAAATTATCAAAAGAATTATCTAAACGTGATACTGGTCAAACTCTTTACATACTCGATGAACCAACGACAGGTTTGCATTTTCATGACATTAAACAATTAATGCATGTATTGCATCGTTTACGTGATCATGGCAATACCGTGGTGATTATTGAACATAATCTGGATGTGGTGAAAACCGCCGACTGGATTGTTGATTTAGGCCCTGAAGGTGGTTCTGGTGGCGGGCAAATTCTTGTTGCTGGTACCCCGGAGGAAGTGGCTCAACACAAAGAATCACATACGGCCAGGTTTTTAAAACCGCTGTTGAGTTGATAACTTAATCAAGGGTGACATTTGTCACCCTTTTTTAATGTTCATACAAGGTACAAGCAGTATATTTGCCCTCACCACCTCATGATGGCAAGGTAATTTTCAGTTCCATCGACAGCCAAAGCTGAAAGTAACTTGCGTATATGATCTGTACTTATTGACTAAATTCGAGCGGCTAGCTCTGCCCCTTGGCGAATCGCCCGTTTGGCATCTAATTCCAGCGCAACGTCTGCGCCGCCAATTAAATGTACATTTTGACGTACATCAGTTAACTGCTGATATAAGCTTTTATTCGGATCTTGGCCGGCACAAACAATGACGTTATCAACCGCTAGTGTATGCTCTTTGCCATTAATCAAGAAATGCAATTCGTTATCGGTAATTTTTGAGTATTCAACACCTGGGATCATATTGACCCCCTGATTTTTTAACGTACTTCTATGGATCCAGCCCGTAGTTTTTCCTAAGCCCGCGCCAACTTTAGTGGTTTTACGCTGCATTAGATGGATTTCTCGATTGGCTTTACTGTGTGTATGGTCTTTCGTTAACGCGCCACCTTGCTGATAGCTTTTATCAATTCCCCATTCCTCTAACCATTTTTCCGGTTGCTTAGTTAAAGAATCTTCTTCTGCCAAATATTCTGCCACATCGAAGCCTATGCCACCGGCGCCAATGATCGCGACACGTTTGCCGACAGGTTTATGATCGCGTAATACATCCAAATAACTCAGCACCATAGGGTTATCGATACCGGAAATTGGCGGCGTTCTCGGGCTGATCCCTGTTGCTACCACGATCTCATCGAAATTTTGACTCGTTAATGACTCTGCGGTTTGCTTGCTATTAAGTGTTACCTTAACGTTTAATAACTGCAGTTGCTTACGGAAGTAGCGTAACGTCTCATAAAACTCTTCTTTACCTGGAATTTGTTTGGCAAAATTAAACTGACCACCAATTTCACTGCCCGCATCAAAAAGTTCTACCTTGTGCCCGCGTTCGGCAGCATAACAACTAAAGGCCAAACCGGCAGGACCCGCACCGATCACGGCGATTGTTTTTGCTTTGCTGGTTTTGTCGAAGGTAAGCTCGGTTTCATAACACGCTTGCGGATTGACCAAACAAGAGGCGCGTTGTTGCTTAAACACATGATCCAAACACGCCTGGTTACAACCGATGCAGGTATTGATTTCGTCCGATTTATTCGCCGCCGCTTTATTTACAAATTCTGCGTCGGCCAAAAATGGACGAGCCATAGACACCATATCAGATTGTCCACTTGCCAGAACTTGTTCCGCCACCTCTGGAGTATTAATGCGGTTGGTCGATACCAAAGGAATGTTCACCTCACCCATTAGTTTTTCAGTAACCCAGGTAAATGCCGCTCGTGGCACGCTGGTGGCTATCGTTGGTACTCGAGCTTCATGCCAACCAATACCAGTATTGATAATGGTAGCGCCTGCAGCTTCTATGGCTTTCGCCATCGTAATGACTTCATCCCAGGTATTACCACCATCAACCAAATCAATCATCGACAAACGGAAAATAATAATAAATTTTTCACCAACTCTGGCACGTGTGGCTTTAACCGCCTCTACTCCGAAACGCATTCTGTTTTCAATACTGCCGCCCCAGCTGTCGGTGCGATGATTAGTGCGTTTACAACTAAACTGGTTGATCAGATAGCCTTCAGAGCCCATGATCTCAACGCCATCATAACCGGCATCCTGAGCAAGTTTGGATGATTTGGCGAAGTCGTTAATGGTTTTCCAAATTTGTCGCTCAGATAAGGCCTTTGGCTTGAATGGGTTTATCGGTGACTTAATTTTACTGGCCGACACAGAAAAGGGATGAAAACCATAACGGCCTGTATGGAGCAATTGCAAACAGATTTTAGTCGGATATTTATGCACCGCAGCGGTAACCGCTTTGTGCTTTTTCACATGCCACCATTTACTTAATTCACCACCAAACGGCGACACCCGACCACGAAAGTTTGGGCTAATGCCACCGGTAACAATCAAGCCTACGCCACCTTTGGCTCGGGCTTCATAAAAAGCGGCTAATTTTTCAAAGCCACTTTTCTCTTCTTCAAGACCGGTATGCATCGACCCCATCAACACCCGGTTACGCAACTGGGTGAAGCCTAGGTCTAAAGGTGACAATAGGTGCGGAAATGGGCGGTCACTGTTTGCTTGGCTATTTATCTGTGCTTTTGTTTGGCTTGTCATACACTACCTAAGGTCATACCAGTATTGAAATCAGCTTGTATTAACCCAGATCTGTGCACAAATGTAAACACTTGTTTGAAAAAATATCGGCAAATGCTCACCATCGCTAGTAGACAAAATGTGCCACTAAAGCGATAACAGGCAGAGTTATCACGGTAGATAATATAAAAATCGTGTAATTAATAACTACGAATTACTAGACAAATATAATACAGGGTATAAAATCTGCGCTCAGTCAAATGCAAGGCCTACTTTAATTATGTTCAGTCACATTCATCCAGATAACTATCAAGCACAGCTTGCTCACAAAAAAACCACAATGAGCGAATTGTTTGCTGAATTCTCTATGCCTGAGGCAGAAGTATTTACATCGGCGCCGTTGCACTATCGATTGCGTGCCGAGTTTCGAGTATGGCATGAAGGTGACGAACTTTATTACATAATGTTCAATAAAGAAACTCGCGAAAAATATCGAGTGGACAGCTTCCCTGTCGCCAGTACGTTAATTAATCAGGCGATGACCGCACTGATTGACAATATTAAAGATAATGAAATTCTGCGCCGTAAATTATTTCAGGTAGATTTTTTGTCAACATTAAGTGGAGAGCTGTTGATCAGCCTGCTCTATCATAAGCAATTGGATGAGCAATGGGAAGTGCTTGCTAAGAAGTTAAAAGCCACGTTAAGCACCATCGCTCCAGTAGACATTATTGGCCGAGCACGCAAACAAAAAGTGGTATTAGATAAAGAGTATGTCACTGAAGTCTTAACGGTAAAAGGCAAACAACTAAGCTATCAGCAAGTGGAAAACAGCTTTACTCAACCCAATGGTGGCGTTAATGAAAAGATGTTGACCTGGGCGAGTGATGCGACGGAAAATTCTACTGGTGACTTGGTTGAACTTTACTGTGGTAACGGTAATTTCAGTATTGCTTTAGCCGCTAATTTTACTAAGGTCTTGGCCACTGAAATATCAAAAAATTCTGTTGCCTCAGCGCAACACAATATTGCCGCAAACAAGGTTGAGAACCTGGATATTATCAGAATGTCGAGTGAAGAGTTCAGTCAGGCGATGAATGGCGAACGTGAATTTCGTCGATTACAGGGTTTTGATTTAAGCCAATACAGCTACGATACCGTGCTGGTTGACCCACCAAGAGCAGGTATGGATAACGACTCTTGTGAATTAGTTTCTCGATTTGAGAAAATTATCTACATTTCCTGCAACCCTCAAACGCTGCAGGATAATTTGCAAATGCTTTGTAAAACCCATGAGGTTGATAAATTCGCGTTGTTTGATCAATTCCCATATACCGATCATATCGAATGTGGAGTGGTGTTAACAAAAAAAAGCTAACGCCGAAGCAAGTCGAATAGCCAAAGTAAGCCATGTCATTGGCTTACTTAACCAGAGCTCGAGCTAGAACGGGCACTTAAATCCATTGCGCCTCTGGCAATAAAGCGCAATTGTTTAATGGTTCTGTCTGCTAACTCTTTTCTTTCGGCATCATTAGCATCTAATGCTTCCGCGCCAGCGCTAAAAACTATGGTAACCGCTGCATTCGCTTGCAGATAACTGGTTTCCACATCTAATTTATTGGCTTTCTGCAGATAATCACACAGTTCCATCGTAAAGTATCTGATCTCCCTACTCACCGCTGCCCTGAACTCAGTAGAGGTACCCGAACGTTCGCGAAGCAATAACCTGAATTCGTTGCCATTTGATTCAATAAATTCCATAAAGGTTTTCACCGAAATTTGAATTACCGATCCCCCTTTCTCAATGCGTAACCGGGCTTGACGCATTAATTGTCGCAAGGTGAGTCCTGCTTCATCAACCAAAGTTAACCCCAGTTCATCCATGTCATTAAAATGGCGATAAAAAGAAGTCGCAGCAAGACCGGCTTCTTTCGCAACTTCGCGCAAACTTAAATTAGAGAAGCTTTGATCGGCACTTAGCTGATTTAATGCCGCATCAATGAGTAGACGCCGAGTTTTTTCTTTTTGCTGAGCTCGAATACCAGACATAATTTTTTGCTTGTTCAACGAATAAAATAAAATATTTGCAAATCATAGCACAAGTTATTTATTTGATGCTTGACTGAACAGAGATAAAAGTTAAAATGGTGTACACGTGTACGCTGAAATTATATTTTATATAAACATTTAAGAGATATTAATGAACAAACCCCGTTTACTTTGGATAAATATCCTGGTTTTCTTAGCCACCTTTTTAATTGCCGTAGTTGCTGTTCCATATCGTGCCCTTACTCATGGTTTTGACAGTTTTGAAATCATTGCAGCAATTATTTGTTTCTGTTTTTGTGGTATTTCCATTACGGCTGGTTATCATCGTTTATGGTCACATCGAACCTATAAAGCACACCCAGTGTTAAAATTTATTTATGCCATTGGCGGCGCTTTTGCATTGCAAAATAGTATTCTGCATTGGAGCTCTGATCATCGCGTTCACCACAAGCATGTAGATAACAATGATGTAGACCCTTACTCTGCCAAAAAAGGCTTTTGGTTTTCTCATATAGGTTGGATGTTGAGAGACTATCATCGAGAGAGCTACGCTAAATACGATAACGTTCGTGATCTGCAGAAAGAAAAAATCGTAATGTGGCAACACAGAAACTATTTACTGCTCACCCTAATGACTAATTTTGGTATCCCTGTTGCTCTAGGGTTACTTCATGGGGATGTCTTCTCGAGTGTGCTGTTAATTGGCGTGTTAAGACTGGTGCTTAGCCATCACACCACGTTCTTTATTAACTCATTGGCTCATATTTGGGGTAGACAGACATATACAGAAAAGAATACCGCTCGTGATAATGGCATACTGGCATTTTTTACCTTTGGTGAGGGCTATCATAACTTTCATCATATCTTTGAAAATGATTATCGCAATGGCATCCGGTGGTTTCACTTTGATCCAACCAAATGGCTAATTAAAGGCTGTACCTACTTTAATCTAACGCACAATTTAAAGAAAACACCCGAAGATAAAATTGCCAAAGCCAAAGCTAAGATGCAACTTGTTAACAGTCAGAGTAAATTACAGAGCATTGCCAATGCCGATGAATTGATTGCAAAATTACAACACGAATATGATTTGCTGATTGAACAAATGAATTTATATTACGAAACGAAAAAACTGCTTATTGCCCAAAAACGTTCCAAACTTAGCGAAGGTGTTGAGCGGTCAACATTAATGCTACGCTACAAAGAGTTAAAAGAAACCTTGAACCAGCAGATTAAACATTGGGATATGTTGCGAGCACAATATGCGTAATCACTTATTAACAACGATTGCTTTATCACTGCTACTTTATTGCTTTCAAGCATCGGCCAATTCTGGCAATGATGAGCAAGGATTCACTATCTACTTGGTAAGACATGCGGAAAAGCTAACGGATAAGAAAGATCCCGCCCTCACACGATGTGGTTTAGCCAGGTCAGAAAGTATCGCTAAGCAGTTGCAGCTTATTAATATTGAAATGCTTTACAGTACCAACTATAAGCGCACCCAACAAACGGCAGCGCCGATTTCAACAAGTAAGCGATTGTCTGTCATTAGTTATGATCCTGCTAACTTGCCAACATTTGCCAAAACCTTACTAGCGACTAAGAAAAATGCGGTTGTGGTCGGGCACAGTAATACTACAGCTGTGCTTGCTGGTTTATTGGCAGAGCAGTCGCTCACAAGTTTTGATGAGAGTATCTATGATCGCATCTATCAAGTGGTGCGTATTAATGGCGGTGTGCAGCTAAATATTTTACACCAAAATTTTACTTGCAAATAAATGGTCTCGGGTAAAAGCTTTCCTGCCTGTCGTGGATAATTACTACCCGTTCAAAGAACGGGTATTAGATATCTTTGGGATTTACTCCAGATTTATCACCCGCTTTTATTAATTCCACTTTCTGTACTTTGAATGGCGTACCCCACATTTGAATGGTCATGATGTTGTTATCAATATAACCAAATATCTTTATTTTAGCACCGTGCTGTTGAAAGCGTATCTCTAGGTTCAAAGGCAAGAATCGCTCACCATTGTCGCCATGAAAACCAAAAAAACCACCTTCCAGATTATAAAATTTCAAAGTCCCGGTATACCACTGCCCTACAGGTAATTCGCCTTTACTTAATTCATTTGGTGGTGGCGTATTGTGCTTCATAACGATTGCCTTTTTCGTTTCTGTTGCTGGCGCTGTTTGTTGCGCCGGCGAGCTTTTAACTTGACTTTGCTGTTCAGTTGCCGTCGCCATACAAGCGGCTAAACTGACAACAAATATAATTGCGCTAATAGTTAGATAAAAATTTTTCATAATATGTCTTCTTAATTATCTGTAAAAATTGGCTATACCAATTTGATTAAGTGCTTTCTAAATTATAGAGACTCAAAGTCATTAATAAGTTCAATGTTGCATACAACATCGATTAAAAACGACTAAAAACTTGGCAATTATCATCCAGTTTTGTGTATGTGTACGTCCATTTGCGGATAAGGAATATTTAATCCTTGTTGATTAATTACTTTATATATTTGTTCATTCATATCGAAAAATACAGCCATGGGCATCAATGACATCGCCAATTTTATACGGCTTGAATAGCAAAATCATGACCCCGCCAGAAAAATTTTGACAAGTACCTGATAACGCCAAACCCACAGCTAATCCAGCAGCACCTAATATAGCACGAACGAGGTCATCTCGATTCCCACCATACTTAGTACAGTGATAGCTAATAATACGTTTAATAAAGCCTGACTCAAACCTTTGATGAATGGTTTCAATGATTCACCCACCTGAGCCTTATCCAACGCTTTACTTAATGCCAGTAAAATTCCTTTCACCACCCAAAAACCTACGATCCATACCAATACCGCAGACACTAATTTCGGCCCATAAAGGACACCAATATCGATTAGTTCTGTGCTAATTTTTTCGTAGTCCATTGTTTTATACCATTATTATTAATTGAGAACTTATATTGTAGTTTGATATAAGGAGAAACAAAGGTACAGGGGACGGGGTACAAGGTGCAGGCAGTCAGCGTAAGTGATTAGATAGCTTAGGTTTAAAAGTGTTCGCTGTCAAATGAAAAGCGGATGCTCACTGTCAAGCATGGAGGTTCCAAATCAAGTTTGGAATGACGGAGTATTTTTTCTGAAGAAGGGATATAAAGCTGCTATTTGTTAACTTACGCCACGTCATCCCGCTTCAACTGCTCGCTGTCAAGCACGGAGGTTCCGTTTTTCAACGGAATGACGGCACACTTTAATAAATATAGCGACAAAAGCTTATAACAGGCATCCCGTGCTTGCCACGGGACCTCCTAAATTCACAACGTGCATAGAAACAATGGATCTTCGTTTCTCGTTCCTAATTTTAAGACACAACAAAAAATTGCTCCTGCATTTTTGTCATATAGGCCATCCTGGGCAAACAAAAAAAAAGCCGCGTAAGCGACCTTTTGTTAGTGTCTTAAAAAAACATTATTCAATGATTTTAGAAACAACACCAGCACCAACTGTACGGCCGCCTTCACGGATAGCGAAGCGTAAACCTTCTTCCATCGCGATTGGGTTGATTAGCTCAACAACAAACTTCAGGTTGTCACCAGGCATTACCA
>MABC01000087.1 GCA_002162925.1 Thalassotalea sp. 42_200_T64 | reverse complement strand
TTTGCATTCTTATCTGGGTTATAAAAGTCCAAATGATTATGAAAGTGAAATGATGAAATTAAAAAAAGTATCTTAACTGGGTTGTCTGAATTTACTTGACCACGTCAATCCATGCTTAGCTGACTTTTTAAACCAATAGACTGCCTGTGATGGACTTAAAGGAAACTATGGCGCTTAGATGAAATAAAGAGGGAAACAACTCCATCAATACAATAAATAGAACCTAGATCAACCTTACACAGAATAGTTACATATAAGTACAGTAATGATTGCAATATGGTTTAAAATAAACCATATTAGTCAGGTAGGCATTAGGGAATAAGCTTTTAATTTATATGGAATTCTTTTTAATAAAAGAGTAAATCTACTTTTAACTTCCTTACTATCTTAATATCATAAAATTTTAGTAACGAGGTTAGAATAAAATGGAAAAATTAGTTTGGTTATTCCCCGATTTCTTCGGTTTTGAATCATTATCCTTTGAATCACAACTCAGTACGGTATTTGTTGCAGTTTTATTGTTCATTACCGTTGGCTTTCTCCTTAAATCCCTCCGATCATATGTACGCGCCTATAAGCGTGTAAATTGGCTTAAAAAAAGCCTTAAAGATATATCTTCAGATAATGTTGCACTCAAGCGTGTCGACCTCTTAAGTTCAGCTAAAGAAAAAAATAAAACTGATAATGTTGGTCACCTTTGGCAAGAATTTGATGAAACACTCATCGAAATACGTAAGGGTGGCGAAACCCAGTTATTCAACACCTTCGATGCGGAACACTTTTTTAATTCATCTACTTTAGCCAAGGGTGTTACTGATAACAGGATGATTGCTGCGGTTCCTGGCTTTCTAACTGCAATCGGGGTTATAGGTACATTTGTTGGATTACAACTTGGCTTATCTGAAGTAAACATTTCTTCCAATGTAACAATCGATGAAATGAAGAGTGGTGTTTCTGCGGTTATTGGCGGAGCAAAAGTAGCATTCATGACCTCTATTTGGGGGGTATTCTTAAGTGTTCTTTTCAACTTTTTAGAAAAACTTCTTGAGCAAAGTATTCGCATAAGAATTAATGACTTACAAATTGGTATTGATGAAATATTCCCACGGTTAAGTCCAGAATCTCAATTGCAAGATATTGCTGATAACAGTTATGAATCGCGTGAAAGCTTACAAGGATTAGCTGAGCAAATAGGCATAAAAATGCAAGAGTCTATGTTAACTGCCACCAGGGGGATAAGCGAAGCTCTGGAGAAAACATTAACTGAAATAATGGCACCAGCCATTAATAAGTTAGTTGATGAAACATCAGAAGGTAATCAAAAAGCCTTAGAGGATTTACTGACTAAATTTATGGAAGGCTTTGGCGAACAAGGTAAACAACAAAGAGTTGCTATGGACAGTGCTTCAGAAAAAGTAAACGAATCTATTTCTGACATGACAGTCACCATGCAAGCCTTTATAAACAAATTAGAAACATCACAAAATGCTTCAGGTGAGCGTGAAAAAGACCTTATTGCAAATATCTCTAATCAAGTTGCTCAAATGATGGAGCAAAGCAACACGCAAACTCACATGATGGGCGAAATGTTACAGAAGCAAGCCAATGTAATGTCAGATCAATTTGAAAAAAGAGAGCTTGCTTCATCACAAAGAGAGCAAGATTTAGCATCAAACATACAAGTTCAAATAGAGGCGTTAACCGCAGGAATCTCTCAGCAAAGTCATGTGTTATCGGAATTTGTTCAAAATCAACTTGAGTCACTTGGTAAATCGTTTAACGAAAGAGAAATTAACTCAAGTGAACGTGAGAAAGAACTTACCGGAAATATTCACAATCAAATTCAAAAAATGACTGAAGGTATGACTGAACAAAGTGTTGCTCAAACTAACTTTATGTCAGAGCAAATAACTTCATTATCAAGATCTTTTGAGGTTAGAGAAGTGAATTCAGACGAGCGCGAAAAGCAGTTAATTACTTCAATTCAAAACCAAGTAAAATCATTAATGGAAAGTGTGTCTGCACAAGGCTCTGTCTTAACAACTTTTGTAAATGAACAAATGACTGACTTAACAAACAAGTTTGAGGACAGAGATATTAAAATGGCTCAAAGATCTAAGGCTCAATCAGACGCCATTCAAAAACAAAGCAATACTATTTCAGCAAGTACCCAGCAACTTGTACAACAAATAGAATCAAGTATTCAAAAACATCAATCAAGCTCCGAGCATATTTTACAACAAGGTAAGTCTTTACAGCAAAGTGTTGAATCTTCTATTAACGCAAGTGTAAGTGCATCGAGCAGTATGAGAGAGTCTGCTTCAGAGTTAAAATCTGCTGCTGAAAATATGAATGTTTTTGGTTCACATATAAAAGAGGCTGGTAATAAACTTTCTGGTGCCGTAACAGAGGCAGTTGAAACGACTAAAGACTTAGCATCTCAAAATATGCTTACAGCAGAGCGTATATCTGATTTACGTATACAGTTACTTGACGAAACCGCTAAGTTCAAAGATATAGCTGATCAAATTGATAACATGATTGTCAATGCTGGAAGCACATTTGAAAGTTTAAAATCTTCTCAAAGTGATTACTTAACAGAACTAAAACGTAACGTATCTGAACTAGCGACACAAATGACAGATTTACTTTCAGACTATGCAACGCGAGCTAATTCACAAACAGCTAACCACTTACAAGTGTGGGCAGAATCAACAACTTCATATGCGACTACGATGAACACGGCTGCTAAAACCCTAGCAAGTGTAGTCGATGATATACAAGATAAAGTTGGTGCTTAATTATGAAGTTTAGTCGTCGAGTTGCACCAAGTGTAGATGAAGAAAACCCTTATTGGATTTCATTTTCAGATCTGATGTCTGCACTATTAGTAATTTTCATATTGGCAGTGTTGGCATTAATTATAGAATTAACACAACGCACCCAAGATATCGATGCTGGCATAGAAGAATTAAAAAAAGCAGAGCAGGCAAGGCAAGATATTCTTCATGAAGTAAAAAACCAACTTGCAAAACAAAATATCAAAGTTGTTATTGCTGATAATGAGACTGTAATTCGTATACCTGAAGAAACACTATCGTTTAAGTCAGGGCAAGATTTAATCCCTGAAGGTATGACTGAATCAGTGAAAAATATTGGGATCATATTACATACAGCCATTATGAAAAATGAAAGGTTTAAATATTTAGATACCGTTTTTATTGAAGGCCATACCGATAGTATTCCAATAAAGTTTGGTAAATATTGGTCAAAAGGCAATTGGGGATTAAGTGCGGATAGGGCCATTACTGTTTGGAAGTTATGGAGTGACGAAATTGATGTTTCGCCCGCATTAAATGAGATATTAAACCACTCAGACGAAAACTTGTTCTCAGTAAGTGGCTATGCGGCGACAAGACGGGTTCAACTTGATGAGAAAACACCTGAACAAAGGGCTAGAAATAGACGTATAGACATTAGGTTTACTGTAAAAATGCCTTCAATTGAAGATCTAGAAAGCATTAAACCAACGAATGGTAAAACAAAATCAGGAGGCTAATATGCAATTAAAACTTAACAGTTTACCTTTCAACCTGCCTGATAAACCTTTTGCCACAGCGGCTGAAAAATTCTTGAACCTCGAATCTGAATTAAAGAAGCTAGTGAAGGGAGCAGGAACTGAAAATGACAAATTTAAACTAGCTTGGCGGAAGTTATATAATACGGTTCAAGCTAAAGCAAATATTGAACAAGCCCTTACGACTAAAATTGATATTAGAGCCTTGGGTATAGCCCTAACTTCTCAGTTCAAAGATAAAATCAGAGTTACTAATACAGTTTTAAATAAAATTGATGAAATAGCGGAGAAACCCAGCACGCTATTCATTGAGAACTTTTTCCAGTATTACCTTAATGACTTCAACAAAATAGATAATCTTGAATATGCTTCTCTCTGGCTAATTCAAGCTAGAGAAACGAGGAAGCTAAGTCAATGGTACGATCAAAATTTAATATCTCCCGACGGCGCTAAATGGGTGGCTGAGCAAGCTATAACTAAGAACCAAGATTTTGATCAAGTTATTCATCAGCTTGAGCTTGATCAATATCAATCAGGTGACTTTATGGAGTCGGCTCAAAGAATTTATTATGTTGAGCAACTCAAAAAGATAGCGATTAACCAGCCTCATGAGCTTTTAATCGAAGTACAAAAGAAAGATGTTTATCAGTCTAGGTTTGATCAGTCCGAGCTTCTTGGTCATAAAATATTAAAAATCCTGATTGAAAGAGCACCTACAGACAATATTCATGATTCATGGCTGAATGTCATTATGGCTATTGCTGGAGATCCCCGTATACCAAAGAGTCATCCTAGATACATTACCTGGTGGAGTCATATTCCAACATCATTTATTGCTAAAGTTAGAGGTTGGTTATCTCGTTTAGATCTTAAACTCTTCCTTGAAGCTTTAGAGGACTTTTCTAATTCATCATATGACCCAGAAATGAGACGTATGTATCCGTCTAGAAAGCGATTTTTAGAAGGTCTTTACGATAAAAAACTTATTCAAAACACAAGATTGTATATGAGTAGACAAATGGCTCATTACCTAAAGAAAAATTATAGGGCAGAGCATTTACCCGATTTTTCAATTGTTGCAGATGGCGATAAATCTATTATTTATGTTGATTTGGGAGATGCTCATATCATTGAAGGCAGCCATAGCTGTTACTTATGGGTTTATAAAGCACTTGACCCTTCAGCAACAGTGTTCGACTACGGGAAAACTAGAGAGACTTATAGTGGTTTAACCGCTGGCTTAGATAGAAAAATGTGGCATAAAGGGCTAGGTTCAAGCGCCAATATCACACATACCCCTGCAAACTTTAGTTGGCAAAGAAAAGCAATAGATACCCTTAAAGATCAAGGTGTACCAGTAACCATAAAAGATGTTTTAACCCCTGACGATTATCGAGCATATGTTCGTAGATTTGGAGCAAATTAATGGCTTTATCTGGCTTAATAACTAAATTCTTTAAGAATACCGATCGTTCTGTCTCATTTAACTTTACTCCTGATCCTGTTGACGGTGGTTATTTTTCTGTCGAAAAAAGTCAGTTTGTAAAAATCAAGAATGGAACCGCTAATGAGTGGTTAACTCAACAATTTATCATTTTAAAGATGATTGAAGAACAAGGAGAAGCTGAGAGCATTCCCAATGGTTTTATCGTTTCAGCTGAAGTTTTATCGCGCCTTGATGAATACACTAGAGAAGCTCTATCTTTACCCGAAGTTTGGGACGGTACAATTACAGCTGATATCAAAGGTAATACCAGTCGCTCAAGTTTCCATATAGATTTATTAGTTACAGACCCTAATGGCCGTGATACTCATAGTTACTTAATTGAAGGGCCAATAATAAAGTTTGGAGAGTCATCTACATTTTTATTAACTCAAGAACAGCTTGTGGCTTTTGAAGCACGTAAGCGTCATGCAGAGTCAGGAAAAACTGAATTTGATAACTTAACTTATTTGCACAACCTTCAGCTTAGTCAAAAAGAAGGTGCTGATATTAAACTAAAGCATTTTGAAAAATTAGAAATTCATACACCAGACAAAATAGCGGTTGAAGCTGAACTAGACCAATTTGGAAATCTGACTCTAACTCCTCAAATGGGGCAGTCATCAAGTCATGAAGAAATCCAGAAGGTTTTGGGACAAATACTGGCTCCTAATGCCAATACCATTAAAGTGGGTAACGAAATAATTTTATTCACTGAGGAAAAGATTAAAGCTGTTAAAGAGGTTTTAGATAATAGAAATATCCCTAAAAACAAAGTGAAAGAGTTTTTAGAAAACCCTACAGCTTTCATTGATGCATCGTTAGTGGATCTAGACCTTGGCTTCTCAATTCGCGTTCATGGCGCAACGGCATTTAAACATGCTTATTTTGGTGAAACAGATGATTCAGGAATAGATTGGTTTGGCAAGTCTGCTGCTTCTGAGCAAGTAGTAGCTTTTTCTAAGATTTCATCGGATATAAAAGATTTGGATACGCTGTCGCAGCTTGAAAGCGTTATTGCTGATGCTGAGCGTACAGGGGCAACTGAAATAGATTTTGAAGGTAAAACTTATGATATTAGTGACTCTGAATTAGTTCATACAACGATAGAGAAAGTTAAGAGCGATATTGCTGATGGGATTCCAGACGAGCCATCTTCAGAAGAAAATAGTGAAGATGACTCAGCAGAAAATGAGTCTGAAGAGGTTATTGTTGTAGATATTGACCTTAACGATGAAATTTTATCTGAAAACTCTCCATTAGTTGAAGCAAAGATTGAAGATGTTTCTCGAAAGGGGACTCTGAATTGGAAAAATCACATTAGAACGCCATTCAAGCATCAAGATATTGGTGTGAGGTGGATTCTAGGTTTGTTAGATCAAAGTGAGCAAGACAATAAAATAAAAGGTGCTCTACTAGCTGACGATATGGGACTTGGTAAAACTTTCATGGCCCTGTCTGCTGTTGAGCACTATTACCAAGAGCTAAATGACGTTGATGAAACACAAAAACCAACACTAATTGTCGCTCCGCTAAGTCTCTTAGAAAATTGGAAGGACGAGGTAGGCAAAACTTTCGGAAACTCTCCGTTCAAAGATATCGTAATACTTCAGTCCGATGGTGAATTAAGCCGATTTCGGCACGGTGGAGTTGAAATCAGATCAGGCTCTAATGAGGATGGTGAATTTGAGCCTAAATATTCATTAAATGTTGGTAAGGAATACCGTGATCGCTTAGATATGCCAGGAAGACTAGTAATCACAACTTATCAAACCCTGAGAGACTATCAGTTCTCTTTATGTTTAATAGATTGGGGCATCATTATTTTTGATGAAGCGCAAAATATTAAAAACCCCAATGCACTACAAACAAGAGCTGCAAAAGGACTAAAAGCAGACTTTAAACTTCTTGCTACAGGTACGCCTGTTGAAAACAGTCTGGCTGATTTCTGGTGTTTAATGGATACAGCAAGCCCCGAGTATTTAGGCGGCTATCAAGAATTTAGATCAAAATATATTTCTCCAATATTACAAGCTGCAGGAGATGAAGTTGAAGAAGTAAGATCTCGTATTGGTAGAGAGCTTCGCATACAAGTAGGTTCTATGATGCTTCGTCGAGTAAAAGAAGATAATTTAGATGGCTTACCTGCTAAACGTATCTACGTCGGGGTAGAAGATGAACAGTGGCAATATTTGCCAGAGTTAGGCAAAACAATGTCAGGATATCAGCAAAAAGTTTATGACGGAGTAATTGAATCACTGGCTGAATCTGAAGATAACCATGCATTAGCGGCATTACAACGCCTTAGAAGTAGCTCTCTTCATCCAAGACTAGCTGATGGCGGTAAATTAAACGTCCCTCATAATACTAAAGAGCTTGAAAATCTTTTCGACGAATCAGAAAAATTGAAAAGCCTTATTGAGTTACTTGATATGGTTAATAAACGTCAAGAAAAGTGTATCATTTTTGTGGTGAATAAAAGACTGCAAACCTTTCTTAGCTTTGCTTTGGGCAAGAAATATCAACTAGGCCCACTATCAGTAATTAATGGTGATGCAAAAGCCGTTTCTAAAAACACATCAACGCCAACGCGAAAGTCTATGATTATTGACTTTGAAGCGAAAGATGGCTTTAACATTATTGTCATGTCACCCGTAGCAGCAGGCGTAGGCTTAACGGTTGTAGGTGCTAATAATGTTGTGCATCTAGAAAGACATTGGAACCCAGCGAAAGAAGCTCAAGCAACAGACCGTGTCTATCGTATCGGCCAAACGAAAGATGTAAATATATATATCCCAGTATTGCTACATCCTGAAATGGAATCATTTGATGTTAACCTCCACCGTTTACTGAGCAAGAAAACCTTATTGAAAGATGCCGTAGTTACCCCTGAAGAAGTCATACCAATGCCAGAAGGTATGGGTAAAAAAGGTGAATTTACTGAAGGGCAGACTATAAAAGCCAATGAGATTAACAAATTAAGTTGGCAACAGTTTGAAGCCTTAACGGTAGAAGTCATGTCCAAAGAAACAAATGCTGATAGTGCATGGCTTGCCAGTAACGGTGCTGATAAAGGCTCTGATGGAATTTTAGTTGTCGATAACCAGCTTATCTTAATTCAAGCCAAGCACACTAAACGTGGCAGGTATGATGGTTATAAAGCAATTCAAGAAATAGTAGGTGCTAAACCTGTCTACGAAAGTGAGATGGGTAAAACTAATTCAAGGCTAATGTTCATTACTAATGCTACAGCACTATCTAAAAGAACAAGAGAAGTAGCCAAACAATGTAGTGTTGAAATCTTAAATGGTAGCGCGCTTGCAGAACTAGTTGATAAACACCAAATAACATTCAAACAAATTTTAATCCGGTTAGACAAAAAGCGACTTAAGGTTTAATCAATGATAAATATTAGCAAAAGCTTAGAAAGTAAACTTAAAGACGTTTCTTATGCTCAAAAGCAACGTCTCTCGTATATTGAGTTTTGCTTAATGTTCAGAGGCCACTTAACAAGGAATGATCTTGTACAACGTTTTGAGGTAGGTTTATCTGCGGGTACTAGAGACTTAAACCTTTATCGTGAACTTGCTCCTAAAAACTTAGACTACGACTCAAAACAAAAGAAGTATTTTCAAACGGCAAACTTTAAACCTGTATTTAATCATGATGCACGTAAAACACTCGTTAAACTTGCGAACAATATATCTGATGGTTTTGACGCTATAGGTGATATTAATTTCCCCGTAGATGCACCATCACAGTTAAACGTGCCTGATATTTTCATTGTCGCCAAGGTTGTCCAAGCAATACTGAACAACAAAACCATTAATATCATTTACACCTCGCTTTCTAGTGGTTCAAAAGCCAGAGATGTCGTACCTCATAGTATTATCGACAATGGTTTACGATGGCATGTACGTGCCTATGATAAAAATACTAACTCCTTTAGAGACTTTGTCTTAACACGCATGAGTAAAGTCACCATTAAAGCTGATATTCCTGAAGTATTTCAAGAAAAATCAGAAGATCACCAATGGAATAGGAAAATACCACTTCACATAGAACCACACCCAAATAATGTTAAATTTCCGACTGCAATAGCAATGGATTACGGCATGACAAATAAAATATTAGAAATCGAAATTAGAGCCGCGTTAGTGGGTTACTTGCTCCGACGTTGGAATGTTGACTGCACTGAAGATGCGTCATTATCTGGTGGAGAGTATCAACTTTGGCTAAAAAATTCTAAATCAATATTTGGTGCTGAAAACTTGGCAATTGCTCCTGGTTTTCAACAATAATGGTGAAGTTGTAATACAAAGCAACATTTAATGTTGTACTTAGCTATAAATTTAAGCACTTAACTAAATAGATCAAATAATTAACAGAACAGCTTATATATTTTTTCTATTACTTTGATACACTAAATTTTATATATTTTAGGATTAATTAGGGCCTCTGGAACTATGGCAGATTTCAAGAAAATAGAAGCATTAGAAAAACGTTTATGGTCGGCTGCCGACTCTCTCCGTGCCAACACTGGCCTTACTGCTCAAGAATACTCGCGTCCAATACTGGGATTGATATTCCTTAAGTATGCTGAGTTTCGTTTTACCCAAGCGAAAGAGCGTGTTGAAGCTAACACCAGTTCTCGTCGTCGTGGTGGCGACATAAAGTCTAAGATTCAGGCCGAAGGCGCTATGTATGTGCCAGATGATGCGCTTTACTCAAATTTACTCGCCTTGCCAGAAGGCGCGAACATCGGTCTAAACGTTAATAACGCCATGAAAGCGTTAGAGGCTGATAATGAAGCGATTAAAGATGCACTACCTAAAACCTATACTCGTTTCGATAACGATATTCTAAAAGGCTTACTTAAAAGCTTCACTGCCATTGATTTTGGTTTAGGCTCTGACATTTTTGGCCGTATTTACGAATACTTCCTTAACGAATTTGCTAAAACGGAAGGTCAAGGTGGTGGTGAGTTCTTCACGCCATCTGCATTAGTACGTTTAATTACTGAAGTGATTGAACCCTACCACGGCAAAGTATTCGACGCTGCTTGTGGTAGTGGCGGTATGTTTGTCAGCTCTGCGGATTTTGTCGCCAGCCATAACAAAAATGCCTCCGACGAATTATCCATATTCGGCCAAGAGAAAACAGGTGACACAGTACGCTTATCAAAAATGAACTTGGCGGTTCACGGTTTACAAGGAGATATTCGAGAAGGTAACTCTTATTACGAAGACCCGTTTGATTTAGCCAAAGGTGGAATCATTGATGGCAAGCAATACGGCCAGTTCGATAGAGTGATGGCAAACCCACCCTTTAATGTAAACGAAATTCAAAAAGACCGTTTAGTTGATGATAAACAGCGTTTTCCATTCGGTATGCCACGTAACGATAATGGTAACTATATCTGGATTCAGATGTTTTACGCAGCATTGAACAAAACAGGTCGAGCAGGTTTTGTTATGGCAAACTCTGCCAGTGATGCTCGTGGCTCTGAATTGGATATTCGTCAACAACTGATTGAAGATGATGGCGTAGACGTCATGGTAGCCGTATCAAGTAACTTCTTTTATACCGTAACTCTACCTTGTGCCTTATGGTTTTTAGATAAAAACAAACCAGCCAAAAACAAAGGCAAAGTATTGTTTATTGATGCTCGCCATATTTTTCGCCAAGTAACACGAGCAGTGCGCGATTACACCAGCGAACAGCTAAACCTAATCGCCAATATTGTGCGTTTATATCGCGGCCAAGACATTGATAATACCTATTTAGAAACTCATCCAGATACAGGTAATGATGGCAGTTATTCGCTTGATAACTTTTTCAAAAATGACAAAGGCAACTTTGCTTATCAAGACATTGCGGGTATTTGTAAAGTAGCAACCAAAGCAGAAATTATTGAACAAGGGTACAGCCTAAATCCTGGTCGTTATGTTGGTGTTGCCAAAGGCGAACATGAGCATGATGAAGACTTTGCTGCAAAGTTAGAAGCATTGCAAGAAGAGCTGGAAGTATTGAATGCTGAAGCACATGAACTTGAAACTAATATTTCTGAAAATGTAATTAGAGTATTAGGGGAATTGTAGATGAAAGAGTATTGCTTAGGTGAAGTAGTAACTTTATTTGATTCATTGCATAAAACCCCAAAATCATATTCTGATGACGGTTACCCAATGATCCGAGTCACTGATGTAAATAGAGGATTTGTTTCTTTAGAGGGTACTAAAAAAGTGCCTAAAGATGTATTTGAGGAGTTTAGTAAGAAGCATAAACCTACAAAGGGCGATATTATATTCACTCGTGTCGGTTCATACGGAAATTCATGCTTTGTAGACAAAGATAATGATTTTTGTCTTGGACAGAACACTGTCTGCATTACACCAAATACTGAAATATTATCTCCATACTATTTGTATTCTTTTTTAAATTCGTTTACAGCTAAAGCACAAATTGATTCATTTATTAGTGGTTCGTCACAACCTACTATTAGTTTAAAAAGCATAAAAGAAATTAAAGTTCCCATCCCAAGTTTGAAGATACAGGAAACTATTTCAAACGCGATTTTTAACTACGACAACCTAATCGAAAACAACAGCCACCGTATCGCTATTTTAGAAGACATTACGCAATCCCTTTACCGCGAATGGTTTGTTAATTTCCGCTACCCAGGCCATGCCGATGCGGTTGATGCTTCTCTAGATGAAAAACAGGGCAATCAAAAACTCATAGACTCACCACTAGGCCAAATCCCCGAAGGTTGGGAGGTTAAAACTGCTGCTGAAGCTATCACCATCAACCCAAAAACTAAGCTAGTGAAAGACGGTGAAAAACCATTTGTTGGTATGAAAGGTTTATCTGAAGGTTCAATGGTAATTGGCGACATTATCGAAAAAACTGGTAATAGCGGTGCAAAGTTTATTAATGGTGACACTTTGTTTGCAAGGATCACTCCTTGTCTCCAAAATGGTAAAACAGGCTACGTTCTATTTCTGAATCCAGAACAGCCTGTAGGTTTTGGCTCTACTGAGTTTATCGTATTACGTGAAAGGGACGACTTAAGCTCTGAATTTATCTATCTGTTATCAAGAAGCAATAATTTCCGTGAGCACGCTATCCAAAGTATGACTGGCGCAACAGGTCGCCAACGTGTGCACAACGATTGTTTCGCCTCATATTACTTACCAGTACCACCTAAAGAGTTAATGAATGAATTTACCAAAATAGTTAAACCGATGTTTAAGAGTATTTTTAATTTATCGAGAAGAAATGAAAACCTTAAAAAGCAGCGCGACATGCTGTTACCTAAATTAATATCAGGGAAGATAGAGTTATGAGTCATGAACACTTAGGAAGCCGTTGGTATAAGTTTGATTTTCATACCCACACACCAGCCTCATCTGATTATAAAAAACCGACTGAAAACGAAACAGATTGGCTTAAAGCATTAATGGCTGGAAAAATAGACTGTGTTGCCATTACCGATCACGTTTCAGGAGAGTGGGTTGATCGACTTAAAGCTACTTATGCTGAGTTTGACCAAACAGCAGAATGGTATCGACCTATTTGTTTATTTCCAGGGTGTGAAATAACGGTTAGTACGGGACAATCTCGTGTCCACATTTTAGCTGTTTTTGATCCCTCCTGTAATTCAGCAAAAATATCTGCTGTCTTAGGTCAGTGTGGAATTACAGAAGGGCATGGTGACGCGGAACAAACTTGCGCAACTGAATCAGTTGATAATGTAATAGACATTGTAAAGTCTGCGGGTGGTGTTGCTATACCTGCTCATATTGATGGCCCGAAAGGACTTTTAAACGGTATTACTAATACCAACCAAGAGATTGAAAGCTGGCTAGGTAAAATTGAAGCCGCTGAATTTGTTAATTTAGCTTTTTTAGATGGAGTGAATACAGAGTTAGCAAAAGCATGTGAACACTTAGCTAAACTTCAATGTTCGGATGCGCATGAGTGCTCAAGACTTGGTAAGAAGTTCTCTTGGATTAAGATGAGCAAACCTTCTATTGCTGGATTAAAACTAGCATTACATGATCATAGTTTTTGTTTAGATAATAGTGAAGAAGATCCAAACACAGTCCCTAACTTATTCCTATCACAACTTAGCATTTCTCAAATGAATCACTGTGGGCGAATTCCAGGTCAACCAGCAGAATTTAAATTGCACCCTCTTTTTAATGCAATTATTGGAGGAAGAGGTTCTGGGAAATCTACATTTATTGAATCAGTCCGATTAGCATTGGGGCGAGAAAATGAAGCTTCTGATTTGAAGCAAATTCAAGCTGAAATAACTTCCTTTAAAATAGGAGTAACCAAACAAGATACCCATATTTGTGTTGATTTAACCCGCAGAAATGAGCGTTATAAATCAGTTTGGGAATATGGCACTCTGCCTTATATTCAAAAATATCAAGAAAACAACTGGGTATTAGATAACGGCAATCCGGAAGAGCGTTTTCATGTGAGCCTTTATAGTCAAAAACAAATTAATGCCTTGGCATCAAATGCTAATAGTTTACTGGAAATAATTGATCGTTCTATAGAAGTTAACTTTGCTTCCTGGAAACATGATTATGATACTGAACTAGATAATTTTTTAGCTTTGAGCAGGGATGTTCGTCAAATTAACTTGAGACTAAATAGCAAGGGTACGCTTCAAGGCCAATTGGACGACTTAAATAGTGATATTGATAGTTTTGAGCAGGGAGGGCATAAAGATGTGTTCAATGCATATCAGAAATTGGTCACTGAAAGACAAGTTATTAATAAAGCGGCCGAATTAAATGATTTAAGCGATGCAATCTACAAGGCAATTAATACTGATTTTTCTGAAATGAAATTGGTTGAAGAAGGTGGCGATAAACCTGCTTACATTGTTGAACTTGAAGCTATTCAGCAAACTTTTACAAGTAAGTTGGTTCAAGTTCAAGCAGACCTAACAACTTTGATGCAAACAGTAAAAGATGCTGAAGAATCAAGAAATCAGGAAATAGAAGCCTCAACTTGGTTTATTCAAGGTTCGTCTACAGAAGAAAATTATAATCAAGTTGTTACTGAGTACGAAAGTAGAGGCGAAGAGCTAAACCCTGAACAATATGAAGCTTGGTTATCATCACGAAATGACTTAAACGAGAAGATTGCAGCTCTTAATGATGTTGAAAGTCAGTTAGTAGTAAAGAAACAACTGCGTAGTAGTAGTTTAAGAAAATTATATTTATATCGTCGAACGTTGCAAAAAAATCGTCAAAAATTCATTCGTAATGTAATTGGCAATAATAAATATGTAAGGATGAGTTTAATTCCATTTTCAAACAAAGTCGGTGTCGAGCAACAGTTTCGAAATAATATTGGTGTTGAAGCAAGTTTTTCTACGTCTATTTATCAAGATGATCAGACAGAAAGTTTATTATACCCACTAATTTCTAATGATGATAATTTTGAAAATGATAACTTTAAAGCAAAGGTCAGATATGCTGAAAAAGCGAAAGAAGCTGTAGTTAACCTTGCTTTAGGAAATGCTGTAGAAGACTATCGAATAGATACAAGGCTAAATACGGCACTAGCACAGAAATTTGAACGACAACCTGAAACAACAGATCGTCTAATGGCATGGTGGCCTGACGATCATCTAGTTGTTGAATATGCGAAAGACATTGAGCGTGGTAAATTTGAGAATATTGAAAAAGGCTCAGCAGGACAAAAAGCTGCGGCAATATTGGCATTTTTATTAAGTCATGGTAATAACCCGATCATTGTAGATCAACCAGAAGATGACTTAGACAATGCATTGATTTATCAGTTGATAGTTTCACAAATACATGAAAATAAAAAACGCCGCCAAATTATTATGGTAACTCATAACCCGAATATAGTTGTGAATGGAGATGCAGAATATGTAAATGTTCTAGAGTTTCGCGGTGGTCAAGTTCAAGTGTTAGATGCAGGAGGACTTTGTGAACAAAGTGTTAGAGATCATGTCTGTGACATTTTGGAAGGTGGTGCTATAGCCTTTGATAAGCGATATAAAAGGTTAAGAGATATATAGAGATTTTAATGACATACACGGAAGGTGCTTTAGTAGAACAACCCGCAATACAACTGTTTTCAGAATTAAACTGGGAAACAGTTACTTGTTTGGATGAGGTTTTGGGTTAGTAAATGATAAGCCTCTACTAAATTAAGTGCATGGCAGCAAAATGTAACTATTAACAAACTTACGGGAGTAAGTTACATTAGTGTAGAAGACGCAATATGCTTGATTTGCGTTTAACTTTGTAATTATAATCAAGCATTTTTAGCCACTTTTATGGCATTAGGTTTAATGTAAATAACATGACAGATCAAAATACCCATTTAGAGCATATAAAAATCGAAGGTTTTAAATCGATAAAAAAAATTGATTTAAAAATGAGGCCAATTAATATTTTAATAGGCGCAAATGGCTCGGGTAAATCAAACTTTATTTCTTTATTTACTTTTTTAAGAAACTTGTCTGAAGGAAAGCTACAAACGTTTGTTGAAAAGCAGGGGTTTGCGAGTACCTTTTTTCATTTTAGTCCCAAAAAAACACCAAAAATCACTATTGATATTGCTGTTGGTATGAATGGTTACCATGTTCAATTTGAACATGGTGTTGCTGACGATAATCTAATTTTTAAAAAAGAATATTGCACTATTAAAAGCTCTAGCCATTTGTATACCGTAAAGGGTAGTAAAGGTGAAAGTGGCTTGTTTTCCAATACTACATCCGAAAGTTATTACGTGAGAAAGTATACTAAAGAATATTTAAATAAATGTCGTGTTTATCACTTTCATGATACGGGTGCTACCGCAGGTTATAAACAAGCATCAGACTTAAATAGTAATGATTATTTGTATTCAGATGCCAGTAATATAGCTGCTTTTTTATATCATTTAAAAAACTCTAAAAGTGTGCAATATAGAGATGCTTATCAAAATATTTTAGAAGCTATACAAACGGTTTCTCCTTACTTTCACGACTTTTATTTAGAGCCAAGAGGTGCTGAGCATCAAGAAAAAATATTATTAAAATGGCTACATAGAGATCATGATACGCCATTTTCAGCTCATCAGTTATCAGATGGCACCGCCCGTTTTATTTGTATGGCAACCTTGTTTTTACAACCTCAATCTTTACGTCCTCAAACTATTTTACTTGATGAACCTGAACTTGGATTACATCCCGCAGCATTAGAGGAGTTAGCTGAAATAGTTAAAGTAACCTCGAAAAAAAGCCAGATTATTTGTTCTACCCAGTCTGTAACTTTCGCTAACCAGTTCAATGCAGAAGACTTTATTGTGGTTGATCAAGTAAAAGGTGCTTCTTCATTTAAACGTGTTGATGAAGTGGCATTAAAAGACTGGATAGAAGATTATGCCATGGGTGATATTTGGACTAAGAACCTTGTAGGAGGGCGTCCAGAATGGTAAGAGTGGGGATTTCTGTAGAAGGAACAACAGAAGAAAAATTTATTAAACAGGTTTTAGCTCCTTATTTTAGTGTAAAAAATATTTACCTAACGGCTATTTCACTTGGTGGTGATGTAAATGTAGATAAGGTGAGTACAGAGCTAAAAAAGCTGGCAAACAACTTTGATCATGTTACAACATTTTATGATTTTTACGGCTTTAAACAAGTAGATGCAGATGAAACCAAAGCAAGCCTTGAAGATAAAATATTAGCAAGAGTTCACGATAATATTAAAACTAAATTAATCCCCTTTGTGCAAAATTATGAATTTGAAGGCCTCTTATTTTCAGATCCTGAAAGTATGGGGTTAGTGCTAAAAAGTAATAAGGTGACAGAGTGGGCGCAGGATATTTTAGATCAGTTTGGTGGCGACCCTGAACGAATTAATAACTCCCGTCAAACGGCACCATCAAAAAGGTTAATCGCGCATACTGATTATCGTAAAACCACACATGGGCCTAAAATAGCAAAAGAAATGGGAATTGATAAAATTAGAGAAATGTGTGCAGGTTTTAATGCTTGGTTAACTGAGATTGAAGCTTTAGAGCAATGATAAAAATGCTTATCAACTAAAATTAGAATATTAAATAATATGACATACACGGAAAATGCTTTAGTAGAACAACCCACAATACAGTTATTTTCTGAATTAGGCTGGGAAACAGTTACTTGCTGGGATGAGGTTTTTGGCTCTGCCTCTGACTTAGAGAATGACGAGTCATCTCTTAATGAAAAGCTAAACAACCCACTATTCTTTGGCAGAGAAACACGCAACGATGTTGTGTTGTTTGCTCGGTTAAAAGCGGCATTACTAAAGCTAAATCCTGATGTTAACCCATTAATCATTCAAGAAGCGATTGATGAAATAGCGCGTGATAGAAGTGCCATGACACCAGTGTCGGCCAACGAAGCAATGTATGAGCTATTACAAAACGGCTATGTATACACTACCGAAGCTGAAGGCGAAGAAGATTGTGTGGTTCTTTATGTTGATTGGAATAATGCCTCTGAAAATGACTTCCTTTTATGCAGCCAAATGAGTATAACGGGGGAAATCGAAACACGTCGCCCTGATTTGTTAGGTTTTATTAATGGTCTGCCGTTTGTATTTATCGAACTTAAAGCAAGCCACAAAAACTTACTGACCGCGTATAAAGATAACCTTGCCGATTACCGTAAAACTATTCCTCAGTTATTTACATTCAACCAATTAATTATCCTATCTAATGGTGTTCAGTCAAAAGTTGGCTCAATATCTAGTCAATGGGAACACTTTTCTGAATGGAAAAAAATTGAAAGTGAATCTGAACAACGTAAGGTCAGCCTGGAAGTTGTAATTCGTGGAGTATGTGAGCAAAACCGCTTACTCGATATTATCGAAAACTATGTGTTATTTGTAAAAACTAAACATACGGTAAAAATACTTGCTAAGTATCATCAGTATCTTGGAGTTAACCAAGCGCTTGATGGACTGAATAATGTAAAAGAACGCGCAGGCCAGTTAGGAGTATTTTGGCATACTCAAGGTAGTGGAAAAAGTTTTTCCATGGTGTTTTTCTGTAAAAAAGCCTTTCGAAAATATACGGGCAACTGGACGTTTGTTTTAGTCACTGACAGAACAGATCTTGATGATCAAATTTATAAAACCTTTAATGCTGCTGGCATTGTTACTGAAAACTGTCAGGCAGACTCTGGTGCACAATTAAAGTTGTTGCTAAGTGAAGATCATCGTTTTGTCTTTACCTTAATTCAAAAATTTAAAGGTGATGAAAAAGGTAATTATCCAGTTTTATCTGAACGTGACGATATTATTGTGATCACTGATGAAGCACACAGAAGCCAATACGACTCTTTAGCGATGAACATGCGTAATGCTATGCCCAATGCATCGTTTATGGCATTTACAGGTACACCATTGCTTGCAGGGGAAGCAAAAACCCAGGAAGTATTTGGTGATTACATTAGTATTTACAATTTTTCTGATGCCGTTGATGATGGTGCGACATTACCTTTGTATTATGAAAATCGCGTACCTGAAGTGTCATTATCAAATGAAGATATTGGTGATGAAATTGCTGAAATATTAGATGAAGCCGATTTAACAGATGAACAAGAAGCACGGTTAGAAACTGAATTCTCAAAAGCCTATCACATAATTACCCGCGATGACCGTTTAGAAACCGTAGCTAATGACCTAGTTGAACACTATATAAATCGGGCATCATTTTCGGATGGAATGCTTGGTAAAGCAATGGTTGTCTCAATTGATAAAGCGACCACCATTAAAATGTACGATAAAGTACAGCAAGCGTGGAAGCTCAAATTAACTAGCCTTAGAACACAAGCCAAATATGCCTCTGGTAGTCGTTTAAATAAACTTAACTTTCAAATTGAACATATGGATTCAACCGACATGGCTGTTGTTGTATCCGGAGGACAGAACGATGAAGAACGCCTTTCTAAGAAGGGTCTCAACTATAAACCGCATCGTGAACGTTTTCTTAAGGAAAAACTTGATGAGAAATTCAAAGATCCAGAAGATGAATTACGGATCGTTTTTGTTTGTGCAATGTGGTTAACAGGCTTTGATGCACCAGCAGTTTCAACACTATATTTGGATAAACCATTAAAAAGCCATACATTGATGCAAACCATTGCTCGTGCAAACCGTGTATTTGAAGGAAAGTCTGCTGGACAAATTGTTGATTACATCAACATATTTAGCTCTCTTCAAGAAGCTCTTGGTATGTATGGTGGCGGTGTTGCTGAAGGTGGTGGAAAATATCAAGTTGACAGTCCAGCAAAAGATAAGTCTGAATTGGTTGCTGCACTTGGGGTTGCTATTGGTGAGTTGCATGTGTTTTTAAATTCAAAGGATATAGACTTAACGGAGATTGTTTCTGCCTCAGCGAGTGGCTTTGCTAAATTATCTTTACTGGATAACGCCAGTGAAATTCTTTTAGAGCCTAAAAATAAAGAAGAGTTTACTGCCTTCCTTCGTCAAATCAATCGTATTTTTAAAGCTATTATGCCAGATGATAGTGCCAACCAATATGTACCATATCGCATAGCAATCAACATTATTTACTCGCAAATGCGTTTGAAATCTGGCTTGTCAATTGATGATGAAGACGTATTAGATGTAGTTCGGAATCAGGTAAATGAACTACTTGATGAATCAATTTCGACAATTCAGATCAAGAGTAACTTACCTGAGCCTATCAATATTGCCGATATTGATTTTGACGCTCTTGCGACAATGGTGGCAAAAGTTGAAAAGCCAAAACAGTCTGATGCTGAGCGTTTAAAAAATCTTATTGAACGCAAACTCCAACCGATGGTGTTAAAAAATAAAACCCGTCAAGACTTACAACAAAAGTTCTTAGAATTAGTTGAACAATATAACCTTGGAGCCTACACCGCAGAAGAGTTTTTTAATACTTTAAAAGAGTTTATTAATGATTTGGAGCGTGAAGAAAAACGAACTGTGCGTGAGGGTTTATCAGAAGAAGAGCTTGCTGTTTATGACTTGATGATTCAAAAAGCTCCGTTAACAGATAAAGAACGTAGTCAGGTGAAGGAAATAGCCAAAGAGTTAACTGATAAAATGCAGGAAATACTGGTTATAGATTGGCGTAAAAAGCAACGTACCAAAGCTAGGGTTAAAAATATGATCGAGGAAGTGTTAGATAACTTACCTGAATCATATGACGACGACCTGTGGCCGAAAATCTGTAGCGAAGTTTACATGCATATTTTTGAAAAATACCCAGGGCAAGGACAGAATGTATATAGTCATTGATGAATGAGCCAAGTGATAGACTTTTAGCAAGCAAATTCAAAAAGAGTTAAAAAGTGAGTTATTGGCGAATGAATATAGTTTTTTTGGTAAACACATAAAAAGTACATGGGATATGTAACAATTAACTATCGCCGTGTATCCTAGTTCCCTAAGGTTTTTGATACTTGTTTATGTTTATTTAGAATTCTTATTGAATTTACAAAAAGACTTAAAGCTAGATAGAGTAAGGTTTAAAAGGTAAATTATGGAATGTAGTAAAATCAAAAGTGTACTGTTTGTCTGTATGGGCAACATCTGTCGTTCACCATCAGCCGAAGCAGTATTTAGGCATAAAGCCTATCTTTCAGGAGTTGACGTTGAGATTGATTCTGCCGGTACCATTGGTTATCACCAGGGGCATAAACCGGATGAGCGTTCTCAAAGTGCCGGAGTGGCTCGTGGTTATAATTTTAATGGCATTAAAGCCCGTAAAGTTGTTGTTGAAGATTTTGAGCGTTTTTCGTTGATATTGGCCATGGATCAAGAGAACTTGTCTAACTTATTAGATATAGCCCCAGAAGAGCATTTGCATAAGGTGCAATTGTTTCTTGATTATGGATTGAATTGCGCTGAGCGTGAAGTGCCTGATCCGTATTACGGTGGCAGTATGGGCTTTGAGATGGTGTTGGATTTAATTGAAGACGCCAGTGACGGCTTACTGAAAAAACTGTCGACTTAAAATTTTGTTGTTTTTATTTTCTACGAAAAGATAAAGGCCGGCATACATAATTGTTTACCGGCCTTTTAATTCAGGGATGAATTAACTTAGAATCAGATTATTGCTTAACCCGTGTTCTTCTTACTAAGAATGGCGTCTTGCAAAACATCCAATATTTCTTTACTTTGCTGCAAGTTCACACAGGCGTCGGTGATGCTTTGGCCGTAAATTAAATCGTTTACGTCAACCACTTTTTGATTGCCTTCAACCAAAAAGCTCTCAATCATTACGCCAAAGATACTGCTTGAACCGGCCTTGATTTGCTCTGCCAAATCTATTGACACATTAATTTGCTTGTTGTGATTTTTTTCACTGTTGCCATGACTGCAATCAACCATAATGCTTGGTGTTAGTTTGGCGTTGTCTAATTGCTGACAGGCACTCGATACATGTTCTTCAGCATAATTGGGTACCTTACCACCGCGCAGGATCACATGCGCATACGGGTTACCCGATGTACGGTAAATACACATTTGTCCGGTTTTATCCGGAGAGTACAACACATGCGGTACACGTGAGGCATGAATCGCATCGATGGCAATTTTTACGTTGCCGTCGGTGCCGTTTTTAAAGCCAACCGGGCAAGAAAGGGCCGAGGCCAGTTCGCGGTGCACTTGAGATTCTGTGGTTCTGGCACCAATAGCGCCCCAGCTGATCAGATCGGAAATATATTGACCGGTTACCATATCTAAAAATTCAGTGGCTGCAGGTAGACCCATCTCATTAATTTTCACTAATAAGTCGCGGGCTAAATGTAAGCCTTTTTCGACATTGAAGGATTTGTCTAAATCGGGATCGCTAATTAAGCCTTTCCAGCCAACTGTGGTTCGCGGTTTTTCAAAATACACCCGCATCACGATATACAGTTCGTCTTTGTACTGCTGTTGAAAAACCTTTAGCTTTTGCGCGTAATCGAGTGCGGCTTCAGGATCATGTATTGAACATGGGCCGATCACCACTAATAATCGTTTATCTTCACCGTTAATGATTTTTTCAATATCTTTTCGAGATTGAATAATAAACTTTGCGGTATCATCCGACATCGGAATATCGCGATCAAGCTGCGCCGGTGAAATTAAATGATCGATCAGTGAGGTACGAAATTCATCCGTTTTTATGGTCATGTAAGTTCTTTACTTTTATACTAATTCTGCCGCTAATATAAGAAAAAACGGCAGCCAAGGGAACCGTTTTCTTATATTTATATGATCTTAGGGCGTATTGACCTTTCCAGTACCGTTTTGTAGTTGAAAGATCAACACGTCCTGACTAATTTTAGTATTTATATCGTTGTAAGCCAGTTTCCGATAAAATTTTCGCCGAGATCTCTTCCACCGAAAGCTTAGTGGTGTTGATAAACGGGATTTTTTCTGTTTTATACAACTTCTCTACTTCCCGTATTTCCATTCGACATTGCCTGGCTGACGAGTACTTTGAATTGGCCATGCGGCCATCTCTGATCTCGTGTAATCTGTCTGGGGCAATGCTTAACCCAAAAATTTTCTTTTTGTGTTTTTTCAAAAATGGTGGCAAGCCTAGCTCATCCATATCATCGTCAGTGAAAGGGTAGTTAGCGGCTTTTACCCCGTACTGCAACGCCAGATATAAACTGGTGGGGGTTTTGCCTGAACGCGATACGCCCACCAGAATCACATCGGCATGTTCGTAGTTGGTCACTTGCGTACCATCGTCGTTTGCCAGAGCAAAATTTACCGCATCTATGCGGTAATCGTAACTGTTCTCATGAATGGAGTGGGTGCGATGGGCTTTGGGTTTTGCCGCAATGCCTAATTGTTGTTCCACCGGGCTAACGAAGTGCTCAAGAAAGTTATAAATCAGGCCATCGCAAGTGTCGATAACTTCACGGGTGTCCGGGTTAACAAAGGTATGAAAAACGAAGGGCTTTTCGCCAGTTCCCTTATAAGTTAGATTAATTTGTTTTTTTACTTCTTCCGCCTTTTCGATAGTCTCAACAAACGGGATGGTAATGTGTTCGAACTCAAGCGGAAATAATGACAGTAGAGCATGGCCAAAAACCTCTGAGGTGATGGCGGTACCATCGGAAATGTAAAAAGCTGCGCGCATTTGGTAATCACTTATAAAAACTTTTATATTTAGTTTTAGTTTAGCGTTTTAGAGTGTAGAATGTCACGAATTTTCAGAGTTATTGTTGAATAACTCTTTCATTATAATTGAATATTCTTGTTAGGAGAAGCACGTGCAAGAGAATGTACTTTGGTATCAAGACCTGGGCATGGGTGATGTTGACCGCGTTGGTGGTAAAAATGCATCGCTTGGTGAAATGATCAGTAACCTTGCCAATGTTGGTGTACAAGTTCCCGGCGGTTTCGCCACTTCAGCCTTTGCCTTTAATGAGTTTTTAGAGCAATCTGGCCTTAACGAAAAAATCCATACTGAGTTAGACACTCTTGATGTTGATAATATCGCTGCATTAACCGAATGCGGTGAAAAAATACGCAATTGGATCATCGACACGCCATTCTTACCTGAAATGCAAAAAGACATTGAACAAGCCTATGCCGAACTAGCAGGCGAGTTTTCGGCTGAGGCGTCATTTGCCGTGCGTTCATCAGCAACGGCTGAAGATATGCCCGATGCTTCCTTTGCTGGCCAACAAGAAACCTTTTTAAACGTACGTGGTTTTGATGCGGTAATGACTGCCATTAAGCACGTATTTGCCTCATTGTTTAATGACCGTGCAATTTCTTACCGCGTACACACTGGCTACGACCACCGTGGTGTAGCATTATCTGCGGGTATTCAACGCATGGTTCGTTCCGACATCGCATCGTCTGGCGTGATGTTTACCATAGATACCGAGTCTGGTTTTGAAGACGTGGTTTTTATCACTTCCAGTTACGGCTTAGGTGAAATGGTAGTACAAGGGGCAGTAAACCCTGATGAGTTTTACGTTCACAAACCTACACTAGCTGCCGGTAAGCCGTCAGTACTACGTCGTAATATTGGCTCGAAAGCCATTAAGATGATTTATGCCGATAACCCAGAGCACGGCAAGCAAGTAGACATTGTTGATATTGAAGAGAGTGTTTCTAATACCTTTTCTATCAATGATGCCGAGGTTGAAGAATTAGCCAAACAAGCGGTGATCATTGAACAACATTACGGTCGTCCAATGGACATCGAATGGGCCAAAGATGGGTTAGACGGTAAATTGTACATAGTACAAGCCCGTCCTGAAACCGTACGCAGCCGTGAAAGTGCCAACGTAATGGAACAATTCCAGTTACAAGACAAATCAAAAGTGATTTGTGAAGGCCGTGCCATTGGTCAAAAAATTGGTAAAGGTAAAGTGAAGATCCTTGCCTCTATCGATGAAATGGACAAAATATTACCCGGTGACGTTTTAGTTACCGACATGACCGACCCTGATTGGGAACCTATCATGAAACGCGCTTCTGCCATTGTCACTAACCGTGGCGGTCGTACCTGTCATGCGGCAATTATTGCTCGTGAAATGGGCATTCCCGCGGTAGTAGGGTGTGGTGATGCCACCAGCAAAATTGCTAATGGTAGCGAAGTTACGGTATCTTGTGCCGAAGGTGATACCGGTTATATCTACGAAGGTCAGTTAGATTACACCGTAAAAACCTCTGAAATCGATAATATGCCTGACATTCCACTGAAAGTGATGATGAACGTTGGTAACCCGGACCGGGCATTCTCATTTGCCCGTTTGCCACACGCAGGTATCGGTTTGGCGCGTGTTGAATTTGTTATCAACAAAATGATCGGTGTACATCCCAAAGCACTATTGAATTTTGAAAATGAGTCGGCAGATTTACAAGCGGAAATTTCAGATATCATAGCCGGTTATGAATCACCACGTGAATTCTACGTAACCAAACTTACCGAAGGTATTTCTACCCTTGCCGCAGCGTTTTCTCCTGAGACAGTGATTGTGCGTATGTCTGATTTTAAATCAAACGAGTACGCCAACCTTGTTGGTGGTGACATCTACGAGCCGGAAGAAGAAAACCCGATGATAGGGTACCGTGGCGCCGCACGTTATATCTCAAAAGACTTCCGTGAATGTTTCGCCATGGAATGTGATGCGATTAAACGTGTTCGAAATGACATGGGCTTAACCAACGTTGAGGTGATGATCCCATTCGTACGTACCTTGGAAGAAGCTGAGCAAGTGATTGCAATTTTGGCGGAAAACGATCTGGTACGTGGTGAAAATGGTTTAAGAGTGATCATGATGTGTGAATTACCATCGAATGCCTTGTTGGCCGATCAATTTTTGGACTATTTCGACGGTTTCTCAATTGGTTCAAACGACTTAACCCAGTTAACCCTTGGTTTAGACCGAGATTCTGGACTGATTGCCCACTTGTTTGACGAACGTAACCCGGCCATTAAAGCGTTATTATCTATGGCGATTAAAGCCTGTAAGGCGCGTGGTAAATACGTAGGTATTTGTGGTCAGGGTCCATCCGATCATAAAGATTTTGCCGCATGGTTGGTAGAGGAAGGCATTGACAGTGTATCCCTTAACCCAGATTCAGTACTGGATACCTGGTTATACCTTGCCGAACAAAATAAGTAAGCTTATTACTTAACAACAAAACCGGCATATTCGTTGCTGGCGAAGAAATTGGGGACTTGTTTTAACAAGTCCCTTTTTTATGTGTGTTAGAAAAGAAAATCACTTTTTCATAGAACTGAGAGTCACAGTAGCTAAAACTTTATTTTCCCAATCCATAACGATATCATTGATTACTTTTGAAAATCGAGGCCGTGGCATTGCGTGATAAAGAAAAAGCATTTATTGCATTAAGAAACTCACTTAGCTTATATACCTCTATCAGTGATAGTACGTGGCAAGCCTTTATGGCTATTTGTAAATTCAAATCGCTCAAAAAACACAGTTTGCTTTATAGCATAGGTAATATTCCTTCATCTTATTCATATATACCCGTAACACTTCAAGGTGCAGGCGTCAGTGTTTGAAAGTTGTCATTAATCCAACTGTCTAAAGTATCAGCTATCCTCGGAAGTGTTATGGCAAAAAAATCATTGATTTTCTG
>MABC01000083.1 GCA_002162925.1 Thalassotalea sp. 42_200_T64 | reverse complement strand
AGGAGGCGCATTCTACGCCATCCTGCTTTGATGTCAACTACTTTTTGAAAAGTTTTTCAAAAGTTTTGTTGGAGTTAAATAAGCTTATTAGCTGACTTAACTTATCAAAACACTTCGTTGGGATGTTCCTAGGAAGTGGATGCGCATTTTAGGGGTTTTTGCGCTGGGGTCAACCATTTTTTTAAAAATAATTGTATTTTTTGTTTGTTCGGCTAGTTTATGCACAACCTTTACTGGATATGCACTGTTTGTTAATGGCATGAGCTGTTTTATTCAACCATCGGCTACTTTGCCGCTTTACTCGCGGTTTATTTAACTAAGCAGTTAATTGACCATTTAACTGCTCAGTTATTTAGTTTTAGCTATATTTTAGATATTATGACTAAATAATTTGTGTTGAGACTTTATTTATGAACATTTCAAATATTCGCCCCTATCGTGGAATTAAGCCAAATCTTGGAGAAAATGTCTATGTTGATGCCACAAGTGTGGTTATTGGTGATGTAACACTCGCTGACGATGTCAGTATCTGGCCATTGGTTGTTGTTAGAGGTGATGTAAACCATATTTCTATTGGCAAGGATTCCAATATTCAAGATGGCAGTGTTTTGCATGTCACTCGTAAGAGCGAGACAAACCCGGATGGAAACCCTTTGATTATTGGTGAACAGGTCACTGTTGGTCACAAAGTCATGTTGCACGGTTGTACTTTAGGCTCAAGGATATTGGTTGGCATGGGTTCTATTGTGATGGATGGTGCTGTTGTCGGCAATGACATCATTATTGGTGCTGGTTCATTGGTTCCGCCAAATAAAAATCTTCAAGCGGGTTATTTATACGTTGGTAACCCAGTAAAACAAAGCCGAGCTCTTAAAGACAATGAACTTGAGTTTTTAAAAGCGACCAACGCCAACTATGTTCTTTTAAAGAATGAATATATTGAAGATACGGACAATACCTATTCATACTAATACCATGGCTATAATGTATTATACCAATCCGTATAATGATCTGATCATTGAGTAACTCATATAAACAACATATGAGTTACCCTTCGGGAATGTATATAAAGCTTTATAACTTCCTGAAATTTCAAAAAGATATGAATAACTATCTATTCAAAATTTCAGTTGTTCTAAAACTTTCTATAGCATTCACAATTGATCACATCATTACGCGAACTGGTATTAGAGCCAAATTTCACTATTGTTATTTGGCTCTCCATCTTCTAAATAATCTTCCACCAGCTCTTCAAAGTTAAATTTCATTTCCAGGTTTAGTACTTTGTAATCAGATTTAATATAAATTGTGATCAGGTTTCCAGCAATAAGGCCGGTAAAGCGCCACATCTGCTGATCTTGCAAAAAACAGTGATCATCATTAAATAAAATTGCCTGATTCATTATAACTCTCTTGAAACCTGTGGTTGTTATCAGTGCTTATGCTGATTGGTATAACGCTATGCGCGCAATTGATCACGTAACCTTTGCATTACGGGTAATGGCTCGGGGCTTACTTTACGCCATAAATAGAAGCTTTCAGCGGCTTGGCCGACCAACATACCTAATCCATCTATAACCTGCTTTGCCCCTTGCTGTTGGCACCAAATTAAAAACGGGCTGAGTTGCTTGCCATATACCATGTCATAACAAACCGTTTGGGCAGTGATCGCATTGGCACTTAGCGCAGGCAAATTAGCGGATAAACTTGCTGAAGTGGCATTAATGATAACATCGAAGCTATGTTTTTCTGTTTCAGCAAATGTTATTACGGTTAATCTTGGATCATCAAAGCGCTTTGCTAATTGCATTGCTTTATCCGTGGTGCGGTTCACTATGATTAATTGCTCAGGGTTTTGTGCTAACAATGGCAAAATTACACCTCTTGATGCTCCCCCGGCGCCCATTAATAAAACTTTCTTACCTGTCAACGTCACCTGTTGGGTGATTAAATCATTGACTAAACCGACACCATCGGTGTTATCTCCGGTGATCCCCTGCTTTGAAAAAATTAATGTGTTCACGGCGCCCGCTGCTTGAGCTCTGCTGGATAGTTGATCACACATCTTCATTGCTTGCTCTTTAAAAGGCGCGGTAATATTAGCGCCTTTACCACCAGCAAGCTTGAAAGATTCAATGTCTTTTACAAAATCATCTACGTTAGATAAAAACTTATCATAATGCATCGATTGTTTAGTTTGCTCGGCAAACATTTGGTGAATTGCAGGAGATTTGGATTGAGCAATTGGGTTGCCAAAAACGAGATACTTATCCATAACGGTTACTAAAAAAGGATTTTGCTTAGATTAACCAATTCAAATACAGATTGGAATAAGAAATAGCCCCTTAATAGCGAAACTATAAGGGACTCTAGTATGTTTTAAGAAAATACTAATTAAAGTAAGTTGACTAAAATTTGTAACCCAGCATTAACGAGTAGACCATAGGATCGACATCAACATCGGCAGAGCCGGTAATTTCATCGCCAATTTTAAAGTTTGCTTCAGTAGCAATGTCGATGTAACGCGCAGAGACATTCACATGCCATTTTTCATTTAGCTGATAATCGGCACCAATTTGCACGGAAAAACCAAATGAACCGTCTAGCTCTAAATCGTTAAAGCCTAAACTTTCTGGTGTTGATTTAAATTCTTCATCAAAGAAAATAGTGTAATTAATACCAGCACCAACATATGGCATAAAGTTAGAACCGGTATCAAAATAGTAAAGGGCACTTACCGTTGGCGGTAATTGGCTAACTTCGGCTAATGTTACTCCATCAACATTGGCACCGAATAATCCTTCAGAAATGCCTTGTGGATCATGAATTTTTACATCGTGGGTAAATGGTGTTGCGGCTAAAACTTCAATTGCCCAATTACTATCGAAGAAATATACAAAGTTTAGACCGATTTGTGTATTATCTTCTACCGATACTGATAATGGCGTATCGCCACCAAGAGCAGGAACATTTACGGTTGCCTTGTCACTGTTTGGATCCACCATAGTGATCCCGCCGCGAATGACGAAATCACCCGCTTGGTAAGAGGCGGCTACTACTGCATTACTTGCTAACAAAGATACGATGGCTAAACTGATAATATTTTTTTTCATGGCTTTTGTTTTTAATATTCATAGGGATATAATTTGTAATGAAGTTTAACCATAAAAATAATGTGGTTATTGATGTAAATCAAAAAACCTATAGTGCTAATAACCAGATAAAATAAAACTATTATATGAATTCAGAAATGACAAAAACTACCCATAGCTGGCTCAATCGATACCTACTATTGAACTTTATATTCGCTTTGCTGGTGGCATTGCGATATTTAACACCTAACCCATACCCGGCAACGATACTCTCTGCTGTGTTTTTATTGACTTACACCATTGCCCATTTGGGGTTATTAACGTTACTGCTAAGTGGTGTTTTGCATTTATTAACTAAAATCATCAGAAATCCGATAGCAATACGAATTTTGGCTATAATCCTGGTATCCCTCACCTTATCTTTACTACTGGCAGATACCTTTGTTTATCAACAATACCGCTTTCATTTCAATGGCATTGTATTTGAATTAATGGTGGAAGGCGGCACTGAAATATTCAGTTTCTCATGGCCGTTGTGGACAATGATCGCGATGATCATCGTTACCTTCTTTGCCGTGCAGATATTTATTAGTGAATTTCTCTGGCGCAAATATACCCAGGTAAATCTATCCATAAAACCAATTTTGAAAATTTGGGCGCTATTTTTGCTTACTGGCCACGGCATCCATACCTGGGCAGATGCGATGTTTGAAAAAAACATTACCCAGCAAGCTCGTTATTTGCCAATTTCTTTTCCGTTAACGGCAAAGAGTTTTATGGCGAAATTTGGTGTGGTAAATATTGAAGCACAAAAACAGCAAGCGTTACTGAAACAAAAGAAAATAAAATCGGCTATCAACTACCCAATGCAAGCAATGCAATGTCAGCCGCCAGCACAGCCAAAGAATATCTTATTGCTCACTTTAGATTCATGGCGCAATGATATGATAGATGAGGCAATGACGCCGAACATTTATAATATCGCGCAAATGGGTAATCATTTTACCGAACACTACAGCGGCAGTAACAATACCCGCCACGGCATGTTCAGTTTATTTTATGCGATTCCTGGTCATTATTGGCAGCCGATACTGGATTTACAACGCAGCCCGGTAATGATGAATATTTTAAAACAGCAAGATTATCAAACCGGTATTTTTGCCAGTGCGAAACTTACCAGCCCTGAGTTTGATCAAACCTTGTTTAGTAATGTCGATAATTTAAGAACTCATTCAAAAGGCGATAAACCCTATCAACGGGATCTGGATATCACCAAAGATTTCATCGACTGGCATAGTAATAGAGACGATGACAAGCCGTTTTTTGCTTTCATGCTTTATGATGCCGCCCATGGGTTTTCGATCCCGAAAGATTTTCAGCGTAAGTATCAGCCTTCTCTTGATGACATTAACTATATGGCATTAAATGATGATTACGATGCTGAGCCATTTATCAACCTGTATAAAAACTCTATTCACTTTATCGATCAGCAGATCGAACGGGTCATTAGCCAGTTAGGTGACGACATTAATGACACCATTATTATCATCACCGGCGATCATGGCAAAGAGTTTAATGATAGTAATAAAGGGTTCTGGGGGCACAACAGTAATTATTCAAAATACCAAACACAGGTACCGTTAATTATATACTGGCCAAACGCCGAGCATGATTTTTATCAGGGTGAAACCAGCCACTACGACATTGCACCCACGGTGATTACAAACGCCTTAGGCTGTAGCAACCATAGTAAAGATTATAGTAGTGGCCAGTCGTTGTTTCATAAGCAGCCGCATGATTGGCTATTGTTAGGTCGCGATGGCTATTACGCGATTAAAGATATACAGCAATTAAATGAGTTGGACCGTTTAGGTAACTTCACCATTTTTGACACTAATTATCAGGAATTACCGGATGCCAAGCTGAATATGAAAAATGTGTTGGCGGCGATGGAAGAATTAAGACGCTTTAATAAATAATTTTTCCCGGAATAAAGCAGAAAATTAAACGTCCCTCGACAATCGCTCCTGCATTGTTCTACCTACATACTTCCATGTATTAGTGTCTTTTCTGTATAATTATTCCAGGAAGAATTATATTTATAGCCAGTTTTGTGGCTTTAAGTAATGCTCATAGAGTTCAGCTTCCTGACTTCCCTCTTCAGGTTGGTAGTTATACTGCCAGCGTGCCAATGGCGGCATCGACATTAAAATAGATTCGGTGCGGCCACCCGATTGCAAACCAAATAATGTGCCTCGATCGAATACCAGGTTAAATTCCACATAACGACCGCGACGATATAATTGAAACTGACGTTGCTGTTCAGTGTAGGGAACGTCTTTGCGTTTATCGATAATCGGTACGTATGCATCAATAAACCCTTGGCCAACGGCTTTAATGTAATCGAAACACTTATCAAAGCTCCAAACATTTAAATCGTCAAAGAATAAGCCGCCAACACCACGGGTTTCATCCCGATGTTTTAAATAAAAATATTCATCACACCAGTTTTTATGATCATTGTAGACATTGTCACCAAATGGTTTACATAAATCGGCTGCGGTTTGATGCCAATGGATGACATCCTCTTTTACCGGGTAAAATGGCGTTAAATCAAAGCCGCCACCAAACCACCACACCGGCTCTTCGCCCTCTTTTTCGGCAATAAAAAATCTAACGTTGGCATGTGACGTTGGAATGTGTGGATTTTTCGGATGGATAACTAAAGATACACCACATGCTTGCCAAGTTCGGCCGGCAAGTTCTGGCCGATGAGCCGTAGCAGAAGGAGGTAGTTTATCGCCGCTTACCCGTGAAAAATTAACACCGCCTTGTTCAATCACAGTACCGTCAGTTAACACCCGGGTGCGGCCACCGCCCCCCTCTTCACGTTGCCAGTTATCTTCGACAAATTTTGCACTGCCATCGGCTTGTTCTAAGGCATCACAAATTCTATCTTGTAACGATTTTAAGAAATCGATGACTTGTTCGATATTTACTTGGCTCATGATCGGTATACGTCTCCTGTAAGAGCATTGATAATGGTGGATGGCTGGCTAAAACCTAAGGTTTTCCCTTTGATAATAAAATCAACTTTGTCTGCCATTTTCTGTTCAACTTCTTGCCATGTTAACGCGGGTTTTTCGCCACTAAAATTAGCACTGGTTGAAACAATAGGTTTATTTACGGCATTACAAAGGGCAACAACATCAGGCTGACTGGTAACTCGCACGGCAATTGTATCAAACTGTCCGGTTAAATAATTGCTAATGTCTTTATTCGCCGGCATCACTTGGGTAACTCCGTCGGGCCAACGTGACAATACGCTATCACGCTTATCTTGTGGTATTTTCTTATCGTCAATAAAAGGGAGAAGTTGTGAATAGTTAGCGGCCAACAATATCAGGCCTTTTTCAACCGCTCTATTTTTCAAAGCCAATAATTTTTTTACGGCAATGATATCGTTCGGATTGCAACCTAAACCAAAAACCGCTTCCGTAGGGTAAGCAATAATTCCGCCTTGTTGAAACGCATCAATCGCAGAGGAAAAGTTTGGCGATGATGTAGAGTTATTGTTATCGACACTCATAATATACCAAGTTGATTAAATATCTGTTCATTTTTAATGGTTAATTGGTATTAGGTTGCTTTAGCCATAAAAATTGCGGCCATTATAGCCGCTTTAGGCAATGACCGCATTTAATAGTTTTACTGCAAGTTTTGGTTTATTGGTATTAGACAGCTTCTGCTTTTTGCTCAAACAGGTTTTTCACTTTTTCTCTTAATATAAATTTTTGAATTTTTCCTGTTGATGTTTTCGGTAAATCAGAAAAAACAATGGTTTTAGGGCATTTAAAAGAAGCCATATTGCTTTTACAAAAGGCTATAATATCACTTTGGGTGGCCTGCTCGCCGGGTTTTAAGGTAACAAAAGCACAAGGTGTTTCGCCCCAGGTATCATCTTTGCGAGCAACTACAGCGGCTTCCATTATGGCCGGATGCCGATATAGAATGCCTTCAACCTCCACCGATGAAATATTTTCCCCGCCAGAGATAATAATATCTTTAGAGCGATCGCGTATTTCCAAATAACCGTCTGGGTGTTTCACTGCCAAATCACCGGAATGGAACCAGCCACCTTTAAATGCTTCTTCCGTCGCTGATGGATTCTTTAAATAGCCTTTCATCGTGGTATTACCGCGAAACATTATTTCGCCAATCGTCTCGGCATCGCTTGGCACAGGTTGCATCGTTTCCGGGTCGAGCACATCAACGTCTTCTTGAGTTGGATAGCGAATGCCTTGTCTTGCTTTTAATGCCGCCCGCTCATCAGCAGTTAAGTTATCCCATTCATGTTTCCATGTACTGGCCACACAAGGGCCATAAACTTCGGTTAATCCATAGGTTTGAGTGATATCGAAACCCAATTTTTCTATACCCTTTATCACCGCAGCTGGCGGTGGTGCGCCGGCGGTCATTGCTTTTATATTCGAATTTAGTTTACTGGTGAGCTCATCTGGGCCATTCAAGATCATATTTAACACTATTGGGGCACCACACATATGAGTCACCTTGTGTTCATTAATCGAATTGATGATCGCTGACACTTCGACCTGACGAAGACACACATGCGTAGCCGCCATTGCGGTAACGGTCCAGGGAAAACACCAACCATTACAATGAAACATAGGTAGCGTCCATAAGTACACTGAATTTTCATCCAATGGCCAAATCATGTTATTGCCCAAAGCATTTAAATAAGCGCCACGATGTGAATAAACTACGCCTTTCGGGTTGCCGGTGGTGCCAGAGGTGTAATTAAGTGCCATCGCCTGCCACTCATCTTCAACCATCGCCAGGGTATAGTCTGGATCTCCTTCAGCAAGCAACTGTTGATATTCAATTTCGCCAAGACACTCACCACCCGGACCTTGTCGGTCATCAATATCAATGATCAGCGGGCTTCTACTTGATAAGGCAACCGCTTTTTTCATCACTTTATAATAAGCGGTGTCGGTTAATAACACATCACATTCCGCGTGATCGAGGATGAAAGCAAGGTTGTCGGCATCGAGACGGGTATTCAATGAATTAAGTACAGCACCTATCATTGGTACGGCAAAATGAGCATCCAAAAATGCGGGTATATTGGCTGCCATGATGGAAACTGTAGTGCCCTTTTTCACACCTCGTTGCAGTAAGGCTGAGGCTAAGCGCTTTACATTTTGCTGATATTCCACATAACTGTAGCTGTCACTGCCGTGAATAATCGCAGTTTTATTTGGGTATAATTCGGCAGTACGTTTGAGGAAATTAACGGGACTTAAGGCTTGTTGGTTGGCTGCCACTTGACCAAGTCCATTAGTATATTTGTCTGACATAGTGTCACCTTAGAGGTTGGTATTGATACTATCATTATGGTGTTTATTAATTTTTAGGCAATGCCACCTTAGTCTAAGTTAATTAATCCCTGAATCAAAAAAACCTGCCGAAGCAGGTTTTTTGATTCAGGGATAAGAACTAAATTATACTAATTTAGCTTGCATCGCTTCATCTTTGGCTAGTAATGCTGCCGCGTTAGCAACACGTTCAGCTTTTACTTTGTCAGCAATGGCCTGATCAGCTACACCTAACATTTGGGCGGCTAAATAACCTGCGTTTTTCGCGCCAGCTTTACCAATAGCAACGGTCGCTACCGGAATACCACCAGGCATCATTACCGTTGATAATAAAGCATCATGGCCTTGTAATGGACCATTATCGATTGGCACTCCAATTACCGGACGAGTTGTCATACCGGCAACCGCACCAGCTAAGTGAGCAGCTAAACCAGCAGCACAAATAAAAACTTTACAGCCTCGCTCTTCTGCATCTTTAACGTATGCTTTCGCCGCATCTGGAGTACGGTGCGCACTGCGAACGCGAACTTCACAAGCGATATCAAATTTCTTTAAGATATCGATAGTTGATTGCATTACAGGAAGATCAGAGTCTGATCCCATTAATATGGCAACAAATGTTGATGTCATAATTTTCTCTCTTAAGTTTTAATAAATATTTGATATGAAATGCAAGGGCCTTGCATATCAAATACTTTTAAAAATTTTAATTGTTGTGGTAGTTATCATTGACGATAAAAGCGGATTATACGCGTTTTATTTTGTGACTGCACTTTTTTTGCGGACATATTATGACATTTTCACCGGACATTTTTCTTTGCAGCATAATTGACCAATGACATTCAGGGCAAATATGCGCGACCGGTTTATGGTTTACTACGTATTTGCATTTAGGGTAACGATCGCAACTATAAAAGGTTTTACCCTGACGATTGACTTTCTCCTGTAACTGCCCCTTATTACAGTCAGGGCAAATCACATCGAGTTTATCGCTTTGATTCATTTCTTCGATATGATGGCATTCAGGAAAATTGCTACAGCCAATAAATAAGCCATATCGACCTTGCTTTACCGCCATTTCATGAGAACATTTTGGACACTGGCTGCCAGCTAAAACTTGAGTTTCAAATTTCTCCTGCTCGACCACAGGACGGGTATAATGACAATTGGGATAGCTAACACAACCAATAAAAGCCCCGGCTTTGGAGTTTTTTAAGGCAAGCTCACTGCCACACTCAGGGCAAACTTCATAAGCTTTTTCCAGAGCATGCTCGTGTTGAGAAAATAACGGTTTGATGTCTTTAGTCATAATAACTCCATTGAGCGAGTTATTATGACATAAACAAGGGTAAATTAATGCAACGGGCCTTCACATTCATCGAAGATTAAATCTTCCATTTGCGAATACGCCGATTCTTTTCCCGGCACATTAAACAGCACCATTAATACCACCCACTTTAAATCATCAATATTAAAGTCGTTAGTATCAAGTTCCATCACTCTGTCGATAACCATTTCACGGGTGGTAAAATCGAGTACGTTTATTTGCTCGAGAAACATCAGAAAACCTCGGCTTTCGACATCAAGGAATTTTGTTTCTTCCGACGTGTAAATACGTACTGAGACCCCTGGCCTGCGGGTTAAGTATGGATAAGCATCGGTGTTTTGTAATGCTGACAATTTTTCCAGCCACGATAAGGCTTTGTAAATCTCGTCCTGATGAAAACCCGCACGAGTTAATTCATCGGTAAGAATATCGTGATCTACCATGACTTCGGCTTCACTATGGATATAGTTTTCAAAAAGATACATAAGTATATCAAACATGACCATCCCCTTTAAGTGATTGAACCTGATATAAATATTATTATATCAGTTCATTTTGATATAGCCTCCTGGTACCGCAGTTACCAGACCTCTAAGCTCTAGCGCCATCAATCGGGTTAAGACCTCCTCTATGGGAAGATTACTCCGAGAAACTACTATATCTACGGAAGTAGCTTCATAATCCACACTACTTAACAATGAGTCGATAAACAAGCTTTGTTGGTTAGTTTTTTCAACTTTTCCATTCGATTTTGGCGGATTACTTCTATACAGACCAGAAAAACTGGGAAATTCTAACAAAGATAAAATATCGGAGGGCTGATCAACTAACGTTGCTCCTTGTTTTATTAAGCTATGGCAGCCCTTGCTTTGTGGGTTATTAATCGCTCCCGGCATGGCAAAAACCTCTCTATTTTGTTCTAACGCCATTCTTGCGGAAATCAGCGAGCCACTTTTTAACTGTGCCTCAACCACAAACACCCCGAAACTCATGCCGGTAATGATCCTGTTGCGTTTAGGGAAGCAACCCGGGTTGGGTTTAGTGCCAGGTAAATATTCACTGATAATGGCACCATTCTGGGCGAGAATGTCAGCGGCCAATGTTTTATTACGCGTAGGATAAACGATATCTAAACCGGTACCAACAACCGCAATGGTATATCGGTCAGCGATTAATGCCCCCCTGTGCGCAGCTGAATCGATGCCGAGAGCCAAACCCGAGGTAATTACCATACTTTGCGAAAGTTGCATAGCAAACGTTTTTGCATGCTCTCTTGCCGATATTGTGGCACTGCGAGAACCAACAATAGCCAGTTGTGGTTGATTTAATAAGGCTAAATTACCCTGGCCAAATAACAACACGGGCGGGTTTGACGTTTCTTTCAATAACGCCGGATAATTATTATCATCAAAGCCGACAATGGTTATCTGATGAGCATGACACCGTTGAATTGTGGCTTCTATGCTGGCGTAGTCAGGCGAGTGTATTGCTGTAACTTGTTTGCCATTTAGGCCTAGCGCTGACAATGCCGATGATGACAAGTCAAATAAGCCAGCCAGGCCATATTGGTTAAACAGCTTAATTTTGATATTGCTGGCTAGCCTTGGGATCCGTTTTATCGCTAACCAGTAATGCCGCCGTGTTTTTAGTTGTGTTGACATTATTCTTTTCCTTAAGAAAATGCCCTTATTGAGTTATTGTTATTTTTTACCAATCTGCATAAGCACTGAGACAACTATATACTGATGCGGACTGGTATCTTCCCTCATTACGGGGCGGTTACAAAATCTTCTATTCGAACTGACTTGCGACTAGATAATACTATCGCAAAGCTGGTTTTTTCCATGACTTTAAACACCATTAAATGGCCGATGTTTTCTGATGGTATGATAATACTGCTATCACTGGAGTTCGTGAGTCGATACCAGCTAGGTGCATCATCTTCGTATACGGGGCCATCTGCAGTGACAATTACCCCTGGGCTTTTACGATTAATTGCGTACACTTCACCCATTTTTAAATTGGTATTGGCCCCCTTATTCAGTAAAACAATTTCAAATTTACCAAACTCGCGGGTCAAATTATAGGAACTGATCATACGCGCGTGTAACTCTTTATTCTGCACTCTTTGCATCGCATAAAAGGCTGGCAATAACTGTCCTTCATTCACGGCAATGACGATATCACCAGATCTCACTTCACGCTTTGAATTCTCTAAAAACATTGCAGATGGTTGTTTATTCTTGGCATTTCCCTTACGTAAGCCTTTTGCAGTGCCAACCAATATCGCCTGATAACCAAAGTGTTCACCCGACTCAGGATCTATTATTTCATCGCCTTGATGATAAATGGCATAATTTTGTCCTGCCACTAAATCCCCTTTTACGTAAATTATGGCGCCTTCCATATTCGATTTATATTTTTCATCACCACCTAATATATACTGCGAATTATCGATATTGTCCTGAGTTAATATCGTCGAATAATTTAAATAAGGTGCTAACAGTTCTAAAGGCAATATGGTGATGGGATTTTGATCTTTTAACTGCTTTCTCGTACTTGGCGACCATGTTAATTCTGGTTTACCTTTTACCAGCATAGGTTGACCTTTGTCATCATAGACTAAGCGTAATTCATCGCCAGGGTAAATCAGGTGAGGATTATTAATTTCAGGATTTAGTCGCCATAGTTTCGGCCATAACCATGGTTCATTGAGAAACAAGCCTGAAATATCCCAAAGCGTATCGTCTTTTTGCACAATATAGGATTTCGGCGCATCTTCTTTAATTTCCAACTCATCCGCTAATAGTTGGAGTGAGGTAAACAGACAAAATATAGTTATTAGTATTTTATTCAACATGCTTTTTGGTCCATTTAGAGCAGTTATTTATCTCTCACAGGCATAAAATTCTGCTTGCTGAGTATAAACCGCTATTATTCATTTAAAATAATGGCTAAAATTAAAACATAACACTCAATCTCAATTATCGCTAATTGTTTTGCAAAAAATTATGACTATATTAAATATACTACGCTTCCCGGATGAACGCCTAAGAACTGTTGCTGTTGATGTAACGGAAGTCACTGATGACACTAAAAAAATTATCGAAGACATGTTTGAAACCATGTACGAAGAAAACGGTGTTGGCCTTGCGGCTACACAAGTTAATATTCATCAACGCATTGTGGTGATGGATACCAGCGACGATAAATCTGAGCCGATTGTATTGATTAATCCGGTGATCACTAAAAAAAGTGGCGACTTGATGATCAATGAAGAAGGTTGCTTGTCGGTACCAGGACAATACGCAAAAGTGGAACGTAACACCCAAGTTTCAGTAACCGCATTAGATAAACAAGGCGAACAATTCAGCATAGATGCCGAAGAACTCCTGGCTATTTGTATTCAACACGAATTAGATCATTTAAATGGTGTGTTGTTTATTGATTATTTATCGCCATTAAAACGTCATCGCATCAAGGCTAAGCTTGAAAAAGCCGCTCGCTTAGACGCAAAAGCATAATACAGCAATAGGTACACCCACTTGTCTAAACCACTCAATATAATTTTTGCTGGTACGCCAGATTTTGCCGCCAAACATTTACAGGCACTAATTCACTCGAAGCACAACATTAAAGCCGTATATTGTCCAGAGGATAAACCCGCAGGGCGCGGCAAAAAACTGCAAGCTTGTGCCGTTAAACAACTGGCGTTAGAACATGGTTTAGCCATAGAACAACCTACTAACTTCAAAAGTGAAGAGGCACAACAAACGCTGGCCCGCTATGAGGCAGATGTCATGGTAGTGGTCGCCTATGGTTTGTTGTTACCACAAGTGATTTTAGATACGCCACGCTTAGGCTGTGTCAATGTTCACGGTTCGTTATTACCCCGCTGGCGTGGTGCGGCTCCTATTCAACGTTCTTTGGAAATAGGCGATAGCGAAACCGGCGTTACCATCATGCAGATGGATAAAGGTTTAGACAGTGGCGCGATGTTATTAAAAGCAAGTTGCCCTATCACCAATACCGATACATCCGCCAGCCTTTACCAAAAACTGGCCGAACTTGGTCCGGTAGCATTATTAAATACGATGGACCAAATGTCAGCCGGCACTCAATACGCCGAACCACAAGATAATGCTTTAGCCAATTACGCTGAAAAATTAACTAAAGACGAAGCAGAGTTAGATTTCTCATTAGCCGCTGACGTTCTAGATAGAAAAATTAGAGCTTTTCAACCCTGGCCATTCGCCCAATTTACCTTTAACGACAATGGCAAAGAGCATCGCATCAAGGTTTGGCAAGCCGAGGTTATCAGTGAGGTAACTCCAATGGCCGCAGGCTTCATTACCGCTGTTGATAAATCAGGTATCTGTGTCGCTACCAGTAACGGCCAATTAAAATTCACCAACTTACAACTGCCAGGCAAAAAGGCTCTAACGGTCGCCGATATTTTAAATGGTCGTGGTGACTGGTTTAAGGTTGGATCGCACATTTGCGGCAGCTCGGTGAACAACCCCGAGGATAGTGCCTAATGAGTAAAAACGTACGCGCCCTCGCCGCTCGCTGTTTATATGCGGTGGTAGACAAAGGCCGCTCGTTATCGGAGGAATTGCCCAAACAGCAACAACTCATTGAATCCGGCAAAGACAAAGGATTATTGCAAGAGCTTTGTTATGGCGTATTACGTTATTTACCAGAGCTTGAGCAACATGTACGTCGCTTTGTGAAAAAGCCGCTTACCGGTAAGCAACGGGTGTTTCACTTTTTAATGATGGTAGGTATTTACCAAATCAAATTTACCCGAATTCCGGATCATGCTGCCGTAGCGGAAACGGTTGCTGCCACAGCAATTTTGAAAAATCGACATTTAAAAGGCATGGTTAATGCGGTATTACGCAGTTATCAACGTCAGCCTGAATTAGAAAACCCAGAGTCATTACCTGATCCGGTACGCTTTAACCATCCTGGCTGGTTTATTAACAAAATCAAAGCTGGCTACCCCGAGCAATGGCAACAGATACTGCAGAAAAACCTTGAACGTCCACCGATGTGGCTGCGCGTGAATCAACAAAAAACCAATATTGAAGATTATTTAAACTTGTTGGCAGAACAAGATATCGCAGTAAAGCAGGTAGCAGAGTTAAGCCAGGCTATTTTATTAGAGCAGCCTGTGGATGTCACCAAGTTACCCAATTTTTCCCAGGGTTGGGTCTCAGTGCAAGACGGTGCGGCGCAAATGGCGGCACCGCTGTTACAGGCACAAGCAAATGACAATGTGCTGGATTGCTGTGCCGCGCCTGGCGGTAAAACCTGTCATATTCTTGAGCTTTGCCCTGAGATCAACGCGATGACGGCAATTGATGTCGAGCAATCAAGACTTGTTCGGGTGGAAGAAAATTTGGCACGTTTAGGGCTGCAGGCAAAAGTGATTGCGGGTGATGCGTCAAACCCAGCTAGCTGGTTTGACGGTGAATTGTTTGATCGAATTTTACTGGATGCCCCTTGTTCAGGCACTGGTGTGATCAGAAAAAATCCCGATATAAAATGGTTAAGACGAGCTACAGACATAGACGCTCTGGTTATTTTGCAAGAGAAAATTATTAATGCAATCTGGCAGCTACTAAAACCAGGTGGCACTATGATTTATGCCACATGCTCAATATTGCCTGAAGAAAACAAACAACAAATCGCTAAGTTTCTAGCGACTACTGCAGATGCTCAGTTAGACTCGATAACTCTTGCTGGCAATAGTAACGATTGGCAGATACTCCCCGGAGAAAACTCGATGGATGGTTTTTATTATGCCAAACTTAGCAAAAAGTGCTAAGTTGTTAATCTAAAACCAACTTATACCAATCCCTATAATGAATGGTATTACATAATTAAAACAACAAGTTTGAGTATAAGTAGTAACAAGACAAATGAAAATAATCATTTTAGGCGCAGGACAAGTAGGTGGCACACTGGCAGAAGATCTGGTTGGTGAACAAAATGACATCACGGTTATTGATGTTGATGCTGATAAATTGCGTGAACTACAAGACAAAATGGACTTACAAGTGGTCACCGGCAATGGCAGTCATCCTGATGTTCTGGCTAAAGCGGGTGCTGAAGACGCCGATATGCTTATTGCCGTTACCAGCGATGATGCAACCAACATGCTGTCGTGTCAAATAGCCTTTTCTATCTTTAGTACCCCGGTTAAAATTGCCCGTATCCGTTCGGAGCAAATTTTAAAGCATAAAAAAAAGCTGTTCCATAACCAAGACATTCCTGTAGATCACATCATCGCGCCAGAGCAACTAGTAACCCGGGATATCGCGCGTTTAATTGATTATCCCGGGGCTTTACAAGTACGAGAGTTTGCTGGCGGCAAGGTCTCATTGGTTGGTATTAAAGCTTACTATGGTGGCTTATTGGTTGGTCATGCTCTTTCTACATTACGTGATCACATTCCAAATGTTGATACTCGCGTGGCAGCAATTTATCGTAAAAATAAACCTATCCGACCATTGGGCACCACAGTAATTGAAGCCGATGATGAGGTCTTTTTCATTGCCGCCACTCACCATATACGTGCGGTAATGAGCGAATTACAAAAGCTGGAAAAAGCCTATAAACGTATTATGATTGCCGGTGGTGGTCATATTGGTTCTGGTTTGGCCAGAATTCTTGAGAAAAATCATCAAGTTAAAATAATAGAACACAACCCAAAACGGGCAGAACAATTATCCAATGAATTAAACAATACCTTAGTGTTTATTGGTGATTCATCAGATAAAGAATTACTGGTTGAAGAGCATATTGATCAAATTGATGTGTTTATTGCGGTAACCAATGACGACGAAGCAAACATAATGTCTTCGATGGTGGCAAAAAGTTGTGGCGTCAGAAAAACCATAGCGCTGATTCAACGTAATGAATACCACGATATTGTACACGGTAATATTTTAGATTTGGATATTGCCGTATCGCCGCAACAAGCGACAATTTCAGCGTTACTTACCCATGTACGTAAAGGCGGTATTGTTAACGCCTACAGTTTACGTCGCGGCGCCGCTGAAGCCGTAGAAATAGTGGCGCATGGTGATGAACAATCCTCAAAAGTTATTGGCCGTGAAATTCAAGACATTAAATTACCTCCGGGAGCAACCATTGGTGCAATTGTGCGTGGTGAAGAAGTTTTAATTGCCCATTCTACTACCGTTATTCAAACAGACGATCATGTGATTTTATTCCTGGTGAATAAAAAATATATCCATCAAGTAGAGAAGTTGTTCGCGGTGAGCGCAATTTTCTTTTAGTGATAGTTGGCGGGGTTTTAACCTCGCATCCTTACCGTGATCAACGCAAAGTGGCTATCACCATAACGCGAGACTGAAGTCCCGCCAACCCGCTGGCAAGAACTCTATGACATTGGAGATCCCGTAACGAGTACGGGATACGCATTTTTCTAAGCCAACGAGTTGGTAAGAAAAATTGCTAGTTCCGCCAGAATGCTGGCATGAATAACACCAACAAGGTGAATATTTCCAAGCGGCCAAAGAGCATGGCAAGAATAAGTACCCACTTACTAAAGTCATTAATACTGGAAAAATTCGCGGCCACTTCGCCAAGACCAGGCCCTAAGTTGTTTAAACAGGCAGCAACGGCGGTAAAAGCCGTTATTTCATCTATCCCTGACGCCATCAATAACACCATACAAATAATAAAGATGGCGGCGTATGCAGAAAAGAACCCCCAAATAGCATCAACCACTTTATCTGGTAAAGCTTTAGCGCCCAGTTTAATGGTGATGATAGCTTTAGGATGGATTAAACGACTCAATTCTCGAATCCCTTGCAAGTATAGCAGTACAACTCGCATTACCTTCATACCGCCACCGGTACTTCCGGCACAACCACCAACAAAACTGGCAAAAATAAGCAATATAGGCAACATTACTGGCCATTCTGCAAAATTAGTCGTGGTAAATCCGGCTGTGGTACTTATCGATACCGCCTGAAATAAGGCATCATCAAACGCTAGCTCATAGCTGCTTGCAATACCATAACTAAGTAAGGTGAAGAAACAGATTAAGGTAAGGACTAATTGAATATAAATAAAAGCTTTAAATTCAGGATCAAATAAATAGGTACGAAAACTCTTGCTCGCCCAAGCGGTATAATGCAGGGCAAAATTGACTCCGGCAATGATCAAAAATACAACACAGATGACATTGATCAACGGGCTGTCGAAATAGCCCATAGAAGCATCATGGGTTGAGAAACCACCAATGGCAATAGTTGAGAAAGAGTGCGCAATAGCATCGAAGCCCGACATGCCGGCAAGCCAATATGAGAGTGCACAGGCAATAGTTAAGGCCAAATAAATATACCAAAGATGTTTTGCGGTATCGGCTATTCGCGGCGTCATTTTAGAGTCTTTCACCGGGCCAGGTGTTTCGGCGCGGTATAACTGCATACCACCAACCCCGAGCATAGGTAAAACCGCGACCGCTAATACAATGATCCCCATACCACCGATCCACTGTAGCTGTTGGCGATACCACAATACTGCATGCGGTAAGCCATCTATTTTGGTGATAATGGTGGCGCCAGTTGTCGTTAACCCCGAAAACGACTCAAAAAAAGCATCGGTAATGGATAAACTGGGTAGATCGGTGAGCATTAATGGCACCGCGGAGAAACTGGCCAATACAGACCAAAAGAGTACAACAATTAAGAAGCCTTCGCGTGCACGCAAATCACCTTTTTGCCCGCGATTAGGATACCAGGCAAAAAAACCGGCGCCAATACAGAGTAAAAATGCCGTCATAAATGCGACACCGCCACCGTCTCGATAAACCATAGAAACGGCAGCTGGCGGGATCATGGTAACACTCAAAATCATTACCAATAAGCCTAAAATCCGGGTGATATTACGATACTGCATTGTTAATTTTTAATTATTAATTCTTGTTAGATCTGTTATTGCACTGAATATAGCATAATAATGCTAAGTTATTATATTTATTCGAGTAAACGTTTGGGCGTAACCCTGCCAGCTGTAAGTTCAATGACCCGGACAATAAATTCATCTATCCTGGGGATAGGTAAACTTGCCGTTATCATAACCTCAATACCGTAATCTTGCTGTGTGATAATCCCTTCATAGCCCATTAAGGTATGCTCTATATCTTTAACCTGCTGATAATCACAAGTTAGGTTAATTTGCTCTGTAGGGATTTTTTCAACGGTGTTTAACTCTATAACAGCTTGCCTGACACTATTACCATACGCCCGCTGCAAACCACCAGTTCCCAGTTTTACGCCGCCAAAATAACGGGAGACGACCGCGCAGATTTCGCCAATAGCATTGCCTTGTAATACCGATAACATTGGTCGACCAGCGGTGCCGCTAGGCTCACCATCATCACTAAACCCATAAGTTTGACTGTCTTCTGGACGTGACGAAATGAACGCATAGCAATGGTGTGAAGCATCCGGATATCGCTGGCGAATTTGTTCAATAAACACTTTCGTTGCCAATTTATCGTCACAATGTTTAATCGAACAAATAAAGCGGCTGCGATTAACCACGGTTTCTACTTCAATGTCACTAACGGGGATGGTATATGGGCTTGAATTTATGTGCATGATAATGAATCAATAAACCTCTAAATTAAGCCAGGTTAAAATTTCGAGTCATGTTTTCTAGTCGATCTTGATGAACGATAACATTATCTTCAATGCGAATGCCTCCATACTTACGGAAACTGTCAACTTTATCCCAGTTAATGTATTTTGCGTTCTCCGATTTGGCTAAAGCAGATAAAAAATATTTGATAAAATAAAGACCTGGCTCGATAGTAAACACTTGCCTACCTTCAATGCCACGAGAGGTACGTAAAAATGGATGTTCGCTTGGCGGGTTAACGTGAGTACCTTTATCATCGGCCATAAAGCCACCCATATCATGCACTTGAAAACCAAGGTGGTGACCTAAACCGTGCGGGAAAAAGTGTCCGGTAATGCCTTTGCTGACCATAGCTTGTGCGCCTAAATTCACCAAGTCAAAACGCTGTAATATCGCAGCCAGTAGGTAATGATTTTGAATATGCAAATCAACGTAACTTGTGCCTGGTTTTAACCCTTGCACCAGCTCTAACTGCATTTCATTCATGGCAACAATTAAATCGGCAAATTCATCCTGATTAAACGAATAAGTTCGGGTGATATCGGCAGCATAACCATGAAAACAGGCTCCGGCATCAATCAGGAATGATAAATGCTTACTTGGTTTAGTTTCTTCTAAGGAGGTGTAATGCAATGTTGCGGTGTTCTCATTCAACGCAATAATGTTGCCATATGGCACTTCATTTTCACTATGACCTGTGGCCTGTAAATACGCTAGTTGAATATCAAATTCTGAACCTTGGTTATAAAAGGCTGTTTTTGCGGCCTCGTGACCCAGTACCGCCAAGCGATTCGCTTCGCGCATACAGACAAATTCATAATCCGTTTTATAGGCACGGTGATAATGAAAATAATTCAATACGGATTCAGGGTTGATATCGGTAAAACCCAAATCGTTGGCGATGTCTTGATGAGCACCAATATAGACTATACCTTGCTTATTGTCAGGTAGAACAGCGGCAATTTCATCGGCGTCAGTAATTAATTTAATATCAAAAAAACGGGTCCAGTAATCATCACTGAGTTTGCTTACTTTATGCCAAAAATCTAATGGCTGGTAATAGGCTAATATTGGCCTATTCTGGCCATTCACAATCAACCAGCAGTTTGGAGTATCTACTATCGGCAGCCAGGCTTTGAAGTGTGGATTAGTTTTAAAAGGGTAGTACATATCATCTAAAAATATTCTTCCGGCATGGCCCGCATGGATGGCTAATGCGCGAAGGTCCCCCTGTGTCAGGATAGTTGTCGCCTCAATAATTTCACAGGGGATGGTAACGATTAACATGAGTAAATATTCATTAGCTTTTAAAGAAGCCGCAGTAAAAAGGTTTGTAGAA
>MABC01000023.1 GCA_002162925.1 Thalassotalea sp. 42_200_T64 | reverse complement strand
GCCCGAATATAAGCACGCATCTAATATTTTTAATATTTTTACTTGTACAATATGAGGAGTCCATATAAGCGGTTGCCGAGAATAACCATTACTACATAACTGCGCCTTGTATTGGCATCGCTCAAGCACTCTGAAACCTTCATCTTGAAGTGGAACGGGTATATGCCAACTTTACAACCTATTTTAATTAGTCAACTTGCGGGCACTCCATGGGTAACAAACAACAAAAACTCCTTTATATATCCCTTATGCAGGGCCAACACTGTTAGAAACGCCATTGCTAAATAAAGGCAGTGCGTTTAGTGCGCAAGAGCGCGTCAGTTTTAATTTAACTGGTTTACTCCCGCCTCGATTTGAAACCATCGAAGAGCAGGTAAATCGTGCCTACATGCAATACTCAAGTTTTCAAACGGCGTTAAATAAGCACATTTATTTGCGCAATATTCAAGATAAAAATGAAACCCTGTTTCATGCACTAGTGCAAGCGAACCTTGAACAGATGATGCCGATTATCTACACCCCCACAGTAGGCGATGCTTGTGAAAGGTTCTCTGATATTTATCGCAGTAACCGTGGCTTATTTATCTCTTATGCCGAACGTCACCAAATCGATGATATTTTGCACAATGCGACTAAGCAAAAAGTGAAAGTGATAGTCGTTACCGATGGTGAACGTATTTTAGGTTTAGGTGACCAGGGTATCGGTGGCATGGGCATTCCAATTGGTAAGCTATCTCTTTATACCTCTTGTGGTGATATTAGCCCTGCGTATACCTTGCCCATTATGTCGGATGTGGGCACTAATAACGAAAAACTATTAAATGATCCTATGTATATGGGCGCCCGTCATAAACGCATTAATCAGCAAGAATATAACGAATTTGTCGATTTATTCATTACCGCAGTCAAGCGTCGCTGGCCCAACATATTATTGCAGTTTGAAGATTTTGCGCAACCTAATGCCATGCCGTTATTAGAGCGTTATCGTCACGAAATTTGTTGCTTTAATGATGATATTCAAGGCACAGCTGCAGTGACAGTAGGGACTCTGCTTGCGGCTTGTCGGGTAAAAGGCGAAAAACTGTCAGAGCAAAAAATCGCTTTTGTTGGCGCCGGCTCAGCAGGTTGTGGTATTGCCAAACAGATCATCGCGCAAATGTGTAGTGAAGGTTTATCGGATGAGCAAGCTCGAAGCCGAGTATATATGGTCGACCGGTACGGTCTTCTTTCTCAGGGAATGAGTGATTTACGTGACTTCCAGCAAAAGCTGGTACAGAGTGAGTCGGCGATTAATCAATGGAACTGCAAAGCTGAATATGCTTCATTATTGGAAGTGATGAAAAATGCTCAACCTAATATTTTAATCGGTGTCTCTGGTCAGCCAGGTTTATTTACCGAAGAGATCATCAAAGCGATGAAAGCCGGCACCGACAAACCTATTATCTTTCCATTAAGTAATCCATCGAAACAAGTGGAGGCAACACCTGAGCAAGTAATTAACTGGACTGGCGGGGAAGTAGTCATTGCCACCGGCAGCCCGTTTAAACCGGTTGAGTATCAAGGCAATATTTTCTCCATAGTGCAATGTAATAATTCCTACATCTTCCCAGGTATCGGCCTTGGTGTATTAGCCGCAAATATTAAATTTATCAGTGATGAAATGCTGATGGTTGCCAGTGAAACTTTAGCGGCAGCATCACCACTTGCCAATACGGGGGAGGGCGATTTATTGCCACCAATCACTGAGGTTGCCAATATCAGTAAAGAAATTGCTTTCGCCATAGGTAAACTTGCCCAACAGCAAAACCTTGCCCTTGAAATCAGTGATGAGCAATTGCATGCCAACATTGAACGAAATTTCTGGAAACCGCACTATCGTACTTATAAACGGTCTACGATTTAGCGTCATTTAGAAACAATAGAACGAAATTAGTTAATGTTATTTGTTATTAAATCCTCTATAATCGCGCCAATTTTTGACTATCTAACTTTATTGAGGGCTTATCATGGCTATCGAACGTACTTTTTCTATCGTAAAACCAGACGCAGTTGCTAAAAACGTAATTGGTGCTATCTACAACCGTTTTGAATCAGCTGGTCTTAAAATCGTTGCGGCTAAAATGATCCACTTAAGCCGTGAAAAAGCTGAAGGTTTCTACGCAGAGCACGCTGAGCGTCCTTTCTTTGGTGCTTTAGTTGATTTCATGACTTCTGGTCCGGTAATGGTACAAGTTTTAGAAGGCGAAAACGCTGTTCTTAAAAACCGTGAAATCATGGGCGCGACTAACCCAAGCGATGCTTTAGCGGGTACTTTACGTCACGATTTCGCTGAATCAATCGACGAAAATGCATGTCACGGCTCAGATGCTTTAGAATCAGCAGCACGTGAAATTGCTTACTTCTTCTCTGACGAAGAAGTTTGTCCACGTACTCGTTAATTTAACAACGAGATACGAGGTACAAGCTGCCATGGCCGAGTACCTGACATTCAGAAAGGATTTTGTTTGTATGAACAAAATCCTTTCTTTGTATTTATCGTTTGCTATTGCACAAATGTAATTGTTGGTAACAAAACGATAACAAAGCAAAATTGTTTCACTTGCTTAAAAAGTGTACAATCTGCATCCTTGATTTTAAGTGGAAGAGTGCTTACATGACCGACAATGCCGTTAAAAAGGTTAATCTATTAAATTTTGATCATCAAATGATGCGCGAATTTTTTACTGAAATAGGCGAAAAGCCTTTCCGTGCCGATCAAATTATGAAATGGATTTACCATTTTGGTTATGATGATTTTGAGCAAATGAGCAATCTAAATAAAGCATTAAAGCAAAAACTTGCGCGGTTATGTGAAATTAAAGCACCAACTATCAAAGAAAAGCAGGTTTCTGCCGATGGCACCATTAAGTACTCTTTGTTACTTGAAGGCGGTCAGGAAGTCGAAACCGTGTGGATCCCTGAAAAAGAAAGAGCAACCTTGTGCGTATCTTCGCAAGTTGGTTGTGCGTTAGAATGTACTTTCTGCGCAACGGCACAGCAGGGCTTTAATCGTAACCTGGCGGTTTCAGAAATTATCGGCCAAGTTTGGCGGGTTGCCAATGATATCGGCGCGACGCGAATTGCCGGCACTCGGCCAATTACCAACATAGTGATGATGGGCATGGGTGAGCCGCTATTAAACATGAAAAACCTGATTCCATCACTCGATACCTTTTTAAATGATTTAGGCTATGGTTTATCTAAACGTCGGGTAACGGTAAGTACGTCAGGGGTGGTTCCTGCACTTGCTATGCTTAAAGAAAAGATTGATTGTGCGTTGGCTATTTCTGTTCATGCGGCAGATAATGCGTTGCGTGATGTGTTGGTACCGATCAATAAAAAATACCCGTTAGAAGATTTCTTAGCGGCAAGTCGCCACTATATCGATGGTTCGAAAGCGAACAAACAGGTAACCGTGGAATATGTGATGCTAGACCATGTTAATGATTCTACCGAGCAAGCGCATGAGTTAGCGAAAGTACTTGAAGGAACGCCAAGTAAAATTAATTTAATTCCGTTTAACCCATACCCAGGCTCAAAGTACCAACGTCCGAGTAATTCGCGCATCGACCGGTTTGATAAAGTCCTGCAAAGTTATGGTTTAACGGTAATTACCCGTCGCCCGCGTGGTGAAGATATTGATGCTGCTTGTGGGCAGCTTGCCGGTGATGTATTCGACAGAACCAAAAGAACGGCAAAAAACAAGCTGAAATCAGACGAATTATCGGTAAAATTGGTTTAATACCAACCTGCATAAACACTGAATTGACAATAAACTTATGTAGATTGGTATAAAGCTTTTATTACCGAGACAAAACGAGTAGAGTTTGTATTGGGATAAAAAAACAATAATTACATCAATTGGACTGCCTCATGCGAACACCAATATTCAACTTATTGCAAAATTCAGGGAAGATCACGCTAGCCATTGTTGCCCTTTGTGGCCTTAATGCTTGTGTCACGCAAAACTTTGTCGAAGATAAACCGGTTGTTGATAGGGATTTCAGCGACGATCAAATTGCCACAACCCGTATCTCCTTAGCATTAGGTTACTTAAAAGTGGGCAACACCGCCCAGGCAAAGTATAATTTAGAAAAAGCCAAACAATACTCACCAAACTTGGTTGCGGTTTATACCGCATTTGCCCATTACTACGAGAGCGTTGGCGAATATCAACAAACCGAAGAATCCTATCTAATCGCGCTTGATTTGGCTGAAGATGATGCCAATACGCTAAACAATTTTGGTGTGTTTTTATGCCGCCAAAATCGGGTTGATGAAGCGGAAAAATATTTTTTAAAAGCCATTGCCGTGCCCTCCTATATTCGAGTGTCAGAAAGTTATGAGAACATTGCACTTTGCCATTTAAAAGTAGATCAGTTTGATAAAGCCGAACATGCGTTGCAACGCAGTATTGCCCATCGACCAAATGGTGTAACCAGTTTACTTCAAATGGCACAATTGCAATACGCGAAAGCTGATTTTGAACAAAGTGCAACTTATTTAAGCCGTTTTGAATTGGCTACGCGTCGTTTTACCCCGCAAGCAATAGCATTAGCATTTAAGGTACAAAAAAGTTTAGGTAACGAACACATAGCCAATGATTACGCCACTATGTTATTGAAAATGTTCCCCGACTCAACGCAAGCAAAAGCCTATCTGGATAATGAGCTAAAACAAATAGAAGCCGATAAACTGGCGATCAAGTATTTGAGATTTAAGTTGATTAAATCTGGCGCAAAAATAGACAGAAAACCGATTGTAGTCCTAAACAAAAGCAAAAACAACGGCTTCAAAGCAGATGGTTTTAACCAGCAGCAGCCGCAAATAGATTTTACCAATAAAAAATTAGTGAATGACGCAACTATTGCCCGGAAAACGAGTCAAAGTATTGCCAAAAATAGTAAAATAGATGGGCAAATGCAGTGGCAAACCGGCAATGCCCAAGCGGCGACGAACGCCACTAAGCAACTGAATCAAGCTGCCGTGAAAAATATTAAAACAATCAATACTCCAGCTAATGCAGCGATGACGATTACTCAACCTAAAGCCAGAGTAGATAACCAACAGGTGACTGAAAAAAAGCCACAAACAGGTCACGTTAACGACTCAGATGAACTTGTGCACGTGGTTCGCGAAGGGGACAACCTGTATCAAATATCATTGAAATACAATATTTTAATAAATTCAATTCGCCGTTGGAATAATCTTAAACAAGAAAGTATCCATATTGGCCAAGTACTTAGATTGACAAAACCAGAATAGATCCGATATATGAATGATAACAAAGAGCCTGTTGATATTGGTGATGATATCGAAGTGATAGGACCCGGTCAGTTGTTGCGTGATGCGCGCATCGCCAAGGGAATGACCAAGAGCGAGATTGCCGAGCAACTGAATTTGCGTCTGGCATTAATAGAAAGTATCGAACAAGAGTGTTTTGATAGCAATACCCCGAAAACCTTTATCCGTGGCTATTTAAAAAACTATGCGCGAATAGTGGGAATTAACTCCGAAGATATTTTATCTAGTTATGAAATGCTCGATGTTGCCGAACAGAACGATGCAGAAATGAAAAGTTTCTCGCAAAACAAGCGTAAGCAGGCCGAAGACAATCGTTTAATGCTAACCATTTATTTCATCGCTTTGATCTTGATCGCGTTAACGGTTGTTTGGTGGTGGCAAGAGTCGGCTAAAATGGAGCCGTCGGTTGTGACTAATGCTGCTCTACAAGAGCAAAGCACTAGCGCTGTTAAAGCAACCTCTGCAGATGACAAGAGTGCGGTTACCAAGGTAACGACAGATAATAGTACCGGGCTTGCTACACAAACTGATGAGCCATTGGCAAAGCAGATTGAAACGGCTGATGCGGTGTTTGAACAACATATGGCCAATAATCCAGATTCTGCGGATAGGGCTACGGATGCTGCTGTAATCAGCAGTGCAACAGCAAGCACTCGCGGCGAAGTAAATAATGCGGTTGAAGCCGAGCCAAACACCGATCAATTAGTATTCATTTTTTCGGGTGATTGTTGGGTTAATATTTTTGATGCCAGTGGTGAGCGCTTAGCCTGGGGCATCAAAAAAGCAGACTACGTAATGACTTTAACTGGCAAAGCGCCGTTTTCGATTACGTTAGGCAAACCAGAATTAGTGGCAATCGATTATAATCAACAAGCCATAGATATGAGTCAATTTCAGCAAGGTCAGATAGCCAAGTTTACTTGGCCGAAAAACTAATCTGAATTAGTTATACCAAGTTGGTATTGTGAAAAAATCAAGTATAATAACTGGGCCGGCTGATGAAACAGGCCTTGTCAAGTGTTAAATGTTGAGTAAATATGTTTAGTGAATCCCCAATTATTCGTCGTAAATCTAGCCAAATTATGGTGGGCAATGTCCCGGTAGGTGGCGACGCACCAATTACCGTACAGTCAATGACCAATACCCTGACCACAGACGTGGCGGCAACTGTTAAGCAAATTAAAGCGTTAGAAGATGTGGGGGCCGATATCGTTCGGGTGAGTGTGCCAACCATGGATGCCGCCGAAGCATTTAAACAAATCAAACAGCAGGTAAATATACCGCTAGTAGCCGATATTCATTTTGACTATCGTATTGCCTTAAAAGTGGCCGAGTACGGCGTTGATTGTTTGCGCATTAATCCGGGTAATATTGGCCGGGAAGATCGTATTCGCTCCGTGGTAGAAGCCGCTAGAGATAACAACATCCCAATTCGGATAGGGGTGAATGGCGGTTCATTAGAAAAAGACATCCAAGAGAAGTATCATGAGCCGTGCGCGGAAGCCTTGCTTGAGTCGGCCATGCGCCATGTCGATATTCTCGATAGACTCAACTTCGATCAATTTAAAGTCAGCGTAAAAGCCTCGGATGTGTTTTTAGCCGTGGGCGCCTATCGTTTACTGGCAAAACAAATTAATAACCCACTGCATCTTGGTATTACTGAAGCCGGTGGTTTTCGCTCGGGCGCGGTGAAATCAGCGGTTGGCCTAGGTATGTTATTGGCGGAAGGGATTGGCGATACCCTGCGAGTGTCATTAGCAGCCGATCCGGTGCAAGAAATCAAAGTAGGTTATGATATTTTAAAATCATTACGACTGAGAAGCCGTGGCATTAACTTTATTGCTTGTCCAAGTTGCTCGCGTCAGGAATTCGATGTGATATCCACGGTGAACGCGCTTGAGGAACGGCTGGAAGATATGATTACGCCGATGGATGTGTCTATTATCGGCTGCGTGGTGAATGGCCCGGGAGAAGCGTTAATCTCTGATCTTGGACTGACTGGCAGTGCTCGAAAAAGTGGCTTTTACCTTGATGGTGAACGCCAACGTGAGCGCATTGATAATAACGATATTGTCGATAATTTAGAGCGAAAAATTCGCGCGCGTGCGAGCCAATTGGATGCTAATAACAAAATTGACATCAAAGAAGTATAAGCATCCGCAAATTAATCGGCTATCTGACGTTATATGTTGTATAAATAACCGCATATACCCTATAATGCCGCCTTTATTTTAATAAAATGTCGATTGCTATTATCGATAAAACCAAAGAGAACGGCTTAAGTGAGTAAAGCGATTCAAGCAATACGTGGGATGAATGACTGTTTGCCCGGCGAAACCAATAAATGGCAAATGGTAGAAGACGTACTGCGTCGTGTTGCTGGCAATTATGGCTATGCAGAAATTCGCATGCCTGTGGTGGAATCTACCAACCTGTTTAAACGCGGTATTGGTGAAGTGACCGACATTGTTGAAAAAGAAATGTACACCTTTGACGATCGTAACGGCGACAGTTTAACCCTTCGCCCAGAAGGTACGGCAAGCTGTGTACGCGCCGGTAATCAACACGGTTTACTTTACAATCAAGAGCAACGATTATGGTATATGGGGCCGATGTTTCGCTACGAACGTCCGCAAAAAGGCCGTTATCGTCAGTTTCATCAATTTGGTATAGAAACCTACGGTATTGCCAGTGCCGATATCGATGCTGAAGTTATTATGCTCAGTGCGCGACTTTGGCGGGAACTTGGCATCAATGAATTTGTCACACTAGAGCTGAACTCATTAGGTTCAAATCAGGCGCGTGCGGAATATCGTGATGCTCTGGTTGAGTTTTTAACTCAGCATGAAGAGCAATTAGACGATGATTCTAAGCGTCGTATGCACGTTAATCCGTTACGGGTATTAGACAGTAAAAACAAAGGTGTTCAGGCATTGCTGGTAGATGCCCCTAAGCTTTCTAACTACTTGGACGAAGAATCGAAAGCGCATTTTGCTAATCTTTGTCAGCGTTTAGATGCCGCCGGGATTAAGTATCAAATCAATGAACGCCTGGTTCGTGGTCTCGATTACTACAACCGTACGGTGTTTGAGTGGGTAACCGACAGTCTCGGCGCACAAGGTACAGTTTGTGCTGGCGGTCGCTATGATGGTTTAGTGGAGCAACTTGGCGGCAAAGGCACTCCGGCAGTGGGCTTTGCCTTAGGTATTGAGCGTTTGGTGTTGATGTTAACCGAATTAGAAAAACTAGAAAATGTTCGGGCAACGACAGACGTTTATCTGGTAATGGTGGGCGAGAGTGTCGATATTACCGGTTTGGCGCTAGCGGAAAAATGGCGTGATCAGGTACCTGATATACGTATTCAGGGCCATTGTGGTGGCGGTAAATTTAATAAACAAATGAAACGTGCAGATAAATCTGGTGCGGCGATTGCGATAATTTTAGGTGAGTCTGAAATTTCCAGTCAGCAAGCAACAGTCAAATATTTGCGTGAAAATAAAGAACAAGAAACTGTCGCTTTCAGTGATATCGCGCAGTTATTAGAACAGTTAATTGAAGGGTAACGTTGTGGAAACATATCAAACAGAAGAACAACAAGTAGATGCGATTAAAAAGTATTGGTCTGAAAATGGTAACTCATTAATTGCCGGTTTAGTGCTCGGTTTAGGTGGCTTTGTTGGTTGGAATTACTACCAGGATAGCCAACTCGAAACACAGCAAGTTGCTTCTTATCAATATCAGCAAACCATGCAGGCGTTTGCTAAGCAAGAAGATAACTTCCGTGCCAACACCCAAGCGTTTATCGATGGCAATAAGGATACTGCTTATTCCTCTTTTGCTTCACTCGCGTTAGCGAAAGATGCGGTTGAACATCAGGATTATACTGCGGCACAAACCCATTTAACCAAAGCGGTAACGCTTGCGGCCAATGAAAACCTGCAAGCGATTGCCTTAATTCGTTTAGCGCGTGTACAAGTTCAACTACAAGCTTATAGCGAGGCGTTAGCGACACTTGCTAAACCAATGCCGGAAACCTTTAAAGCCGGTATCGAAGAAGTGAAAGGTGATGTTTATCTGCAACAAGGTAACAAAGAGCTTGCTCGCAGTGCCTATCAGGCAGCTGCCGATGCAGGAGGCTTACAAGCCAACCCAACATTACAGATTAAACTGGATGATCTAACCGTAAACGTTGCGGGTTAAAGGAGGTTTTTTTGACTATTTTCAATAAACACATCCTGAGCGCAATCTTGCTTTCGGCGGCATTAGTTGGCTGTTCTTCTGATGATGATGAAGAAGAGGCGCCGTTATTTGCAGAACTTACCGAAATTGACGAGCTATTTAGCCCCGAAGTTGTATGGGACGAAAGTGTTGGCGACGGGGTAGAACATTACTTTTCTCGTCTATCGCCAACGGTTGCCTTTGATAAAGTATTTGCCGCCAGCCGCTTTGGTGATGCCTATGCATTTGATCTGGAAACCGGTAATGAAGTTTGGCATATCGACTTAAGCGATATCAATGACGAACTAGGATTTTTTGACGATGCGGTCTCTGCTCGTATTGCCGGTGGTGTAGTGGCTGGCTATAACAAGGTGTTTTTGGGGAGTGAAAATGGTGACGTTTTTGCTCTAGACGCTGAAACAGGTGAACTGGTTTGGCAAGCAAAAGTGCCAGGCGAAGTGATTTCACAACCGGCCTTAGATAGCAACTTAGTGGTTGTTAACACCGCATCCGGTGCTCTGGTTGCCCTTGACGTAGAAACTGGTGAACAAAAGTGGAAAACTGATCAGTCAGTGCCGCCGTTATCACTTCGTGGTGTCAGTGGTGTTGCGATCAACTCCGGTGGTGCCTTTGTTGGTTTGGCTTCTGGTGAAATTGCCGTTTTCATTTTAGAAAGCGGTCAACAGGGTTGGACTAAAGAAATTGGTGAGCCAAGTGGTGCTACTGAACTGCAACGCATTGTCGATGTTGACGTAACGCCAGTAGTGTTTGGCGATAAAGTGTTCGCAATTTCATCAAACGGTAACTTAGCAGCCATCGATTTGCGCACTGGCCGTGAAGTGTGGAAGCGTAAATATTCCTCGTTCAGAAAGCTTAGCATTGCTGGCAATCAAATTTATGCCACCGATATTCAAGGCCACGTGTATGCAATTAATCGCAATTCGGGTATGGAATTGTGGTCTAACCTACAACTGACTAACCGTGGTACAACCGGTGCTGTGAGCATTGATGATTATATTGTGGTGGGTGATTTTGAAGGTTATTTACACTGGATCAGCAAAGCTGACGGAAAAATTGTTGCCCGTCATGAAGTCGACTCTAGTGGTATTTACGTGACCCCAATCGCCCATAAAGGCTTATTGTATGTACAAAGTCGCGATGGTGATTTAGAAGTGATTAAAACCCCTGAAATCATCGCTGCGGCCAGCGAGCAAGACTAGCTTAGCTTAGGTTAAGAATTAACCTCAATAAATTAAAGCTTAATTAATTTATTGTCTGGGTTAGAGTTTGCTAAAATTATAAACGGTCCCACATAATCTGTTGGGGCCGTTATTTGTTTTTTTACTGACATTTTTTTAATTTAAAAATGTCAGTTTTATTTATTTTGAGGTAGCCATGCTTCCGGTAGTTGCTCTTGTTGGGCGTCCTAATGTAGGCAAATCAACACTATTTAATCGTTTAACTCGTACTCGTGATGCTCTGGTTGCAGACTTTCCCGGGTTAACGCGTGACCGTCAATACGGCCAGGCCGAGGTTGAAGGCTTGCCATTCATCGTTATTGATACCGGTGGTATCGAAGGTAATGAAAAAGGCATCGATGCGTTAATGGCGGAACAATCGCTGCTCGCCATTGATGAAGCCGATGCGGTATTGTTTATGGTTGATGCCCGTTCTGGCTTAACTGCTGCCGATCTGGCTATTGCTGAACATCTGCGTAAGCAAAGTAAGAAAGTGTTTATCGTTGCCAATAAAATTGATGGCGTTGACGCCGACTCTGCCGTTGCTGAATTTTACGATCTTGGTTTAGGTGACGTGCATCCTATTGCTGCCGCCCATAACCGTGGCGTCACGCAATTAGTGAACCTGGCCTTAGCACCACATATTGAAACCTTAACGGCCCGCGAGCTGGAAACAAGCCATAAAGTGGTTGATTTAGCCGAAGGTGAAGAGTTTGATGATAGCGGCGAAACGCAAGCCGACGATAAAATCAAACTGGCCATTATTGGTAAACCCAATGTCGGTAAATCAACGCTAACCAATCGTATTTTGGGTGAAGAACGTGTTGTTGTTTATGACATGCCCGGCACTACTCGTGATAGCGTCTATATTCCGATGGAACGCGGGGATAGAGAATACACCTTAATTGATACCGCCGGTGTTCGTCGTCGTAAAAATATGACCGAAGCGATAGAAAAATTTTCGGTAATAAAAACCTTACAAGCGATCCAAGATTCCAACGTAGTGTTATTGTTGATTGATGCCAGAGACGGCATCACCGACCAGGATTTAAGCCTGTTAGGCTTTGTGCTCGAATCTGGTCGGTCGTTAGTACTGGTGATCAATAAATGGGATGGCCTGGATAACGACATTAAAGACCGAGTGAAATCAGAGCTCGATCGTCGTTTAGGTTTTATCGACTTTGCTCGTATTCACTTTATCTCGGCCTTGCACGGCACCGGGGTAGGGCATTTATTCGAATCTGTTGACGAAGCGTTCGACTCAGCCACCAAGCGCACCTCAACGGCGATGCTGACCAAGATCATGGACATGGCCGCATTCGATCATCAACCGCCATTAATTCGTGGCAACCGGGTGAAACTGAAATACGCCCATGCTGGTGGTTATAATCCGCCACTGTTTGTTATTCACGGTAACCAGGTTGATCAACTGCCACAATCGTATAAGCGTTATTTGATTAACTATTTCCGTAAATCATTAAAGATTATGGGCACGCCAATTAAGGTAGAATTTAGAGGCACGGTAAACCCGTTTGCCGGCAAACGTAAACTGACCTGGACCGAACGTAAGAAAAAAGCACGTGAGACTCAAGGTTGGAGCGACGAAGCAAAAGCCAAGAAAAAATAATAAAATTTTCCGGTTTCACCCGTTGGCGGGGTTTCAACCTCGCATTTGGTTGACGGGATTTAAACCTCGCGTTTGGTTGGCGGGGTTTTCAACCTCGCATTCGTTAATTTTGCACGAATTTTAAACAGTTAACACCAGTATTGAAAAAAACGCTTGCGCACCAAAACAACTTCTCTATAATGCCAATCATCAACTGCAAAGTTGATCACGTGTTGCCGGAGTGATGGAATTGGTAGACACGACGGATTCAAAATGCATAGCGTCTAGCTTTTAAGATTCGTTAAGTATTTGATATGTAAGTAATATTCGACATGTATGTGGTTGAAATTTACTTGCAAAGTTTTGCAAAGTTTTGCAAAGTTATTTGAAGCGAATCAGAAAATTTTGCAAAGCTTAAACAGCTTGAAAGGTACTGCCGGTGTGGTGAAATTGGTATACACGACGGATTCAAAATCCGTTGCATGGACTGCATAAATTTTGAAAAAAGAAGTTTGAAATGCCAGTGTGGTGGAATTGGTAGACACGCTAGATTCAAAATCTGGTTTCTTCGGGAGTGACGGTTCGAGTCCGTCCACTGGTACCATTCTTTATTGATTTTAAAGAAGTATTTCAAACTAAGCCGACTTTTAAGTCGGTTTTTTTATGCCTGAAATTCCCCTTTATTGTTTTTAACCCCGTTAAATACTGCTCTTTACTAGGTTTGTCATAGGGCTAAAACAATTTTAATTCATAGCTATCTCCTGTCCATATCCTGAACCTGATGTGCGGATTTCGTACCGCCTTAAAACCAACTCGATCTAACTGGATCCTGGCTTTTGAAAAAATTCACCAAGTTAAACTCAACATAACAAAGGTTCGCTAGAGCCCTTTCTCTGGTGTTTCTCTGGGAAAATTGAGTGGTAAATTCAGGTTGATAATCAATCGGTTTTTAAATCAATTCGCTCACATAATTCTTTACTGCGAATGATGTGTGTGATCACTGCGGGCTAGCATTTTTGTTCGTACTTGTTATAGTAAAAACGAAAATTGACTGAAGTGATGATAGTTAGAATCAATATTTGCAAAATGCGACATTGTTAAGCATGTTTACTAATAGTTTTAATCTCTGGGTGTTACGAAAAGTTCTAATTATTGATGCCTCATTTCGTAACTCAAAATTCACTTTATTACTTATGGGTTAAGCCTTTTTTCAGAATGTGTTGCAAGGACGTAGGGGTAAAGGTCATTCTTCTGCGACATTTCACCGCCTTCATCCGTATTTTTCCAGTCCTTAGCCCACTTCAATATTCTCACCCCGCAATAAAACAACCATCAAAATTATATTAACTCCTTGAATAGCTAACTTTGAGGAAATGTTATGAAAACTAAATTCAAATTCACTACTGCCACATTAAAAGCGTTACCTTTAAATCCAGTGGATTCCAAGGCTACTGAGCGGGAGTTCTCCGATACTGAGGTTATTGGTTTAAAATGTCTGTCAGGGAAGACCGGAACAAAGAAATTTTTGCTGCGATACCAGTTCAATGGTAGACGTAAATCTATCGCCATAGGTCGATTTCCTGATGTAGATTTGCCAATGGCTAGGCAAGTGGCTCGAAAGTATAAAAACATGATCGCTGATGGTGTTGATCCAAGACATGAACGTGACAATAAACATTCAGTGCCGACTGTAGCAGTGTTCTTTTTCGATACCTACTTGCCATTAGCAAAGACTAAGAAATCTACTTGGACCGATGACTTATCTCGCTTTAAATTCCATTGTGGTGATATTGCCAAAATACCCTACGATGAATTATCAGCTCATCAAATTCTCAAAATTCAGTTGAAAATGCGAGAAGGTGGTAAAAAGCGTAAAGTGTATGCTCCGGCAACTTGTAATCGGGTTTTAGCTTTACTCAAAACCATGGGGAAGTTGGCTGAGCAATTGCTAGATATTACTAATGTAGCTGCCAGAGTTTCATTATTACCGGTGAACAATATACGTTCTCGTTATTGTGATCTAGACGAAACAAAGCGCATCATCACTGCTGCTAACAACTTTCCATGTCGAAGTATTGGTGCGTATATTTCATTACTGTTTTTGACTGGTTGTCGTTGCTCTGAGTTGCGATTGCGGAAATGGGATGACGTTGATTTGCATAATTGTTTATTGAAGATACCTATAACGAAGAACAAAACGAGTCACATTGTCTACTTGTCAGATTTTATGGTGGAGATCATTCGTTCAATCCCCAAGGTTGTGGGTAATCCTTACCTGTTTCCTGGGACAAAGAAAGCACTACCTATCACAGAACCTCGATGTGCATTTAAGATCATTAAATCTCAGGCAGGAATACCAAACCCTGATGATGTTGTGTTTCATACAGCAAGGCATTCGGTGGCAAGTAATTTTATCTCTCATGGTGTTGATTTGGCTTCGGTTAAGAGTCAATTGAACCATAAGTCAATTAACAGCACTATGAGGTATGCAAAGCTTAGTGTAGGGAAGCAGCGAGAAGTGACAGCTAGTCTATCGGCGATGGTGCAGCAACTACCCGCATTAACTGTGAAATGAAGATTATATTAATTTTGTAGATAAATACTTTATATATTTACCGACAAAAGCCTCGTGCATCGCCATATGTACGGGGCTTTTGTCGTTTAGGAGATTTAGAAATGAAATTGATTAACCAATTGCATCAGCTTTCTACATTGAATATTTCTGATGTGATTAAAACTAAGATTCAAGAATGCTTAGTCGAGCCATTCGAAGGTGATGTGGATTGCACTGAGGAATTCTGGTTGGAGACGAAGACCTTCTTGGTGCTGATCGAAGATGGTGATGTTGATGGTTCACCTGATGATGTTAGTGAGTCTGTTGCTTCATTAATCCAAGATGCTGTAGATAACCCTGAGTTTGTCTTCTTGATTGATGATGACAACTCACCCTACTTATTAGCAGTCATGATTGTTAGCAATGATGGTGGTGGCTGTTATGTGTTAACGCGTAATAACGATTCAATGTGGGCTCAGTTATTGAACCGACATGAGTTAATTTTAAAATAAAATAAGGAGGACTATGTATGTCCCGCAAAAAAGTAATAAACAAAGAAGAAGTAGTTACCGATGTGGTAGTTGAGCAAGTTGATGACACTGTTACTGATGAAGTGGTAGCCGCTGAATCAACAAACTCTACTGATGGAATAAAACCTGATGTTGATCCAATAACGATTGTTTCATCCGGCAAAGGTAAGAAGTTATCGCCGAAAAATGAAAACCATGTGTTCTACGATATTGGTGTTGATTCTGATGGTGTTTTGTATATTCGCATGTCAGGTAACGAAGGTGGTGGGTTGCATTCGAAGAAGTGGATTACTCTGCAATCGGTATTTGATTTACTGGATGAGCAGGCTGACCGCGACTTTAAGAGCACTACATTCAAAACACTTGAGTTAGGTGGTAGTAGCAATAATTGTGGCTTCTTGGCTGCTGTATTGCGTGGTGATGACTTAGGGTTACTGGCGGCGAGTGATAAAAGTATCTTCTTACATCGTTTGTCTGGTGAGTACGAGGCTAACAAGAAGAAGCTACTAGCGCTTAAACCCGAGAAGTAACTCATACCTGCCTTACATACTCAGTACCTTTGCTGAGTCCTTTTAACAACACTTACTAATCGAGGACATTATGAAACTAGCCATTAACTTGGACGGCTTACCTGTGCCTGTTACTCAAGCATTGGTGGAACAATTGTCTGTGCAAATTGATAAACAAGCTATTAAGTTGGAGCAGATTAATTCACTGGTCTTTAACTATCGGGATAAAAGCTACAGTGCTGACTTAGGTGGTTATCACCCCGTAGAAATACGATTACAACATAACGCAGGAGGATGGACGTTTGATTATATTACTAGTTTTAGCTTTGTTGGGATGATTTACCCTGAGCTGACTAAAGATGCTGACTTTGATTTTAGTCAGGGAAGGGGGTCGCTTATTTACCAAGGTGACTTCCCCTTAGATCAATTGGCTAGCTTTTATCGTCTGTGGGAATCGAACTTTCTCAGCTACATCGAGATGGATTGTTTTGATGAGATAACTGTTAGTTGTGATTAATGAGCTTGATTTACCAGGAGAGCAACAGGAGGGCTTTCAGGTGAACTAGAGCATATACAGCTCAACGTATTGAGGCATGCGCAGCATGACTTAATGCGTTGGGCTGTATTTATTTACTCTTGTTTGTGAGTGATTTTAAATCCGTCGCTTTGAATGAACGTAGATTTAATGAAACTTGAACATTACTAACAACTGAATTTTAACGTTAAAGATTAAGGAACATTTAATATGAATACGTTTACTGCAACAAACCAACAGGAACTAGATGTGTTGGTAGAAGAACAAGTCTTTGCTCAGGTGCTATTAGATGGCGCTGAGTTTGTATTACCCACGTCCGATAAAATAACTAAGATGGTGTTTATTGGCGTTAATCCTGGCACTCGTGTTGTACTCACATCGAGCAAGGATTTAAGTCAGAAGATAAACATCGATGATGATGGCTTAGATGAAGTTGACCAGTTCAATACGACATTGGCGCTTATTTGCCAGAATGTTTATGTTACAGCCGATATACCAATTGAATTGAGCTTTACTTCGCAGAGTGAATTAGATGAATGGACGGGTGTTACATTTGATTCGGATAACATTGAGATTGTCATTTGGCGAGATGAACTTGATGATGCTATGGACCCAACTAAGAATGGTGAAGCTGAAATAAAACAATCTCTTGCTGACGGCCTTAATGAACTATGCGAATCAACCAGTGAAGACTTAGCCGAACTCGGTAAAACGATGCGTGATGGCCTAGCTGAGGTATTGGGTGTCGATAAATGCCGTTAAGATTACTCATTAAGCCTTTGTACAATATGGCCGAGAGTTTATACGATTCGTGCAGGGATTACGTTGAGCCTGAACTGGGTAGTGTTTTGTATTGTGACTTGGCTTTCGGTTACATGGAACACTCAGGCATCTACATCGGTAACAATGAAATCGTTCAGCTCAACAGAAGTGGTGTTATTGAGTGCGTATCACCGAAGAAATTCGTCTCAGGCGGTAGTGCTTGTAATATCTATGTTAGTTGTAATAGTACTGAATCTGTTGGTTCTCGTGCTGTTGCTGGTAGAGCAATTAAAATGCTTGGTAAGAAGCGGGGATATAACTTTATCTTCGATAATTGCCATCAATTTACCGCAGGTTGTCTGAGTGGTGACTTTGATAATTCTAAAAACTTTATGTGGATGGTGAAGCAGGAAAGTGAAGATGTTCTTGGGTCGGATAATTGGCGCTATTGGGATGTTGATTTAATGTAATTGGGTAAACACATCACTGATCCGGTGAGGGATCAGTGATGATAATTAGGGGTTGATATGTTTGATAATATTATAAACTAAATCGATGTGTTCACTCATTATGAAGTAACTTAGTGCTGTCCATATTGCGTTGGAGATACAAACTAATTCTAATGTAGATAATCGTTGGTTATATTTTTTTTCGTTCATGATGATTGCCTTTGAGTGGAGTTGTTCTGGTGATGAGTTGGTAATGTGCTGGCTGGTGTGGAAGTGATGAGAAGTGCTCTTCCTGTTCTGACGATTAACACGACAACATCTACCCAAACGGCGATGTTGTCTACTGTTAATAGGATGTTGAGAACAGCGTGTTAAATTCTGGCTGGCGTCACTCACTTGACGTAACTCATTGAAAAGTTTAATGTCTGGTTAGAGCGACAAGCGGAAATTTCAGCGTATACAAGTCGTGAGCACTTCGTTAAGGGTTGTAGACGTTAGCTTTCATGACTAAAGAGTCAGCCCCTAGTCATAAGGCTGATGTTATTATTGATAAAGAAGATCTATATTTTACAGGTATTATATTCTTGCTGAGAATTGCCTTGAGGCCTATATTACCAATTTCTGTCACTACTATTTACTAAAAACACCTGGAGAGAGTTTATGAAAAAGTTATCTAAAGTACTATTAGTTTTAATGTTGCCTTTAGCGTCACTTGTACACGCAGGAAGTTTATCTTCTTCACCTGAAGGTGCTAAAGCCTATATCATTTCACCGAAAAATGGGGAAACGGTGAGTAATAGTTTCACCGTCAAATTTGGACTGAAAAATATGGGGGTAGCACCCGCAGGTATGGATAAGAAAGCAACTGGTCATCATCATTTACTTATTGATGGAAAAAACCTACCAGCTTTAGATAAACCAATGGGTAAAGAAGTTATGCATTTTGGTGGCGGGCAAACTGAAAAAAATATTGAATTATCACCAGGTGAGCATACACTGCAATTAATTTTAGGAGATCATCGTCATATTCCACATAACCCTGCTGTGGTTTCGGAAAAAATTACTATTTATGTAAAATAGATAACAGCTAGCAGTCGATAAGAGCTTGCAGTTGTCCCGCTCTAGTAGACACTTCAATTGATCAACTTGAGATTTGTTTTAGCCTTTTGTTTGGCTAGTAGTGGCTAAATTAAATGAGCCACTACAGTCTTCAATTGACACATTTACACCGATTTAGAAATCTAGTGTGTCATAGCTAAGTAGGGGTAGTAGTCATTCAACTCGCGTATTCACACCCTCATCAGCCAATCTCCACCACCAACCATCATCAATAATATTTACCATCACCACTGCAATACCCTGCGACATTTGCCAACAAATTCACCCTGCGAATACTTCTGCTGTAATTTCCACTGTAAATCTACTACTATAATTAGTAGGTCGTAATTATTACGGTATTATTACGCTGTAATCGTAACTAATTGTTTTGTATTGTTGTTTCGAACCCAATAACAACCAAAGAGAGAAATTTATAATGTCTGATTCAACACTGAACCACGATAAAACTAAAGCATTATTAATCCATGCTACTGCTGCAAGCTCAACCAAAGAAGTTGCTGACTTAATCGGTACATCTTCATCACGAATATCAGAAGGTAAGGATAAGCGCTGGCGATTACCCGTTGAAAGTGAAGCTATCCTTGTTGAAGCCTTTGGACCTGCCAGAGCTGAACCTGGTAATTACTTTGAAGCTGAGGTATGGGATTCCTTTGCCGACTTTAAAGAACAAAGCTCTGAGATTGTAGCCAAGCGTCAATTAGCCAAAATTGCTGGCATATTGAATGATGATGTAAAGCTAGGTGAGTTTCTGGACTCAATTCGTTTAATTGATACTTCGATTGTAGATAAAGTAGAATTACGGCAAGTAAAACTAAATGCTATTAATGAGCTGATTTACCATCCTACGTTTATTAATTGGCATACGTTTTTAAAATCTCAGTCAGATAATACACATCCTTATGCTGATGATTTTTATCGAGTAATTTATGTCAGTATTGACTATTTACTTGAAAATGGTTTAGAAGAAGGCGTTAAATATTATGAGGCTCACCGTGGTGTTAATTTTGAAGACGCAGGAAGTTTAAAAGCTTTATTTAAAGAACTTAGAATATCGAATATTGGTGGCTTAATAACTCGTGATCCTCTTGGTCCATTTGCTAGTATGCTATACCTCATTGGTGAATTTTCGGCTAATTATCAATGGGTATCGGGGCTATTTAATCTACCGTTGCCTGCCGAGAAATTTGTTGTTGGTAATAAGTTGAAATTTATTGACCCTGTTCAGCATAAACATGTTGTATTGACTGGTGATGTAATCTGGTCAGATACAGATAAGGCGTTCACTGAGCCGATGTTTTTCAATGGCCTTGATTTATTGCCAAATATTATTGGTGAGGGTATGAAAGTCGACCCTTATCAAGCTATTGATTCTTCACCCGTATATAAAGGCATTTATGCCGGTACAGATAGGTATAGTGGCGTCAACGTCCAACTGAATTTAGCTAAGTCGATGACTTATCACATGCACTTTCAGTTGGGTGTATTGATTGGTAATGACTTCTTAGACGCATCAAAAGGGCGCTCGATTGTAATTAAAGATATTCGCGCTGACGATGTATTCGATTTAATTAATGACTTCGCTGATTACTTTAAGCTGCGTTATATGCCGATGATTGAGATTAAAGAGATGATTGCTAAAAGTGGTGGGATTATTCCAGGTGCGTTGTACTTAGAATAATCTAACTTATGAACATTGCTACAGCGCAGCGGAGCGAGCACTGTAGCAATGTTCATATTTATTAAATTTAATTACTTACCACCTTCAACCTATCCCCAAGAAACCAGATTAAAATTCTATTCGATCATTATGATCGAACAACATCTGTCAAATTTCACCGTTAACTTCCGATAAATGTTTTTACCATCGCTCTGGTGACATTGTGCGGGTTTAACCTGTCTGTTACGGCTGCGGTTACTTCTCCGGTAATTCTCATTGATAACGCGCCAGTGTGAGCTAAAACTAAGTACCAACCCTTTTTCATAGTACATATTCATGATGTACAGTTAAATTTATCTAGCAACTGTTTAAATAAACTGATAATTTTATTTCTATCATTAAATTTATAGTTATCAAAAAACACTTTTTTTTTTTAGGTGCTTTTGATAACGAATAAATTGTTAGTTTTTCCGGAGATACAGAGTTGTTCGACGAAACATATATTATGACAGGTATTGTATCTATGCTTTTATTGGCTGCGTGGCAAAAACCTAGCCTGTATAAAAAACACCTTTCCTACAAAGTTGTTGGTTTTTTCTCGTTTATTCTAATCGTATTTTTTATTTGGGAAGTAGCACTTACTGAAGCCGTTAATGCTTTACCTGAAAATATTTTACTTGATGACACAGAAAATATTTCTGAATCAATCAAAACTAAAAGCGTATCTGGAACATGGTGGGGATTTTCTTTACTTATGTTCTTTGGCGGTATGTTATTAGATTGGATTGCAGGCATATCAGAAGAACATGAGCAGTCAAAAAACTAAGGTATTCAAACGGATAATTTGCATTTGGCTATTGTTCGTGCCTCACCATTTTAGTCAACTATTTATGCGATGCTTAGCAAGGCGTTAGCTTTCAAAAAAAAAATATCGAGAAATATTATTTTATGGATGAAATTAAAAAATACTTAGAGCCTAATCGTACAGCATTTGAAAAAGATCCTTTTGGTTATAGTGCCCTTGCAAAAGATAAGTGGGATTTTGCTAGTACAATGGCTGGATTTCAATTAGGTTTTGACAAACCTGACAGAAGTGAATATGACGACAAAAACCCTATTCTTTGGTTATCCCAAGCCCACGCATTATCTCAAGCTTCTTCAATTATCTTAAAGTCAGAACCTGAACTAGGGCAAACGAGTCTAAATTATACAGTTGTTAACCCAACAGTGAGCACTTTCATCATATAATCATCATCCCATCCAGCTTTAAGGCGTTTATTCTTCACGCCTAAGCGTATACTT
>MABC01000017.1 GCA_002162925.1 Thalassotalea sp. 42_200_T64 | reverse complement strand
AGTCAATGCCATGGTATCGGTGTTGACGGTGATTGCCGCTCGGCCTGAGGCTGAGGTTGTTACCGCCGGCACTTCATTATCGCCGCTGAGTTGGCTCCAGATCACTATAATATTATCGGGAAGTAGTTGACCGCGCAGTTCTCCCCCAGGATTGGCATCACTATGTACATTGACATAAAGTTCACCGGCTAAAAAGCTCTGAATGTCTTCGCTGGATAACACCGTGTTATCGGCAACTAGCCATTGATTGGCATCATTAGCATCTTGATTTAAGCTAACTATAACTCCGCCATTTGCCCCAGAAAATGCTTTATGCACATGTGCAGCCGTTGCGGTGATCCCTGAAGTCATGATCGAGCCACTCAATGCTCCGGTATCTAAATCAAGAGTTAATGTGCCGCTGCCCTCTGCGTTTGTGACAACAGCCGGGTTTTGCTGAAATCCGTCCAATTCGACAGCAACAGTCATGGTATTGGTAACTGGTGGTGGCGGAAGTGGAGTTTGTTTAGAGTCATCGTCATCATGAAAACAACCGTTCAAACATGTCAATAGAAATAAACTGTAGAAAAACAACCTAATATTCACGGGTAAAATTGATAATTTTTTCATGGTGATCACCTCGCCGTTATCGTATTAAAAAGCATTTCAAGCAATGTAATTAACCTGAAAGTATAGCCAATAAGGGCCCATTCGCTAACTTAAACTTCGTATTAAACTATAATTTTTTATTGAGGTGCGACGATACAGGTTTTTTAACACAAAAGCGGACTTCCCAACAATAAATAAGACACATATAGACGCTCACCAACTTTCAAGTATTATTTATTTGAAGCAATACTTAGCCATTTGAAAAATGACTAAGTGTATTTTCCGTTATTCACAAACAATAAAAAAGACCCCCCACTGCAAGGGATAAAAAAACAAACGTAATGCGAGGACAAAACCTCTAAATTTTAAAGATAGATAGTTTGCTTTATGTAATTTTCGTGTTGGAAAGTAAAAATTTGACCGATTAACCGAAATTTAGACATAGTCCCCTGGTTAGAAGGATTATTGATCTTTGTTAAGCTAAATATTGCTGGCTGTTGCTGTAATTTGGTCGTCGCTTTAACTTTGCATGTTGAATATGATAATTTAACGACTCATCATTGCCGACAGCACCGGTAAATAATTGCTCAAAACGTTGGCTTATGATTAACCAGTTATCGGCACTGATGCTAAGTTTCGTTAAAATCAATGCTTCATGTTCGCTAATGCTGCCATTTTTATCTTTTCGAATACATCGTCCGGTTGCGTCTACCAGTGTTAGATAATCTTTTAACTCAAAAATGATAGCATCAGGTTTCTTAAGAGATTCACCACCAGTAAATGGCAATAAGGACGTGGGTTGTTCATTGTTGAGTGCGGCCTTTATTCTCAGTTGAATGCTGGTATGGTTTGACTTATCTAGTGACTTGGCCAAATTGGCCCTAATGGGATTTAAATCTACGTAGGCCATACGGGCAATACATTCGTTTAAGTCTTTCATAAACCAACTGATATTGCTTAAGCGCTCTCGATAAACTTCTACACTGGCAATCACCGTGGGTAACAATACTGCATCGAATAAAGCATCTTGGCAGTATTGCCGGATAAGTAAGGTGCCAAAGTACAGTTTGTGCCAACGCTCTAGGACTTGTTTATCATTCCATCATTTTGCCTTTTCAGTATTCACCTTCAATACCACCCATGTGAGTGTAATTAATCATCACGGCAAACGCACAGACATCAATGGCATAGACTGACGATAAAAATAGCAACCGTTGTTCAACCCATTCTCGGCGATGTTCAAACGATTGATTGGTAAATTTATCAACACCACATAAAAAAGCTCGGCGAACACAGCGTGACACACAATGATAATAAGGGGTTTCCGACAGGAATAATTGTTGCTTCCTTGCTTTTGGCATAGTTAACTCCTCCTTGAGTTAAAATGGTTACCTAAATTTTAGGTTCTAAGGTCAATTATTGCCAGTTACGGTGGGTGATTTATTTATTTTCTTATTTATTTGTGGGTGTCTTATTTATTTTATTATTTATTTGGTTGCCAGACGGCATCATCTTCAAAAACAATTTTTCCATCGACTCGGGTAAAACAGCTTGAGCAAATTGGGATATTGCCGTGTCATAAAACTGGCAGCTACGCTCTTTAATTTTCATAAATTTGGCCTTACTATAGATGAGATAAAACCGACCAAGGTGCGATTATCTTAAATAATCAACACGTTAAATAGAGACCGTTTAATTATAGAATTATTTCATCCAAGCTGTTGTTGTTACCAAATGGGTGTTTTATCGAATTTTCCAAAGGAATAGTCTCATTTCCAAAAGTATGATTGAGATCAACCGCACTGTAAGCCAACTTAATAAATTCAATACAACAAATTTTCTCAATTAGCCTGATACGCCATTGCGAGCTGTTTTAACCAGCACTTTCTTAAAAATGCGACATACTAAGTATGATCAATAAAACTGGGGGTGCGATGTTTTTTAACTTCGGTGATTTTTATGAACGACAAATTCTGGCGAAACCTAAGCTAGTTACTACCGTCATAATCCTCATTAGTTTATTTTTTGCTTCCCATATAAGCAACTTTAGATTGGATGCCTCCAGTGAAACCCTGGTGCTCGAAAATGATGCCAGTTTACAGTTTTATCGAGAAATAAAAGCTCAGTATGGTTCTGATGATTATCTCATTATGACGTTTAGTCCGAACCAGCCTACATTCGCCAAGGAAACCCTAGATCAGCTAATTTCGTTGTCTACTCGTCTCGAAGTAATAGCCAACATAGCAACCGTTACCAGTATTTTAAATGTTCCCCTGGTCAACAGCCCGCCCATTTCTTTGAAATTACTGCAACAGCAAACGCCAACACTGTTAAGCGCTGGTACCGAGCCAAAGTTAGCCCGGGAAGAGTTAGTAACAAGTCCGCTGTATCGGAATTTATTGATCAGTGCCGACAGCCAAACCGTGGCATTAATACTCAACATCAAGCAAGACGAAACCTTGTTAGAGCTGGCCAAACAAAGAAACTCATTAAAAGTAATGGCCACTGACCAAGCCCTTAGTGGTGAACAGCAACGACAACTAACAGCAATTAACGAAGCATATTCAGCATATGCCACTGAGTTGCAAAGCAAAGAAGCCAAGCTGATTAAAAACGTTCGCCGGGTAATGAGTGATTATCAACAATTTGGCCAGCTGCACCTTGGTGGTTTGCCGATGATCACGGCAGATTCCATTGCCTTTATCCGGCACGACCTAATGAGTTTTGGTGTTATTGTGTTCGTTTTTATTATCATCACCTTAGCTGTCGCCTTTAGTCGATTAAAATGGGTGTTGTTGCCATTAATCACCTGTGTCATTACCGGTGCTGCGATGGTGGGTTTTCTTGGCCTGGTCGACTGGCCAGTGACGGTTGTATCTTCAAATTTCATTTCACTGATGCTGATCCTGACCCTCTCCTTGCTCATTCATCTGATCGTTCGCTATCAGGAATTACACTGGCAAAATCCACAGGCGAGTCAACTGGTCCTAGTATCGACCACGTTAAGAAAAAAACTTATTCCCTGCATATTTACCACCACCACTACCATCATTGCCTTTGTTTCGCTGATGGTGAGCGATATTCGGCCAGTCATAGAATTTGGCTGGATGATGAGCTTAGGGATAACTTTGGCTTTTATTATGGTGTTTACCCTGTTTCCGGTGATGATGATGCAACTTTCTCCCGGGTTACCGGTGAATCAACAAAACATTACCAAACGCATTGTCCTCTGGCTTGCCAATAATCTACTGGCCAACAGCAGGCCAGTATTGGTGCTCTACCTTGTTATCGTCATTTTAAGTATTGTTGGCGTAACTCGACTTACCGTTGAAAACCGTTTTATTGATTATTTTAAAAAGTCGACCGAGATCTACCAGGGTATGGTGCTTATCGATCAAAAACTTGGTGGCACCACGCCTTTGGATGTGATCATCGATGCACCCGAAAATTCATTAGAGCTAGTGGTTGCCGCTACGGAAGAAGATGACGAGTTATTGGCGGAACTTGGTTTGGACGAAGACGATTTATCCGAGTTATCGGCAGAACAACCAGCCAATGCTTATAACGGCTATTGGTTTAACCTTAGCATGCTTGCCAACATCAAAAAATATCATAGTTATTTAGAGAGCCTGCCACAAACGGGCAAGGTACTGTCGGTGGTCTCGGGGATGGCATTAATTAATCAAGTTTCCCCCGAGAGCAAGAATGATGATTTTACCTTAGAGATCCTATATTCAAAATTACCCGAATCGGTAAAAGACGTAATTCTAACGCCCTACATATCACAAGATGGCGATCAAATACGCTTTAGTATTCGCCTATTCGAAAGCGATAAATCACTGAAACGTACGGCGTTGCTCAATGAAATTGAGCAGGGGTTAACCAGTAAGTTTGGCTTAAAGCCTGAGCAAATTAAATTTTCCGGCATGTTGGTGTTATACAACAATATGCTGAAGAGTTTATTTAACTCACAGATAAAAACCCTGGGGATAGTGTTTTTCAGTATTCTGATAATGTTCATGATGATGTATAAAAATTTCAAACTGGCGTTGATCACCCTGATCCCCAATCTCGTTTCTGCGGTGATGGTGCTCGGCATCATGGGATGGGCGCATGTGCCGCTTGATATCATGACCATCACCATCGCCGCAATTTGCGTCGGTATTGCGGTTGATAACTCCATTCACTATGTTCATCGATTTAAGCTGGAATATCAGCAATGCGGTGACTACCTAAAAGCCATGTTCATTGCTCATGCCAGCATTGGCCGGGCGATGTATTATACCTCGATCACAATCACCCTAGGTTTTTCGATCCTCAGCTTGTCCAATTTTCTGCCGACTATCTATTTTGGACTGTTGACCGGTTTTTCAATGATCGTTGCCCTGCTGGCAAATTTAACTCTGCTACCTTTATTGCTGATCCACTTTAAACCACTGAATAAGGGAGTGTTTTAAACTCACTTGCTTGTGTCATGCTTGTTACTGTCATTACCGACAGAGCAAGAGTACTCACTAGCTAGTAACAAACTGACAATGATTATTAAAAACACGACATAACAAACCCACAACACAAGCCTAGGCTGTTGTTTTTAAATGACTTGACAAGGCACTGTCGGCACAGTGCGAAAAGTCGTCGTGAATTTGCTAGGTGTCAATTGGGCAACTGCTAGTATGGAGCCATATCAATATTCAAGGACATGATGCGGTCACTAGAGTCACACGGAATAATAATGACTGAATAAAAAAATAATAAGCTCAAACAACCAAGAGAAATTACATACTATGAAAATATCAAAATTTGCAACATCCATTGTTGCCCTAGCCGTTACTTCAGTATTTAGCGCACAAGCGGCAGACGATCGATACATCATGCGCGTAGACAATAATAATAAAGGTGTAGTGAAAGCTCTTGCCAAGAAATTAGGCGCTGAACTGAAAGTTGACGGTAATGGTTTTATTGCGGCGTCGTTTTCAGGCAAAAACTTAGAGCAAGTGAAAGGCTTGATGAATAACCCTCATATTCAGGCAATTGAAGAAGATCAACGCCGTATGCCTTTATCTGTATACGGTGATGATGCTGGTGATCCATCAGCAATGCAAATCACTCCATATGCGGTATACCAATCTCAAGCAGATCAACTAACCTTTAATGCCAATGCCGGCATGAAAGTTTGTATTATCGATTCGGGTTTAGACCGTTCAAACTCTGATTTTGTTTGGAATAATATCACCGGCGATAACGATTCAGGTACTGGCAACTGGGATGAAAATGGCGGCCCTCATGGCACACACGTTGCCGGAACGATTGCCGCAGCGGATAACAACGTAGGAGTTGTTGGTATGGCGCCAGGTGCCGATTTGCACATTATCAAAGTATTCAATGCCGATGCTTGGGGTTATTCATCTGACTTGGCTCACGCCGCTGATAAATGTACAGCTGCTGGTGCCAATATCATTAGCATGAGTTTAGGTGGTGGTGGTGCAAACAGCACTGAAGAGAATGCGTTTAAAGCATTTACTGCCGCGGGTGGCTTAGTGGTAGCCGCTGCTGGTAACGATGGTAACAGCGTACGTTCTTACCCTGCCGGTTACCCAACAGTGATGATGATTGGTGCCAATGATGGCGATAATAACATTGCCAATTTCTCACAATACCCAAGTTGTACAATAACAACAGGTCGCGGCAAAAAAGCAACAACGGTTACCGATGAAACGGTTTGTGTTGAAGTAACCGCCGGTGGCGTAGATACCTTATCAACGTACCCAGCAGACATGGCAACAAGCGCGTCTATGACTGCCGATGGGCAATATTTTGCTTCATCAGCGATGGAAAATTCAGGTAGCGTAAGCGGTAACACCTATTACATGGGCACAGCAGAAACTACTGACGGCGGTGCCAATGGCAACATTTGTGTGATTGACCGTGGTGTTATTTCGTTCCACGACAAAGTACAGAACTGTGAAAATTCTGGCGGTATTGGCGCAATGATCATTAATAATGAAGCCGGTATGTTATACGGCACATTAGGTGAGACCAACGCAACAACAATTCCAGCGGTAGGTGCTACCTTTGAAGACAGGTCAGCGTTAATTGCGGCAGCAACTGCAGACATTAACATTGGTACTTCAGATTATGGTTTCATGAGTGGTACTTCGATGGCAACACCTGCGGTATCAGGTATCGCCGCCTTAGTTTGGTCTAATCATAATGGTTGTACCGGTACTGACATTCGTGAAGCGTTAAAAGCGACCGCCGAAGACGCTGGCGCTGCAGGGAACGATGTCTACTTTGGTGCGGGTATTGTGAAAGCGAAAGCGGCAAGCGATTACTTAACAGCCAATGGTTGTGGCGTTGTAGTTGAACCACCTGCAGGTGATGTATCTTTGACTGCCAATGGTTATCGAGCAAAAGGCAAAAATAAAGTAGATTTATCATGGTCTGGCGCTACTACTGCCAGCGTAGATATCTATAAAAATGGTAGTTTATTAACGACGACAACCAATGATGGTGCTTACACCGACAGTTTCAGAACATCGGGTACTTATACTTATTCAGTATGTGATCAAGATACCAGTAACTGTTCTGCTGATGCCACCGTAAGCTTTTAATTTTAATTAACGCGTGATTAATATCCGGCCGATTTTATCGGCTGGATATTGTTGTTTTAATCTTAACGAAAATGACTAAAAAATTTAACATTAGCCAGACTAGTGTTTAAGATGAGTTTTAAGTATGTTGAACAAAGAGGAAGAGAATGTCTTTTAAATCAGTAACTAAAATAATAAAACCGTTCACATTGCTAGGCGTTATTGGGCTTTCTGCCTGGCTTATCAATTCGATAATTGTAACCAAGCCTGGCAATACCACTCAGTCTTACATCATAAGTGCCAATAATTATCAATTATTGCAAGCGACCATAGCAAAACTTGAGGCAACACCAAGCCATCAGTTAGCCATCATTAATGCGGTTGCGGTGAACTTAACCGAAGCACAATTAAGCCAGTTACACCAACAAATGTCCGTTAAGGTTAGCGAGAATTATCGGGTGAAGCTGGCCGGCGGCCGTGCCTGGGGCAAGCGTAAATGGCAACCGAAAGCGGTGGTAGCTGAGTATATTGAAGCCACCTCTGCGCATGCTGCAAACAACTTTGGCGACAGCGTCACCATTGGCTTTCTTGACACCGGCCTAGACCAATTATCCGGTTTATCTACCGATTTATATGGCCGAGATAAAGCTTGGGGTACCTATGATGCGATTAACAACTCGGTCAGTAATTACGACGATGAAGCCAGTGGTCATGGTACTCATGTTGCCAGCATTGCCGCCAATAGTGATTATGATGTTTATGGAAAAATATACGGTGTTGCCCCCAATGCCGCCCTTGTTGGCATTAAAGCATTTGATGCCAATGGCCAGGCCACTTACGCCGATGTGATCCGCGGCATCGACTGGGCATTACAGGTGAAAGATCAAATTAACCTAAAAGTATTAAACATGTCATTTAGCGGTCCGGTACGTTCTAATTACTGGGATGACCCGCTAAATTTAGCGGTAATGAAAGCATGGCAGGCCGGTATTGTTGTCGTTGCCTCTGCCGGTAACACCGGACCTGAGCCGATGACCATTGGCGTACCCGGCAATGTACCTTATATCATTACCGTAGGGGCGATGACCGACAATTACACATCGACAGACGTCTCCGATGATAAATTGGCTACCTTTAGTGCCGCAGGTCCCACTTTTGAAGGCTTTGTTAAGCCGGAAATACTCGCTCCCGGTGGACATTTATCGGGTTTGATGTCTTATGACTCGCAAATCGTGATCGAACACCCGGAATATCATGATGGTGGCAGGTACTTTGAAATGTCAGGTACCTCACAAGCTGCCGGGGTTATTTCAGGCGTAGTGGCGCTGATGCTAACCGATAATCCAACCTTAACGCCTGATCAGGTGAAATGTCGATTGATTGCCAGTGCGCATACTGCCCGTACCGAAAGCGGTGAATTGGCGTACAGTGTTTTTCAACAAGGCGCAGGTGTCGTTAATGTTAAGGATGCCTTAAACAGTTCCGCAGTTGATTGTGCCAATACCGATTTAGATATAGCGCAAGATCTCGCAGGCGAGCAACACTATTCCGGTCCGGCCAGCATCAACGATGACGGTAATTTTTACATTGAAGGGCTAGGTGCTGAGTATATTTGGGATATTACCGGCTCAGATGCAGATGGCATTAACGATAGCACGTTAACCGATGTTGAAATAGACAGATTGATCTGGAAAACTGGCTTTAACGTCGATAGGTTGATCTGGAAAACTAGCCTAGAAGTCGACCGATTGATCTGGAAAACCAATTTAGAGGTCGATAGATTAATTTGGAAAACTAACGTCGATTTCAATAGCAATGAAGAAATTAAAGTAAACAATTGGGTAGAACAGCAGTAAGTAAAAGCAAGGCTGCTAATAGCAAGTTGATTAGTAGCCTTTTCTTATATGGCTCGCCGAATGTAACAACTCATCGTCAGCGATACTTTTTCTTGCAATGATGCATGGCAACAGCTAAGTTCAAATATTCGTTTCAATAGGTGAAGGAGAGAAACATTAAAATAACATTCATGTTAACCCTGGCATTGCTCTTCTCTCTACTCAGTCGCCCCTGTTTTTCCCAAAATATTAACTCTTTTAAAAATTTCATCGCCGATCATCCCCTTTCATATCAAGCGGTTCGCACCGTTGCTCAGGATAAACAAGGTTTTATCTGGTTTGGTTCGCAAGAAGGCGTACATAGGTATGATGGCCATCAATTTTTAAGTTTTCATCACGATGCCAGAGATACCAACTCATTAAGTTCCGATGTGATCAGTCGCATACTCGTTGACAGTAAAAAACAAATTTGGGTTGCCACCCGAGGTGGCGGTCTCAATTTATACCGTGAAAATTTGCAAAACTTCCAACGGATCACCTCAAAAACGAAGCCATTGAGCTTAACCAACGATAATATCAATGCGTTAATCGAAGATAACCGTGGCAACCTCTGGATTGGCACTGAAAATGGCATAAACATTCTGTTTCGTCATGATAATGAATGGCAAATAAAACAGATAGTACAAGAATTGGGAAACCCCAACAGCTTATCAAATAACAGCGTTGAAACCCTTTTACAAACTGAGAATGGCCTGGTTTGGGTTGGTACTGGCGGCGGCGGGATTTCGGTATTTGATCAACAAGGAAATTTCATTCGAACGGTTAAAATCCGAGCCGATAAAAATGACTCAACGGCTGAAAAATTAATTAAAGTGCTCTATCAAGATACATTGCAGAACATTTGGATAGGTACCAGTGAAAGTGGTTTATTTAAGCTTTCCCAGGAGCATAGCCAAATGGTTCATTACCAATTTGATGAAAGTATTGAATCGTCACTGATGAGTAACTCGATTGAGTCTATTTTTCAAGACTCAACCGGGCGTATTTGGGTGGCAACCGACAAAGGCATAGTGCTATATGACCAAGCACAGGATAACTTCAGCCATATCAATCATTCCATCAGCAATCCTCGCAGTTTAACCAATGATTTTGTGCTGACGATTTTTGAAGATAACAAGAATATGATCTGGATTGGCACATTTTCGGGGGTCAGTCGCTGGGATCCCCATATGACCACATTTACTCAGTATAATGATCAGAAACACCCAAAGATTGCCAGCAGTTTAATCATGGATTTCGCGCAACTAGACAGCAAGCATATTGTCTTTAGCACCTACGCCAACGGTCTTTATCAGTTAGCGCTTGAAGATAATAAAATTAGCCCGTTAAAATTCAATCTTGCCAATAATAAACTGCGCTTAACCAGCCTACTCATAGATGGGGACAGGCTTTGGTTAGGCTCTAGATCATCGGGTTTGTTCGAGATCAATTTGGCCAATGGCGAATCTAAAAATTATCGCTATGACAGTAAAAACAGCCATTCTATTTCGGCCAATAGTATTACCGACATCCATAAAGACAGCGCGGGTAGACTTTGGGTTTCTACTTATCATAAAGGCCTGAATATGCTCAAAAAAAATGGCCAATTCAAACGTTTTGAGGCAACCCTGCCGTTGACTAATACCAGTCCAAGCACGAATCATATTTTACAAATAGTAGAAGATGAGCAAGGAGATATCTGGTTAGCAACTTATGATGGAGGCATTAATCGCCTCAATCCCCGTACTGAAACATTCACCCATATTCATCATGATGCTAATATCAAGAACAGCTTAAGTAGTGATATCGCCTGGGTCATGTTATTCGACCAGGAAAACAATTTATGGGTAGGTACGCAAGCAGCAGGCTTAAACTTATTAACCAGCGACAATATTGTCGATGAAAACTATTCCTTTCAATATTTTGATATAAAAAATGGCTTGAAAGATCAAACCGTTTACGGGTTTTCACAAGACTCTGCAGGAAATATTTGGTTTAGCTCCAATAAAGGCATATCGCGCTATTCAGCAAAACATAATAATTTTAAACATTTCGATACCCGCCATGGTTTAGTCGATTTAGAATACAACCACGGTGCAGTATTTAGCGGCTCAGATGATATCTTATATTTTGGCAGTGCCAAAGGGTTTACCAGTGTCGATCCAAAAAAAATTTTAACCGACCAACCCGCGCCAGTAGTCCGACTAACCAATATTTTTAAGCTTAATGAACCTATGGTTTTCAATCAAGGATTATCCAATGTAGAGTCGCTAACGTTTGACTATAGTGATCAATTAATCGCATTTGAATATGTTGGCTTGAATTATAGCGATCCTGAATCAACTCGTTATAAATACCGATTACTCGGCTTTGATGATGAGTGGATAGATGCCGGAAAATTAAAGCGCGCAAGCTACACCAATTTACCCGCAGGAAATTACACCTTGCAAATCATTGCCGGCAATAGTGATAGTGTCTGGAGCGAGCCAGGCTATTCTATCGATATCAGTGTAAATCCGGCGCCCTGGAACACTTGGTGGGCCTATGTGCTTTATGTGATTTTTATTGCTTTCGCGGTGCTCAGTTATACCCGTCTTATCAATAGAAAATTAGTGATTGAACAGCAACAAAAGCTGTTGCTGAAAAGGCAGGTTATCGAAAAGACTAAAGATTATGCGCAAAAAAACACCGAACTGGAGCACGCCAATAATCAATTGGAAAAGGCGGCAACGGTAGATAAGGTAACCGGCGTAAAAAGCCGCCGTTATCTCGATATTTATATCGAGCAAACCAGTCAGTTAATGAACCAAATTCATCAAAATATTTTGCCGGTACAGCGCAGCATTTTACCAAGGTTGTATCTATTAATGATCCATATTTCCAAGCCTGACACTATCCGTAACAGTCAATTGATAAATTTAACCGATTTATTACTCTACTCTCGCAACCCCGATGATTTGGTGATCCGTTGGTCAGAAGACACTTTTGCCATTATTGGCTTTGAAAAGGATAATAATGCCGGCGAATTAGCGGCAAGGTTAGCAAGTCGGTTCGACAGTATTTTTGAGCCGCAACAGGATGTTAATCAGGCCTATTCGTTTTATCCATTTAATCGTGAACAACCCATGGATTTGTCTTGGGATCAGGTCAGTGTCATGGTCGAGTTGGGGTTGAATATCGTCAGTAAACAGCCGTCGCTTACTTGGCTAGGCTTATGTTCACCGAAACTGCAGCCATTCGACTATTTGCGGGTGATAAAAGAGCTCAACCTGGAGCTGCTCAAGCAAAATATCAACGTCAAACAAGGTTAATACCAATCCGTATATTCTCAATTGATCACATCATTACGCGAACGGGTATAATCCCAAATCCGATAATTACTTGGTCAGTTTAGAGCTACTTAAATTTTTTGGATTTTTAGACAATCTTGTTGGTATTGTTTCGGGGTGCAATTAAACGTCTCTTTGAAACAACGGCCAAAATAGGTTTGTGATGAAAAACCAACATCTAAGGCAATGATACCTATTTGCGTACCATTTTTCAGTAGCTCTTGAGCTTTTGTCAGTCTGAATTCTTTGATGAAATTATTCGGCGTGGTGCCCAGCAACACTTTGATTTTGCGTTGCAGTTGCCGCTCACTCATCGCCATTTCACTGGCAAGTGGCTGTATGCCCAAGTCAATTTCCATATACATTTTAGCCACTGCGGCCTGCAGTTTTTCAAGAAATAGCTCATCTAAAGATTGCGCTTCTGTGCTTTCTTCGGTTAACAACGAAACCTTGTTTACGCAGTTTTCTTTGCGGGCAATTTTTTCGCTTTGCTTAAACTTTTGCCAATACGATTGCTGTAATTGTTTTCTGTTTTCAATCAGGTTTGCGATGCGAGTCAGCAGCTCTTGTTGATTAAATGGCTTACTCAGGTACTCATCTGCCTGTAAATTCAGGCCCTGCAAACGCGAGTCTAAATCGGATCGGGCGGTAAGTAATATCACCGGGATGTGTGCGGTTAATTCATTGCTTTTTAACTGCTTCAATACGGCAAAGCCATCAATACCGGTAAGCATAATGTCGCAGACTATCAAGTCGGGAATATATTCCTGCGCCAGAGTTAACCCCAGCTCACCACTTATCGCCAGCAGGCAATGATGTTTTTGTTCGATCACCTGTTTGATGTGGCTCTGCATGTCGGCATTATCTTCAATCACCAAAATCACTTTTTGCGAGTGGGCAACTCTTTGATTGAGCGGTTGCTGTTGTTCAATGAGTAGCGACGACACTTCACTTTCAGAAACACTGCTCGGCGTTTCGGCTTCAACCTCTTTCGCCCGCGCCTGTGGAATAGACAAGGAAAACTTACTGCCCTGATTATATTCACTGACTAAATTTATCCGCCATTGATGCGCTTTAACCAGCTCATTGACTAAAGATAAACCAATACCAACACCGAAAATTGCTTTATTTTTATCGTCATCGGCACGCTGAAAGCGTTCAAATATTTTACCTTGCGAGGCTGTGCTGATGCCAATGCCATTATCAATCACATCGAGGATGATAGTATTTTGCTCACTATAGGCTTTCACCTGAATGCTGCCGCCTTCTGGCGTATATTTAATCGCATTGGCGAGTAAATTAAAGAGAATTTTTTCAAACGCCTGCGCATCGCAATCAAGCCAGAGGTTGTCGGGAATGTCGGCGCTAAATGACAATTTATTTTGCTTTGCCAGACGGGCAAAGGAATCGGTTGGCATTGCCATAATGGTGCTCAGCCGATACCTTGACAGCGATAACTGCGGATTATCGGTTAAACGGGAAAGTTCGAGTAATTGTTCCACCATTCTCACCAAGCGCAAACCATTACGCTTGGCGGTAAGCAACTCTTTATGCTCATTATCATTTTGTTGTTTTAGTAAATAACGATCGAGTACGCCATTAATAATCGTCAATGGCGTTCTAAATTCGTGAGAAATATTGGCAATAAATTTATCTTTTAACTCTAATGTTTTGGTTTCTGCCAACTTGCGCGCAGTTAAATTGATGAAGGTGATAACAATCAGCGGCTGCTCTGCTCTTTCCGCCCATTGCAGCTCAGTTTGTACGGGGAAATCGGTGCCGTCGGCTCGCTTTGCCCGGCATTCCACAGATATTCCTGTGTCTTTTCGTTGCAGCGCATAAACATTACTTTGAAAATCGAAAAAATAATGCATTTGTTCATCCGCTGAGAACAAATCACTCACCGGAGTCCCCTTTAGCTCGTGCTCTAAACTCTGCAACATTTGTACCGCGGCAGGATTGGCGGAAAGTATCTGCCCCGACATTGACGCGGTTAAAATCGCATTATTTGATGCATTTACTATCGCTTTATCTTCGGAATTAAGCAGCGAATCCGCTAATTGCTGATTCGATTGCTGATATTCATTAAGCTCGGTACTTTGCTGAGCTAATTGCCGCTTTAGTTTTAACGAGAAGCCGCGTTTTTTCTGAGTGATAAACAACAACAAGGCGAACGCGGTTAACAACCAAATGGCTATGACTATTGATTGCAGATACGAATGACTGATATAACTGAGTTGTAGCTCCAGGCCAACGACATGTATCGCAACCAAACCTATGACTAACAGCAGAATGTACAGCTCTGGATAAGTAGGCTTTTTAACCGGCGTTGGCGGGGTTACATGATTTAAGCTGATACAGGCCGCAAAAGTCACCGCAAAATATGGCACAAGCTGAACCAGCCCGGCAAGGTAACTCTGCTTGAATTCGGCGCCCAAACCATCCGGAAAAAATACATTCAGCTTATTCACCAGCATTAAAAACGCGGCAATAGACAATAAGCTGTATAGCGAGAGCCAAAACCGGCCTTGGCAATAAACATTGCAAATAACTAAGCGTACAAAAATAAATGAGCTGATAGTGAGATGAAAATATGCGGCAGGCGAATAATATTGTTCCGCGCTGTCGGCAAACTCGACGGGCAATAACACAAAATAACAAAAGCAAACCACGATAAAAAACACTGCCGGTACCCTACCGCTAATGTATTTATTGAGCGGCGTATCACTTAAATGAGGGTTGGTCTCAATCGCCAGAATAATGAAAAAGTAGCACCACAGGGAAAAGAAATCTCGCAATAACTGTTGGGACAAGCCTGTTCCTGCCAACAACACCAGCTCAAATATCAAGGCTCCAAGCAGCGCAAAAGCAATAAATTGCCAGAACAATTTTAACGACCGAGAGTTGGTTTTTAAATAACTAAGCCCAGCAAAGCCGAGGCTAATGAGCTGCACAATTGCCAAAGGAATGGTGAGAAAATCGTTTGAAAATGATGAATGAATTGGCAAAAAATACGCGTAAGGAAAGAAACTTAAAGTAAAAGTTATCAATAAGAATAACAACTTATAAGATGAAAGCAATATAAAACCCCAAGATTGACATAATTATTATTATCAGACCCCGTCATTGGGCGTTTGGTTATTCCTTGAACCTCTGGATTATATCGTAATTCACCTGGTATTAACATTATTGAAATTTTCTGCAGCAATGCGATGCCATTTGAAAAATTGCTAAGGGTATTTAGCGTTATTCGCAACTGCCTATTTTGCTTAAATTTTATTCACCAAAATTTGCTCAATTGGAAAATGTTTGCCATGGTTAAAGTAATAATAAAAATTGTGAATGTTGCTTGGGCTCAACAATGTATTAGAGCTGTTGTGTAAAAAGTGATGTTCTTAAGGAAAAGCACCGTGGAGTCGAAATTTTTTAGTTTGAGAAATAGGATATTTTTCTTCTTTATTTTGTTATTGATTGTGGTGCAAACGGTTTCTTTCTTAAACTCCTATTACGCCAACAAGCGCACCGAAAAACAACAACTCACCTCACTCAGCAGCCAAGCGGAAACCTTACTCAAAGGTGAACTTAATAATCGTAATTACTACCTCAGTGCGTTTGTTGAAATAGCCGCAACCGACAATGAATTGGCCAAAGATATTTTAGCCAAGGACTCAGATTTATCACTCATTTTAAACAACCACCGTAAACGAATTGATGCCGATATTGCCCTTGTTTTTGATTTAAACGCACGGGTCATCGGTGAGCTCTTGGTGAAAGACAGTAATAAAGAAATAAAAAGAGTGTATACCGGTAACCAAATTGGCGAGCTGTTTAACCATCCGTCGTGGCTTGCCGAAGAACTTACCCAAACCCTTTATCATTACAACAATGAAATTTATCAACTGGTGGTCACTCCAGTGATTAATGACCATCAGAGTATTGGTCATATCGCTTTGGGTTATTCACTCAATAAAAAATTGGCCGAAGATTTAGCGACCTTAACCAATTTCAATGTCGGCTTTGGGTTAGAGTCTAAGAATAAATGGCAATGGATTGCAATAAATAAAGCCGCGAATAGCGAGCAATTCTCCCCCATTGAAACCTTCAATGAAGAAGAGTTTATCGCGGTAAATTACCCATTAGGGGACGTTGATGGTAAACAGCTTATTGCCAGCACATTTCAGTTGCGCTCATCTTTAGTGGCGGCAATTATTGAAGATTCTCTTAATCTGTTAATTCTGATCTCGGTTACCTTGGCGATATCATTAATAGGCGCATTTTTTATCGCTAGCGGCGTTACCGAGCCGGTACGACGTTTGGTTAAAATAACCAAAGACATTACCAAAGGTAATTACCAAAGTGAGATTTTTGTCGGGAAAACCTATGAGCTAAATCAGTTAGCGGAACAGTTTGGTGAAATGCAAGAAGCGATAGAATCGCGCGAAAAGGAAATTATCCAACAAGCGTATTCAGACAGCTTAACCGGTTTACCAAATCGCAATCAATTTCAACGAGAAATGCATGCCATCGCCAATCCTTATCTCTTATGTCAACTGAATGTAAGACGGTTATCCGATATCAATGATACTTTAGGGCATGACGTAGGCGATGAAGTGATTCAAGAAATCGGCAACCGCTTACGAACTCTTGAATTGCCTTTATTTCATACCTCAGGAAATGGTTTTTTATTGCGCTTAGACTATAAACAGACCGAAGACGTGAAGGACTGTATTCAAGAAATTAATGCCGTAATTGAACCTAATTTTAGTTATCAAAATATTGCCATCCACTTGCAAGTGAACATTGGTGTCACCTATAGCAGCGGTTGGTCGCAAAGCAATCAGTTATTAAAAGAAGTGGACGCAGCAATGCAAATTGCCAAGCGTAAAAATTTGTTGTTCCAACTGTACGATCCGCAGATAGACTTAAATACTCTTGACCGGTTGCAATTGGTTAACCGGTTGAAGAGTGCCATTGAAAATGATGAGTTTACGCTTTACTACCAACCGAAATTAAACTTGAAAAACAATACCATTGAAGAAGTTGAGGCACTGGTTCGTTGGATACATCCAGTAAATGGCTTAATTACTCCCGATGCTTTTATTCAAATTGTTGACCAAACAGGACAAATGAATGCATTAAGTAACTGGGTGATTAACAAAGCCATTGAACAGTATTTTGTTTGGCAGGAAAGTGGCATCGATATTCGCATTTCCGTTAATATATCTCCCGAAAACCTGCTCGATGATGATTTTTGTCAGCAACTTATCAACAAACTTTGTGGCAGCAATGCACTATATCAAGGTTTTTGTTTTGAAATAACCGAGGACGCTTTTGTTGATCATAATTCTAAGGCCATTGAAAATATTACACGGCTGCGAAAACACGGTATCATCTTATCGATTGATGATTACGGTACTGGCTACTCTTCGTTAGCACAATTGAAGAATCTACCGGTACAAGAACTGAAAATTGATCGATGCTTTATTCAACATTTAATTCAACAACCCGAAGATCAACTGATTGTCAGTTCAACCATTCAATTATCCCACCAACTGGGCTTATCTGTGGTTGCTGAAGGTGTAGAAGATAAAAAAACGTTAGATTGGCTAATCAAAAATAACTGTGAAAAAGCCCAGGGTTTCTTTATCAGCAGACCCTTACCGGTGTCTGAGTTTGATACCTGGTTGAGCAATTCGGATTACCTATCCCGAACCATCGCAGAGAAAGATACTGTTGACGTGAGTTATTCAATCGTGAGAAATATGGGGGAAATCGCAAATAAATAACCATAACTCAGGATAAGTATACTTTATCAAAAGTGCTCTCATCTTCCTGAGTTCAGGTTAATTAACCTGAGTTATTTTGCCTCTTTGGCGAAATCACCGGCTTTAAATACATTCAATTCTAAACTGGCAATGTGCTTGTTAAATGCGGCATTAACCTCGCGTACCGTTAAGTTTTGTATGGCAGTGACTTGTTCATCATAAAACGATAAATCCTGATCAAGTTTTGCCGATTTCACCAAAATACTGGCAATGGTACCATCATCTGCCCATTGGCGGTTTCGGTCACTGACAAAGCCTTTTACCGCCTGATCTAACTCTTCAGCAGTAAAGCCTTCATCAACCACTTTCTGCATCTCTTCACGGTATGCGGCAATAACAGTTTCGACATTCTCCGGTGCCGAAATAGCCCAACCTAACGATAACCCTTGCTTGTCTAAGGTATTAACATTAAGGCCGGCACCTACGGTATAGCTGTAGCCTTCTTTTACTCGAATTCGAGCGCCAACCCGAGAAGTGAAAGTATCGCCACCAAAAATTTTGCTCGCCATCGCTAACGCCGGGTAATCAGCATGAGTCACTTGCATATTGATCGCATTAATAAAGTAAACTTGGGCATTGGCTTTATCTGGAGTTTCACTGCTCACCATTAAGCCCTGGCTATCTTTGAAACTCGCTTCCATACGCTGATACGGCGTGTCGTTAGCAAAACGTGCTAATACCGCATGTAATTGCTGAGAAATTTGTTCTGCGTTTACATCGCCAACCACGGCAATATAGCCATTATTGATATTGGTATGGCTTTGATAAAGCGCCGCCAACTCTTTCGTGCTTATATTATTAATGGCACTAATTTTATCATCTAAGCTGGCGTAAGCTTTTGGGTGCCCTTGCGGGTAATTATATAATGACTTTCGGAAGCTGTTTACCGCAATAGAGCTAGGGTCGGTACGCTGTTGCTCAATACCTGCCACTGAGCCACGTTTCAATACTGCCAATTCAGTTTCAGGAAACGTTGGTGCGCTCATTAACTCACCTAAAAACTTAACGGTTTGCTCAAGGTTTTTCTTGTCGGTATTAATCGACACATCGGTAGAGCCTGGCGAAGTTGAAATTAAAATAGAGCTTTTCAGTTGATCCAGCTTAGCGGCAATCTCTGCTTTGCTGTAATTGCTATTGCCTTGTTTGATCATGCCACCAATAAAGCCCATCACATTGCCTTTATCCGCCAATGTTTGCGCTGTGCCGCTAGGAAAATGCATGGAAATAATAATTTGCTCACCACGTAAAACTTTCGGATATACGCTTACTGTCGTACCCTCTTGCCAGTGAATGTTAACCAGACGCTGTTTAATGTTAGTTACCGTGTTGTCATACACCTCACCGGCAGCAATCACTTCTTTACCTGTGTAGTCTTTTAATAACTCATCTAAATTCGGTTTTTTTGGAATTTCAGCGCGCTGCGGTTTTTCAGTAGGGATGAAACGACCCGAAGTACGATTACTCGGAATTAAATATTTATCCGCTACCGCTTGCACCTGCGCCAAACTAACCTGTTCAATTTGATCGCGAGAATAAAATGCATGACGGTAATCGCCCATGGCGATGTATTCAGACAATTGCATACCAACGCCAGTTACACTGCGCATTGCCTGTTCAGTTTGGCGAGCAAGTTTGGCTTTGGCAAAATCAATTTCTTCCTGGGTGATAGGTTTGGCATGCAAATTTTCGGCAAGGGCAATTAATTGCCTTTCTAATTCGCTAATATCGCTATCTTTCCCGCCCTGTAGCAGGAATAAGAATTGCGAGCTGTCGGCAAACGGAAACATAAAATTCGAGGCGCTGGTGGCAATGCCGGTTTCCACCAGTTCTTTTTGCATGCGCCCCCGGGTGTCATCGGCCAAAATTTCATTTAAAATCGATAATGCTGCCGCATCTTGGTGTAATGCCGACGGTGCGTGATAAGACAAGCCAACATAAGGCAAGTCACCAACCCGGCGAATGTAGACACTGCGCTCACCATCTTGGGTTGGCTCCACCGTATATAATGGCTCTTTGGCTTTACTCGGTTTGGCAATGGTGCCAAATCTTTGCTCAATTAACGCCATGGTTTTGTCTTTATCAAAGCGGCCGGCAATAATTAATACCGCATTATCTGGGCGATAATGTTTGTTGTAGAAGTCTCGCAAACGATAAAAAGGAAAGTTTTCTACGTCAGAGCGAGCACCAATAGTACTTTTTCCGTAGTTGTGCCATAAAAATGCCATGGAAGTCATCCGCCCCATTAACATCCGAAACGGGCTAGTCTCGCCTTTTTCCATTTCGTTGCGAACCACGGTCATTTCACTTTTTAATTGTTCTTCGCTAAACGTGGCGTTTATCATTCGATCGGCTTCCATGCCTATGGCCCATTCAAGACTATCTTCATTGGCATCGAAGGTTTCATAATAGTTGGTTCGGTCAGTCCAGGTAGAAGCATTTTTGCCCATACCGCGTTTTTTGAATTCTTTGTCAATTTCCTGGTAATTGGTAGAGCCTTTAAACAACATGTGCTCGAGCAAATGCGCCATACCGGTTTCACCATAATTTTCGTGTTTAGAGCCCACTTTATAAGTAATATTCACTAGTGTTTTCGGTTGTGACGCATCTGGGTAGAGTAATACTTTTAAGCCATTGGCTAACGCATATTCTTCAATGCCTTCAACGGTGCGCACGTATGTTAATGAAGTATCTTGTTGTTGGCTTGCTACAGGAGAGGTTTCGGCCGATGGAGACGTTGCACAGCCAGTTAAGCTTAATGCCATAGAAACAGAAATACCGAGTAAGGTAGGTTTTAAAAATTTCATTAGTTAACCTTTCGTTATAGAAATATTGATTTATTTTTTGCTGAGACTAGCTTAACCAATTGTGTCGTCACATTACAAACATCAAATTGTTAGTAATTATTAAATTTTCATTAACAATCATGCAACTGGGTCAATCATTGGTGTTTTATTGGAGATGTTTTTTCCAAAATTTTATGCATAACGGCACACTAATATTTAAGCAAAAGGCAGTGAGCATCAAGGTGTAGAACATTTCTTCATTGATAATAGAGTTTTGGATATAGGCAATATTGTCTTTTCGTTGCTGCGATGAGATCACGAAATATCCTTCTTTTAAAGCCAAGGGCGAACATGATGACGATGATGCCAACTTCGGCAAAGTTGGTAATAAAAATTCCGGGTTGTTGCGGCAGGATGTCAACATTCACCAATAAACTGCCGATGGCGATACACCATAACACTGGCGTCAGTTTAGTTTTATGGGCGCAGAGATGAGCACTAAATACCGCGGTCCGAATGATTGCCAAGTTGAGTAAATCGGCCATGATTCCCCTCGTTAATTAATGACTAGCCTGAATTCTGGATAAGCAACCTTTGCTCAACACGGCCCTAATTCCGAGTTCAGGTTAACTAAATATTAATCTGTGAAAACCCTGTTCTCTTTACTCTTTTTTTATTTAGCAAACACATTTTTTGTCATTTCAATTCTATTAAGCATAGTTGAGTTTTTTAGTGTTTCGCAGACAAAGGTTAACTGCTACAATTTTCCCTAATTTTAAATCACCAGAAAAAATGATGACTCTCTTAGAAAAATTCCGTTGTTTATTCACTTTTGGTCAAGGCGTCGCCCTGCCATTGCCCGCAATACCTGAAAGCAAATCGCCGGTTGAATTGTTTCAAACCTGGTTTGATGATGCCAAAAAATCGGGGATTTTATTACCGGAAGCAATGTCAGTTAGCAGTTGCAGTGCCAATGGCCAGCCATCATCAAGAATGGTGCTGTTAAAATCTTTCGATGCCAACGGTTTTGTGTTTTACACCAACTACGGCAGCCGTAAAAGTCAGGAACTGCAAGAAAACGACAAAGTGGCGTTGTTGTTCCACTGGGGCGTATTACAACGCCAAGTTCGTATTGAAGGCGTGGTAAAGCGCACCTCAACAAAGCAATCAGAGCAATACTTTCATAGCCGCGACAGAGGCAGCCAAGTTGGCGCCTGGGCTTCTAAGCAAAGTGAGAAACTGTCTCATCCAGACGAATTAAAAGATAGAGTGCAACGATACAAAGAACAGTTTGCCGATAAACAAGTACCACTACCGGAATTTTGGGGTGGCTATCGCGTCGAGCCTAGTTATATCGAGTTTTGGCAAGGCCGCGCCAGCCGACTGCACGACAGAGTGTGCTTTGATAAACAAGACGATGGCTGGGATATATTCCACCTGCATCCGTAAAAGAAGGCTACGGGCTACGGGCTACGGGCTACGGGCTACGGGCTACGGGCTACGGGCAGCATTATTAAATGCCTCGAGTTTGTATACAATACTTATATCGCGCTTTTTAATATTAGCAGAGCAAAAAAAGGCAAATTCTCATTTGCCTTTTTTTATTCGATTCGAACGTTTATTTTTGCAAATAAATGTCGTTTACTTGATCACTGCCATCAGCGGTTAAAGCATCATCGTCGGCGTCTGCCACATCGGCTTTTTTCGATTTTTTGGCTTTCGCTTTTTTCAAAGCTTCTTTTTCTGCAAGCTCTGCTTCTTCTAATTCAACTTCAAAATCAAACTTCGGTTTAGCTGCCGACTCTTTATCGTCATCATCGTTTTCTAACTGTTCAAGTTCTTGCAAGTCAGCAATTGCTTTTAATTGTTGCTCTTCCGTTAAGGCAAAAGAGGTATTTTCTTCTTCCTCTGTTGCCGTTGCTTCTTCACTGACTTCTAAGCTAGCTTGTGCCGCGGCAAGTTCGGCCTTTTTCAATTTTTCCTGATATTGTTCGGCGCGTTCTTCATCATGACGCTTATTGCGTTCAATATGATTTACCAGAATTTTCTCTAATTCGACTTTCGCCCAGGCAATGCCTTCGTCTTCGCTGGCAAAACTGGTTTGTCGTTTAGAAACCACTTTCTTTTTCGATGTTGCCTGACGTTGGATTTCTGCGGTCCAGGTATTGTTGCGTTTTTCAACAACGCGATAGCTGTATTTTGGCGCTTTGCTCATGGGGATCCTAAATTTACATAGCCTTACTTGATATGGTTCTATTTTACACTGATTTGTCTAACTTCACACGCAGTTAATCGCCTGGCGGTGCCAACGAGCAATTGTTGCTCAAGTTCTAAATTGCCAATGGCAAAACGATGCAAGGCTACAACCTTATTTTGAAAGCGGCCAAACATCCGCTTAATTTGATGATACCGGCCTTCGGTGAGTGTTAACAACGCGGTATGTGGTGAGACTATAGTGAGCATTGCGGCCTTAGTGGTGATGTCTTCATACGCAAAATACATGCCCTTGGCAAAGGCACTCACATAATCGTTTTGCACATTCTCGTTAATAGGATCTGCTAACGTCACTTTATAGTGTTTGGCAACTTTTGCATTCGGTTGAGTTAATCGCTCAGACCAGCTGCTGTCATTGGTTAGCAAGATTAAACCGGAAGTATTCAAATCGAGCCGGCCAACAATGTGCAACTCGGCCTTTTCCGGGTATTGCTCGCTATCGAGCAAATCAATCACCGTTTTAAGTTGCTCATCACTAGTAGCACTGACCACACCAACCGGTTTATGTAACATCACATAGCTAGGCTGATAATTCTGCAGCACCTTTTCATCCACCATTATCAATGAAAACTTGTCGATGATTAGACCGATGTCACTGACAATATTGCCATCCACGCTAATCCTTTTTTGCGCCAACATTAACCGTACATCACGGCGACTGATATTTAGCGTTAAGCTGATAAAGCGATCTAAACGGCTGCGTTGCATTAGCCACAGCATTTTTTGTATTTTTTGCCACTGCCACAGCTGCATGGGTCGTTGCGCTCAGCTGTTTTGGCAAACATTTGAGTTTTCGGCGTATTTAATACCCCGTCAAGCTCAAGCAAGTTTTCTGCAGCCTCACTATTTACTTCGATATTGGCAACCAGGTTATGATCGCCCACTATCGCTTGCACTGCTTGCTGGCGCTTTGAAGTTGCTACCACTAAGGTTAACGGATTGTTCGCTGTGCCTAATTTCATTTTCGCTTTCGGGGTGTAACCCGCTTTACCATATTTACCCATAACATCTGGCGTACCACGGTAGAAAAATTTAGACATAATAAGATCCTAAGAGTAAATGAAAAACGCCCAAAATTAGGCGGGCGTATTCTATCAGGTTAACTTCTTTACCGTTAGCTTATTTCTTTAACATAGATTTTAAATCGGCGAATGGGTTATACGTTGCCGAGTCTTGGTTAGTATCTCCTGCTTTGACTTCTCTGCCATATTGCGCTTGATCGGTATATTTGGCGTGTTCATTGTCGTGACAATAAATACACAACAACTCCCAATTGCTGCCATCTTGCGGGTTATTGGTGTGATCATGGTCGACATGATGCACAGTTAGCTCTTTAATGTTTGAGTATACAAACTCTCGGGCACAACGACCACAAACCCAAGGAAACAGCTTAAGTGCCCTATCCCGGTAACCCTGTTCTTTACTTTTATAATTGGCGCTGGTACCAAATCTATCTGAAGACATTTCTCACTAAACCTTAACTATTTCAGTAGTACTAAGCATACCGCAAGCACAATCTAAATGGTATAATCCGCGCACGCTAATCAAACAAGAATATATTAATGAGTTACATCGCCATTGACGATTTAAAACATGCCTGGGTTTTTCGTTTTAAAAACCTGCCCATCAGTGAGCAAGACTTAAAAGCTATCAAGCCAATGTCACTCGCTCGCTCGAGCGCATTATGGAGTCAGTTTATTAGCAAACAAGTCGATCATCCCGACTTCTTCAGCCAGGGTGACTGGCCATTTGCTGATGACAGTTGGAGTGATAAAGCAATGTGGGAAAAGGCCTGGGAAAGTGATGCCGACGCATTGCCGGAAATGATCCTTGAGCACCTCAGTTGGCAGGATAACACTACCGTCTATTACTGCAATTCCAAAAAACAAGTGATCGAAACCACCTGGGCAGTATTTAAACGTTGTTGGAAAAACTTTCTAATGATGGATGATGGGCCAATACTGATCGGCAAAAAACGACCTGAAGCAGTACAATTTTTATCAAACGGAACGTTTAAAGTTGGCCGAAAATAACACGCCTAATGTGCTAAAACCACAGCTACACCCACGCAACCGTCACAATAATGGCTATGATTTTGTCGCACTTATTAGCGCGCATCCGCCATTAAAGGCGTTTGTCAAAAACAATCAACATCAAAATTTAAGCATTGATTTTGCCAATAGTGACGCGGTAAAAACACTGAATTTGGCATTGTTAAAGCACCATTATCACATTCAGCACTGGGATATTCCCGAGGGTTACTTGTGCCCGCCAATTCCTGGCCGTGTCGATTACCTGCATTATCTGGCCGACTTATTAAAACACACCAATGGCAATAAAATACCACGCCCGGGCAAAGTCAGGGTGCTCGATATTGGCACAGGTGCCAGTTGCATTTACCCTATTTTGGGACAACGCAGTTATCAGTGGCAATTTGTTGCCAGCGACATTGATCCAGTGTCGATAAAATTTGCCAACGATACCCTGAGTCAAAATTCAGGCTTAGCGGAAAACATTGAGTGCCGGCTGCAAGGTGATGCAAGTCATACCTTTCAAGATATTATCAAAGCAAATGAGTATTTTGATTTAACCCTATGTAACCCGCCCTTTCACGCATCGATGGATGATGCCACTATAGGCACACAACAGAAATGGCACAATCTAAATAAACACAAAAGCAAAAACATCGCCAATAGTAATGATGCAAAATTAAACTTTGGTGGCCAAAATGCAGAGTTATGGTGTGATGGTGGTGAGCTTAAGTTTGTTGGTAAAATGATTGCCGAAAGTAAACATTATCAAACACAAGTGTTGTGGTTTACTTGTTTGCTGTCTAAAAAGGACAACATTAGACCATTGAAACTGGCACTAAAAAAAGCTGACGTCGCCGAAGTTAAAGTAGTAAAAATGGCACAAGGGCAAAAAATTAGCCGTTTTATTGCCTGGAGCTTCAAAAATGCCGAGCAACAAGCGCTCTGGGTTAACAACAGGTTTTAGTGCATAACTAACCCTGGTCTGATTTTAACATGTTTAGTGTTTGTAATTCTTCTTCGGTTTGTGTTTTCAATAGTTCGAGGTTTTTGCCATGTGGCATTGGCATAATTTAAATCATTGGGCATCACTAACCTACGGGAAAGAAAACGCATACAAGCTCCTGATACCAATTTGATTAAAAATGAACAGATATTTAGTCAACTTAGATATTTATTATCAATAAATATCTAAGCAGTATAGTCGATTAATCAGAATATAAGGTTAACTGCTTGTATCATATATACTTATTGTTCATTCAACCAGTTAACAAGTTTAGGAAAGTGATCATCAACCGCTTTTGCATGGGTCAGTATATCGATATGATCATAATCTACCGCGTTACCGTTACGTTTCGATAATACCGTGAGTTTAGCGTTGCAATTTTCAGTTTCATCGATGAAATATTTTACGTCCACTTTATTGCCTAAAACCGAATCGTTAATGCCGGTTAAATGCCAGGTGGGTGGCCAGAGAGTATTTTTTGCCGCCGTTCGATAATCAAAACCGTCAACCGGATCATGCCAGGGGCCCCGTTTTACCCAGGCGACACTGTGAGCCAATGACTTTTGTGTTTCATTATCTGAACCAATGCCGTATTTTTTCGCATCTAAATAGCCTTTATGTTTCGCCATTCTCAATGCCAGTCGGTTCCAAAACAGATCCACTTTCAGGTATTTTTCAATACCACTGACAGTAATAGAGCGTTTTGTACCGAAACAGATATTGGTTCGTACCCGAGTAATAATTTCAGCATGTCGAGCCAATACACTGGCAACTAAGACACCGCCCCAGGAGTGGGAAATTAAATGCATTGGCTGCTCGGTTAAGGTAAATATATGCTCGATGATTAACGGCAAATCGTGGGTGATCACCTCAAATTGACCATAATCCGATTCGGCATTAATTAAAGGCGTGCTTTTACCGCGGCCGCGCAGGTCGAGTACATAGACATCGAAGCCTTGCTCTGCCAGATAACACCCTAAGCCTTTGCCTTTCTCGGTATAAAAAATTCGGCCATTCTCTACGGCGCCATGCACCATTAACACAGGTACGCCACCTGGCTTACCTGTAGTTGTCGGTTTATAGATATGACGAAGATGCAATTGATGACCATTATCTTCAATAAAAAGTGACTCTTGCTGCAGCAAAACTATTGTGTCCTTATTAGTAGGGAAAACATTAAAAATAACAGTGGTATGACCAGGTAATATACGGTGTAGTTGTGCAGACATCAATAGTTAAATAATTGAGTGCTAGAGTGGAACAAAAAATTATCGCTGCTTTGCAGTTTCGGGAGATGTTAATCGACTAACGTGTTGCTACTAAAAAGACTCCATTTCAGACCTAGCGCTAGCGTATAAGTAAAGTCTTGTTGAAATAACGGGCTTGCTTCATTTTTCGCACCACTCCACACCCCCAGTTGCACGCCAAAGAACATCATCAGGCGTTTGTTAACACTATAACGGTTGGCAATGGTTACTTTACTGCCCAAATAGCCGCCGCTGGCCTGATAAAACTCACGCTCTTCGTTAACATAGGCTTGCTCGACATCGTAAAAATATTGGTGGGTTTTGGCACTGGCAAAGGTGGGTGCAATCGCTAAAAACAAGGTGTTGTCTGCTACGATAAAATCATGTCTTTTATAAGAAACTTCTGGTTGGAACACATAACCACGTTGCTTAACGGCAGAAAAATCGGTAGAGAAAACCGAGCGCAGTTGCAAGTTTAGCCAGGTTTCACTGTGCTCACTATCTGCCATTAAAAAGCTCGCTTGTGGGCCTATTTCAAACATAAAGTCTAAATCGGGCATGCCCTGGCGAATTTTTGAATCTTCTGAATTGGCATTAAAGGCCGCCCCTAATGAAACATCTAACTTAAACGTTTCTTTTTCAACGGCGATGGCTTTTATCAGTGACTCATCCCCAATACGAATTTTCTCACCACGATAAATAAAAAACGGTACAGCCAGAAGTTTGTTTTGATAATCCTTGGCAGCCGGATATATCGGGCCACGAAATGCCGTACTAAACAGCCCGGCCTCCCATAACGGTTTGCCTTCAGAAAGATCTAGCCCTAGTGCAGTGCCTTGATTCGCCGCCGAAAAAGGAGAAATAGACACGCAAACCATTAGCGTAACCAGCAAAAATGGCTGACGGATAAACGCTTTTACTTTGGCTAACAGCATAAAATCAAAGATAATATTCAACAGTTTTGTTATTAACAGACTATGCCATATTAACTAAACTTCGCTTTTGTTCAATAGCAAATTTAATTTATGGTTAACGCTTGTTGTTGAAACTTAATGCCCGCCCAGCCATAAGTGATGAAATTGCGAATATTGCCATGATCATTACCTTCTGGATTTGCCAGTACGTCCTGACGGTAATAATCGCCAAAACATGCCAAGGTTTGCGCTTTGGTTAGTTTATTTATTTGCGCAAAAGCAAATATTTTACAAGATCCCTCATTGCTCCCTGCTTCATTGGTAATATCACCATTAATGAAAGTGCTGGCCGTATAAGCGTAGTTATCCTTTATCACTGCCATAGTATCGGTAAACTGAATGATCTCTGGGCTAGTGTTTAGCTTGGTTAGAAATGTGGAAATTGACATTGTTTTCTCTTAGTGGTTGTTGATGATTTTCCATAGAGGCCAGTATAACGGGCTTTAGCAAGGAATGAACGAAAAAATAGGATTATTTATTCGATTTTATCCGCTAGTAAATATTTTCGAAAAAACAGACAATAGCTGCAAGTTTTAACACATTATTAATAGAGGATCATTATTATGAAAATTATCGCCCTGGCAGCAACAAGCAGTTCAAAATCGGTAAACAAAAGCCTGGTAACTTACGCGGCAAACTTGGTCGAAGGCAGCGAAGTGGAAGTCATTGATATTAATGATTATGAATTACCTCTTTTTAGTGAAGACCGTGAAGCCGAGTTAGGTAAGCCAGAGCTGGCACAACAGTTTTTTGATAAATTGGGCAGCGGCGATGCCATCATGATCTCATTTGCCGAACATAACGGCAGTTACACCGCAGCTTATAAAAACTTGTTTGACTGGGCCTCGCGTATCGATCAAAAAGTCTTTCAAAACAAGCCGATGATCTTATTGGCAACGTCTCCGGGTCCTGGCGGTGCTGGTAGCGTGTTAGCCGCAGCAACGGGTTCTGCGCCCTACTTTTCCGGTGATGTTAAAGGCAGTTTCTCTTTACCGAATTTCTACAATAACTTCGATATGGAAACGCTACGCATTAGCAATAATGAATTAAACGCCCAACTGATGGATGTGGTAAGTGCACTAACCGAAGCGCAAGTAGCTGTTGCCGTAGCGTAATTTCTTTCCATAGCAATATATTCTTCCGCGTACGGTTAAAGCCCAGTAAATAATAACCAGGCGATAGTCCACATTAAACATGCCACCAACAAATTGATACCACGTTGCACTTTACGCTGACTCAACCATGGTGACATTTTTGCAGCGCCTAGCGATAACGCATAAAACCAGGCAATTGAGGCAAGCAAGGTACCGAATAGGAACGCCAATTTATCGGCGTCAGCAAACTTATTACTGATACTGCCAATGATCACTACCGTGTCTAAATAAGCATGCGGGTTTAACAAGGTGACCGCCAGGGTAGTAAAAATCACCGCTTTGCGGCTACTGGGCTTAATTTCTTTGAGCAGGTCATCTTTGTTGGCCAGATAAAATTGTTTAAAGAAAATCAGTCCGTAGACAGTCAAAAAGATGATGCCGCCCCAGGTGATAACCTCGGCTAACATGCCATTGCTATTAATTAATGCACCACCACCAAACACGCCCAGTGACATCAAAAAAAAATCACACAAAATGCAAATAGTCGCCGCCATCAAATGATGATTGCGTTTAATGCTTTGGCTTAAAATGTATGAGTTTTGTACGCCAATCGGGATGATTAAGCCGGCGCCAATGACGAAGCCTTTAAATATTGGTACGAGTGACATGGTAGACATGGATTTTCCTTAAAAGAATAAAGGGCAACGAGCAAAAAGCGGGCTGCGGGCAACTGGCAAACAACAAACAACAAACAACAAACAACTGCAGCGAGCAATTTAATTAGCACTAGAATAAGAAAAACACTATAGTTAGTAAAATTAAATAAACTTAATAATTATTAATTTTTCTAATGATTATCAATTAACAATTTAGCATCATTAATTAGGTGATTATGCGTCCTCTCGATTACAAACTCATTCATGCGCTCGATACGGTAATTCATGAGCAAAGTTTCGACAAAGCAGCACAAGTGTTGAACATTACCCAGTCGGCAATTTCGCAACGCATTAAACAACTGGAACAACTGGTGGCAAACCCGGTGTTGATCCGCACACAACCGCTACAAGCCACCGCGGTGGGCGAAAAAATACTGTCGCATTTTCGTAAAATCAGGCAGTTGGAATATGATCTGGTGCGCGAGATCATGCCCAGTGATGTGCCTTCGTCCCTGCCCATTACCATTGCGGTGAATGCCGACACGCTGGCCAGTTGGTTTATTCCGGCATTAACACCGCTGCTAAAACGCTACCCAATAGAGCTGAATATCCAGGTGACCAATGAGGCCAATACCCAAGAGTTATTAAAAAAAGGCGAAGTATTTGCTGCGGTGAGTTCACAAAAGTCGAGTTTTGCCGGGGTAAAGGTAGAACCAATTGGCACTCTCGATTATATCCTTTGCGCCAGCCCTGAATTTCAACAGAAATTCTTTGCTGATGGATTAAACAACAGTAATTTATCAATCGCACCGTGTATCGATTATGACCATCGAGATACTATGCATAAAGATTACTTAAAGCAGCACTTTGGCATTAAGAAAGCTGACTACCCTTGTCATCGCATTCGCTCTTCTGAGGCAGTGGTTACTATGGCCCTAGCTGGGCTAGCTTATGGTTTGATCCCAACAACCCAGGCTAATGAACATTTAGCCAGTGGCGCGCTCATTGATTTAGCGCCAAACATGCATTTAAAACAACCTCTATTTTGGCATAGTTGGGTATTGGAGCGAGGTATACAAAAACAGGTGAGTGCAACCATCATCGACTATGGCAGCAAACATTTCCAAGAATAAATGCAAGCCCTAGCCCTATACCATGATTTACATTACGACATGGATGTCGTGTATTAGGGCTATGCCTGGAGCAATTGCCGAGGATGTGAAAGAGTGGTCCCTGGTAATTCTAAGTTGATTCATCCATGAATTAACCCTAGCCTTATACCTTATCCATGGTAGTCTAGGATAAGTTCATCCCTGAACAAAAAAAGCCAACGATTATTAAAAACGTTGGCTTTACACTTTGTTTTTACTAAAAGGCTAATTAAGCGCGACTAACGAATTTCTTCTCGGCAGTGTTTATTTTTATTTTATCACCGGCCGAAACATGCTCAGGTACTTGTACCGTTAATCCAGTTGAAAGAATTGCCGGCTTAGTACGAGCGGTTGCTGAACCACCTTTAATTGACGGGTCAGTTTCGGTGATCACTAAATCAACGGTTGCCGGTAAATCAACACCAACCGGTGAGCCATCCACCATTAACAGGGTTAACCCTTCGGTTTCTTCATTGATAAATTGTACTTCATCACTTATAGAGTCTTTATTTAAGTGATACGGCGTGTAATCTTCGTTATCCATAAACACATATTCATCACCATCGACATAGGAAAACATCACTTGATGACGGCTTAAATCGCCTAAAGTAAGCATGTCGCTATCTTTAAACGTTTCATCAACTTTGTTCCCAGTGACAACGTCATACATGCGCATACGATATAAGCTACCACCGGCACGTCCTTGCGGTACCGAACGTTCGATATCTCTGACAATATAAACGCTATTGTTATATTCAATAGCTGCATTTTTTTTAATATCACTTGCCTTTGGCATAATAAATTTTCCTTTATAATCTGGACGGGGATAATGAGTGCTTATCTCGAGTTCAGGTTAGTTATAACTATGCAGAGAAAGTAGCACGAACTGCAGGTTAAGCAAAGGCAAAAATATACATTTGCCTGCTTTGTATACCGTTACCGTTTTCGCTCATTTACGCCTCGGAGGTAACAAAATTTTGTGACGACTTCATCGGTTCAATATTGATGATTTTAGAGCGATTCATGGTGATTTTAAAACGTTGTAAGTACTCTTGTTTCAGCTTATTGGTTTGTACCAGGACCAAATTAATTTGATACCTGCGTTCCACCGATTGATGCGAAATTTTACTGCCATCATGTGCGTATAAGCGGCCTTCACCTCTTTTCAAATAGCGGACAAACGGCGTTAAATTGAAAAAAATCCGATTTTGTATTTCTTCAAAACCTGGCATAAATTCTTTTGCCAGCACTCTGGAATCACAACGAAAATGCAATAAATGTGCAGCTTGCTTATTTTGCTTGCCACGCTTTTGCAATAGCTTATCAACGTTTTCGGGCAAGTCCTTGCTTTTGATGTATTCAAGCCAGATGGTCTGAGTACAAATTTTGCTTTTGGTTAAACTATTGCTGAATAAGTGCAGCCATTTCGGCCTGCCGTGTTGAATTTTACGCCATACATACTGGTTTAATTCGTCTTTAAAGGTTTCCCGTATGCCATAAATCAAGCCTAAGATAGCAATTAATACTACCGTGACTTCGGCAAATGCTGAGCGAGCATTGAGCACAATAGACATCACAAAGGCCATGATGATGGCGGTAATAGCGCCGCGGACAAAACGTTTCAAATTGGCATTCAAGTTTTTCGTTTGTCGCTTAAACACTACGCCAATATCACTTAAGCGCTGCAATAAACGCATTTTGTTGGTGATGCGGTTAGGATCATCAAGGGTGACTTTCGAGTTATACTGATTGCTGACGCGATACTCACATTCTTGTCGGCACAATTCAAATAATGCCTCACGATGTTCACTTTGCTCACTGCCTTTTGGGCCTTTAGCTAACAGTTTTAAAAAGGATTGCTCGGTGTGCCAGCTCAGGTAATTGTCAACATTTTCAAAATAAGAGCTCAGCTTTTGATCCGGCGGCGTGTAACGGCGTAATTTTTTCAACAGGTTTTGCGTTTGTTCACTGAGCTCATTCGCGGTTTGATAAAAATCTTCCACACCGTCAATTTTAATCGTTTGCTTTATATCCGTATCTAGTGCCACGCGAAACTGATGACAAAATAGATTTAAGTTACTGCGATAATCGCTTTGTTCACCTTTTTGTTGACTGATAAAACGACTTCTGACCAAAGGCAAGTGCACCTGTTCAGAATAATAAGAACTGTAACTTTTGATGCTACTGTGGAAGTAATTTTCTTCACTCAGCGTTTTTGCACTGATGCCCATGTCATCTGGAATTGAGAAATACAAATCTATGTGTTGATATTCATCTAGTGTGAGTTGATGGCTTAGCTTAAATGACAGATTTTCATCTTGGCTTATGCTAATTTTTTTCACCGGTTAAATGCGCTCCCTGATTGGAATATATATATGTTTATTTACCCCTTAAGTATCTGTCAATTTTAGCTTTTTTGCTATTTAAAATTTCCATCAACAACACTATTATTGCTGTTCGTGCAGTTTTTTAAGATTGTCGAGACCAGTTTGTAAGTCATCACCAATCATTTGCTCAAAGTCGATGAACACCAGCATTAAATTCATTGGGTAATCCAGATGACCACTAAACCCCCATTTTACTTTGGTAGAGGTATCGGTAATGCTTTCGGTGATCATATAAGCTGGCGATGTCGACTGAAAGGGTTTTAAAAAGCGTAATTCAAAATCGATACGTTCGCCCTCGATAATGGCAATAATTTCTTGCTCACCAGTGCCAACTTCATCATCATCAGACTGCCATGCGGAAACAAAACCGACAGTACCGTCAGTGCCACGAAAAGCTTTTGTCATCAATGGGTCGATTTTTGCCCATTTGCTAAATTCATCCTGATTTTTAAGATATTTAAGGTACTGAAATACATCGTCTTTCGACTGATTAATTACCACTTCCCGTTCAACCTCATAGTTTTTATCGACAAAGATTGCGACAATAAATGGAAGAGTAGTAATGATGACAGCAATGATCAGAAGTTTTTTCAACATAGCAATCGCCTCTTAGTTACGGTAATTAAACTTGATAACTAAATAGTAGACGGTTTTGACAGTAATGAAATTACCAACCGTGGTGATAAGTTAGCCATCTAATCGGCTAATGCGTGCTTCAAATATAGATAATGGTGGCCAAGATCAATGGCACCAAAATGACATAACTTAATAACAGCCAGCGCCATTTAGTTGGTGCAGTATTTAATTCCATAAAGATATCGGTGATCTGCTGACCCTTTACCATCACAGATAAGGTCACTAACAATGCCAGCACTCCAATTGGAATCGTTGACTGCGCCAGCATAGTGCTGATCAGAGTGAGTAGCACTAATATAACGGCAGAAAAGTGTATGTTAATCATCTTCATCTAACACTCCTGTTAGTGAATAATATAGATAAGAAAGAACACAATGACCCACACCAAATCGACCATATGCCAGTAAGTTGCGCCGGCTTCATAACCACTACAATCATTCGGCTGATAAGCATTTTGCTTGGCTCTTTTTGCCATAAAGGCCAAAATTATCATCCCCAATAACACGTGCATAAAATGAAATCCGGTAATAAAAAAATACAGGGTGTAGAAGGTGTTGGTTGAAATATCAAAACCATGCTCAACCAAAGCCGAGTACTCGGTTATCTTCAACACTATATAGATGCTTGCCGTAAGCAAGGCAAAAACGAGCTGTCGTTTTGCCACGAGATTATTACCACGTTTCACCGCCTCTACCGACCGAGCGACAAAGTAACTGCTGATAATCAATGCCAAAGTGCAGAATAAGCCAACATCAGCACTCAATGTTGCTCGGCCATCGATAAACATCTCAGGCTGAAGACGTTGGGTGATGGCAAAACCAATAAAGAAAATGGCAAAGACAGTGAGCTCCATCAAAATGAAAAACCACATGGCCAAATCACCAGGCAATTTTTGCTCGTGCAGAGACTGCTCGATAACATCAGAAACAGCTAAATTTGACACAACAAGGCTAGGCATTTATTGACTCCAGGTTAAAAATGAATAGTAATGAATTTCAGCTTAGCGAACATTGATCTTGGCCAAAGAAACACGAGTCTGCTCATGTTCGCCGTTTCTTATAGCTAAGTATCTAACAAATGACCTGTATGTTTAGAGTTCATTGTAGTGACTTAATTAATTTAGCCACCCGACTGGAGGAGTTAGGCATACAAAGGTAAAAGCATATCGAAGAAATATGAATTAGTTGAAATTAATAAACGCGATGGCTGTTTAAACGACAACAGTATTTCTCCTTGCTACGTTTCCCAGATTTCACTCACCATGCCTATTGCCTAATTTCTATGTAATGAGTGATAGTTTGAGAGCTTCAGAAGTAAAAATCACCCTCTTGAGATAACGCTGATAAGAAACCTATTGACCAACATAAACTAGAATAATTTCTTCCGCTGATTTGTCCTCGGTTGCCCGAGTCACAATATCATCAATGGTAATTTTTGGTGTTTTATCTAAGTTATAGGTATATTTCTTTAAGTAATCAAAAGTCATATTGGCATCATAATTTCGGGCAAAATTGGCTAAAGACATATCATTGCAAAGGGTGCTATTTGCGAGCAGTCTTACGCTATCTTGATGGCGCCTGATGATTCTTTTTAGTGCCTGTTGCTCATTGTTACCCGCAAGCACACACATTTTGGTGTATATCGACTTATCCGTGGCAACAAACTTATATTGAACGGCATAAGCACTATTCATCATCAATATTGCCGCGCTAATTAGTAGTAATTTAATTGGTTTCATAACTTCGTACTCCTATCTCTACTTATGGCAGCAAGTAAATTGCTATCGTCGAGCAGAGTTAACACTGACAATTTACTAAGACTATTTATTAGTTCGCAACAACAAACCCTGGTACACATTGCTACGAAAGCTAGACTACACTTTCACTATAGTAACGTGTACTTGCTTAACCTATTCGTTAGCTATGGATTACCTAGCGATTACCTATTGACTTAATATCCCATTGTTATCATTAGTAAAAACAGGTTTAAGGAATGTTAAAAACGCCAATTAGGATGACACAACCCCAATGATATTCAGGTTCGATAGCTGTGAGCTAAATACTGAAAATTTCACTTTGCAGGTCAATGGCGTACCCACACTGCTCGAACCCCATGTTTTCGATTTGATTTTATACCTGATTGAGCATAGAGATAGACTGGTATCGCGCGATGAATTGTTTAAAAACCTTTGGGCGGGACGTGAAGTTTGCGATGCCACCTTAAGCAATAATATAAAATGTGCCCGCGCGGCTTTAGGCGATGATGGTGAGCGACAAATCATAATAAAAACGACTCGCGGCCGTGGTTATCAATTTATTGCCGAAATAATAGCAATCTCTGGTGAAAGTAACAGTTCTAGCATTCCTGAAAATAGTATCAGGGGTACAGATTCGACTATTTCCCCAGCACTTACCATTAAACCTTATTTAAGGCCATTACTGGCAGTAAGCTTGCTGCTCTTTTTGCTTATTGGCTATAGCCTTTGGCCACCAGTTAGCGAAAAAAACGTGAACAATGCGGCTAATAGTCACAACCCAAAATCCATTGCTGTGTTGCCATTTAACAATCACAGTGACCTAGAAAAGGATATATTTTTTACCCGGGGGGTGCATGATGATCTACTGGTACACATTTCGAAAATTAGCGCGGTTAAATCAATATCTCGACCTTCGGTGATGACTTACCTTAACAGTGGTAAGGATGTGCAAACTATCGGCAAAGAACTGGGAGTGACGACAATACTGCAAGGCAGTGTGCAACGAGCAACGGACCAAATCCGTATCAATGTTCATTTAACTAATACCTTAACCAATGAAAATATTTGGGCGGAAAGCTATACCCGAAAATTCACCGCTAAAAATATTTTTGTTATTCAAGAAGAAATAGCGAAAACCATTGCAACGGCACTTGAAACGGTGCTTTCACCCAGAGAAATCGCTAATATTGAAAAGCTGCCAACCCAAAACCTGTCGGCTTTGGAAGCATACTTTCGGGCAAAAGAGAGTAGCAGAAAAAACAATCATGATGGTTTTAAGCAAGCCATTGCTCATTTAGAGCAAGCGGTAGAACTCGACCCGAAGTTTTCCACGGCTTATGCACTTTTAGCCTTTTTATCGGTAGAACAAATTTTCTGGACCGGGTTACCGGAAAAAGAGCAGATAACGAAAGCGGAAGCTTTAATCGCAATCACCATGAACCTTGATAGTAACATCAGTGAATTGTATCGAGCTATTGGCAGGCTTAAGGTCTATACCAATGATTTCAAGGCTGCGGAATCGGCTTTTAAAAGAGCAATTAGTTTAAATCCTAATAATGCAGAAGCTTATGCTTCATATGCGCAATTATATTTGAGGTCTTTAGACAATATTCCGCAAGCCATTTCGTTGTTATCAAAAGCCGACACTCTAAATCCCAAAGATGATAATTTGGCCGCAGCTCTTGCTCAAGTACATATCGTCGCGGGTCGTTTCGATGAAGCAAGGAATATAGTAGAAGATATTCTTGTTCGCAAACCAACTTTCGCAAAAGCCTATCGAAAATTAACCTTTATTGAATTTTTCGGTGACCATAACATTGCCGAAGCCCTGCGCTCACTTTCGAAGAACATCGAATTAGATCCTGATGTGCCTTTTATTTCAATGTTAATGGGTCTGATATATATTCACTTAGGCGATAATGAACAAGCAATAGCATGGCTTAACCATGCATTAGCGCTTGCGCCAGAGTTTAATGGGGCAAATCATTCTCAAGCATTTATTCATCAACTTCGCGGCGATTATGATGCCGCTTTTGATTCTTATCTTAAGGTATCAAAAGACTTCTTGCTGATTAACGAGTCTATGTACAACCTGATGAAAGCTGGTTTGCAAACACAGCGTTCAACAGAAGCGATTGCGCATTTTCAAAAAATTTATCCTGAACTTTTTCAGGCCGATGTCAAGGTAAATACCACCAATTTCGCCGTCGCGCTAGCGCTTGGCCGATTGTTAAAGCAACAAGGAAAAATAGCGCAGGCAACTAGACTGTTATCCGGCAGCCTTAACGCGGCTCAGGTTGAAATTCATGGCGGCTGGGCGGATGATCATAACAACTGGCAGGCTCGAATTTATCTGGCTATGGGAAATAAAGAGGCGGCATTGGCCGCTTTTACCGACGTTGTTGAACAAGGCTGGCACTCAGAGAAACTTATCAATGATGCTGATTTTCACCAGCTACAGAATGAGCCAAAATTTCAACAACTGGTGCAGACAATGAAATTAGGTCATAAGGTAGAGCGAGAAAAACTCAGAAAAATGGAATCTAATGGCGAACTGTCTCCTATCCCGACAATTCCATAAGCGAATACAACCAACATAAAAGCTCACTAGGCCACGATTTTCCCAATACGGTTATCCCCTATTGCCTCATCAGCACCTTGGTTAACTAACCTGAATTCGGGATAATGAGTGCTTGATATCTTTTTAAATCCACAAAGTTACCTGTAATGGTGCAGGTAACTTGTCCTTCATTCTCGCTTTAGTATTAAGCACTAATCAACGCCTAAGAATCCACCCGTTTGATGAGCCCACAATTGCGCATATATGCCAGAAGATTTGATTAACTGTTGATGAGTGCCTTGTTCAACAATTTTTCCTTCATCCAATACAATCAGCCTGTCCATCGCGGCAATCGTTGATAAACGATGCGCGATAGCAATAACCGTTTTACCTTCCATTAAATGATAAAGACTTTCTTGGATTGCCGCTTCCACTTCAGAGTCGAGGGCAGACGTTGCTTCATCAAGCAATAAAATGGGGGCATTTTTAATTAACACCCGTGCAATCGCAATACGTTGCCTTTGGCCGCCAGAGAGTTTTACGCCGCGCTCCCCTACTTGCGCGTTCAAGCCATGATTGCCACTAGGGTCGGTAAGGGTTTCAATAAATTCAGCGGCTTGTGCGCTTTTAATGGCTGCCTGTAATTGCTCGTCACTGGCGTCTGGATTGCCATATAAAATATTTTCGCGGATCGAGCGATGCAGTAGCGAGGTATCCTGAGTCACCATGCCTATGTGCTCACGTAGTGACTCTTGTTGCACTTGGGTAATGTCTTGCTGGTCTATTTTAATGGTGCCCTGTTCAACGTCATAAAAACGCATCAGTAAATTTACCAGGGTTGATTTTCCGGCACCTGAGCGGCCAACTAATCCGACTTTTTCGCCCGCGTTTATGTGCAAATTAAGTTGCTCAATCACCCCGGATTTTTCCCCATAATGAAAGCTAACCTGATTAAAATCGATGGCGCCGGCGCTAACCTTTATCGGTTTGGCACCTTTTACATCTTGAATTTCGGTTGGTTTAGACAAGGTATTAATGCCATCAGCAACGGTGCCAATATTTTCAAATAACGAGCTGATCTCCCACATTATCCACTGCGACATACCATTTAAACGCAAGGCTAAACTTATTGCGATGGCAATAGCGCCTACGGTGACCGCATTTTCACTCCACAGCCAAATAGACATAGCGGCAATGGTGAAGGCGAGTATATAGTTGATGATTTGCACGCTGACATTAATGCCCGTTACCAGGCGCATTTGTTTATAAACCGTTTGTAAAAAGGTTTCCATGCTTTGCTTGGCATAGTCGGCTTCTTTTTGCGTATGCGAGAATAGCTTTACCGTGGCAATATTGGTGTAACTATCCACGATCCGACCTGTCATGCTAGAGCGCGCATCGGCTTGCTCAGTAGAAACTTTTTTAAGGGTGGGTAAAAACTTCAGTTGAATGGCCACATAGCAAGCCAGCCAGATTAACATCGGGATCATCAAACGAATATCGACCTTGCCAATCATTACCACCATAGAGGTAAAATAAACCAGAATATACACTAAAACATCGAGTAATTTCGTTACCGTTTCGCGCACCGCCAGTGAGGTTTGCATGACTTTGGTGGCAATTCTGCCAGCAAAGTCATTTTGATAAAACGACACACTTTGTTTAAGCAAATAGCGATGCGCCAACCAGCGTATCGACATTGGATAATTACCAAGCAAGCCCTGATAAACAATGAGTGCGTGCAATACCACCAGAGCAGGGATCAGCACTAACACCAAAACCGTCATCCCCAATAAACGCATGCCATGAGATTCAAATAAGGTCTCCGGAGTATTATTCACCAATAAATCGACCAATTCCCCCATGAAACCAAATAATGACACTTCCAGCATCGCTAACATCGCGGTTAAAATTGACATCAGAATTAAAGGCAGTTCAAAACCACGAGTATAATGGCGACAAAAAGCGTAAACGCCTTTAGGGGGTTGCAGAGGCTCTTCCGAGGGTAAGGCCGTTACCCAAGATTCGAATCGTTTAAACATGAATTTACTCAGTGGCTAGCACAGTGTTAATATTTTATTTACCAGAAGGTTAAGCATATAGGAATAATCAATGTACAGGGAAGGTTTGCTAAATTTTATTTTGTTAATATATGTGTGAATAATTGCCTGCAAGGCAAGTGGCTTACCAGCATTGTATGTTTAATAATTCAGTAGTTTTCTCACTTGCTCTGCTTGTTGCTCAGCATTTTCTTCCGCTTTTAATCGAGCTTCTTCTTTTGCTGAATCTATTTTTTCTCGGCGACTATCATTAATAAATTGTAACGTTACCCGGTTAATGAAGGCCGGCTCTTCTTCTTTTGCTGAGGCCAGAATGGCTTTCAAGTCGGAAATCTGGCCATTAAGTTCAGCGATTGTTGCTTTACTCTTTAACAGTTCCTCTGAGTCATGCGGGGAGTCGGTTTGGTTTGGCTCGGGTTCTAAATACCAGTTATTAAAGTCGGTGGCTATTTTTTTAAAACCCCATATCGTTGCAAGACTGCATTGATTAAATAAATCTGCAGCATCGGCTAAAGGCACTCTGTTGGTAATGATCCACGTACCATTGAGTAAGGCTTCTTGATTTGAGTAATTCGCGGTAGGTGTAGAATTATTGTTGCTATCTGCAGGACGTAAGATCACATTTCCATTGCGAATAGCTTCGTCAAACATTTTTCCTATTGTTTTAATTTTACTAGAAGCCATAATAATCCATATTATTTAATAATGTATCTAAAACGTATCTAAGATAAAACAAATTAAAGGTAAAAACAAGCCAATCGGTGTCTGAGGGAACTCATTTAGGCATTCTAAACCTATTGTTTTCATTACAATAATTTAAAGGCTACAAATTACATCATATCTATATGGATGAAGTTTACTGTTGGTTAGATTCAATATGTCAGTCACCTGCCATCACATTGATAGCGTTAGTTGGCTACTTGGCCGATAATAAATGGGGGTTGATCACCAGGTTTCTTATCCCATGAGCATGATCTTCATTAAAGACATTGCCTTCACACCACTGCCCTAGCGTGTCGACATTTACTTTGGCGACTTTTGGGCGAACACTCCAGGAGACCTGAAACGGCGAGCCTTTTTCATTGTAACCTGGCCCAGTGGTTGAGCCGGCATATTGAACGGGTGCGCCGGTGTTGCCAGGGATATTTAAGGCTTGCTGCAAGCCATTTTTTTCACCGTGCGCAGTCAGTGTTGCAAAATCAAGAGCATTGCTATCATTCACTAACACATACACTTGTGTTTCTACGCGCAATTGCGGATTACCAATGGCATTATTAAAACAAGAATTTAATGTTGGCCCAGGCTTGATTTGCGCGCTTGAATGCACATAATGCACTTCAATGGTATCTCCAGGCGTTAGAGCACCATGTTTACTTGGACAAATATCTTTGCTAGCCGAAGCTAATTCTGCGTCCGTTAATTTGCCTGAATATTCAAAGCCACTTTGATAGCCATGGCCATCACCGTTGCCTGCATATTGAGTAAATTCGCCACCTTTATGTTCAGCATTTTTATGAAAATGAATATTACAAAGGTTCATTGCGGTATGATCCGGAGCGGCACCGAATAAACGTCGATTGGTACCGGCAATGGTGTCAATATCGCGTGGTGATTGTGGGCCATATCCTTTACCCGCCGTATTTTTTGCTAGCATCGCACGTTGTTGTGCCACGACATCATCCGAAACTTCTGAGCCGGCCTGTACCGCTGTCACTTGCGCTATCCCTGTTAACAATACCGACATTGCTAATAACGAGCTAACTGTATTGTTCATGGTTATTTTCCTCTTACTTGAAGTGATCACTATCGTGGTTATGTAACGGTAAAATGATGCTAATAGTATAGACCGCATATTCATTATTGATAATTTTCATTCAATTCGTTAGATGAAGGGCAATTGATTTTTCAGTGGTCATGAATGGCGTACTGATGATGTATCCGAACTAGGGAAAGGATTAACCAACTAGACAATACAAAAGGTGCCGTTAATGCTGGTAGCGGGATAAAAACGAAAGCCCGGCACAACACCGGGGGATCTGGTGTTTTTAGGCTTATGTAGAACAGGCACTAATTGACTGAAACGGCTTACCAGCGTTTTCTAAAGACCTTGAACCATGAGTCAAATAATACATGAATTCTGACAATTTCAGTATATGGTTTTTCCCTAAATTCATTTCACTATGTGAAAACAGAAAGCGCTCAATAGAAACCAGCAAAAAATGATTACTCCTATGCACTGGTCATATGCACCTTATATCAATACCTGATAATTCATTCTCGTTAAATAATGAACGAAAATATTTATTTATGTGGCTATTAGAACCGATTAACTGAAAGTCATAACCATTGCCATTTCCATCAATAATAATTGATAACAAATTATTACTAACGGTTACTTTTGAAATCCGATTTACATCTAACGATACCCGCGCAGACTTGTTAGAAAAAGGCACCGTTTTTAACCTTGAAACCTCAATAATCTCACCGTGTCTTTTAATTAAATTCATCAGTGAATTTTTGGTAATATAATTTTGAGTAAAACGATAAGCGAAGCAAATACAATAGATAGATAAAAGCAATAAATAGTGTTTGAATTCATTGTTTGTGTACCAGTCGAAGAAAAACAACCCTAATAGTGCGGCGCCTATTATAATCCATATGTTTTTGAAAAGAGTATCGGTAATTTTCAATTTCAATCTATCCTTGAATACACATAATTAGATCCGCTGCCCGTAGGCAAAACTGCAATTAGGAAAGAAATCATAGGTATCGAGTGGTTTAAGTTCTATGATTTCAATGTTACTTACTTTATCGGTTTCAATTTTTTTTCAATTTCAAAATAAAACCACCACCGCTGACTAACAGGATAAATATGAGTTTCATAGAATGTCATTCCTTTGAGCTATGACGAACGCCATTTATAATGGGAAAAATGTAACTGATTAGACGAAAATCGGCTAGTTAAATTCCCCCGGGTTTAGGCAATGGTTATGTTTAAAATTGATAACCTAACTGTAACATGCCACCGATATCTATACCGTCATCATCATTACCGGCCATAATGGTAAAACCAACGTTAGTACCAGAATGACTGATACCATTAAAAAAAGTACAAAGATAAATTTTTGTGAATATTTTCAAAAGTGATCCTTACTTTTTTTAGAATTTTAAACATAGGCATAATGACTCCCACTTGGGATCCCATGAGAGGTGGCTACCATAGCGAAAGAAGTGAGCATAGCCAACCTTTTTTTAGTCCAGTTTCAGTGTGGTTAGAACGCCGTGAGCTCAGACCAATGATAATTATCTTGTAAATGAACCGAAACCCTATCAAAGCCAGAAAAATCGAATGGTAGCTCTGAATGTGTCTGTATTAACGAAACCTCAGTCCGTATATCCCTAATTTCTTGAGTCATATCCTCACACCCTTGGTTCAAATCATCTTGATAGGTATAGTGTGAAAAAGCATCAACCGGTATTTCCGCATTAAATTCATGCTTTACACAATAATTTTGCGTTTTATAAAATACAGTTTGAGTGCCTTTAATCTTTATTGGTAATGTTGTTGATTGCCACTCGATAAACACATCGTCATCAAGAGGGGGCGTAATTATCAGCCAAATATGCATGATTGGTACTAGTAGCTAAACACAGTGAAGATGATCGATTGACTTCACTTAAGAGCAGGTAATTTTTCGGGAGGTATTAACAGTGAAATGCTTCGTGCTGTTCTGGGTATCTTTTGTATAAG
>MABC01000067.1 GCA_002162925.1 Thalassotalea sp. 42_200_T64 | reverse complement strand
AGTGCCGGCGGTAACAACCTCAGCCTCAGGCCGAGCGGCAATCACCGTCAACACCGATACCATGGCATTGACTTTACATGCGATGACGATGGATTTGGCAGACGCCACGGCGGCGCATATTCATAGCGGCATGGCCGGTGTTAATGGCGGAGTGGCGATTGGCCTTGAGCAAGACATGGATGATGTAAATCATTGGTGGGTTGCAGCTACCTTTACCCAGGAGCAATATGATGCCCTGTGGGCCGGTGGCTTATATGTTAACGTGCACAGTGCGACTAACCCCGGTGGTGAGTTGCGCGGACAATTATAATTTAGAGTTCCACAAAATAAAGACAGACATTTTCTGTTGGTACGTTCAATGTATTAGAATTCACAACCCTGCACCGGACGTCATCGGCAATAAAAACCCGCAAACCAGTCAGGAAACTGGTCTTGCGGGCTTCATAGATTCTTAGCAAACCTTAGCTTGGTGGCTCGGGGTTAGTTGAACATTTATTAATCATTTTTAATTCAATACTTTATGTGAACTAATGACAATAAAAATAAATAACAGGCAATAAATAAGACACCCAACGTAACTGGCAATAATTGAGTTGAATAGCTAAAATTTAAATATCTATTTTAACTCAAAGAAGAGTTAATTATGCCGAAAGCAAGGAAGCAACAAATATTCCTTTCGGAAACCCCTTATTATCATTGTGTGTCACGCTGTGTTCGCAGAGCGTTTTTATGTGGCTTTGATAAATTTACCAATCACTCGTTTGATCATCGCCGAGAATGGGTAGAAAAACGGCTGCTATTTTTATCGTCAGTGTATGCCATTGACGTCTGTGCGTTTGCCGTGATGAGTAATCACACTCACATTGTATTGAAGGTGAATAGCGATAAGGCCAAAGGTTGGAGTAATAAACAAGTGCTAGCAAGTTGGCACAAATTGCACTTTGGTACCTTACTTACTCGGCAATACTGCCAAGATGCGGGGTTAGATGAGGTATTGCTACCCACGGTTAATGCCAGTGTAGAAGTCTATCGAGAACGCTTAAGCAATATCAGTTGGTTTATGAGGGACTTAAATGAATATATTGCCCGTATGGCAAATGCTGAGGACAACTGCACAGGGAGGTTTTGGGAAGGACGTTTCCGTTGTCAGGCATTACTCGATGAAGCCGCATTAATCGCTTGTATGGCCTACGTAGATTTAAACCCCATTCGAGCCAATATGGCCAAGTCCCTAAATATGTCAAACCACACCAGCATCCAACAGAGAATAAAGGCCGCACTTAACAATGATCAACCCGCGCCTTTATTGCCATTTACCGGTGGTGAATCACTTAAAAAACCTATTGGTATCTTTTTTGAACTACAAGATTATCTAACACTGGTAGACGCAACCGGACGATGTATTCGAAAAGATAAAAATGGCAGCATTAGTAAACATGAAGAATTGATTTTAACGAAACTTAGCATCATTGCCGATAACTGGTTAACCATAAGCCAACGTTTTGAGCAATTATTTACCGGTGCAGTCGGCAAAGAGGAGTCGTTAACTCATCATATTCAACATGCACAGCTAAAGCGACGACCAAATTACCGCAACAGCCAACAATATTTAGCTTAACCAATATCAATCATTTTTTATTCAGAGATTACTTTGTCTAAATTTCGGTAAATCGGTTAAATTTCATTTTCCAACACGATAATGACAAAAAGAAGAATATCTGACTTTAAAAGTTATTGCTTGAAAGGAAGGCTTGTTTCGCATGACTTTAAATAATGTTAGCGATTATGGTCTCTGTTCTCACTCTTTCTAGCTCAAACCCACGCTCATGGCAAAACGGGCAATTATCCGTTTGTTTACTGGACTCAATAATGACGTAATGAATGCCACAATCTTTGCAACGTACCAAGTAAGTATCGGTTTTTAAATTTATTTCTTTGAGAATGCTAAAACACTCAGCCAAGGTAATTAAATTATTCTGCTCCAATGTTATATCGAAATCGTTTTCCAATATTCGACTAAACAAGATGTGAGTTTTGATCAGCAAATTGCTGTCAAGGTTGCTATACCACGGACTGAGCTCTTCAATTCGTTGGAAGTCATACTCTGCTTGTAACAATTGTTTATAGATGATCATCCAGAGCGAAAATTGCCGATATAGCAATTTGGTACGCAGTATTTTATTGGCGGATAATGCCCCTTTGTTGGCAATAACGATACTGTCGTCACGTAATTCCTGAGTCAGCGCTGAAATACGTTGGGCATTTACCCCGGTTAAATCTTTTACCTGTTGAGGACGGAAACCATAGCTAATAAGCGTTTTCGCGGTCAATAGCGATTCAATTTTAATTTTCATGGGTGGCAATATCTGTTTGTAAAAGCGTTGATAGGGCCATCATTTTGGCATTCTCGGACTCAGGCATTAAAAGTGATAGCTTTAGTGCATTTTCGTCACCACGATAATGGAATATATAATGATTGGCTGCGATGAGTTTTGTTATATCTTGATTTGAGTAATTGGCCAGGCTTATTAGCTCATTCACGGTTAATCCTGATAATTGCTGGGCTGAGGCGATATCATTTCTAGCCGCTTCACGTAACAAAAAAAAGATTGCTTTTTGATCTGATTTAATACGTTTTGCTTGTACGGAACTAGACGTAAAATAACGTGTTACCAATTGATTCTCGTCTTTAGCCAGCTTAAACATTAAGATCGATTTGCTTGTTGCTTTTTCTATTGAAAATAATGGTGTATTAGATAAAGTGTATAAAAAGTCACGACTAAAGTCAGTAAAGATTTGTGGAATAGAGCAATCTATTTTTGATAGATTACGAGTATTAAACAAGATCGAAGAATTTAGTGCGAACACATCTTCAATAAAAGCATTTTCTTCCATGGCTTGTGACATGAGTGATGCATCAATAGATCTCGCTGCCCCCGCCATAGTTGCAGCCTTCGACGTCCTACACATAAGATATCCCTTTAAATTGTACTATTCATAATGCCAAGTTCAATAATTATCTGCCCAAAGGGTAACTTATATAACCGGCATTTACGTTACCCTTTGGGCATGTCTATAACGCTTGCTATTACATCCTCAGCTGCTCAAGTAAGTCATTGGATTGGTATGACTTTAGCTTTTGCAGAGGTATTATATAGTTCGGACACTGGGCAATGCTTTGATTTAAATCAACAGGCTATCAACCAAAAGAGCAGCAAAACCCAGATTTATTTTCGGGCCAAACTTATTGCTGTTTTTCATTTATTACCTTCGTTGTCATTTATTAGGTATTAATTTTGTAGGTAAATAAGGACGTAGTATGGTAAGGGTATTTATCTATCACCAAGATGTAGATCATCGACGTTATACGCGCGATAGTGAATAGGATTTATGAATCAGCAGCTGAATCAATAAAGGTGAGCTCAGCTCAGCTTTATTGATTGCTCCATAAGCGAAAGCTACGGTTTTATTTAAACGGTGTTTTTCTGTGATCAAAAACGTCGTTGGTAGGATACACCCAAATAGGTATTATTATAGTCGTGTCCAATAATACCACTTGTTATCATGTTGCTGATTTCATCAACATCAACATCAACATTCTGGTAAAAATAATCCAGGTCAGTATTACGCTCGTATATCAACTGAGTTTTAACTTGTGCCTTTTCTGACAAGGCATAATTCAAATACATATCTACGCGATGCTGCTTAAATGTACTATCGTCATAATTGGAATAATCTTCACTTCGATTTTGTGTGACGCTTTCTTCTACCACTCCTTTACTGTAATTGTATTCTAGGCCAAAGGCTAAAACGTTCTCAATTAAGTCGGGCACCTCGATACGGATACCAAACTGATCATTACTATTGTCAGTTGTTGACCACCAATTTGCGGCGCCAAGGTTGTCGCTGCCCGCACGTTCATAGCTGGTGTCTTCAATGCTGTAATAAACTTGCCAACTTAACGTACCTGTCGCACCCGATAAGGTTAATTCCGCACCTACTTCGTCGCCTTCGGTTAAGCCAACTTCCGTGTCGGTGTAATCATCTTTGGCATAATAGGCACTTAATTCGATATTAAATGCCGCAGATAAGCTATAGCCTAGCCACGATTTTACTTGGTTACGGTCACGATTGGCTAAATGAAAACGTCTTAACGCTTGATTTTGCGCATTTCGAGCTTGGACGTTGTCATTAAATTTCGAGCCATCGCGTCTACTAAAGACATAGTCAAAGTTAAAGTCCAGATCGTCAATGGTCTTTTCTTTAAACGAAACTTTGTACTCTTGGGTATCCGTGCGCGTTCTTTCTTGCTGAGGTCGATCTTTTTGCACAAATTTAGCGTCGAGATTAATGTTAAAATATTCAAACTGCTTGAGTTGTGCGGTGAGTTCCATTTTAGTGTTGCGATAATCATTCACCCGAGTATATCTATCACCAATAAAGTATTGCTCGGTTTTGTTATTGCGTTCACTAAACGACGCTTTGGCCGTTAATCTCGTTTTAGCATTGAGTCTGTGCAGTGCTTTAACTTTTATGGCCATGTCATCAACTCGACCATCTAATGATTTTACTGGCGCAATAGTATTGCTGTTAGCAAACGTATGATCCTGCAATGACTGGCTATAATGTCCTGACATTAAATATTGCGTTTTAGCTTGACGATAGCGCAGCTTAATACTCAATTGATGATGCTTATTGTCGGGTGCCAAACTGTAAGTTTGTTGCGACATTGAGAACGGGTCTTGCCAATTTAACCCTGACTGTTCATTGTCAAATTCTCGATAAACGTAGGCAACATCAGACATGAAATTGTCATTAAAGTAGCTCAGCCCTGAGGAAAGTTTAGTCGTGGTATAGTCGACCGATTCCGGCAATGTCGTCGTGTGGTAGTTGTTATAACCACTGGTCAATTTAGTACCCTGTTTTTCCTCTTGGCTCAAGCTCATGCGTGGTCGCCAGGGCGACTTACCACGATAGTCAAACGATGATGCCAGCGTGTTGCGCAATAATTCGAGGTCAATATTATTAAGTGACGTGCTTAATAATGGCATTTTGCTACTATCTTGATGTGGCTGCCAATTATCAGGCAAGGTTAAATCATTAGCCGATTGCTGAAATGGTGTTTGACCACTGTCGCCATAATAACGAGACATTTCCTGGTAGCTAAGCGTAAACCTGGCACCAGAGTAGTACTTTAGCTCGGCAGCAAGTGCTAAGCCTGGGTTATCAATATTGCCATCGTTGCCACGGTACCAAATATTGGCATATTTATCTGCTTGACGATAACGAAGGTTAAACGCGCCGTCCAGACTGAGTCCGTCTTGACGATCGCTGATATTGTTAAACACCGCATCATCACCACTTTGGTTATTGGCACTAATATTCCAAGTGCCCGACCAAAGCTCCTCAGAAATGCAATATGCGCACTTCCATTTAATTTTATTAACTTTGTCAGCTGTTTCAGCGCTAAAGCTAAAATTTTCAGCATTGTTGACCAAGGACTCAACCTCAGCCGCTTGCGTTGATAATGCTAAAAATACAGAAAAGCTAATGAAGGATAATTGTGTTTTCATTGTGTTGCTCTCATTTATAAGCACGAATTAATGTTGAAATAAGTTGCCGTCGGGACTGTTTGAACCGTGAATTTTACTGTGGCAATTTAAACAGGACTTGCCTTGAACTTTATTACCATTGGCGTTGACATAGGCGGCACTGCTATGACCGACCGATGAATGACATTCTTGGCATAGTTGTGGCACGCGTTTTTTCAACAGCATGGCATTGTTGGCGCCATGTGGGGCATGACAAATACTGCAATCTTCAATTACCGGCTCATGTTCCCATAACTTGGGCCCTTGCTTTTCACTATGACAACTCAGACAATTTTCGTTGATACTGTCCGCTTTCAATGACGCGTCATTAGTTGAATCATGGGGGTTATGACAATCCGTACAGACTTGACGATCAAATTTAAGCGGATGAGATGAGCGCTTATGTAATTCAATTTTTTGCTTGGTGTGGCAACTTGTACAAACATCATTTTGTTGCACTTTGCTTAAAATCGGATCTTTTTCCACGTGCAGGATGTGACAATCAACACAGGCAATGTCATTCGATTCATGTTCACTACCAAGCCAGCCCATGCGAGTATGGTCATTGTCATGACAGGTTAAACAAACCGAATTTTTTTGCTCAGCATTGAGCGCTGAATTCTTATCAAAACTGAGCATAGGCTCACGCTGCTTGCCTTTGCGTGGTCTTTTATCATGTTTGCCTACAGGACCATGACAACTTTCACATTGCAATTGCCCCATAGGACCACTTGCGTCGGCCAGTGCACCATGACGGCCAACAAATATTTGCGTGCCATCGCGGTCTGATTCACCGTCATGACATTTTAAGCATGAGTCAGCGCCTTTTTTAGAATACTTGCCTTTTTTAAACTTTTTAGTCAGTAATTCAATTTGCTGAGCGTTTGATAATGTTTTTACGACTGTTGTTTTTGCATCTTTAGCGACGGTGGAAAAAGAAAAGGCAGTAGTCATTAATAAGGCTACTGCCCACAAGCCAACAGTTTTTTGGTTGGAGGAGATTAAATGATTCATGTGTAATTCCATAGCAACAGAAAAAGAGAGAGCAGCAGGGCTCTCTCTTACGTACTGTTAGTCGGTTAAACCGTGTACTTTGTCAACGCCAACACTCTTACCGATAGCATGACAGGTCGAACAGGCTTCAGTGTCCGTAGCTTCCGCTGCCGTTGTAGCACCAAATACGGCGCCACCAGCCAAGATCATATGGTTAATGATATCTTGCTCGTTGTCTTTAAAGGCCATTGGGTCGCCATTCTCATCAACAAAGGCACTACCATCGGTGTTTGTGATGATCTTACCGGTAGCATCAATGAAACCAGGCGTTACCGAAATATGACAGGTGGTACATACCGTTGCGGTTGGGCTGGTATACACCGATGCCGCAGGGTCAAGTAAATTCCAGCCAGCATACGTTGGGTTTTTCGTGGCAGCAGCACGTGGATTTTGTGCTAATGGCAAATCAATTTGACCTTCACTATGACATTGCTGACAGTTATTAAGCTCAGCAGGGAATTTAATAGCACCGTGTCCTTGCGGATCATTGCTTGCGTGTAACTTATGCACCTGATATTTCAGATCTGCAGGGCGACCTGCGTAATACGCTGGGCGTGTGGCATTATGACAACTGGTACATTGGGTGAAATCATTCGCACCGTGGCGTGTCGCATGAATATTCATGTCAGCGCTGTGACATGATTTACAGCTGGCCAAGTCGGCAGCAAATTTATTTTCATAGTCATCCGTCGTCGCTAATGAGCTCAGATCAAAATGACTAATCGATAATGGTGCCGGTAATAAATCAATTTCTAGTGCCTCACCATTAATATCAGTAGCGGCACAATCGGTTAATTCATTGGTTTGATGATTAATACAGGTCAATGCATCAGCAAAGGTAAATACGCCCGTACCGGTAGTGATAGGGTCGCCGTTGTTTAACGTTGAGGTATCCCAATGACAGATGAAATCATCGCTATCGCTAGCTAAAGCACAGCTGCTAAATTTAACATGGTTATTCGCATAGGAGGCTTCATAACCGTCGCCATTGTCCCAGTTAAACATCACGTAAACTTCGCCAGTACCTTTTTTAAAGTACTGAGAAATTGAACTCATATCACTTAATTGCTCACCATCTTTTTTCACTTGAACGGTAAAGTTAAAACCGTTGCTAGCAAGGGTAACTGATGTTGTTGCAAAAGTGATTGCCGTGGCAGAAGCCAAGCTGTCTTTGAACGCATTGGTATGGAGTTTTTCAACTTCAAATAGTTGTCCAGACGCGTGACAGGTAGCACAATCATCATTCGTTGCCGGAAATAGTGCTTCGTGCTTACGTTTAGCGGTGTTCGCTAGCATGTCATCGTTCCAGGCCATATCATCATGACACGAGCCACAGGCTTCGATTGTTGGTACGTTTTTCCAGTTATCTCCATCTGTAGTGGCAATAGTACTAATGCGCGGATCATTTAATTTGTCTTCGGCACCAACATGGCAATTAGTACAATTGCGGATGTCTTGTGGGAATACAACACCACTTATTTCACCAGCTTCATTTTTTGCGTAGGTATGAGCAGAGTTGCGATAGCCGTAGATGGTATACTCAGCGCCGTCGCCTTGGGTTGCCATACTCGGTAGTGATGCGCCACGGTGAATTTTGTGTATCATCACTTTAAAATCGGCGGTCTCGCCACTGATTGGCTCAGGTGTACCAGGGTTATGACATGTCACACAATACGCGGTGTCAGTTCGGTTACCACCATGCATTGCAAGTTCAGTATGACATTGATTACAAGACGCAATATCGACAATATCGCGGGTTACACTGACCCCATCACCAGCAGGCACCCAATCAAAATGTGCATTTACTACGGGGTTATTATCAGATTTTCGTACTTCCAACCCTATGCGGTGTGTTAAATTTTCTTCCCATGCGATAGCATCGCCAGTTAGTGGGTCAACAGCGTTTACTACATCAGCACTAAAGGTGTATTGATATTTACCGTTTTGGCTATCAATTAGCGTGCCTTTACCTTCTACATCTGTGCCATTAGATTCATTATAAGCTTGCGTAACAACCGCTGAATTTGGGAACGCTTCAGTTTCGTCTTTCACGCGATTAATAAAGCTTTGCCATTCGCTGGCGTTGCCATTGGCACCGGGGATAAGTTTGACGACCGTTAGCCTTACGGAATCTAGACCAACAAAACCAAAGCCTTCTTCGTTATATGCTTCAAATGTAACGATCAGATTTTCACCACTAACTTGTGCATTGGTAATATCAACAACAAGTTTCTGCGCTGTTGTCACGGTTGGTGCTGGTACAACTATTGGTGGCTCAACGACCGGTGGCTCTTTTTTGTCACTATCACTGCCACAACCCGAAATGGCCAGTAAACTGGCCATCACTATGCTTGGCAGTAGAATTTTTCTATTCCATGTTTTAAAAGTTTTCATAAGATACCCTTCCACTCTAATAAATATTGTCTAACTGAATTCATGTAAATTGCGTAAATGTGTGTTTATCCGTGATGCCTGCGAAATAAACTAAAATGGCGAGCTAGACAAATAGCTAACATCACGTGGTTTTTAAACACGAATAGCATTTTAGCGTGGCTGATCCACAACTATGGGTATTGAATAATCTCTTTTTTAATGAATTTTTGGGGATATCAAAGTGAATGATTGTGACGATAATAGCCCCACTCGAACATCTATCACACTTTGATGGTGAAATTCTCACTAACTGCTGGTAGATACATTTTACGGAGTTGATAATGATCAAATCAAAATTATGCATTTTCCCTTTATTAATAGCGGCTACCTGTTCAAATGCCTCATCAATTGAAGACAAAATTTCGCAATGTCAAGATTGCCATGGCAAAAACGGTGTCAGTGTAGACGCTGATGTGCCGACCATAGCGGGTTATTCAGAAACGAGTCTTACCGATATGTTATTTGCTTTCCAAGACGAAATTCGTCCAGAGATCATGAGTAAATATCGTCATGGTGACACGTCGCGGGCAGAAACAAGTATGACTGCACTGAGTAAAGAATTAAGAGAAGAAGATATCGAAGCCATTGCTGTTTATTTTTCGGAGCAAACCTTTGTTGCCGCGACGCAGCCTTTTGATGCCGCTTTGGTGAAAAAAGGACAACGTTTACATGACAAAAGATGCGTGAAATGTCATGAAGATGGCGGATCTTCTGCAGACGATGATTCCGGGATTTTAGCGGGACAATGGAGCAAATACTTACGTTCAACATTCGTCCATTTTAAATCGGGTGAACGTGAGTCTGAAGAGGAAATGATAAAGAAAATCAAGAAATTATCGGATAAGCAAATTGAAAGCTTGATTCATTATTATGCAAGCTTGCAGGGATAAGTTTCTCAATATTCAGAATGATTATTCTCCATTGAGATCTGTAGAAAAATAGAAGGCAGAAAAAATGAAATTATTTAAAGATTCTAAGTGGTGGGCGATTCCCCAAAAATGGTATTTTTTTGGTATCCCACTAGGGGCGTTAGTATTTTTTATTATCGGCATTTTATTTTGGGGCGGTTTTAATACCGCCCTAGAAGTGACTAACACGGAAAAGTTTTGTGTTTCATGCCATGAAATGGCGCAAACGGTTTACCCTGAATATAAGGAGTCACCACATTATAATCCTGTCTCTGGGGTAAGTGCGTCATGCCCTGATTGTCATGTTCCTCGTTCGTATGGTCCAAAATTGGTTCGTAAGATTAAAGCGTCCATGGAGCTATGGCATAAAATGTTGGGCACTATCGATACGCCTGAAAAATTTGAAGCTAAACGCTATGAACTGGCTTCAAATGTTTGGCGGGAGATGAAGGCAAATGACTCAAGAGAATGTCGCAATTGCCATACTCCTGAACGGATGAATTTGGCAAAGCAAAGTAAACGTGCACGCAAAAAACATGATCCTGAATACATGAAGAAGAAAGACAAAACTTGTATCGATTGCCATAAAGGCATTGCACATCAAATGCCAGAAGAGCCGGAAGAAGAGGAAGAAAGTGAAGATTAACCATTAATGACTTAGTTTTAGCGCTTATTTTAATCGTATTAGTAAAAAGCCATGCAACAGAGTGGCTTTTTTATCGCGCTGAACATGTCGTCAATCTAGGTGGTGAAATTCCTCTGCGGACCTTGTTGAGAAATTAGCGCGAGCCTAAAGTTATGTCTTAGTTTTAGTGGTAATAGGGGCTTCTACAGTATTTTGCTAATTTGCACTGAGAACTGATCCACCAAAGCATCGAAAAATAAAAACAAAAAAGGCAGCTAAATAGCTGCCTTTCTTTTCTGAATGTTGCCAATCAGTCGCCAATTCAAATAGTTATCAGGTGTACTATTTGAATAAAAAGGACTTTATTTGGTGGAGCGGGGGGGAGTCGAACCCCCGTCCGAAAAACCTACATCCTCGGTACTACATGCTTAGTCGTTTATTTATTTAACCAATCGGACGTCAAACGACAGACTTCCTCATGGTGAGTCTGATACTGTTTCGCGGTTCACCGTCAGACACAGTTCCCTCGCTAACCTATTTGGGGTGACCATCGATCCTCTAGACAACAGGTAAGACTATGAGGCGATGGCTAGCCTTAAGCGGCTAGTGCGAACGTTTCGTCGTTAGCAATTATAGTTTTGCGGCTTTTTACCAGGCCAACCGCCCCTGGGCATGCACCTTGGGTTTCGTGAATCTCGTCGAATCCTGAATCCGCCCCAAAGTTTCTATTGGTTTACGAAATAACTCAACAGAATGACTATTATAACGCTTAATTGCAGTATAAACAACGCGAGTGATTAATGTACAGTTGTTGTGTTTAAAGTGCTCAAAAGAAAGGTGGCTTTCGCCATAGCGCGAGGCTGAAGTCTCGCCAACCCGAGGAGCGAAAATTAACGCATGCTGATAATATTCCAAGCAACTTTTATGCTATTTTCGTTGCATTTCGTGGTTAACCGTTTATATTAAGTTTACTTTAACTGGCTCATTAGACCAGTTCGGTGAGGAATTGTACCCAAATAACAAGAAGGTTTGAAAATGGCACTACCAAAACTCTTAGATATCTATAATAAATGGCATAAATTTCCGTTTGGCAATCGTTTGTTTTCATGGTTTTTTGCGCGCTGGGCACCGTACTTTAAAACCATTAAGCCGTACGTGGTTGAATTGCGTCCCGGTTACTGCGAAGTGTTGATCAAAAAACGTAAAATTGTGGAAAACCACATTGGTACCGTGCATGTGATTGCCATTTGCAACGGTTTGGAAATGGCGATGGGGGCGGTTTCGGAAGCCTCAATTCCAGCACATTTACGCTGGATCCCAAAAGGCATGACTCTTGATTATACGGCAAAGGCGGGCAGTAACATCCGTTGTGTTGCGGATTTGTCTGGTTGTGAATGGCAAGAAGGGGACTTTTTAGTGCCGGTTACGGCATACGATATTAACGATGTAGTCGTGGTAACCGGCACCATTAAACTTTGGGTAAGTAAGAAACCAAATATACCAAGTTGATTAAATATCTGCTCATTTTTAATGGTTAAAACGAATAACTACTGCTTTATAAAATTGATAAATAGAATAACTATTTACTAAATTTTACGCATTGTATTTATCCGTTTTTCCTCATGAAAAAGTAGACCACATACATAATCAAATTGGTATTGAAGAAGTAACTTTTTCGGTCCCATTAAAAACGCCAGCGTCTTGCTGGCGTTATTGATTTAATTCAGGGATTAATTAACTGAGAATTTCCAGGGAAGGTGTAAATTCTGTTGATTTGTTTTAGATTGGCATTGTAATCGAGTTACTGGCTTTTTTGCTTCATTATGCGGCCCTGGTCGACTTTCCATTCTCTGTCTTTAATGTCGGCACGCTTATCGTGGGTTTGCTTACCTTTACCCAAGTGAAATTCCAGTTTTACCCAGTTTCTTTTCCAGTACATCGCGGTGGCTATCATCGAGTACCCTTGACGTTCGACAGCGCCAATTAGGCGGTCTAATTCGCGACGGCTCAATAATAGTTTTCTATCGCGGGTAGGGTTGCACACCACATGCGAAGATGCGGATAACAACGGATGAATTTCAGCGCCAAGTAAATACGCTTCACGGTCTTTAATAAACACGTAACAGTCAGAAATATTGACTTTACCTTGTCGAATGCTTTTCAGTTCCCAGCCTTGCAAACTCATGCCTGCTTCGAACTTGTCGTCAAGGGTATAATTATGCCTCGCCTTTTTATTTAAAGCGATGGTATTACTTGCTTGTTTGTTTTTTGATTTTTTCTTTGCCATAAGGGCGCTTATTATACTGAAAGATAATGACATTGATACCGATAGATGCGTTTTTTATTGGAAAATTTTTTGCCGCAGAGGGTGAGCTTTTATTTTGCCTTTGGTATTATAGAAACGCATTTTGAAAGGGGAAGTAAATGTCAGCAATAAACCGCAGCGCACTGGTGATGTATAGTGCTGCACAAATGTACAAATTAATTAATGATGTATCCGCGTATCCAGAGTTTTTACCCGGTTGCCGCGAGTCTAAATTACTGTCATCGAGTGATGATTCGATGACGGCATCGTTATTGGTTGCCAAAGGCGGCATTAAAAAATGGTTTACTACCACCAATTCGCTGATCAAAGATAAAAAAATTACCATGGACTTAAAAGACGGGCCATTTAAAAGCTTAACCGGTTACTGGCTACTTACGCCGTTGAGTGACGAAGCCTGTAAAGTTGAACTGATACTCGATTATGAATTTTCGAGTAAGTTAATTGAAATGGCATTTGGTCGGATCTTTGATAGTCTTACCAATAACATGGTGTCGGCATTTACCAATAGAGCAAAAGAGGTATATTAAGCTATGGCAGTTGAACAAATAGCAGTAGAGCTGGTTTACGGGCTTCCAACGGAACAAACGCTGTTGGCGTTACACATAGACGAAAGCTCTACGGTTGAACAAGCCATTGTGGAATCTGGCATTTGTCAAAAATATGCCGAGATAGATCTTGCGGTGAACAAGGTGGGCATTTGGAACAAAGTGGTGAAATTAACGAAGCAGCTTGTTGATGGCGATAGAATTGAAATATATCGGCCGTTAATTGCCGATCCGAAAGAGGTGCGCAAACGCCGCGCCGAAAAAGCCAAAGAAGAAGGTCGCGCCGACAAAGTTACCGGGGGGAGAGTAAACCCGCAGCGCGCTAAAACAAAAAGTGATAAAACCTAACTGAAATTAGGCCTAACTGTGATTAAATCTAGGCATTCAATTTAGGTGTAGTTAAAAAGAAAACAGTTTGGCTAATCGGGTGGTACGACACTCTTGCTCAGTGGTTAAACTGTCATCATTCGAGAAGGTATCGCTTACTACCGCCATAAAGTATTGAACTTTATCTTGTACTTGCATCGCCATGGCAAAAACATTGTTGGCAGTTTTTGTTGGGGTTAATTTGTGTTGGTTAAAGCTATTCACTTCAACTAACTGTGCTAAAGGTCTGTTAATAAATACATCATATACATTAAAGTAGTTACCCGTTACTGTGGTAATACTTACGTGCATGTCTTTGGTAAATCGTACTTTAGAGTCTTCTAAAGCCTGAGTTGTCATCGGTATTGCCAATCCAACAAGCATTGCTAACATAAAGCTTTTCATATTCAATTGCGTTTTCATTCTACTCTCCCGACTTAACCACGTTCACTGTATTAATGTAGATGTTTTTGCTGAGCTTAATCTATGTTAAGTAAATGTTAATTACCAGCATTTATAGACGAGCCAACATATTTACAAGATGAACGGCAATTGCCGGAGAATATTTCAAAAAACATTAGTTTTGACACGTGTTTTAATACTGTTGTTAACACTGCTTGGCGATTTCATCGACTAAATGTCGGAACCAAATGTGGCTGGGTTCGTGATGCAGCAGCGGCGACCAGATCATTTTTAATTCAATATCCGGAATGTAAAATGGTACATCCAATATCGCATAACCGCTGTCTTGTTTATGGATCATCGCGGCTTTTTTAGGTAGTGTGGCGATAATTTGATCATCATGTGCTAACTGCATCGCCAGGTGGTAATTGCGAGTGAATATTTTGATGTCGCGCTGCTTACCAATTTCGGCTAATGCTTCATCTACCAATCCCAGGTTGTGTACATCTTTTGGGTCCATTCCCAGGCCTACGCCAAAACCGGTTTTTGACACCCATACATGTTTACTGGCCAGGTAACTGTCCAGGTTGAAGTTTTCAAGTATTGGGTTTGAGCTTCGGGTTAAACAAGAAAAGCCATCTTGCCAAAGCACTTTTTGGTGAAACGACTGCGGTAGCTTATCAAATAAGTTTATCGCCATATCAATTTTGCCATCTTCAACGTCATGAAACGTTACATCACTTGGCGTCATGATGTCGATGGTAATATGGGGGGCAATGCGATTAATTTTTTCTAACAGTTTCGGCAGCAAGGTAGAGGCTGCATAGTCGCTGGCCATTAAACGAAACACCCGGGTACTGAGTTGTGGCTCAAAGTCTTCAACCGTTTGTAACGCTTCTTTGGTTTCTAATAAAATTTTACGAATTTTTGGGGCAAGGGTAGCGGCTCTTTCGGTTGCCGCCATGCCATCAGACGTTCTTACCAGAACCGGATCGTTTAACAAGGTTCTTAATCGCTTTAAAGAGTTACTCATTGCCGGTTGCGTAATGCCTAATTGATTGGCGGCACGAGTGACATTCTTTTCGCGCAGTAACACATCAAAGGCAACCAGTAAATTGAGGTCGATATTAGAGATATTCATAAAGTAAATGCAAAACTAAAAATGATAAATTAGATGAATTTTAACAGGTTTACCAGCTATATGCTAAACACTAAGGTTAATGACGTTTCTGTGCGAGTATTTTTAGTATCATTTTTTACTTCGGTATTATGATCTACCTTGAAGGCAAACTTTAATGCGAGAGATTCAATCAATTTAGTGGTAATTGAGCTGACCGATTGATACTTACTGTTTTCGTTGGCTTTTGGTGCCATTTCGGCACTAAACGTTTGTTTAAACTGCATGGAATCAAAAAAACGTCTTTCGTACGTTGCCGCAGCACGAATAATAACGGCTTTTTGGGTTTCATTATTGTGGGTGTCGGTTTCGGCTACTTCATCAATTTTATAACCCGGTCCTATTTCCGCGTCAAAAAATGATTTATCAGACTCATACCATCGACGACCCCAGCCAGATGCCATAGAGGTTTGAAAATCAAAACCATTAAAACGATTTCTTTCGTACGAGCCGAAACCGAATAAGTAGTTTTTCCCACCTTCTTCTAAGGTGTAGTTACTTTGCAGTGAGGTCGCCCATTTTTGGTCTGTGGTTTCATATTCCTTTTTGCCATTTTCTTGCTCTTTTTCAGTAATACGACCAAATAGGTCTAAAATCCAGTTGGAACGTAATTTTCCTACCTCATGCACTAAATCGGCTTTTGCCTTACCAATGGCATAGTCGTTATCACCAGTATTGAAAAAAGCCCCCACTTCTACCGAGCCAGAAATTACTGATGCGGTAATGTTGCACTCGGGGAAACCAATAAATTCTTCCGGCGGGACTTCGTCGGTAAAGTGATAACATTTGGGTTTTTCGACCGGATTTAACGCCGAAAGTATCGCGTCTATGGCCTGAATATTTGAATTTTCTTCAGCGGCTAGGGGCGAAGAAAGCACGAGTAATAGGGTAAAGGAAATTAGCTGTTTCATGGTTTAGTTAAATCGGCGCAGTGCCTGATATCTCTAGTTATTGTTTTTATATTGTCTGCGTGTTGTTTATCGATAATCCGTTACCCGCCGTTATTATAAACAAGTTAGCTAAGCTGACCAGTATATTTTTATTTATATCGCGATATGACTTTTTATCGCGATATGATCTTTGCAATAAAAAAGGGCCAATTGGCCCTTTTACAATAAATACAACTTAACGGTATGATTAATTGGCTAAATGATTTATTTAACTAGCGCTTTTAATTCGCCTTTTGCATAACGCTCAAACATATTGTCTAACGAGATAGCTTTAATTTTGCTGGCGTTACCGGCTGTGTTGAACGCTTCGTAACGTGCTTTACAAATATCGTACATCGCATTGGTCGTTACTTGTAAGAATTTACGCGGGTCAAATTCAGATGGGTTTTGCGCTAAAAAGCGACGTACCGCACCGGTTGAGGCCAAACGTAAATCGGTATCAATATTTACTTTGCGCACACCATTTTTAATGCCTTCTTGAATTTGTTCCACTGGCACACCGTAAGTTTCAGGAATGTTGCCGCCAAACTCATTAATTACCGCTAACCATTCTTGTGGCACCGATGATGAGCCATGCATCACTAAGTGAGTGTTTGGAATGCGAGCGTGAATGGCTTTAATGCGATCGATTGATAAAATGTCGTTCGTTGGTGGGCGAGTAAATTTATAGGCGCCGTGTGAAGTACCACAGGCGATTGCTAAGGCATCCACTTGAGTTTTGTTAACAAAATCTGCCGCTTCTTCCGGGTCAGTTAGCATTTGCTCTGCCGTTAACACGCCTTCTGCGCCAACGCCGTCTTCTTCACCGGCCATACCCGTTTCAAGCGATCCTAAACAACCAAGTTCACCTTCAACACTCACACCACAGGCATGAGCCATCTCAACGGTGCGACGGGTTACATCGACGTTGTACTCGTATGATGAAGGCGTTTTACCATTTTCACCTAATGAGCCATCCATCATTACCGATGAAAAACCCAATTGAATCGAACGCTGACATACCGCTGGTGATGTCCCGTGATCTTGGTGCATGACCACTGGGATTTCTGGAAACTCTTCAATTGCCGCTAGAATTAAGTGACGTAAAAATGGCGCTCCTGCGTATTTACGTGCACCAGCCGAAGCTTGTAAAATTACCGGGCTGTCGGTATCACGCGCCGCTAACATGATTGCTCGAACTTGTTCTAAGTTATTCACGTTGAACGCCGGGATACCGTATTCAAACTCTGCTGCATGGTCTAGCATTTGACGCATTGAAATTAAAGCCATTACCAACACTCCTTATTGTGTGTGATACAAGCAGGAAAACCTGCTTTTGTTATAGATTAAATGTTAAATTTTGATTTTACAAACTGTATTTTATTGTTGTTTTAAACTGAATTATTGCGCTGCGCGTTGTTCCAAAATGGCAACGGCCGGTAATTTCTTACCTTCTAAAAACTCAAGGAAAGCACCACCACCGGTAGAGATGTAAGATACTTTGTCGCTAATGCCGTACTTATCAACCGCGGCCAGGGTATCGCCACCACCAGCAATTGAAAATGCCGATGAGTCGGCAATTGCCTGGGCAATTGCTTTTGTGCCTTCGCCAAATTGGTCAAACTCGAACACGCCTACCGGGCCATTCCAAACGATAGTACCGGCATTGGCAATAATTTCGGCCAGGGCTTTCGCCGAATCCGGGCCAATATCAAAAATCATTTCATCATCATTAACATCACTAACCGACTTTAACGTAGCGGTTGCACTTTCGCTAAACTCTTTGGCAACGACCACATCCGTTGGCACCGGAATATCACCATTGTTTGCTTGCGCATTCGCCGTTAATTGTTGGGCATTGCTAATTAAATCGGCTTCATATAACGACTTACCTACGTTATGTCCACTCGCGGCAATAAAGGTGTTGGCAATACCGCCACCTACCACTAATTGATCAACCACGCCTGCTAAGGATTCCAATACGGTCAGTTTCGTCGATACCTTTGAGCCACCAACAATGGCGACTAGGGGACGAGCCGGGTTATCAAGCGCTTTGCCAAGGGCTTCCAACTCACCCGAAAGTAGTGGGCCGGCACATGCGGTAGGGGCAAATTTTGCCACACCATGAGTACTGGCTTGCGCACGGTGTGCTGTGCCAAAGGCATCCATGACAAACACGTCACAAAGCTTGGCAAGTTGCTGTGATAATTGTTCACAGTTTTTCTTTTCGCCAACATTAAAACGAATATTTTCAAAAAGAACCAATTCGCCAGCAGCAACGTCAACACCACTTAGGTAATCGCTTACTAACTTAACGTTTTGGCCAAGTGCCTGGGTTAAATAATCGGCAACCACTTGCATTGAAAATTCACTGTTAAACTCGCCTTCTGTTGGGCGGCCCAAGTGTGACATTACCATCACTTTGGCGCCTGCCGCTAAGGCAAGCTTTAACGTTGGCAATGCCGCTCGTAAGCGAGCATCCGATGTGATTTTTCCATCTTTTACCGGTACGTTTAAATCTTCGCGAATTAATACGCGTTTGTTGGCAAGGTCAAGATCGGTCATTTTAATGACTGACATAGCAAGTCTCCGTTGATGTAAATAAAATTTGTTTTGTAGGGTCGAATTGCTTCGACCAAATTGTGCGATTCAAATCGCCCCTACGTTAATAAAAGTAATTTAGCCAGCTTGATACATAGATTGAGCCGTATCGAGCATGCGATTGGCAAACGCCCATTCGTTATCACACCACACCAGTAATTTCGCCAAGCGCTTATGACTCACCCGAGTTGAGTTGCCATCAACAATTGCGGAATTAGGATCATGGTTAAAGTCACTCGACACTAAGGGTTCCATGGTAAAGCCAAGAATGCCGGATAAGCCATTATTTTGTGCCTCAATAATGGCATTGTTCACCGCGGCAATATCTACGTCAGAATTTAAGGTTACGCTTAAATCCATGGCGGTAACATTCATCGTTGGCACCCGTACCGCGATGGCTTCAAAACGGCCAGAAAATTTCGGTAATATTCGTTCAATACCGGCGGCCAATTTTGTCCCTACCGGAATTATCGACTGGCTCGCCGCCCGTGATAAACGCAAATCATCGTGATAGGCATCAATTACTTGTTGATCATGCATTGATGAATGAATGGTGGTTATGGTGCCGCTTTCAATGCCAAAGGCCTGATCGAGCGTTTGGATCACCGGCACGATACAATTTGTGGTACACGAGCCGTTGGAAACAATAATATCATCGGCGGTTAAGGCGTGCTGATTGATGCCAAAAATGATGGTTTTATCCACATCATTATGGGCCGGTTGCGAGTACAACACCTTTTTCGCACCCTGCGTAATATGTTGTAAAGCCGCGGCTTTACCTTGATAAATACCGGTGCAGTCTAAAACAATGTCAACGCCGAGCTCAGCCCAGGGTAAATCTTCGGTGTGGCGCTGGTGAAATAAGGCAATATCATCACCGGCAACATTTAGCACGCTGTTTTCATAACTCACGGCAAGGCCAAAACGACCATGGCTGGTATCGTATTTCAATAAATGAGCAATGCCTTCCGGTTTTGCCAATTCATTAATGGCAACGATTTCGAATTGATCGGTGCGGCCGGTTTCATACAGGGCGCGTAAAATACCGCGACCGATGCGACCAAAGCCATTAATTGCTATTTTTATTGTCATTACCTTACCAACTGAGGCTAAATAGGCCGAGCTAAACCCGGCCTATTTATATTAGTGCTTAGCTTGCTTAAGCCAATAATTCTTTTGCCGTATTTACCGCATTTTCAACGGTAAAACCGAACAGTTTGAATAATTCGCCAGCCGGCGCCGACTCACCAAACGTTTTCATGCCAATAATGCGGCCGTCAAAACCAACGTATTTATGCCAGTAATCTTCAATGCCAGCTTCAATAGCAATACGGCTACGTACTGAGTTAGGCAATACCGATTCGCGATAAGCAACGTCTTGTGCTTCAAACGCTTCGGTACAAGGCATAGACACAACGCGAATGTTTTTGTCACTTAGCTCACGGCTTGCCGCCATGGCCAGTTCAACTTCCGAGCCGGTGGCAATAAAGATCAAGTCTGGCGTGCCAGTACAATCTTTTAAGATATAACCACCACGAGCAACCTTGGCTAACTGCTCAGCAGTACGCTCTTGTTGTTGCAAGCCTTGACGAGTAAAGGTTAACGTTGTTGGACCATCAATGCGCTCAATTGCCATTTTCCAGGCAACTGCCGACTCAACGGCATCACAAGGGCGCCAGTTAAACAGGTTAGGGGTCATCCGTAAACTTGCGGTTTGTTCTACCGGTTGATGCGTTGGACCATCTTCGCCTAAACCAATGGAGTCATGCGTGTAAACAAAAATACTGCGTTGTTTCATTAATGCAGCCATACGCACCGCGTTACGGGCGTATTCAACAAACATTAAGAAGGTGGCACCGTAAGGAATGAAACTGCCGTGTAAGGCAATGCCGTTCATAATTGCTGACATACCAAATTCACGTACGCCGTAAAATATGTAGTTGCCACTGGCGTCTTTTGCTTCAATGCCTTTTGAACCCGACCAAAGCGTTAAGTTTGAACCGGCTAAATCGGCAGAGCCACCAATAAATTCTGGTAACACTGGGCCGAAGCTGTTTAAACAGTTTTGGCTGGCTTTACGAGTGGCGACATTCTCTGGATTGTTTTGCAATTGTTGAATGTAGTTAGTTGAGTACTCATCCCAGTTTTCTGGCAATTGTCCGGCAGAGCGACGTGCAAATTCTGCCGCTAATTCTGGGTGAGCCACTTTGTAAGCCGCAAATAATTCATTCCATGCCGCTTCTGCGGTTGCACCATCGTCTTTATTATCCCAGGCATCTTGGATGTCTTGCGGGATCACAAATGGTGCGTGTTGCCAGTTTAAAAATTCGCGTGTTGCTTGTATTTCGTCGTCGCCTAATGGGGCGCCGTGACAGTCGTGACTACCGCTCTTATTCGGTGAACCGTAACCAATAATGGTTTTACAACAAATCAGCGTTGGCTTGTTGGTTTCTGCTTTGGCGGCAACAATGGCGGCCAAAATTTCTTCTGGATTGTGACCATCTACTTCAAGTACATGCCAACCGTACGCGTTGAAACGAGCAGGAGTATCGTCTGAAAACCAACCTTCCACTTCGCCATCAATGGAAATGCCGTTGTCATCCCAAAAGGCAATTAATTTACCTAAGCCTAACGTACCCGCTAATGAACAGGCTTCATGCGAAATACCTTCCATTAAACAACCGTCACCTAGAAAGGTGTAAGTGTGATGATCAACAACGTCAAAATTTTCGCGGTTAAATTGTGCCGCTAAGGTTTTTTCGGCAATGGCAAAACCCACTGCATTGGTAATACCTTGGCCTAAAGGACCGGTAGTGGTTTCTACTCCAGGGGTATAACCATATTCTGGGTGACCTGGTGTTTTTGAATGCAATTGACGGAAATCTTTTATGTCATCAATCGAAAGGTCATAACCACTAAGGTGTAATAGAGAATAAATTAACATTGAACCATGGCCGTTTGATAAGACAAAACGATCGCGGTCAACCCAGTTAGGATTGTTCGGATTATGCTTTAAATGATCACACCATAATGCTTGCGCAATGTCTGCCATGCCCATTGGGGCACCCGGATGTCCAGATTTTGCCTTTTGGACAGCATCCATACTTAAAACTCGAATTGCATTGGCCTGATCTTGACGAGACGGCATAATAGCTCCACTTAATTTATTTAGAGTAAAAAAACTGCGCGTATTTTCGCCCAGTCAGGCGCTTGGTGCAATCAAAAATAGGCGATTTTTTAAGAAAGTTTGTAAATATCTAATGCCAAAATTTTACGACTAGTTGAAGAGTAAGCATTAATTGGTATTATTATTTAATAATATCAACCGTTTACCTTTATTTTTTGCGCTTTTTGATAGTTTTGTAGTCGAAGTCGAAAGTTTTCATGCAGCGAACAGCTTTTTTGTGGCCAATAAATTTTAAATATTTATGAACTTTTTGTGAAAAGGCACTTGTTTGTTCTGGTTAAAACATATACATTATTTGCGCTAGTTAATAATAACAAAAACACATTCAAGGCTTAAGTCATGAACAAATCGTCTTTGGGGGAAGTTAAACTTAGCGCTGTATTTTTTGCAGTCTTGGTTTTGGGCGTATCGGCTGGTTTATCCAGTACACATGCCACTCAAGACACGGAAGTTAACAATATTATAAAAGAAGAAAAACAATAATTAATTATTGTTAATTTCGTTAAAGCCTCGCTCAGCGAGGTTTTTTTTTGTTTGCCCAGCAAAGCTGGCAAACCCGATAGGCTGAAAGAAGCCTTATCACCCCGACTAAGGGGAAGATGATCCGAATGGCAAGGGCGTCACTGGCTAACGGTGGGGTCTG
>MABC01000002.1 GCA_002162925.1 Thalassotalea sp. 42_200_T64 | reverse complement strand
CTATCAGGCGAGGAAAATACCTCGCACGATAAGCGTAGAAAAAATAGTCAGGATTTGAGATATTACAGAGCTAGAAAAGGAGCGCCCCTACCGCGAGGAGCGGTTTAGTTCAATGTGCTAGGAACGGCCATACGAGATTAGAAAAAATACTCCGTCATCCCGTTATGTTTTTGAACGGGATGACGGCGTTATTTTTCGATGAACGTGTGGGGCTGCAATTCGCTCATATTTGTCGTTCTACCATCCGGGTATAAGTACATGTACTAAAAAAGCCCCAAGTGAGTATTGTAAACAAACTTGGGGCTCTAACAATGCTGCTTGTACCTTGCCCTTAGTGCTTAGGCATAGTCCTTGCGTGGTGCTGATGCGTTTGGATTTTTGGTTGTAGAGTCTTACTTGATTTCAGTAGTAGCGTGTGTAAGGCTTGTGGCACATTAGGGCTGATCGCTAAATTGTCCCGCCAAAAATCGCGGCCCGGGGTCATTAGAATTGGCGCTGGTAAAGTATCAACCAGGCTAAGATCAAATTCAGGCAAAATTCGCCCCGTCACATAAGATGCTCTTTCACTGATGCCCGGTTCAGCAACGCGGCCACGCTGTCCCCAACTTACCATATAACCATGATCACTATCGCTTGTTACCGCCGTATCACGTTGCACACCATAGCGTAGTGACAACATTAACGATTCAAATAATATGCCTAAATCTTCTCTTTCATTGGTGTAATTGTAAAAACCATTGGAAATATCGCCTTTGTAAAAAATGGCCACATCATCAGGGGTATAAGCTTTTTGAGTATCATTTGCTTCTTTTTCAGTGGTGAATCGGACGGCTGCTAAATCTTTCATTTCTTGTGACTGTAATGGGTAACGAAGGATCATATCATCAGATATTTCATCAACATCAATCGCCGCTTCGTAGAAACTGTCTGATGATGACACGCCAGACCACTCTGCTTGTGGTAAAAAATCATTGGCATGAGCGAGTTCATGGAAGAGCAAATAGGCAAGTTCAAATTTTATATCGGTTAAATCACGGTTAAATCGGTCATTTACCGGGTAGTTAAACCAAGCATAATTATTATCTTTTACATATCGCCATGGCATGCTAAATTGTAAATCGTCGCCTAAACCAGCGCGAAAATCCGGTGCTTCATTAATGGTGTCACGCTGGTCAGCGGTTAACCAGCAATTGTCTGGATCTAAATATATCGCTCCAGTTGCAATCCAATAGAAAGAAGGGCGCACATCGTAAGATAAGACAATCGCGGTGGTGGCTCTGAGCAGGTTTTTAAAGTCATGGTTATCTTCATCGAATTCTTCCAAGTAGGCTTTAAAATTTTCTGCCATCCAGTCGTGCGAAACCACAACACGATCCATAATTTGCTCAATTGTCGGGGTTAAGCCATTGCTGGTTTGCGCTAAAATTGGCAATTCAGACAATTCACATAATTCAGAAATTTTGTTTTCAATTTGATTCGAATAAACACATTTAACTAACGCATCGGCAAAAGCTGAATCAGGGTTATAAGCATGTATGTTTGCTAACGCATCATCAAACAGTGCATCGCTTGCCATGTTGAGTCTGTTTTCAATCAACAAAGACACTCTGTCTGTATGGGTGTCACCGCCGGTGGTTTGAGCCGTTACTTCTAATTCTATGACCGAATCGGAAGATACACTGGGCACAGCAAAAATTGCAATTGCAGTATTAGTGTTATCAACATCAAAGCTCACGGCAGGGCCTGATAATTGTTGCCATGAAATTGAAGTCGTATCTATATCGCTAGTGGTGAATGCTCTTAACGAGACGGCACCTTGTTCAACCACACTGTGTCCTAAGCGCGCAACCACTTTATTTGAGCCGCTGCCAGCGCTAAAGCTAATGCTTTCACTCTTGCTGGCAGAGCCATCGAGATAATCAACTTTGAAGCTGTAATCGCCTGAAGCTGGAATGGTAAAAGCAACTACTTTGCTGTTGCTGCTTAACAATGTTACCTCAGCGCCGCTGGTTTGCTGCCAGGATATCTGACTGATGTCTTGGTTTGGCTGCAACAAAATAAGTTCGGTACTGCTGCCTGCTGTCGGGTTACTATCACTTTGCATTAAGCCGGGAGTTGGTTCATTGATTGGATCATCATCATCGCTACCGCTACCGCCACCACAACCCGCCAGGCTTAAGGCAGATGTAAGTACTGTGGTTAATAAAATTGCTGGGTATTTCATAGTCATTCCTATTATCAAACGCTACCGCGATAGTAGTGCTGATTTATTGTTGTTCTCGTTGTTTCTCTTCTTCTAATTCTTGTTTTAGTTTTTTGATTTTCAGTCCAAGCTCTTGGCCTCGATACTTTGAGTAATAAGACCCGGCTAAGAACATAGTTGTTGCAAAAAACAGTTCAATTAATGCGTAAACTGTTTCGTCTGTTGACACCCATAATGTGGTAAGTGAATGCAAAAAGTAAATCATCACCACAAAATTCGCCCAGGCATAGGTATAAGGGTTTCCTGCCACTAAGCCTTTTAGGGGAAACAATAACGGCAGGGTGAACAATATCATCGACAGTATTGGCGATAAGCCTTCACTAGGGCTTAACCATAATAGCCAAACGGGCATAAAAATTAATAAACCAAAATAACCAAATAACGTAATGTTTTTTAGTGTGTGTGTGGCAAACAACTGCTTTTGCTGGTTACGCTCATTCATAGCCATTAAAGTAGTGCTAGTACATTTTCAGGAGGGCGACCAATACAGGCTTTGTTGTTAGCAACGACTATAGGACGCTCTAATAATTTAGGTGTTGCCACTATGGCAGCAAGCAAGTCATTCTCTGTTAAGCTTGGGTCAGCAAGGTTTTGCTCTCTATATTCGCTTTCTTTTACTCGCATCATCGCTCTTGGTTCAACGGCCAGTAATTTTAAAATAGTTGATAACGTTTCAGCGCTAAGTGGCGTTTTTAAATACTCAACAATCTCTACATCAACATTAGCGGCTTCAATAAGCTGTAATGTTTGTCGGCTTTTTGAGCAACGTGGATTATGATATATAGTTAATGTTGTCATGCAATTCTCTTTTTAAATGGTAGGTTTCTTTGCCTTGCTGGCATTATTAGCAATGTTATTGTTCAGTCTTACAGTCTTTTCAACTGATTTTCTTCTTCTTGAAATTGTAATATTCTCGCTTTAATACGTTTTTGCATTAATGAATTTTTTTCCGAGAAATTATAGGCCGTATGCAACTCATCAACCGCTTTGGGATACAAGCCCATTAATGCGAAAACTTCAGCTTGTTGGCCATGCATCTGCGCCATTTTTTTTTGTTTACGATACACTTGAGTTAATAGATCGTGGCCGATAAAGTTTTCTCGGTTTAAAATCAAAAATTTTTGTAACAAACTGGTTGCCAAGTCATATTTTTTTGCACTTAAAGCTGTGTTGGCATAATTTAACGTAACCACTTGATTATTTGGCATGATCAAATTTAGTTTTTGCAACATTGCCAGCGCTTGATCGTATTTTTTCTGTTCGATAAAAGTATCGGTCATCGCATCGGCATAAAACAGGTTGTTTGGTGCTTTAGCAAGTAATTGAGTTAATAGGGTTTCCGCTTTTAGATATTGTTTATCTTCAAAGTAAGAAAGCGCCAAACCGTATTGAGCCGCTTCTTTAATCTGATATTGTTGTTTGCGAATTTCATTTTCAAAAATAGCAATGTTGCCTTTACCATTGCCTTCATATCTGGCTCTGAGCCTGGCTTTGGCAAGTTCAAATTCTAAACTTGGCGCCAGTAACATATTTGGGTACAATTGCGCACGGTTTCGCGAATCACTGATACGCGACTCAGGTAAAGGGTGAGTCAGCAGCATTGCGGGTGGTTTTGAGGTATAGCGATATTTGCTCGACATTTTTTTAAAAAAGTCGGGTGCCCCATTAGGATCAAAACCACTTGCGACCAAAATACTCATACCGACGCGGTCCGCTTCTTGTTCATTGCTTCGGGTGTAATTGATACTGGCTTGTTGAGTTGCCGCCATAGTTGCACTAAGAGTAGCAAAACCTGCTTGTGGATTGACTAAAGATATTAATACTCCAGATATCAACCCGGCAATACTGAGTGGAGTATTGCGGCTTTGTGCTTCCATTTTTCGGGCTAAATGGCGTTGCGTTACATGGGCGATTTCATGAGAAAGTACGGAAGCAAGTTCACTTTCATTTTCGGCCATGGTGATTAGCCCTGAGTGTGTGCCAATATGGCCACCAAAAAATGCAAAGGCATTGAGTTCTTTGTTATTTATCAGGAAAAATTGAAATTGATAATTTACTCCATCGGCACTTTTGACTAACTCATTACCCAAATCATTGATGTATTCAATTAGCACGGGATCCTGAATGATTGGCTGCGATGCTCGAACGGATTTCATCATCGCTTTGCCATATAAATTTTCTTTATCTAATGACAACGTACTTACCGCCGAGGTGCCAATTTCGGGTAATTGGTTTTTGTCGGTAGACAGGGCGTGGGCACAGTGGGCAAATAATAAACCCGCAACAATACTAGTAATAACGGCAGGTGTAAATTTTCTGGTTTTATTCATTAACATCCTGATACATCTGAGGTCTGTTGATAATCTTTCAACTTGGAGTTTCAAAGCTCAATATAGTTGCAATTTATTTCGTTGAATTCGCAATCCCTTTATAAACCCGCACCATTCAAAGCGCTCTGAAACCTCTATCTTGAATGGTAGGGGTATAAACCTTATTTTGGATTATGTGGGGCTATTTTACAAGCCTATATAGTGACTTGCTGAATGAATTAGGTTTATTTAAGGTTCTGTAATTGATACTATTTTGGCAAACGGTAGTAAATAAGCTAAATATGCAAAAAATACTGGAATATGATGCGCGATTGGATAAATGTCCGCAGGTACTGGTAAATACCAAGTTGCTGTTAAAACAACTTAATTGTGGTGAGCAACTAACCCTGCTGTTGTCCGATCCTGGCTCCAAACAAGATATCCCACGTTTATTAAACAAACTAAGTATATCATTTACCCAACAATCAATCTCTGCCGATGCAATTGAGATAGTGATAATAAAAGAGTAATTTTTGAATGATTAAATACATTGTTGATTGGTATAAAGAAAAATTTTCCGATCCCCATGTTGTAACCCTTGCCTTATTTATTTTAACTACATTTTTGTTGCTATATTACTTTGGTAATTTATTGATGCCGGTGATAGTGGCGGTAGCACTGGCTTTCTTGCTTGAATCACCGGTTTTAAGGTTTGTAAAATTTGGCCTGAGTCGAAATAAATCGGTTATATTGGTGATGCTTATCTTTATTGGTATCAGTTTACTGACTATTTTAGGCCTGCTACCTGTACTGTGGCAGCAAACATCAAATTTGGTCTCAGAAGTGCCACAAATGTTGGTAGAGGGTAATACTTACTTATTAACCTTGCCAGAAACGTATCCGGACCTTATCAAAGCTGAACAAATTGATACCGTTATCGCATCGGTTAAAGAAAATTTTCTAGTCTGGGGACAACGAGTGCTAGAGGCCTCATTAAACTCTATTTCAGATCTGGTGGCTTTATTGATCTATTTGATTTTAGTACCGCTCATGGTGTTTTTCTTTTTAAAAGACAGAGCCGCAATGATCGACAATGCTGCCCGTTTTCTACCGAAAGAACGCCGGTTAACCACTCAAGTGGCCAGTGAAATGCATCAGCAAATTCATAACTATATACGTGGCAAAGTCATTGAGATTTTAATTATTGGTATAGCTTCAACAATCGCGTTCTTGTTCCTTGATTTAAGATATGCGGTGTTACTTGGTGCCTTAGTTGGCTTGTCGGTACTGGTCCCTTATGTGGGGGCTACGGTAGTAACGATTCCAGTTTGTCTGGTGGGCTTGTTTCAATGGGGTTTTAGTCCAGAATTTGGTTATTTAATGCTTGCTTATGGCATTATTCAGGTGATTGATGGCAATATTTTAGTACCGTTATTATTTTCCGAAGCGGTGAACTTACACCCGGTGGCAATAATTATTGCGGTGATATTGTTCGGTGGGCTATGGGGGTTTTGGGGCGTGTTTTTCGCCATCCCGCTTGCGACTCTGGTGAAAGCCATCATTAATGCCTGGCCATCAGAAGAAATCACTGAAACAGTAGGCGTGTAATAGCAATCGCAAAAAGGCGATACCATACAAGGCATCACCTTTTTTTACTTCATGGATGAGGGAATGCAAACCACCAAGGATGGTTTTAGGTTTGTAGTATTAAAAAATTTTTATGTTAATTCTTCAATTGCAGCTAACACAACTTCATGATGATTCTTGGTTTTAAACTTATTGAAAACCTTTTCAATTTTACCATCCAAACCAATTAAAAAACTTAAGCGATGAATACCATCATATTCACGGCCCATAAATTTTTTAAGTCCCCAAACACCAAATTGGTCGGCAACGCTGTGATCAACATCTGACAGCAAACTGAAGTTTAATTCGTCGCGAAGACAAAATTTATCCAGACGTTTTACCTCATCTGGGCTGATGCCAAAAACCACTGTATTTAATTGTTCAAGCTGAGCTTCGCTGTCTCGTAAGCCTTGTGCTTGAACGGTACAACCCGGTGTCATCGCTTTTGGGTAAAAATATACAAGTACGCGTTTTTTATTGATGTAATCAGCAAGTGCAACTATTTCGTTGTTTTGATCGGGTAATGAAAATCGCGGAGCGTTATCGCCAGCTTGTAAAGTGTTCATGTTATTCCTTATAGTATTTAATCAACTTGGTATAATCGCTTTTTTGTTAGGACGGTAAAGACAAGTTCCTAATAGCAATCATTTATATAATATTTATTAGGGTCTGTTTATCTTTGCGGTACAAATTTCGTTCAAAAATGCACAGCAAAGATAAACAGACCCTAGTGGGATTGTTATTTTTGATTATTGTAATGAGTTATCAGCACAATTTATAGCTTTGCCGATAAAAATTAGCGAACAACCGTGAGTAAAACTTGTGTTTGCAACTTCAGGCAAGTACCATAAACCGCAACTTTAATCGCACTAAATAATTATTATTAATAATCTAATTAAATCGAGATTATTAGGAACTTTTTGCCAGCAATTAAATCAAAACATCTTAATGTTTCAATTTGAATTTGTAAATGAACAATATTTGTTAAAATACCAATCATTTAATTACTCACATTGAAACGTAAATAACAATAGACATACCTTTAGTATGACAGGCTTTTTCCTCGGGAGTTTTAATGGATCGCCGTATTATTTATTTTTCTTTATTAACTTTATCTCTTGCTGCTTGTAGCGGTATAGAAACCCGTAAACAAGCCAAAGGTGATTTTGATTACGTAAACATTCAAGCCAATGAAGAGTTAAAAGTACCTTCAGGTCTCACCGCACCGCAAAAACATGATAAGTACAGCATCCCAGATGTTAAAAGTAACAATAACCCGGTTGGCAAGAAAGTAGACATTCGCGCCCCAGCGTTAGTGTTGCCTCTTGCTTCTGGCAGCCGTATTGATGAATTCGATAAAAGTGCTGAAATTTGGTACGACAAAGTAGACGATAATCGCGATTTACGTGGGCAAGTTATTAAAGCCATTAGCGATTATCTTGCCAGTGAAAATGTTGAATTTTCTAGCCGTGATGCTGACAACAATGTGTGGGAGTCAGATTGGTTTCATGTTGAAAATGAAAGTGGCCACCTGTTTTGGAAAAGTGTCGATTTAACCGAAAGCTGGCGCTTTCGTTATTCGTTAGTAACCAAACCTCATGGCCGTAGTATTGGTTTAAATGTTGAACTCATTGACTATATGTTTACTTCAGACAAGGGGTCAACCAAAAAAATTGACCCTATCGAGCAGCAGCGCGTAGAAATGGGTATGATCAATGCTGTTACCTCGCAACTGGATTACCATTATCGATTAAACAATAAAGAAGACAGAATTGCCCGGGCAAACATGCAAATTGTTACCCTAGGTCAATCGGTGAATGAAGAGCCCGCTTATATTATTGATTACCCAATTGATGAATTATGGTCTTATTTGCCAGGTTTTTTTGAAAAATTCAATTTTGTAGTAACCGATTTAAACGAAGAAAAGTATTTTTACGAAGTAGAATATACCCGTACTGAATCGAGTTTATGGGATTCAATCTGGGGTGATGATGTGCCTATTATTTCACTCGAAAATGGCAGTTATCATTTTCATTTACAAATCACTGGTAAGCAAACATCTCTGGTGATCAAAGATGCTCAACAACAAGTCGTTACAAAAGAATTACTTGAGAAAAACTTTGAAGTATTAGAGCCGGCACTGTCATTCAGATAAATTGCTTGCAATTTATTATTAACAGAATTTAAACCATAATTTACAGGACGTAATGAATGCCATGATGACATGGAAGTCAGAGAGTGGTCCATGGCAATTCTAAGTTAATTCGTCCCTGAATAAAAAAGCTCCCTAGGGAGCTTTTTTATTGTTAGTAAATCTTTCTATTGGCAAATAACATTCGCTATTTTAATCACTTACGAATACCCTGCCATATAGAATACCAATTGAATATAAATTACATTTTAAGTGATAACTATGCTCTGGCAATTTAGTATGCATCGGGTTTGGTGTTTGGCCAAATTTGAATTAGTAAGACTGTTTTTAACCAAAAGTGGCGTTATGGCACTATTGGCATTTGTTACCACCTGGTTTTTGATCTTGTATTACCCGGTAAATTCCGCGGTAGATTTTATCTATTCGGCGATGTTTAAAGATGTCGCCAAACAAGTCTTTGGTGCTTTCGGTCTAGCCTCTTTATTAAAATGGCAAGTCCCAGAGCTCGCCATGTACTGGTTAATCGCTATTTATTCTTTTCCGATGTTTGCTCTGATCATTGCCAGTGATCAAACCTGCTCAGATCGTATTAGAGGAACGCTGCGTTTTATTTCTTTAAGGGCTACTCGGGCAGAAATTATCTATGGCCGCTTTCTCGGACAATTGATCATCAATGCCACTCTAATCGCCATCACTTTAATCGCTGCAGTACTTATCGCTAGCCTTCGCGATAGCAGTTTATTTGTGCCAGGTGCGAAGAAAGCTGGCGAATTGTTCATTGAACTTTTCATTGTTGTTTTACCTTTTATTGCGCTGATGGCGTTTTTTAATTGTTTCGCCAAATCATCGAAACAAGCTTTGGTATTCACTGTTTTATTTTTTGGTATTTTACCGTTAGCCATAGGCTTTGTTGGCTATAGTTTTAGCTTTGTTAGCCAGTTAAACTATCTGTTTCCGGGAATGCAAATAGACCAGGCGATAAACCCCAAACAATTTAGTTACGCAATTTATGCGATACCAGTGATACAAATGTCGGCTTACCTGCTATTAGCGCATTTGTTGATGAAAAGGAGTTCGCTATGAGCTGTTTAATTAAGGCACAACAATTAAATAAATTTTTTGGTTCAAACCACGCATTATGTGATGTTGATTTTGAAATTGAACGGGGTGGACCCGTGGCGTTAGTTGGGCCAAACGGTGCGGGTAAAACCACACTATTTAGCATTTTATGCGGCTACCTTAAACCATCATCAGGAAGTGTTACTGTCTTTGGTGCACAGCCTGCGAGTCATAAAAACTTGTCCCGCTTATCGGCGTTACCGCAAGATGCGCAATTAGATCCGCGTTTTGCCATTGCACAACAGTTAACGTTTTATGCGCAATTGCAAGGGTTTTCAAAACGTGAAGCTCACATTGAAGCGGAGCGCACGCTAGAATTGGTAGGTTTAAGTGAAGTCTTAAAAGAGAAACCGGGATCGTTATCTCATGGCATGCGGAAACGTGTGACAATTGCCCAAGCGTTAATTGGTGCACCTGAGATTGTCATGTTAGATGAAGCGACAGCAGGTCTTGATCCTAAACATGCAAGAGAAGTACGAGAACTTGTAGCTTCACTTTCTACAGATATTACCTTTATCTTAAGTTCTCATGATTTAAGTGAGCTTGAACGACTATGCGATCAGGTTCTGTACCTTGAGCAGGGGCATTTACAAGAGCATCAATCATTAAACGCTGAAGACAACCTGAATTTTTTCACCTTAAGAATGGAACAACAGCAGCCAGATTTAATTGCTGCACTTAGCTCATTAAAGCAGGTGAATTCGGTGATAAACTCACAAGATAAGGAGTATCAAATCAGTGTGCAAACACTGTCTGGTGAACAGCCAGTAGATATCGAAATTCTAAAACTTTGTTATCAAAATAAATGGCGCTATCGGCAGCTGATTAATGGCAGAACTTTGGAAAATCAGTTGTTTAATGATAACGACTAATTAGTAGAGCAATGACTAATAAGCGGGCATTAAAACGGTAAATTCAGTGAAGGTTTCATCAATAATAGTAAAACCGATTTCACCTTGTTGCGCTTCGGTCATCAGTTTAGCCGAATAAGCGCCTAGCCCTGAACCTCTAAGGTGATTTGAAGACGAATATTTCTCGAATAAGGTTGTTCGTAACTCTGCAGGGATGGCGCCGGTATTTTTTAATTTAAATTCTACTTTGTCGGCTTTTTCAGTTAGCGTAATATAAATATCTTCATTGTCGGGAGAAGCTTCAACCGCATTTTTAATTAAGTTGTTAAAAATAGACAGGCATAATAACTCTTCTCCGTTCATATACGTTGCAGCATGCTCGGATTCGATGTGAAAGTTGATGCCTTTTTTATTCGTTAAAGTACATACTGCTTTTATTGCTCGATTGACCAGGTGGTTTATATCCACCATGTCAGGATTGAGCGGGTACGTGCCACTTTCTATTTTAAAAACATCGAGAGTGTTATTCACCATGTTCAGAACATTATTGATCGACTCTTCAATGGATTTGGCGACTACTTTGTCGGCAATTTTTGGTAACTCGAATAAAATCACTGCCAACGGGCCTTTTAAGTCATGTTGGGTCAGTTTCTCGATATCCTCTCGCAACTTGGCATTTTCAGTTAATGTTTCAACCTGATTTTCCAGTGCTATTTGACTTTCACGCAAGGTAATATGGGTGTCTACTCTTGCCTTTAATATTTCAGGCTTTAGTGGCTTGGTGATGTAATCGACAGCGCCTAAAGTAAAGCCTCGAGTGATATCGGCAACGTCGCTTTTTGCGGTTAAAAATATTACCGGTATGTTTTGGGTCAAAGGACTGGATTTGAGTTGTTGACACACCTCAAAGCCGTCCATTTCTGGCATCATAATGTCCAGTAATACCAGATCAATATTAGGGTCTGCTTGCGCTATTTTGAGTGCAACTTTACCATTAGTAGCCGCTTTAACTTTATAATTATCTCGTAATAGAGCTGATGCTAAATCGATATTACCGGGCTCATCGTCTACCACTAATATGGTATTTTTAGCTTTTCTTACTGTTGTCATAGTTGAATAGTTATTCACTTAAGGTTCAATGCTAAAGTCTAGAGTTTTGTATTTGATCAACTCGGTATTGTTACTTAAATTTATTGCTAAACAGTTAATAAAGCAACATTTAATACCAATCTACAAAAGTGCTGAGTTGATTATAAAGTTATGCAGATTGGTAAGATAGATATATTCGTCTTTGAATAAACCCTCTCTATCCACCGGCCCTGGCCCGAGAGGATAAATACCTCCCTGTATAAAAAAAGGCAGCTAAAAGCTGCCTTTGGTTTAATGTTTTTTGACTAAAAGATAGTCTGTTATCCAACTCTACTTGTGCGAGCTTAAAGGTGAAAACTCTTTATCTAATTCACCCGTATAATTTTGACGTGGACGACCAATTTTTTGACCCGGTTGAGTTAACATCTCATCCCAGTGTGCACACCAGCCAACGGTACGCGACATAGCAAAAATAACGGTGAACATACTACTTGGAATGCCGATAGCTTTTAAGATGATACCTGAGTAGAAATCTACGTTAGGGTATAATTTTTTCTCGATAAAGTACGGGTCTTCAAGGGCAACTTTCTCTAGTGCCATTGCAACATCCAATAATGGGTCTTTAACGCCTAGCTCTTTTAATACTTCATGACAAGTTTCACGCATGACGGTAGCGCGCGGATCAAAGTTTTTGTAAACACGATGACCAAAGCCCATTAAGCGGAATGGATCCGCTTTGTCTTTCGCTTTGGCAACAAATTCGTCAACTCTGTCAACACTGCCAATTTCTTCTAACATGGTTAAACATGCTTCGTTAGCACCGCCATGAGCAGGGCCCCAAAGAGAAGCAATACCAGCAGCAATACATGCATATGGGTTAGCGCCTGAAGAACCGGCTAAACGAACCGTTGAGGTTGATGCGTTTTGTTCGTGATCCGCATGAAGAATAAAGATGCGGTCCATTGCTTGCGCAAGGGTAGGGCTAACCTTGTATTCTTCCGCCGGTACAGAGAACATCATGTGTAAGAAGTTTTCTGAATACGATAAATCGTTACGTGGGTATACGAACGGTTGACCTATGCTGTATTTATAGGCCATGGCGGCGATAGTTGGCATTTTCGCAATTAAACGATGTGAGCAACGCAAACGTTGGTCTGCTGCATCGATATCTAGATCTGAGTGATAGAAAGATGATAATGCACCAACAACGCCACAAAGCATTGCCATAGGATGCGCATCTGGTAAGAAACCCTGAAAGAAACTGGCTAACTTCTCATGCACCATAGTATGGTTAGTGATAACTTCGATAAATTCGTCATACTGTTCTTGGTTTGGCGCTTGGCCATTTAGAAGAATGTAACAAACTTCCAAATAATCCGCTTTCTTGGCTAAATCGTCAATCGCATAACCGCGATGTTGAAGAATGCCTTTGCCGCCATCGATGAAAGTGATTTCTGATTCACAAGATGCCGTAGCTAAAAAGCCCGGGTCATATGTAAAGTAGCCTTTGCTACCTAATGTACGGATATCGATTACGTCGTTACCAGCTGTTCCCGAAAGAATCGGTAACTCTGCTATCTCTTTACCTGCAATGCTTAGCGTGGCTTTATTCTCAGCCATAGTTCATCCTCTATATTATCTATAATGTACGTTCTATTTATCTAATTTTTGTTTGTTATTTTGTATCACCCGGGTAAGGGCAAATTTGTGCAATTGTATACGATTACAATTGGGAAACATTTGTTATAAATCAAATGTTATGAAAATTTAGTCAATAATCATGAATATAAATTGCCGACATTCTACTCTACTAAGGGGGTAGTAAGTCAATTTAAAAGTTATTTAGAACCAATAAAATTAGACTTTTGGCTTATTTTTGCACTAATTAATATCATTCACTAAACTAATTCAGAACATTCATCAATAAAACCCCTGTTAAAATTGTAATTCAATATAGACCTATATATAATTTGGTCGATCTAATTGCGACATGCTTTGTTACATATGCGTAATTGGCTCAAAACCCGAAATACTTTACTAAAGTAGCGTATCTTTTTATTTTGAGTTCTTAGAAAATAAAAACATACATTCAAAAATAACAGTTAGACAAATAACTTTTTAGGCAACAACTGTGAAAAAACAAAGACCTGTAAATCTTGATTTATCCACAATCAACTTACCGGCAGCTGGTAAAGCCTCTATCTTACATCGCGTTAGTGGTGTGATGATGTTTTTTGCTGTAGGTATCTTAATCTGGACCCTTTCATTATCTCTTTCATCAGCAGAAGGTTTCGCTTCTGTTAAAGAATGTTTAAACGGAGCATTCTTTAAGTTTATCATGTGGGGCATTGTTTCTGCTCTTACTTATCATTTTGTTGGCGGTATTCGCCACTTAATTATGGATCTAGGTCATCTAGAAGAGAAAGGTTCGGGGCAAACTAGTGCCAAGTTCGTTATTGCTCTTTGGATCGTATTATCTGTAGTAGCAGGAGTCTGGTTATGGTAACTAACGTAGCAACTTTAGGTCGCAGTGGTGTTCATGATTTTATCTTGATCCGCGCTAGCGCAATCGTTTTAGCTTTTTACAGCATCTTTATGATGGGGTTCTTCATCACTACACCTGAAGTGAGCTTTGAAATCTGGCATGGTTTATTCTCAAATCTTGCCATGCAAATATTTACTATACTTGCCGTTGTTGCCGTACTGTTCCACGCTTGGATTGGTATTTGGCAAGTATTAACCGACTATGTAAAAAATTCTCAATTACGTGGTTTATTACAATTTTTATTTACTATTACCCTGTTTGTCTATGTTACAGCGGTACTATTAACTGTGTGGGGTGTGTAAGTGAGCGTTCCTGTTCGTGAATTTGATGCCATTGTAATTGGCGCAGGCGGCGCGGGTATGCGCGCTGCATTAGCAATCTCTGAATCAGGCCAGTCTTGTGCCTTGATTTCAAAAGTTTTTCCTACTCGTTCTCATACGGTATCGGCGCAAGGTGGTATCACCGTTGCTCTTGGTAACGCGCATGAAGATCACTGGGAACAGCATATGTACGATACGGTTAAAGGTTCTGATTTTATCGGTGATCAAGACGCTATCGAATACATGTGTAAAACCGGTCCGGAAGCGATCATCGAACTTGAGAAAATGGGTCTTCCTTTCTCTCGTACCGAAGAAGGTAAAATTTACCAACGTCCATTCGGTGGTCAATCAAAGAATTTTGGTGGCGAACAAGCCGCTCGTACCGCAGCTGCGGCTGACCGTACTGGTCACGCGCTTCTCCACTGTTTATACCAACAGAACGTTAAAAACAAAACTAACGTTTATTCTGAGTGGTATGCACTAGATTTAGTGAAAAATGATGACGGTAGCGTTGTTGGTTGTACTGCAGTTTGTATCGAGACAGGTGAAGTGGTTTACTTCAAGGCTCGTGCAACCGTATTAGCCACTGGTGGTGCCGGTCGTATTTTCGCATCAACCACTAATGCTCACATTAACACTGGTGACGGTGTTGGTATGTCGCTTCGTGCTGGCGTACAGATGCAAGATATGGAAATGTGGCAGTTCCACCCAACGGGTATTGCCGGTGCCGGTGTACTGGTTACTGAAGGTTGTCGTGGTGAAGGTGGTTACCTGCTCAATAAAGACGGCGAACGTTTCATGGAACGCTACGCACCAAATGCTAAAGATTTGGCTGGTCGTGACGTTGTTGCTCGTTCAATGATGACAGAAATTCGTGAAGGTCGCGGTTGTGACGGTCCTTGGGGTCCACACATCAAACTTAAGCTTGATCACTTGGGTCGTGAAACTCTAGAGAAGCGTTTGCCAGGTGTTTGTGATCTATCGAAAACCTTCGCTCACGTTGATCCGGCGGAAGAGCCAATTCCAGTTATCCCTACCTGTCACTACCAAATGGGTGGTGTACCTTGTAACGTTAACGGTCAGGCACTTACCATTGGCAGCGATGGCTCTGAAAAAGTGGTTGAAGGCTTATTCGCCGTTGGTGAAATTGCCTGTGTATCTGTACACGGCGCAAACCGCTTAGGTGGTAACTCATTACTTGATTTAGTGGTGTTTGGTCGCGCTGCCGGTAACTTCTTAGGAACTTACCTAAATGATACGCAAACGGGTAAAGATGCTTCAACTTCAGATTTAGACGCAGCTCTTGCTCGTTACAATCGTTGGGAAGGCAGTGAGAAGGGCGAAGATCCTGTTCAAATCCGTAAAGACCTACAAAACTGTATGCAGATGAACTTCTCGGTTTTCCGTGAAGGTGAAGCCATGGCGCAAGGCATGAAAGAGTTAACGGAAATTCGTGAACGCTTACAACATGCTCGCTTAGACGACAAGTCATCTGAATTCAACACCCAACGTATCGAGTGTCTAGAATTAGACAACTTGATGGAAACAGCGTACTGCAGTGCAAAAGCGGCAAACTTCCGTACCGAATCTCGTGGTGCACATGCGCGTCAAGATTTCACTGAACGTGATGATGTCAACTGGTTATGTCACTCAATCTACTCTCCACAAACGGAAGAGATGAGTAAACGTGATGTAAACATGGAACCTGTACACCGTGAAGCTTTCCCACCGAAAGCAAGAACTTACTAAGGAGTAGCTGAGATGATTCAGAAGTTTTCAATTTATCGTTACAACCCTGATGTTGACGCTAAGCCTTACATGAAAGACTATGAGCTGGACGTTCCAGAAGGCTCAGACATGATGGTATTAGACGCGCTGATTCTGTTAAAAGAAGAGGATGCCACATTATCATTCCGTCGTTCATGTCGTGAAGGTGTGTGTGGTAGTGATGGTTTAAACATCAATGGCAAGAATGGCCTGGCATGTATTACCCCGTTGTCAGATGTTAAAGCAAAGGTTATTGTTTTACGTCCATTGCCGGGTTTACCCGTAGTACGTGATTTAGTTATTGATTTGACTCAGTTCTATACTCAATACGAAAAAATCAAACCGTATTTAATCAATGATGGCAAAGAACAACCAAGCCGTGAACACTTACAATCGATTGAAGAGCGTGAGAAGTTAGATGGCTTATACGAGTGTATTTTATGTGCTTGTTGTTCAACAGCTTGTCCATCTTTCTGGTGGAATCCAGATAAGTTCATTGGCCCAGCAGGACTTTTACATGCTTATCGATTTTTAGTCGATAGCCGTGATACTGCTACCGATGAACGTTTAGACGACTTACAAGACGCGTACAGCGTTTTCCGTTGTCACGGCATCATGAACTGTGTTGACGTATGTCCTAAAGGGCTTAACCCTACTAAGGCCATTGGTTCAATTAAGTCAATGTTGCTACAAAGAGCGGTATAACTAAAGGTACTAGCCTTACAACAGATTAGTATTAGCCGGACGTGTAATTAATTGCTGTAATAGCGCATTGATTTACCCGGTCCGGCATTTTAGTTTTACATTTGTTATGCCGATAACTTTATATTTAGATACAGTTAAAGTAATTGGCTTGAATTGCTTTTATCCAAACATAGGAACCAGCAATGCCCGAAGGTGCAATGAAGGCTTGGTTAGAGTCTTCCCATTTCAGCGGTAATAACGCTGAATATATCGAAGAGTTATACGAATCATATCTTGAAAATGCTCATTCTGTAGCAGACGAATGGCGCAAGGTTTTTGATCAATTACCGAAAGTTGACGGCGTTGAAGTTGAAACCAACCATTCTGTGGTTCGTGATGAATTTCGACAATTAGCCAAACAAGGTGCCAAACATGTAGCGGTTAGCTCTGAATCAGATGCTAAACAAGTTCGTGTTCTGCAACTTATCAATGCTTACCGTTTCCGTGGTCATCAAAACGCTAATCTAGACCCGCTAGGGTTATGGAAGCGTGAACGCGTTCGCGATCTAGAATTACAATATCACGAGTTATCTAAATCAGAATTTGATAAAGAATTTAACGTCGGTTCATTGGCCGTAGGCCTGGAATCCATGCGTTTAGGTGATATTTACAATACGTTAGAAAAAACGTATTGTGGTTCTATTGGTGCCGAATACATGCACATCACCTCAACTACCGAAAAGCGCTGGTTACAGCAACGCCTTGAATCGGTAAAATCTCAAGCAGATTTCAGTGCTGAACAAAAGACTGAATTATTAAAAGACTTGATTGCTGCCGATGGCCTTGAGAAATATCTGGGAGCAAAATTCCCCGGAGCTAAACGTTTCTCACTGGAAGGCGGTGACAGCTTAATTCCAATGCTTAAACAGCTGATCAGTCGCGCGGGCGTTCACGGTACTAAAGAAGTGGTACTGGGTATGGCTCACCGTGGTCGCTTAAACGTGTTAGTTAACGTAATGGGCAAAAACCCAAGCAAATTGTTTGACGAATTTGCCGGTAAAGTAGAACACATGGGCTCTGGTGATGTTAAGTATCATCAAGGTTATTCTTCTGATTTTATCACCCCAGGCGGTGCTGTACATTTAGCCCTAGCGTTTAACCCATCTCACCTTGAAATTGTGAATCCGGTAGTTATCGGCTCTGTTCGTGCTCGTTTAGATAGACGAGATTGCGACAAAGGTGATTTAGTATTGCCTATCACTATTCATGGTGATTCTGCCATTGCTGGTCAAGGTGTGGTTCAAGAAACCTTCAACATGTCACAAGCGCGTGCCTATAAAGTTGGTGGTACGATTCGCATCGTGATCAATAACCAGGTTGGTTTTACTACGTCTAAACAAGAAGATACCCGTTCAACAGAATATTGTACCGACATTGCTAAAATGGTACAGGCACCGATCCTTCATGTTAATGGTGATGATCCAGAAGCGGTAATTTTAGTAACGCAAATCGCCCTTGATTATCGAAATACCTTCAAGCGTGATGTGGTTATCGATTTGGTTTGTTATCGTCGTCACGGCCATAACGAAGCCGATGAGCCAAATGCCACTCAGCCATTGATGTATCAGAAAATTAAAAAACATCCTACCCCGCGTCAGTTATATGCGGATCAGTTAGATGCTGAAGGGGCAATCTCAGTAGCCCAAAATAAAGACCTTGTTGAGTACTATCGTAAGTTACTTGATGAAGGTCAGTGTACTGTCGAGCAATGGCGGCCAATGACAGAGCATTCTGTTGACTGGACTCCATATATTGGCCATGACTGGGATGATGAGTATGACCATCAAATTTCAATCACTAAATTGAAGGCATTAGCGGTCAATATCAGTACTTACCCAGAAGAGCATAATTTGCAGTCTCGGGTTAAGAAAATTTACGACGACCGTAAAAAAATGGCCGCTGGTGAAAAGATGCTTGACTGGGGCTTTGCTGAAAACTTGGCCTACGCTGCGATAGTTGAACAAGGTGAGCGTGTTCGTATTACCGGGCAAGATGCTGGCCGTGGTACTTTCTTCCACCGTCATTCGGTATTGCATAACCAAGACGATGCTTCAACCTATCTGCCTTTACAACACATCTCTAAAGAGCAGGGCCCATTTGAGATTTACGACTCGGTATTGTCTGAAGTTGCCGTGCTTGCCTTTGAATATGGCTATACCACAGCAGAGCCAAGTGGTTTAACTGTTTGGGAAGCACAGTTTGGTGATTTCGCCAACGGTGCGCAAGTGGTGTTCGATCAATTCATTTCCTCAGGTGAGCAAAAGTGGGGCCGTTTGTGTGGCTTGACCATTTTATTGCCGCACGGTTATGAAGGTCAGGGACCTGAGCATTCATCGGCTCGTTTAGAACGATTCTTACAATTATGTGCGGATCACAACATGCAGGTATGTGTGCCATCAACACCGGCGCAAGTATTTAATATGCTACGTCGCCAGGTGGTACGCCCGATGCGTCGTCCATTAATTGTGATGTCACCGAAATCATTACTTCGTCACCCGCTTGCCGTGTCTTCATTAGAAGAATTGGCCGACGGTACGTATCACAACGTGATTGGTGAAGTTGATGAACTCAATGGAACAGACGTAACTCGTGTTGTTATGTGTAGTGGTAAAGTTTATTACGAACTACTGGAACAGCGCCGTAAGAATGAGCAACAGGATGTGGCGATTGTTCGTATTGAACAGTTATACCCATTCCCAGAAGCAGAATTGAAAGACGTTATCGCACAGTATCCAAACGCGAAAGATTTCGTTTGGTGTCAAGAAGAACCTCAAAACCAAGGGGCATGGTACTGCAGTCAACACCATTTCCGCAGCACAATCCCACAGGGTTCAACTTTGACTTATGCCGGTCGCACAGCCTCAGCAGCGCCTGCATGTGGCTATATGTCTTTGCATGTGAAAGAACAGCAAGCATTAGTGAATGATGCGCTTAATGTATAAAAAGCTATTAAATAAGATTATTAATTTAATCTATTAAATAAAAAGATTTTCTAAGGAATAAAAATGACAACTGAAATTAAGGTTCCAGTTTTACCAGAGTCGGTTGCTGACGCAACAATTGCAACTTGGCACGTTCAAGTAGGTGATACTGTTACTCGTGATCAAGTATTAGTCGATATTGAAACTGATAAAGTAGTATTAGAAGTACAAGCATTGCAAGACGGTGTTATCACGGCAATTACAGAAGCAGAAGGCGCCACCGTTTTAGGTGATCAATTAATTGGTACTGTAGATGCCGCTGCCGGTGCAGCCGCAGCTCCTGCAAAAGCACTAACAGCACAAGCAACACCAACCGCTGCCGCAAAAGTGATTGATATTAACGTACCGGTATTACCCGAGTCGGTTGCTGATGCAACGGTTTCAACTTGGCACGTAAGCGAAGGTGAAGCGGTAACTCGTGATCAAAACCTGGTTGATATCGAAACCGATAAAGTGGTATTAGAAGTTGTTGCTCAAGAAGATGGCGTAATGGGTAAAATCATCCACGGCGAAGGCGACACAGTATTAGGCGACCAAACTATTGGTCAGCTTAATGCCGGTGCTCCATCTGCGCCAGTTGCTGCATCAAGCGTGGAAGAAAGTGCAGGCGATGACATTGCTTCTCCTTCGGTACGTCGTTTATTAACGGAAAACGGCTTAACGGCCGCACAAGTTAACGGCACTGGCAAAGGCGGTCGCATCTCTAAAGAAGACGTAGAAGCACATTTAACCGCTGCTAAAGCGCCAAAAGCGGCCACTAAAGCTGCCGCACCGGCGTCAACTCCAGTAGTTGCTCAAGGTGAGCGTAGCCAAAAACGTGTGCCAATGACGCGTTTACGTAAAACCATTGCCAACCGTTTATTAGAAGCGAAAAATTCAACGGCCATGCTTACTACGTTTAACGAAGTAAACATGAAGCCAATTATGGATCTTCGTAAGCAATACAAAGACTTGTTTGAAAAGACTCACGATACTCGTTTAGGTTTCATGTCTTTTTATGTGAAAGCGGTAACGGAAGCATTGAAGCGCTTTCCAGCCGTAAATGCGTCAATTGACGGTGATGATATTGTTTATCATAACTTCTTTGATATCAGCATTGCGGTATCAACACCACGTGGCCTGGTAACACCAGTATTGCGTGATTCTGATCAACTAACTATGGCTGGTATTGAAAACGGTATCCGTGAATTAGCGATTAAAGGTCGTGACGGCAAGTTAACCATGGATGAAATGATCGGCGGTAACTTCACTATCACTAACGGTGGCGTATTTGGTTCATTACTTTCAACGCCTATTCTTAATTTGCCACAAGCGGCTATCTTAGGAATGCACAAAATCCAGGACCGTCCGATGGCCGTTAATGGTAAAGTTGAAATCTTACCTATGATGTACCTGGCACTATCTTACGATCACCGATTAATTGATGGTAAAGAGTCTGTAGGCTTCTTAGTGACCATTAAAGAATTGCTTGAAGATCCAACACGCTTGCTGTTAGATATCTAGCGTCTATTTTTTAAGATTTTAGTCTAAGACTAAAGTTCTAGTGATTAACAGCCGCATTAATATTATGTTAAGGCGGCTTTTTTATTGGTTTTGTCGTTATTAGCTATGAATTGCCCTTAAGGGCTTTAATAAGAGTGGCAAAATCTATATAATCACCGCAAAATTTTAACCCGTTAGTGTTTTTATTCAGTTTTCTATATACGGTCAAAACATTAACTCCATTTCAAATAGTAATTGGGAAACACCATGAATTTGCATGAGTATCAAGCGAAGCAATTATTCGCAGAGTATGGTTTACCGGTTTCTGAAGGATTCGCTTGCGATACCCCTCAAGAAGCTGCAGAAGCTGCCGACAAAATTGGCGGCGATATGTGGGTTGTTAAAACTCAGGTTCACGCTGGTGGCCGTGGTAAGGCTGGCGGTGTTAAGCTAGTTAAAACGAAAGAAGAAATCAAAGAGTTCGCTCAACACTGGTTAGGTAAAAACTTAGTTACTTACCAAACAGATGCAAACGGTCAACCGGTTTCAAAAATCTTAGTTGAAAGCTGTACTGATATCGCTAACGAATTATACCTAGGTGCGGTTGTTGACCGTGCTTCTCAAAAAGTTGTATTCATGGCGTCTACTGAAGGCGGTGTTGACATTGAAAAGATTGCTGAAGAAACTCCTGAGTTAATTCACAAAGCTGAAATCGATCCATTAGTTGGCGCTCAAGCTTACCAAGCTCGTGAATTAGGTTTTAAACTTGGTTTAAACCCAACTCAAATGAAGCAATTTGTTAAGATCTTCATGGGTCTTGCTAAAATGTTCAACGACTTTGATTTCGCATTATTAGAAATCAACCCGTTAGTAATTACTGACGAAGGTAACCTACACTGTTTAGACGGTAAAATTGGTATCGATGGTAATGCTATATACCGTCAACCAAAAATCCGTGCTTTCCACGATCCATCTCAAGAAGATGAACGTGAAGCACATGCTGCACAGTGGGAATTAAACTACGTTGCTCTTGATGGTAATGTTGGTTGTATGGTTAACGGTGCAGGCCTGGCAATGGGTACTATGGATATCGTTAACTTACACGGCGGCAAGCCAGCTAACTTCCTGGATGTTGGCGGCGGCGCAACTAAAGAACGTGTTGCTGAAGCATTCAAAATCATTCTTTCTGATGACAACGTTAAAGCTGTTTTAGTTAACATCTTTGGTGGTATCGTTCGTTGTGACATGATCGCTGAAGGTATCATCGATGCAGTTAAAGAAGTTGGCGTTCAAGTTCCAGTAGTTGTACGCCTAGAAGGTACTAACGCTGAAGCCGGTCGTGCTGTATTAGCAAGTTCTGATGTAAACATCATTGCTGCTGAATCATTAACTGACGCTGCACAAAAAGTTGTAGCAGCTGCGGAGACTAAATAATGTCTGTATTAATTAATAAAGATACTAAAGTAATCTGTCAGGGTTTCACTGGCGGTCAAGGTACATTCCACTCTGATCAAGCAATTGCTTACGGTACGCAAATGGTTGGTGGTGTATCACCAGGCAAAGGCGGTCAAGAACACTTAGGTCTTCCAGTATTTAACACTGTTCGTGATGCTGTTGAAGCGACTGGTGCAACTGCATCTGTAATCTACGTTCCAGCACCTTTTTGTAAAGATGCTATCTTAGAAGCTATCGATGCTGGTATCGAGTTAATCGTTACTATCACTGAAGGTATTCCGACACTAGACATGGTAGATGTGAAAGCTAAACTTGAGCAATCAGGCGTTCGTATGATCGGTCCTAACTGCCCAGGTGTTATCACTCCAGGTGAGACTAAAATTGGTATCATGCCAGGTCACATCCATTTACCAGGTAAAGTAGGTATTGTTTCTCGCTCTGGTACTCTTACGTACGAAGCCGTTAAACAAACTACTGATGCAGGTTTCGGCCAATCTACGTGTGTAGGTATTGGTGGTGACCCTATCCCAGGTACTAACTTCATCGACGTTCTAGAAATGTTCGAAAACGATCCACAAACTGAAGCAATCGTAATGATTGGTGAAATTGGTGGTACTGCTGAAGAAGAAGCTGCTGAATACATCAAAGCAAACGTTACTAAGCCTGTTGTATCTTACATTGCTGGTGTTACTGCACCAGAAGGTAAGCGTATGGGTCATGCTGGCGCAATCATCGCTGGTGGTAAAGGTACTGCTGACGAGAAATTCGCTGCATTAGAAGCTGCTGGTGTTAAAACCGTTCGCTCTCTAGCTGAAATCGGTTCAGCTCTTAAAGAAAAAACTGGTTGGTAAATCTAGCTACTTCGTATCTAGATGATAAAAGGTCGCTTGCGCGACCTTTTTATTACTTCAAGGATGAAGGAATGCAAACTACTATGGCTACAGGTTTTAAGTTTGTAGGGGGCCGACGGCTAATTTGTTTCCTTGAGCAATTCATCGAAATCTAAATCGGCAAATTGCCCTTGTTCTATACCGATGATCATTGAAAACACTCTTTTTTCAAACAAAACCGTTGACTTTTAAATTGACAGGATCATGATAGTCACATGCGAGAAATAAACCTAACATCAAAACAAATC
>MABC01000066.1 GCA_002162925.1 Thalassotalea sp. 42_200_T64 | reverse complement strand
CGCGTTATCAAATTGAACAATGGAACAACCATTCTCTCAATTTAATGCCTTGCCTAAATTGCTTTTAACTCCCACTGAAATCCCGCATCTTGAAGTGGAACGGGTATATGCAAAGGAATGCCAGCTGCGCTTCGGACTTAATGAAAGTTAAAATACTAATCGCAGACTTTTTAAATAGTCTTTTTAACTGTCTTAAAGTTCATTGAACTCTTCCAACCATTCGATGAAAGTATTGGATACTTTTTTAACCGTGCGAGAATCATGGTCAAAAAACCATACGGGTATATCTACTTGCTTACTTGCACAATCGGTAAGTTTGAAACAAAACATGTTTCCCTTACAGTCGGATGCAAACAAAATATGACCCTTTGGCATACCACTCATTTCATATAACTTTGATAGTGAAAATACATCTTCAAGACTTAAAAAATCTTGAACTTCAGAAATGTCGACACCTAAATCACAGATTTTAGTTAACACATTTGGCGTGTGGACTAAGCCGTATTCAGATATTAAATATTTATATGAGTCAGGTAATAATGCATTTAATTTTGATTCAAGCTCTGAAATATCATGGTTATCTATTGGGATCATAGAATGTTTACTACCCCAGTTTTTTACAAAGAGATCAATGCTATTCATTTAGAAATTCTCCAATTTTGAATATGACGTTAGGCTTATGGCTGTTTTCTAATTGTATTAGCACATTCTGCTAATACAATAGCACCAGCGGTTGAAACATTTAGGGAGTTACCCATGCCAAACATAGGAATGTGTATTTGTTGATGACTTAGTTGCAATACGGCTTCACTCACGCCTTTGCGTTCATTGCCTAATACTAATACGCAGCGCGATGGGTAAGTAACATCACTATAATCAACGGACTGATGGCATAGCTCAACACTATAAACAGCATAGCCCTTATCCAATAATGTTTGTAAGCTTGAAGTGGTGCTATCACTATATTCAATACAAACCCATTTAGCTTCATTTCTAGAGGCTTTTTTAAACTTCTTATCTGAGATAGTTAGCTCGCCACAAATAATAATTTTTTCGATCGCAAAAGCATCAGCCAAGCGAATCAAAGCACCAATATTGTAGCTATTCGTTACATTATCTAATACCAGTATCAAAGGGATTTTTGGCTTATTTAAGTATTCATCTCGTGTTGGCTTGTTTTTTCTAATGTCTTCTTTGCTAAGTTGTATTTTTGAATGCATGGTTTCTACTCTTATTATACCAATTTCATTAAATTATTGCCCACTTGTGCTGGTTAAAATACTCCACGACTGCGTTGCTCTCAATCCCAATAGCCAGCTATTGGTCAATCGAGCGTCTTGCCCTGATTTATTTTTCCTGCGCACAACAAGATCACAAACTTAATGAAACTGGTATTACGTACTAATATTGTCGCTTGGGATCTAATGTCTTAATTTTTTATCCATCTTTTTTCTGCACTTATAGCAGGTTGCAGATCAGCCGAGGATTGTGCAGCTTTATCTTGCTAAGATCAAATGAAGTTTTGCAATAGAAAAAGTATGGAATGGTAGATGTTTGTTTTGTCTGGTATGCTTAACGTTTCCGACATGGCGGTTAGCAGACCTTTCGAGTTCTGTTTAAATTTATATCCTTGCCCTGTTTTGTTGTGCCACTACACTTGTTAGGACTGAATTGTGGACTAATGGATTGTGCGTTCTTGCTTGTCCCACATGCTATTTTGCCAATTCGAGATCGTTCCAGAAGCTTCACAGCTGTCGCAATGCCACTCAATTATGCCAAATGCGATACACCTTGCTTCAATGCTCCCCCCACAAGTCAGTTCATCAGCTCGGGTGTTGCATTTCAAATCAACATCAATCAGTGGCTGTTCGATATTCTCAGAAACCGATGACACAATCTTGCTCAGAAATTTGAAAACCGTTTTTGCTTGTTCAGTAAGCTCTAGTACGTTGCCTTCTTCGTCAAGAAAATGTCTTAAATTTGCTTTTAACGCCATACCTTTTTTCAATCTTAGAATGCTAATGCACTTAACATATAGCATTTAAAGCTCTTGGTACATCATTTCTAATTTAATATTATCAAGCTGACAGCACAGTTGGATAATGACATCAGTTTGACCAGTCAATTACATTAACTTTGACCACCGAATAATAAAGACTCATTCAGTCACTTAGATACGATATATACCGATGATCATTGAAAACACTCTTTTTTCAAACAAAACCGTTGACTTTTAAATTGACAGGATCATGATAGTCACATGCGAGAAATAAACCTAACATCAAAACAAATCAAAG
>MABC01000003.1 GCA_002162925.1 Thalassotalea sp. 42_200_T64 | reverse complement strand
ACTAAGTATCTAGAAAATTACTTAGGTTGGTTTCGGTTTTTGGATACAAACGAAAACCCTAACAAAAACAACTTGTTTAAAGCTCAACAACACTTAGCGGGAACATAGCCATCAAATTTAGTACTTAGCGCGACGGCGATAAGCAAATTACAGCAGCATAGCTGGCCTGGCAATATTAGAGAGCTAAGCCACGTGATCGAGCGCGCGGTATTGCTAGCAACGACGGCTGACATAGGAGCGCAACAACTATTGCTCGATGCAACCGACACCACTAGCGGTGAAATCACCTTACAGCCATTAGAACAAGCAGAACAGCAACTTATCGAAAAAGCGATGCAAGTCACCGGTGGGCAAGTGATCGAAGCGGCAAAAATACTCGATATATCTCGCAATGCATTATACCGACGCCTGGAAAAATTTAAGATTTCCTACGAGCAAGCCTAATGAGCCATGAAAAATGGCTGATAACCGGCCTAAGCACAATTGTTCTCGTCATTTTATCCCTCACTGCGGCATTAACCGCTAGCCAGGAATGGAGTCTGCTGGCGATCTGCACGTTACTCTTTGTCATGATGCACCCGCTGATTTGGCTGGCATGGCGATATTATTGGTTTTGGTGCCAGGCGATAATGCAACTCACCACGTATAGCCAAATGCTGAAAGAAGGCGAACAAAACTTACACTTAAAAATACCCCACAAGGATAATTTACTGGTTGAATTACAACAAGAAATTGAATCCCTGGCAAAAAAGAAAAACAGTCAAGAGTCGCAGAGCCAAAGCCTGGAGCATTTGCTAAGTGGCATGCTCGATTCCTGGTCTGTACCGGTTTGCCTGTTTGACCAGCAGCTTAAATTAACCTATCGCAATGGCGCGATGAATGAGCAATTGCAGCAACCGATGTTAGTGGGAAGTGCCGCTACAGATTTAGGTTTTTCCTTGCAAGATAGCCAGCTTCTCCATCCCAAATTTTCCCAACAATGGCAATGCCAAAGCATAAATTACCTTCATCAAGGCGAAAAACACTGGTTGTTTACCGCCCTCGATATTTCGCAATTGTTGCATCAAACCCAAACCACGACTCAGCAAAATTTAATCCGGGTTTTAAGCCATGAACTGCGTAATTCATTAACGCCAATGTCTTCAATGGCCGATACCTTACTTTCCAGTGAGCATTTAGATGAACAGCGCACCCGCTTAGTGTTATCAAGGATACATCAACGCAGTGATCGCTTACTTTCTTTTGTCGGTCAATACAGCAAACTGGCACAGTTGCCGTTACCAAAGCTGCAGTGGTTTAATATTCAGGAAGTCTTGACCGAAGCAACAGCGATGATAGATGAAAGCAAATGTGAAATTGACTTTAAAGGCAATGAACAATGTTTCGGAGACGCCGAACAACTTGCCCAGATAATGATTAACCTGTTAAAAAACTCGCAAGAAGCGTGTCAGCAGAAAATAACCAAAGTCACCATAAAATCTTACTATCACCAACAACAGCAAGTGCTTGAACTGAGTGATAACGGCCCTGGCTTTGCTAATTTAGACAATGTACTGACCCCTTTTTATACTACTAAGCAAAACGGTTCAGGGATCGGATTATCACTTTGCGCCGAAATTATTCGCCATCATGGTGGCCAATTAACGGTGAGCAATCGACAAGATTCAGGGGCAAAAATTAGCATGACCTGGCCGCTTATTGAATCTGATAACTAAGCTCAAGAGAATTGCTATTATTTAGCGGCTCTATTACCGATAATTGTTCCGCTTTATATTTGGCCGTAACTTACGCCCCCCAATTGTTGAAGACTGATGGTGTCGTTCCAGATTTTTGTCATATTGTAGTGGTACAGTGACGTCCACTAAAAACTTGTGCAATTACAATAACATCATGTATTGTAGATTTACAAATTATAAAGTTGCTCACAGGCGGCTAGAGCGATATATAGTCATTCACACCTTTTATATTCATAGATTATACTTATAAGTTACATACTTGCTGTCTACGAATATTGAGCGAGCAAAAGTTGTGACTCTAAAAAGTATTTAATAACTGAGTTTAAATAATTCATTTACTTCCGCTTTTAGCAAAAATTTGACCTTAAGCTACTGAAAAGGTGAAGGTTTATAAAGAGCGAGATGCAGCCGATGAGCTATTCAAAGTGGTAGTCAATTTGTGCAACAAAAGAGAAAAATTTCGAAGAAGAAGTTCTATTTAAATTAGTTCTTTTTGCCCATTAAACTGCTCATTACTTAAAGCGTAAACCCCATCGAAACTATATAACCAGCATAAATTGAATTGTGTATTAAAATATATAACTGTCTTTCCGCACCTAAAAATTTAATTAAAAAAGCTTGACGTAGATCTCCATATTTGATCTATTACTTATCTTTGGGTGATGGAAAAATAATGGCGACGTATTCAACAAAAGGTCTT
>MABC01000005.1 GCA_002162925.1 Thalassotalea sp. 42_200_T64 | reverse complement strand
TGTAACTTTCATAGTGAACACCTCTTGTTTGCTTATTGAATGGTCAATCTCAATAATGGCGCATTGTGACGCCGAATCAACTTGAGGTGTTCATCTCATCATCCATATGCAAAAAAGCCACTTAAAAATAAGTGGCTTTTATCTTAATAATGTCCCGTCCTGCAATAAGTTTACCTTGGTAGATAAAACATCATAATCACGCAGAATATGGCGATTAACCAGAATGCTTTACTAAAAAATTTCAGTCCGCGTTTACGATTTCCCGGATGCGAAGGTGCCAATGGCATGCCGCAATTTTTACAGTCACTTAAACCGGCTTCATTTTCGGTTTGACAGTACAGGCAAGGAGTTGATTCAGACATAGTCGTTATCCTAATTCAGCACTAATGCGCAGTTAATCGATGATAGATTTGTGGCAGGCATACCGGCAATTGTGACGGGCTCAACATTACCGTATAACTATGACGACCAAAGATGTACGGTAAGTATTCTTCCGCTTCTTTGTCTACGGTTATACAAAAGGGTTTTAACCCCATCTGTTTCGCCTCAAGAATCGCCTGTTTGGTATCTTCAATACCGAATCGACCTTCATAATGATCAATATCATTCGGTTTGCCATCGGTTAATATCAACAATAATTTTTGCGATGACTTTTGCTCTTGCAATATTTTGCTCGCTTGCCTTATCGCGGCGCCCATTCTGGTGTAAAAGCCAGGACGAATTGCCTGAATACGACCACGCACATTATCGTCATAAGATTCTTTAAAATTTTTCAACATGGTAAAGCGAACATGCGAGCGTTTTACCGAGGAAAAACCATACATGGCAAAATTATCGCCGACCACGTTTAACGCTTCGCCAAACAGCAACATACTGTCGCGCACGACATCAATAACCCGCATTTCATTATCTAAATACGAATCGGTCGACATCGACAAATCCGCCAGTAACAAACAAGACAGATCACGGTTGTTACCACGAAAACTTTGATACAAACCTTTTTCTGCGGTTGGTGAAATTTGTCGCTCAACATGAAAATCTAACCAGGCATTAAGGTCTAGCTCTTCACCTTGCTGCTGGCTTTTCAGCCAATAGCGCAGCGTTTGCAACTGTTCAAATTGCGCCTGAATATTTTTTGCCGTTTTTTGTAAATGTACCGGTAATTTTTGCGCAACAGCATCTTTTGGCAGCATAGGTTGCAACAGACACCTGTCGCTAACTAGCTGTTGTTTACGATAATCCCATTCTGGCAGTTTTATGCCTTCCCCTAGCGGGATATCATCTTCAGAGCTTGATGGTAAATCTAGGTCAATTTTAATGCGGGCACTTTTTTGATCTTGCTGCTTCGATATGGTGATTTTGTCTAAATCATCGGCAACTCGGTCGCCGTCATCGTCGTCGCTGTCATCATTACCGCGATCAAGGTTGGCAAACTCACTCCAGGAAAATAAACTTTCCAGTCGAAAAATCATCATGCCATCTCGGCTGTTTGACGATTCTACTCGTTCTGATTTTTTCCGCCCCGCCTTATTTTGCTTTTTGCCATTTGAACCTTCTGGTTCTTCAACGTCATCGGCATACTCGGCTTGAATTTGTTCACCCGCTTGCGCCGATGGATAAAGCCATAAAAATACCACTTGTGGTGCGTAGTTTACTGTTGGGAACTCTGTTACTGAGCCAGGCGATAAAATCGCATCAATAATGGCTTGTTCCATTTGCTGTTCCGCGACCGGGCGTTTTTCAACACTTGGGCGTAATTTAACGAACGCCTGTGCCAGTCGTTGGTATCTGGGTTTTAATGGCGGAAACTTATTAAGCACATCAACCACAAGTTGTTGATTGTCGATGGCCCAATGTTTGAAACGGCCGCTATGGTTTGCCGCTAATACCGCCAGCCAAATATACAGGTCAGCATTAAGTTCTTGTTGTGGAAATACGGCAATATGCTCAGGTAAACGCAAGCTATCTTCATCTTGCCAGGCAAGGCTGATTTGCTGATTATCACCAGAGATCTTTTGTAAAAAGCTTTTTCGTGATAAATAATCACGATGATTTGCCGCTTCTACTCTTTTTACGGCATCACCGCCTAACGCCCGAAACACAATACCAACAGATTTACTCACCTGATCAAAATTGACCTTGGCTTGTTCAAACTCGGTACTGGCTTTGCGAGTGATAAACTGATGCCAGATACTGCCAACCCACTCTTCCATTGCAACCAATTACTCTTACTTTAATTTGTAACGATTATAGCAAATTTACAAAAACGTACTCTGATGTGAATCAACAAAAGCACCATGAACGGCTACTCAATTCAGAAAGTAAACGCCGTCATCCCCGCGCAGGCCTAACACCATTCAGTTAAGAGGATCTCGTTTTAATTGGGTATTGAGTTTTACTGACTCTAACGGTCCTTTTTTTGGGCCGTTTTCTCTTTTCTGGCAGTATAAACTGTTTGACGTTCTCACGCATAGCCCGAAGCTTTTTCGGTCTGCTTCCTGGTGTTGC
>MABC01000092.1 GCA_002162925.1 Thalassotalea sp. 42_200_T64 | reverse complement strand
ACAGTGATTTGGCACTGTCCCAGCGAACATACCAATGTGCTTGTGGAAATTCGAAATGTCGCGATTATAACGCCAGCATTAATTTAGAAAATTATACGGCTCGTTCAGCCGAAATTTACGCTGCTGGAGATAACGGCTCTGCGCTTGCTTCTTAGCAAATGCAACCAGTATCGTTGAATGCAGAAATAACCTTAAGGCTGATGATCAGCTTTGTGTAAGTGTTTTAGAGCGGAAGCCAAGGCAGATGCCAAATAGATGTGGCAAACTATTTTTTACGCCATAATTTAACCCAGAGGTCATGATCATAACGTAATTTGGCCCAGGGGTGATGGTGCTAGAAAAGGCGAACAGCAGAATTGTTAGAAATAATTCCATAGCTAAAATAAATCCACTTGTTTCAATATTAGAAAATTACTTGCTGGGCGCATTTTACTGTTCATAATAACCTTATAAACATTTGTGATTACGTTAAATTTATCAAAATTAGACTCCATGAAGCTGAAATAGATCCAACATATCTTTTTCCGTTAGCACTGTTCACCCAAAATCATAGGCTTTGGTTAATTTGGAACCAGTCTTTTCACAAGCTACCAAATAATTAGTGTTGCTGTAAAACTCAGAAACAATAGATATTTGACTATATTTTGGGTATTTCTCCAGTTTCAATTAAGCAAAGAAACTGTTTTTCATTAAGAAACTGCACACCTTGAGCTTCTGCCTTTTCAATTTTTTTAGAGCCAGAATTTTCACCTCCACAAAGAAAATCAAGTCTTTTAGTCACTGATAAAACAACTTTAAATTTACTTTGATCCGCAATCTCAACCAACTCTTGTTTTTTACTTGTTCCAAAGCCTGTAAAGCAAACTTGTAATCTTGTATCTTGAGCTGTTGTACTTCTATAAGAATATATTAATTTCCATGCTTCTGAATCAGATAACGCAGATATATCATCTCTATTCAAATCTGTTTTCGATAATAGAATCATTGTTGGTTTTTCACTTGCCATAACTTTCCTTTTTACATTATTTAAAAACCATTTTGCTCCAATAGGTTTAAGGCTTTTGTATCATCAATTATAGTAATTCCAAGAGCTTCTGCTTTAGCTAATTTACTCCCAGCTTTTTCTCCGGCAATTAAGTAATCCGTTTTATTTGAAACACTTGAAGTAACTTTAGCTCCGTGAGCTTCAAGTAGTTTACCTAATTCATTACGTTTAATATTTTTCATTGTTCCAGTAAGTACAAAAACAAGCCCTTGTAGTCCACCATCATCGCTCGTATCTTCTTCCTCAGATACATTTACCAAATCTAATTTATCAATACTACTCTGTATATCATTAACCAATACTCTAAAATCAGATTCTTTAATTTTATCTAAAACAGAGTTTCTGATAGATAAAGATAGTAATTTGTTATTTTCGTTTGTAATAGATAAGAATTTTTCGTAGTTCAATTCTAATAAATCATTCAAATCTATTAACTGACTAACTAATGCTTTAGATGCTATTTCACCAACTTTTAATATTCCTAGTTTGTGTATAATTCTCCATTGTTCATTCAAAACTTTACTAGCAAAATTATAAGACACTTGATGTTCATCATTTATAGTTACAATTTCATCAAATTTAAATTTATCTAAGACAATTACGTTGTGGTTATCATTGAAAAATTCAAAAACCTCTTTTGCTGTTTCATTTCCCACATCTGAAATGAAAGACAACAATATAGGGTGACATTTTCTTATTGAATTTAAGGAACCTAATTCTTTAGCTAAAGATTTAGATGTTGAATCACCAACATCAGGGATTCCAAGTGAATAGATAAAGCGATCTAAAGTAATCTCTCTTCTATTTTGAATGGCTTCGTATAAATTCTTTGCTGACAATTCTGCAAAACCATCTAAAGATAAAAAATCTTCTATTGATAATTGATATAAATCGGCTGGCGATGTAACCAATTTACTTACAACTAACAGTTCTACGATTTTATCGCCCAATCCTTCTATATCAATGCCTTTTCGAGATACAAAATGAATAATAGATTGAACCAGTTGTGCTTTACATGACAATCGTCCGACACATCGAAAAGTTGCCTGAGAAGAAGATTCAGATTCCTTTGTTTTAAAATGATGTACTTTTTCTACTCGTTCAACTTTTGAATTACACTCAGGGCAATTTGTTGGAAAAATAATATCTTTCGCATCTTCAGGTCTATCGCTTAAAACGACACCCGTAATTTGTGGGATCACATCACCTGCCCGGCGGATAATCACCGTATCTTTAATTTTTAAACCTAGACGATTTATCTCATCCTGATTATGTAAGGTTGCGTTACTCACCGTAACACCACCAACAAATATCGGTTGTAAACGGGCGACAGGCGTAATAGCCCCCGTACGCCCTACCTGAAACTCAACGTCCAAAAGCTCAGTTAGTTCTTCTTGTGCGGGGAATTTATAGGCAGTCGCCCAACGTGGAGCTCTGGCAACAAAGCCTAAGATTTGTTGCGCGCCAATATCGTCAACTTTTAAAACGGTGCCATCAATTTCATAACTTAACGCTTCGCGACGGTTAAGTATGTCTTGATAGAACCCGGCACAGCCGCTTTGATCGGCGAGCAATTTTATTTCTGGGCAAACCGGTAAACCTAACTGTTTAACCTGCATTAACCGTTGGTAATGACTATTGGCCAGCCAGTTTTCATCGTTAACAAAACCTAAACCATAGGCATAAAATGCCAAATTACGTTTCGCCGTAATTTTTGAATCGAGTTGACGCAATGAACCGGCCGCGGCATTACGTGGATTGGCAAAAGTTTTTTCATCATTTTTAATGGCTTTTTCGTTTAGCGCAGCAAAACTTGCTTTCGGCATGAACACTTCGCCGCGAACCTCGAGAATTTCAGGATAATTTTCACCACGTAGTTTTAATGGAATACACCCTATGGTTCTAACATTTTCGGTAATGTTTTCACCGGTTTTACCATCACCTCGTGTTGCCGCTTGCACTAAGATGCCTTGTTCATATCTTAGGCTAACAGCCAAACCATCGAGTTTTGGCTCTGCACAAAATTGAATGTTTTGCTGATCAGCTAACTTGTCAGTAATACGTTTGACAAACGCTTGCCATTCTTCTTCACTAAACACATTATCCAGCGAAAGCATTGGGATTTGATGTTCCACCTGGCTAAATGATTTTAACGCTTCACCACCCACTTTCTGGCTCGGAGAGTCTAATTGCATTAAATCAGGATGAGCTTGTTCGAGTTCTTTTAACTGACGCATTAACCGGTCGTAATGAGCATCAGGCACGGTTGGGTTATCTAACACATAATATTGATGATTGTATTCGTTAAGTTGCTGACAAAGCTCACTGATTTGTTGTGTTACTTGCATTACATCTGCCATTTAAAATTTTCGGTTTAAGATAATGATTAGGGAAGAAAAAGCCCCCAAGAGGAGGCTTTTTCTGTTTACAAAGATAGAGAATTAATATCCAGCTAAACGCGCTTTGCGATCAAACTCTCTAATTTTACTCAAATAATGTTGCTCGGTTTGCTTAGTCATCACGCTACGTTGGCCGTCGAGTACCTGACCGCCAAATTCATTCGATACTTGTTTTGCTGCAGAAAGCATTTGTTTGAATACTTTTACCGTATCTCCGGCATTTGGTAGGGTCATAAATAAGGTGATCCCCTTGGTGGCAAAACTTTCCATATTATCTACATCAAACGTACCCGGGTTCATCATATTCGCAACCGAAAAGGTAATGTCACCACTGCCGGCATTGTCTTGATGGCGATGAAAAATGTTCATTTCGCCAAATTTCAACCCTAACGTCAAAAAGCAAGGTAATAATGCCGCTCCGGAGATAAGTTGATTTTCACTTACCACCACAGATAGCGCTAATACTTCCTGCTCTAATTCGACTTTTCTAGCACTGTTGGCCCGATCAAAATCCATTTCTAATTGATCACGTTTTAATTCTGCACGAGACTTTCTTGCAGCTACCGGTTGGCTCTTTACCGCCTTGTTCTTTACCGCATTAATTTTGGGCTTATCAGGGGAAGAAACAACGCTTGTGATTTCTCTGGGATCAGCGCAAACGGCAGTTGCATGTTCGGGTTCAACATTAGCGTCGTATTGGCCGCCGTCAATTGCTGAAACCTCGGGTAAATCATCGAAGGAATTACCTGACTTTGCATCAAAGTTAGCTTGGCGAGTCGCTTTCTTATTTGCAGAAGGTTCCGATTTAGTCCTTTCTTGTATTGCTACTACTTTAGGCTTGCTCACTACCGGCTCATATACTACATCTTCTTGCGGATCATGAGTAAACACAGTATCGACATCATTAGATTCTGCAATGAAAGGTACCTGCTCAGCCATTTGCTCTTCGGCAATTGGCGGCGGTGTATTGGCGATAATATCTGCAGTTTGTTCGGCGGTAGGCTCTGGCATGTCAGCAGATTCTAAATTCACCGATTTCGGACGACCTACCCCGTCTTGATCAAAACCTTTGCTATCAAAATTGCGATCCTGAAAGCTTGCGTCGTCTTCAAGCGTTTCTTCAGAAACCTTTGCCGTTTTTAATTTATAAGGATTTTTGTCACCCTTATGAATTTTTTTGCGACCGTGAAAATAGATACCAACGATAACGATGGCACTTATGATGATTAAAATGAGTCTAAAATTAACTTCCATTACCAAGCCTGCTTTTTTTGCTTTTTATCCGGTTATGCCAATTTGATTAAGTATATGATCAACTTGGTATCAAACTGCTTCTGCCATGGCAACCGCCTCATCAATATCAACAGCAACCATGCGTGAAACTCCAGGTTCATGCATGGTAACTCCGGTTAAATGTGAGGCCATTTCCATCGCGATTTTATTATGACTTATATAGATAAACTGCACTGTTTTTGACATTTCTGCAACTAAATTACAGAAACGACCAACATTGGCATCATCTAAAGGGGCATCCACTTCATCCAGCATACAGAACGGTGCTGGATTGAGTCTAAAGATTGCGAACACTAATGATAATGCGGTTAGCGCTTTTTCACCACCAGAAAGTAAGTGAATTGTACTGTTTTTTTTGCCTGGCGGTCTCGCCATGATGGTTACACCGGTATCGAGCAAGTCTTCACCAGTTAAATCAAGGTAAGCACTGCCGCCGCCAAACACTTTTGGGAATAATACTTTTAAATCCTTATTCACTTGGTCAAACGTTGCTTTAAACTTTATCCGGGTTTCTTTATCTATTTTATTTATTGCCGATGCTAATGTCGTTAATGCCGACTCCAGATCGTTGTTTTGTTGATCTAAAAATTCTTTACGCTCAGATTGCACGGTAAATTCATCAATCGCAGCAAGGTTAATTGCGCCTAACTGTGAAATACTTTTATTCACTCGTGCCAACTGAAGCTGCCATTGCGACTCTTTTGCATCACTAGGTAAATGTGTCAACACCTGATCGAGTTGCTGTTGCATTTCAGCAAGTTGCTCTAACGCAGTTTTGGCGCGTACATTATAACTTTCGGCTTCAACTTGTAATTGTGACAACTTATCTCGTTGCGCGGTTATGTTGGCCATTAGACTTTGCTGGCCGGCATTAAATTCATCTATGCTGGCATTCGATTTGGCTAAATCGCCATTGATCCCTTGTTGCTGTTGGTTGAGTAGCGAATTTTTTTGTAATAATTGCTGTAATTGCTGTTCATCATCACCAATGGGCAATTCATTGTCTTGCTGACTGACCAGCAGTTCAGTCAGTTGTAAGTCGAGCAAAATTTGCTGTTCTTTATCACGTCGGATCACCATATCTGTCGCCGCGTGTTCAGTTTTTGCTTTTTCAAGTTGCAATTGTAACTGGTGATTATCATTGGTTAGCTGTTTGTGCTTAGCCAGGCTTGTTTGTAACAAAACATTTAATGTTTCACGCTCCTCTTGTAAAACCTCACCAGTGTTGGCTTCACTATGTTGAGAAGTAGCAAATACACTTTGCTCAGCTAACAATTGTTCATAACGCAAAAGTTCATCTGCAAGCGCTCGCTCTTGCATTGCCAGTTCATCTTTAAAACCTACAACCTGCTGTTGCTTCAATGAATACTCTTGCTCGGTGAGTTTGCTTTGTTGGTTAAGCTGGCTAAGTTTTAGTTGCTGCTGGCTAAGTTGTTGCTTGCCGTCATTTAGTTGCTGCTGCAATTGTTGGTATTGGCTTTCATATTGTAGATAACTGTGCTGCTGATCATTAACTTGTTGCTGTTTAGTGGCGATATCCCGACTTAAGCCTTTAATTTGATGATTGCGTTTTAATACACCGCTTTGCTGTTCGGCAATGCCTTTCTTCAACCAATGGTTGCCAAGCCAAACACCTTGCGGACATATTACCGACTGCTGCTGATTCAAGGTTTCCACTATCTGCAGTGCCTGGTGTTCACTTTTGGCAACGACAATGTTATTCAGTATACCAACAAAAGGGTGTTCCCCCGCAACGAGTTGCGCCAAGGTGCCAGATTTCGCGGCAATGGACTGATTATTTTCAGCGCAGTGTTGTTGGCTTATCATTAATCCAACGTTAATATTTAGCTGATTAGGTAGCCGTTCTACACAGACGGCATGTAGCCATTGGCCGAGCACCATTTCCACGGCCGTTTCCCAACCGGGTTGTACACTCAGTTGATCGATTAAATTACCCGAATGACTTATGCCTATTTCTTCTAGGTAGCGATTTTGATTCTTTTGCCAATCCGCTTGTTGATAGTTAACTTCCAACAGGGTTTTATGTGTTGAACTCAGTGTTTGTAGTTGTTGTTTACTTGTTTGAACAGCAGACTTTGCTTGCTCCATTAGGCAAGACAATTGTTCAAACTCTTTGGTCTGCAAATTAACTGCGCTTTCAGAGTCTGTCACTGTCGCTGCTTGCTCTGCGACTTGCTGTTGTAACTCATCGACTACAGTTTGTAAGGTATCCAGGTTATTAGCCGTCAACTGCCCTTTTAATGAATCTATGCGTTGTTCGGTTATGCTCATCAGCTTACTGGTAGCAGCAATATTCGCCTCGCTCAAGTTAAGTTTATTGGCATATTGCGACTGCTGTTGTTGATAACTGTCCCAATGGTGTTGCCAACCCTGCTGGCGAAGCTGAACATCATGAAGAATGTCGGCCAACTCACTCAGTTGCATATTCGAGTCGTCAACCTCTGGCAGTATGTTTTCTATCTCGGCAACGAGATCCTGCTGTTTTTCACTCTCATGGCCAACATGGTCATTGATACGTTGCAAATTTTGTTTTAACCGTTCAACGTCTTGGGCAAGTACTACTTTACGTTGTTTGGCATGTTTGATATTTTGTTCTAAACGGGTGATTTTGGTGGTGAGCACGAGTTTTTGTTGCTGCAAGTTTTCAAGCTTATCGCTACTTTCATGTTGAACAGTTCTTGCCTGAACAATGGATAATTCCGCCTGGCGTTGTTTGGCAATTAGTTGATCGAGCGTTTTTTCCAGCAACAATTGTTGCTGATTAAATTTTACCAGTTTGTCCTGGCAGTATTGCCACCTGAGTACGGTTAACTCTGCCTTTAATTTACGTTCGCTGGTCTTTAATGCTTTAAAGCGAACTGCCGCTTGCGACTGACCATGAAGTTTTTCCAGTTGAATCGCCATTTCCTGGCGTATATCGGCCAGGCGAATAAGGTTTTCCCGAGTATGGCGGATGCGGGTTTCGGTTTCCCGACGACGTTCCTTGTATTTGGAAACGCCTGCCGCTTCTTCAATAAATATTCTTAAATCTTGTGGCTTTGACTCTATTAATTTTGAGATCATGCCCTGCTCGATAATGGCGTAACTTCTTGGCCCTAAACCGGTACCTAGAAAGATGTCGGTAATGTCTTTACGGCGGCATTTACTGCCATTTAAAAAGTAAGTGTTTTGTGAGTCGCGATTAACCAGTCGGCGTATCGAGATTTCGGTTCGAGAGGCCATTGAACCTTGGATGCGATTGTCAGTATTATCAAATATCAATTCAACACTGGCCTGACCGACCGGCTTTCGGCCAGTTGCGCCATTGAAGATAACATCGGTCATGCTATCACCACGCAGGTTTTTTGCCGAACTTTCGCCCAACACCCAACGTACCGCATCGATAATATTGGATTTCCCACAACCATTGGGGCCAACAATAGCCGTCATCTGTTGTGGCAATGGCACGGTAGTGACATCGACAAAAGATTTAAAACCAGCTAATTTGATCTGTTTTAAGCGCATTGATTATTATATTTATCGTTACTATTATATTTGTTAAAGTGCTTTTATTATCATTTTGATAATATTGCCACTTTATCAAATAAACACATGCTTTGTAACATTGAATGGCTATATATTTGCGCTCAAGTTCAATATAATATTTCACCATGAAGATTTTTAAGGATTATGGATGACAGCTAGCTTTCAGCAACCAATAGCCCAATCGGGCGCTGGTTATTTTATGCAAGGTTTTAAACTGATCAGAACACCGGGCATACGTCGTTTTGTATTTGTTCCCCTGTTGGTAAATTTCATTCTTTTTGGCAGTGCCTTCTATTACCTTAGCAGCTATATTTCTGAGCTGATCACTGCCTTTGAAAGCTGGTTGCCAGAAAGCTTAGCCTGGTTAACTTACTTCGCTGCGCCATTGTTGTACCTTACCGCGCTGATCTGTTTTTCCTTCTTGTTTTCCACCGTCGCCAACTGGATAGCGGCCCCTTTTAATGGCTTACTGAGTGAAAAAATAGAGCAGCATTTAACCGGCCACTCCATTGCCGGAGGCGGTTTAGCCGATGTCGTTAAAGACATTCCCAGGACATTAGCTCGAGAATGGCGCAAACTGGTGTATTACCTGCCACGAGCCATGGGCTTTTTTCTGGTGCTTTGGATCGTTCCGGTATTTGGCCAGGTGGTTTGGTTCGCGTTTGTTGCCTGGATGATGGCAGTGCAATATTGTGATTACCCTTTTGATAATCACAATATTGGATTTTTAGAGATGCGCTCAAAACTTACTGAGCACAAAGGTAAATGTTTTAGTTTTGGTTTGACCGTGACTTTGTTTGCAATGATCCCCATAGTCAACTTGGTGTTGATGCCAGTCGCCATTTGTGGCGCAACGGCTATGTGGGTCGATCATTATCGCCGAGATTATGTTTAGAGAAGGTACAGAATACGGGGTACAAGCAGCCTGCATAGCTGACTAGATGGTTTAGATTAAATAGGTAAGCTGAGAAAATCTGATTTCGAGGGTAAGATGTCAAGCCTGATCCGGCCCTTCTGTGCCATGAGCTGCTATACGATTATTCTTTCCGCTTATCGCTCACTGCCGCCTGTGGGCTTTTCAATTATTTACGTTATATATCTATGTGCCACTACACCTTGTACCCCGTACCTCTACAGCCCATAATCCCGCTGCATGCGGTTAACGAATGCTTTGGCAAACAAAGGGGCTGAGTTTTCATCCATATTAAAATACAACGATGGTTCAATCAACTCGGCTTCCATCATCGCAAAATATTCACCGTTACGAACAAAATCCACCCGCGCATACATTGGCAATACGTTTAGTTGCGTAACGGCATGTTCTGCCTGGGCTTTTAACATCGGCTCAGGTTCAATTAATTTTATTTCTCCGCCGTGCTCTTCCTGTACCCGAAAATCATCGTTTGTTGGTGTTTTTAAAATGCTATGACTGTACACACCATCAAAATAGAAACACGAATACTCGCCTTCTTTTTTGATTTGTTCCATGAACGGTTGCACCATAAAATCACCGTTAACGAACGCTTGCTCTAGTTGCGGCTTAAATTGCTGATAGTTGTTAATGGTCAGCCAGAAGGTGTTGTCTGCACCGGCACTGACACAAGGTTTAAGCACGATTTGATCGGTATTAAAGGCACTAAAATATCGTGATGTTTCAGCAAAATCGAAATCGTCTTTCCAGATGGTGGGGACAATATTTACTTGTTTATCGGCCAATTCCTGCAAGTATTTTTTGTTAATGTTCCAACGCACAATATCAATGCTGTTTTCCAACACGGCGGTTGATGCTTCAATATTTTCAAGTACTTTTAAAAAGGCCTCAGCATCTTCTTGGTAATCCCAGGTCGTACGTATTAACACAACATCGAAATTATTCCAGTTTATACCTTTCGCTTTCCATGAAACCAAATGGGTTTGCCAGCCAAGTTCAGCCAGGGGCTGATCAAATAGGTGATCATAAGCTTCAAAATTATCCAGACAGTCCATGGTTAATATTGCACATTGCTTCATCGGTAACCTCTTCTATGATTTTATATATACCCGCTCCACTTCAAGATACGGGTATAAGGCAGCTTACTAGAGTTTTTGGCTCATACCAATTTGATTAATGAATTAAATTTGCATAGAAAAACAATAGTCTTGAAAATAATTACTGCATCTTAATACTTGACGTAAGCGTTAAAAAAAACTTAAATTAAATGAAGGAATTAAATAGCAGATAAAGACTATGACAATAAAAAAATCACTTGTTGCAATCAGTTTGGTTTATGGTTTGGCTTTTAGCGCAAGCTACAACTTGGCCTTTGCTGAAGAAAATACAGAAACTGAAACGATTAGCATAGAGATACCTATGGTAAATGATGCGCAAATTTTTTCGGAGTTCAATGATAAATACCCCGCCATGGTTAACTACTTTACCAAAAACACTTTTGATGAAGTAACGGCCTTTTACAGTGACCAATTTGGCTCGCCCGTGTCAGAGCAAACCCGTTACGGCCGTTTAGAATTGAAATTTGAGCACATGCAACAAAGCATCAGGGTAATTGTAGCCAAACAAAAGCATCATCGCGAAGTGGATGTAATTGTTGAAAAAAAAGAGACAAATGAAGAATAGGAACTAGGATATTGTTTAAGAGCCGATTGTTAATGCAACCGGCTCTTTTATGTTTACACCATAAATATTCAGCTATTTATTCAAAATTTCATCAACCGAGCCTTGCGCTAACGGGTGATATCCTGGACGCGCTTTCATATATACGGCTTTTACCCAAGTTAAACCGGCATCGCTCTCGGCTAATTTTTTGTAAAGCGGTACAATTAATTTACGACGACCAATATTAATTAAGTATTGCTGCAATTGTGGTTGTACAACGTCATAACCGGCATGCAGTGCCAATAAATACCAGGCATGGGCGATTTCCGCATTGGTGCTTGTGGTTAATTGATACTGGCTATCAAGCTCAACCATGCGCTTATTGTTTAAATCGCGAGGTAAACCATTAATAAAGAATAACCACTCATGCACGGTCCAACTAGAAGTATCAATATCGGTTAGCGAGATATCATCTGCCAGCCAGTTAACTGAATGCTTAGTCACATTGGTGAAAATATCCGATGTCGGCTGTGGCACCGATGTTGGTAAGCCTTGGCCAAACACCCACTCTTTAACTTCAGCTTGACTAACAATACCTGGATATTTGCTGATTAAGTGTTGCTCAAGATAGGCTAAAAAGTCTTTGGTACCTATGCTTTGGAAGCTAAAATTATTAAAATAAGATAATACAAACGGATCGAAACGTTCGCGGCCAAAACGCTGCTCAAGGAAGATCAAGAACAACTGACCTTTCACATAAGGCACATCACTAAACGCAGAGTCTGGGTCACGACCTTGTAAATCAAGGTATAACACCGAATCATTGGCAGGTAGATCGGCTAGATCAGCCTGTAAATCGGCAACACCTAACACTTGTTCCATTACCGCACGATTTCTACCAAAGACTTCTTCCATAATGCGATTTTCAACATACGAGGTAAACCCTTCGTTTAACCAAAGATCACGCCAGCTTTCGTTGGTGACCAAATTACCCGACCATGAATGGGCAAGCTCATGTGCGATCAGACTGACCAAACTTTTATCGCCGGCAACTACCGTTGGGGTAATAAACGATAGGCGTGGATTTTCCATGCCGCCAAACGGAAAACTTGGTGGTAACATTAATAAGTCATAACGACCCCAGCGATATTTTCCATACATGGCTTCTGAGGCAGTGATCATTGCCTGGGTATCGTTAAACTCTGCTGCCGATGCCTCCAGGATATAAGATTCGGCATACACACCGGTTTGCTCACTCATCGCTTTAAATTCTAAATCGCCAACACCAATGGCAATCAAGTAAGGTGGAATGGCTTGTGGCATAGAGAAATAATAATCACCATCTTTTGCCGTGTTAGGTTCATTATTGGCACTCATAACCACAAGTAACTCTTTTACTGTACGAATACGCGCATCATAGGTTAACCGTACTGCCGGGGTATCTTGAATGGGGATCCAGCTACGGGCGTGTATGGCCTGATTTTGACTGAACATAAACGGGTATTTTTTTCCGGCAGTTTGCTCTTTCGATAACCATTGTAAACCAGAAGCAACTTCGGTTGATTGGTAATACACCCGGATTGTTTGCGCTTGAAAACCAGGATTTACAGTTAACTTTGAGCCCATCACAGCATCACGTTTGGCTAACGCGAAATTAACCTTAACCCAGTTGTTATCGGTATTTTTCGCTAACACCTTGAAGATTTTTAAATCGCGCGTATCTAAGTACACCACGGTTTCATTTTTTACCAACCAGTTCAGCGAGATATCGACAAAACCTTTTAACGCTTTCTCGTTAAAATCTACATTTAAATCTAAATACACATGACTTATTTTTACTTGATCATAGTTTGCGTAAGTTAAATCATCATTTACCGCAGCCTTGGCAGCAACACTACTAAACAATATTAAAGCGGCAATTATGTTGCCAAATATTCTAATCATAATAATCCCTATATTCTAAACACCTCTATATTTTTTATTGTGAGGCGTACTATTACTTTTCGATGCTTAGTGTACAGAGGCAAATACATTTAACAAGTTAACGGATGAAAAAATTTATTAGACTTGGTATAGCGGCAATATTCTGTAATAATTCAGCCATTAATCCTTGTCTGTATAAAATTTAATGGCTGAAGAAAAAAAATCTCTATTTGCTAAGCGCTTTCGTGGTTACTATCCGGTGGTGATCGATGTTGAAACGGCAGGTTTCAATGCCAAAACTGACGCGCTGTTAGAAATTGCCGCAAGTATCTTGCATATGGATGACATTACCGGCTTACTTTCGATTAAAGAAACCATTCATTTTAATGTTAACCCATTTGCAGGTGCTAACCTGGAGCCTGCGGCTCTTGAGTTTACCGGCATAGATCCGCACAGCCCCTTGCGCGGGGCAATCGATGAAGACGAAGTTTTAAAGTCGATGTTCAAGCACATTAGAAAAGCGATGAAAACTTATGGTTGCCAAAGAGCCATTATGGTGGCTCATAATGCCGCATTTGATTTAGGCTTTGTAAATGCAGCAACTGAGCGCTGCAATATCAAGCGCAGTCCTTTTCATCCCTTTGTCAGTTTTGATACAGCCACTCTTTCAGGCTTGGCGTTAGGACAAACTGTATTGGCGAAAGCTTGTGCCAGTGCCAACATAGAATTTAACAACAAAGAAGCACATTCGGCGTTATACGATACCGAGAAAACGGCAGAGTTATTTTGCTCTATAGTAAATAAATGGCAACAGTTAGGTGGTTGGCCTTTAGCTGAGATTGAAAGTGAAAGTGAAACCGCTGACAGTTAACAGTTAGTACTTATCGCTGAGTGAGTCATTCCTTATGCGAATTGTTATAATCATAGAGCATGGTTAAAAAATTCTATGCCTTGATTAAAACATTCTATGCCCTGCGCCAGTACTTAGCGGATTTGCTTTTCTAGATTGCTGGCGTAAAATCAAACTTTTTATCGCAACTAAGCTTAATAAAATTGCTGCAGCTAAGAATAATGGCTGGTGCAAATGTTTAAAAAATACAAAGCTAGCCGCTAAAAATACAAATGGATAATATTCATAGATAACTTCTGGGATTCGTATGTGAGCTACGGTTTGGCTAATACGACTCTTACGGCGGAAACATGATCGTTTTACCCACACTATAGATGCCACAATATAAAACATGGCTGCAGCGATATTCGTCCCAGCTCTATCATAAGAAAAAAACATATAAGCCCCTACAATAAAATACAAATAGGGAAGTTTTTCATACAAGGGTTTACTGATTATCATAAATCCAATCCGTGATTCTTGGCATACAAATAATAATATTTAATCAACTTGGTACTAGGTCTGTTGACCTTAGTAACAGCAAACATACATTTTTTAATGAAAAACCTGCTGCATTTTTAAGTGTAGTGCAATTATAAAATATAACTTTATCTAGATGAAAAAAAAGCTGCCATTGGCAGCTTTTTGATAAAATCTAAAGTGATTTAAATTATAACTTGTCAGCGTTATCCGCTAGGTAAGATGCAACACCTTCAGTAGAAGCGGTCATGCCTTTGTCACCTTTATTCCAGCCTGCTGGACATACTTCACCGTGATCTTGGTGAAATTGTAAAGCATCGATCATGCGTAACATTTCATCAACGTTACGACCAAGAGGAAGATCATTCACTACCTGGTGACGAACATTACCTTCTTCATCAATTAAGAATGAACCACGGAATGCAACGCCGGCATCTGGATGCTCAACATCATATGCTTGACAAATTTCATGTTTAACATCAGCAACCAAAGGATATTGAACTGGACCAATACCACCTTCGTTTACCGGGGTATTACGCCATGCATTGTGGGTAAATTGTGAATCGATAGAAACACCGATAACTTCTACACCACGGCTCTTAAAATCATCCATACGGTGATCAAAAGCAATTAGCTCTGAAGGACATACGAAGGTAAAGTCTAGAGGGTAGAAAAAGATAACGGCTTTTTTACCTTTAATGGCTTCGTATAGGTTAAAGTTATCAACAATTTCACCGCTTCCCAGGACAGCTGCGGCAGTAAAGTCTGGCGCTTGACGACCAACTAATACACTCATGGTTTTCTCCAATTATTTTTTGTTAAATGTGTGATACCAATCTGCATAAGGATGAAATCAACTGTGTGCTTATGCAGATCGAAAGTAATTTAAACTTGTAATCAATAAATATGGATACATTTACTAGAAAAACAAGTGTTTCGGAAATTTTTTATTCTGCTTCTTTATATTTTTCAGCAGTTTCTTTTACTAGCGGTTGTAACTCACCTTGTTGGTACATTTCCATGATGATGTCACAGCCACCGACTAATTCACCATCAACCCACAATTGTGGAAATGTTGGCCAGTTCGCATATTTTGGTAATTCTGCGCGGATATCAGGATTTTGCAGAATATCAACAAAGGCAAACTTTTCGCCACAACCCATTAGCGCTTGTGATGCTTGCGAAGAAAAACCACAACTTGGTAATTTAGGAGAGCCTTTCATAAATAAAAGGATAGGGTTTTCTGAGATCTGTTGTTTGATTTTGTCGATAGTTTCCATAGATTCCTCTAGATGCAAAAATGAGTAAAATAATATCCGACTAGTTTACTAGGTTTTTATCGCAATTCCACTATTTATCTGGAGAATGGTTAATTTTTTCTTAAAACAAAAAGTTGCTCCTCGGCAATAGCTCCTGCATTGCTCTAACTACATACATCTGTATTAGTGCATTTTTGTCAAATCGGCTTTCCCGGCAATTGCTCCATGCGTAGCTCTCGGCACTTGTTCCCGACAGTGCTCTACCTCCAACATCCATGTCGTCGTAATAGACAACGTCCATGCTGAAAATGGCAAAAAACAAAAAATTGCTCCTGCATTTTTGTCATATAGGCCTTCCATGGCCAAAAAGAAGAACATCCAGCAAAACTGGATGTTCTTCTAAATAATTGTCGTAATTTTTTTACAGAACCAGCTCTTTTAATACATCACCTTTTAATTCAGCCCAAACTTTTGCTGATGCGATACCATATTCACGTACTGCAAATACCGACTCATTAAATTGACCTTGTTTGGCCAAGTTGATCAAGTTTTGATAAAACTGCAGAGTTAATGCTCTGGCATCATCATTGGCAAAATACAAACCACCTAAACGTGAGTACAGGTTTTTAAAGCCATTTAACACCAATACATAAATTGGGTTGCTGGAGGCTAAGGCCAAATCATGATGAAGCTGATAATCGTTTTGGGCAAATTCACCGCCATCACTACTGGCTTCAAGACAGTTAGTTAACAGCTCAATAACCTTTTCGGCATTTTCTTTAATCGCCGCTCGAACATAAATGGCACTGATGTTGGTACGCGCTGACAATAAGTTTTCCACCAGGTCAGGAATGCCCTCTTGATCGAGTTCGGTGAGTTTACTTAAGATATTTAAGCTGCAAGACTCCCAAAAATTATTCACTTGGGTGGGTTTGCCATGCTGGATAGTTAACCAACCATCTCTGGCTAATCGTTGCAATACTTCCCGTAGGGTAGTACGAGTCACACCAATTAATTCAGACAATTCTCTTTCTGCTGGTAATATTGAACCCGGTGGAAAACCACCGTTCCAAATTGACTCTACAATATACTGTTCTGCAAAGCCGGCAGGACTTTGGGCTTTTATTATCATTTATTATTCCACGGGTAGAGACTTTAACAAGACACCGAATGATAGATGTGGGTTGTTAAGTGAATACTTCATATATGCTATATAAACTGATTGTACCAGAGGATGTCAAGATTAATATATACGATTTACATCAAAATTAAAGAAATTTGCTGTTTACCCATGCCACATAGTGTCCTAAAATGTTGCCAAATTTACAATTTGTCACATTTCTATTAAAAATCAACCAAGGTAGCGACATGCAACAATCTTATATGCAAGCGATATACCGTAACTTTTTAGGTCAGGCACCGGAATGGTATAAGCTCACCATAATTAGTTTCCTTATCATAAACCCTATTATCTTTTTCTCTATTTCACCGTATATAGCCGGTTGGGCATTAGTGCTAGAGTTTATCTTCACTTTGGCCATGGCATTAAAATGCTATCCATTGCAACCGGGTGGCTTGCTAGCCATTCAAGCTGTCGCTATCGGCATGACGTCATCGGAACAAGTACTTCACGAACTTACCATAAATTTAGAAGTGATTTTTCTGTTGATCTTTATGGTTGCCGGCATTTATTTCATGAAAAACTTGTTGTTATTTTTATTCACAAAAATAATCACCAAAGTGAAATCTAAAGTTATTGTGTCATTACTGTTTTGTTTTACCAGTGCATTTTTATCTGCTTTTTTAGATGCGTTAACGGTGATTGCCGTGATTATCAGCGTTGCCGTTGGCTTCTATTCGGTTTACCACAAAGTCGCCTCCGGTAAACAAAAAAGTCACAGTCACGATCATACCTCAGACAAAGACCTGCCAGATTATTCTCGTGATGACTTACAAGAGTTTCGCGCTTATCTTCGTAACCTGTTAATGCATGCAGGTGTTGGTACTGCCTTAGGTGGGGTAATGACTAAAGTCGGCGAACCACAAAATTTAATCATTGGCGAGCAAGCCGGTTGGGACTTTATTGAATTTGCCATCCGCATGGCGCCAGTAACCATTCCTGTTTTATTTTTTGGTTTACTTACCTGTTTTCTGGTGGAAAAGTTCAAAGTGTTTTCTTATGGCGTTGAACTTCCTGAAAACGTTCGTAAAGTGCTGGTAGAGTATGATGAAGAAGAAACCAGCAACAGAACGAAAGCGGATAAAGCAAAATTATTTGCCCAAGGGTTAATAGCTGTCTGGTTAATTGTTGGCCTTGCCCTGCATTTGGCCTCTGTTGGCTTAATTGGTTTAACCGTTATTATTTTAGCCACCTCATTCACCGGTATTATTGAAGAGCATCAAATTGGTCATGCCTTCGAAGAAGCATTGCCGTTTACCGCCCTACTCGCCGTATTTTTTGCCGTTGTTGCGGTAATTATTGACCAGGGGTTATTCACACCAGTGATTACCTGGGTGTTAACTTTTGAAGGCGATATGCAATTGGTGATGTTCTATTTGGCCAATGGTCTGTTATCTATGGTTTCTGACAACGTATTTGTCGGTACCGTTTATATCACCGAGGTGAAAAAAGCCCTGTTAGCGGGTCAAATTACTCGCGATCAATTTGATATGTTGGCGGTAGCGATTAACACTGGCACCAACTTACCTTCGGTTGCGACACCGAACGGCCAGGCTGCATTTTTATTCTTGTTAACCTCGGCTCTGGCGCCGCTGGTTCGTTTATCTTACGGTCGTATGGTGTATATGGCTTTACCATACACGGTGGTATTAACCCTAGCTGGGTTGCTAATGATTTATTCGGGTACCTTGGTGGAATATACCAACTTGTTCTACGAGATGGACTTGATTCAACACCACAGTGCTACTGAGAGTGGTCCTTCGAACCACTAAATGTAATAAAAATTAACATTTTAAAAGCGCCGGCAGGCGCTTTTTTTATGTATACTCAATCCAACTCAACCTCCAGAATTCACCAGGAATAACAATAATATGTTCAAGCGTTTCAATAATTTGGTATTAACTCCTTCATCTTGGTGGCTTTTAGCCATTTCAGCTTTAGGTCTGGAGTTATCCGCGTTGTTTTTTCAATATGGTCTGGGCCTAGAGCCATGTATCATGTGTATCTATCAACGTGTTGCCATCATGGCAATCATGATTGCCGGAGTCATTGGCGCGGTAGGTAATAAGTTACAAATTGCCAGACTCGCCGCGTTTGTATTATGGGCCGTTGGTGCAATTTGGGGCCTACTCATTGCCATTGAACACGTTGAAATCCAAGCTAATGCCGGTTCGTTATTTTACACTTGCGATATAGTGCCAAACTTCCCTGGCTGGTTACCTTTGCATCAATGGCTGCCTGCCATCTTTGAGGCTACCGGTGACTGTGGTGAAATCTCCTGGTACTTTATTGGCTATTCAATGCCGCAATGGATGATAGTAGTTTATGGTGTTTACACTGCCCTATTTGCAATATTTTTTACTTCTCGTATAGTTAACCTGTTGAATAATAAAAACTAATAAAAACTAATAAAAACTAATAAAATCATAGGAGAGGTTAATATGACCAATTCAACTAAACTGCCTAATTGGTTTACTGTAGTTGCTGTAATGACATTAATATGGAATTTAATGGGGGTAATGGCATTTATCTCAGGGCAAATCATGAGTGCCGAACAAATAGCGACGTTAAGCCAGGCAGAGCGTCATTTACATGAAACAACGCCTGTTTGGGCAACCATTGCCTTCGCTTGTGCGGTATTTTTTGGTGCCTTAGGTTGTTTGTTTTTAGTATTAAAAAAGGCAGTAGCAACTAATCTGCTGATTGTTTCTCTAGCCGCGGTTATCGTGCAAATGTTCCATGCCTACTTTATGAGTAACTCATGGGAAGTGTTTGGCCCAGGTGGAGCTGTGATGCCGGTAATGGTGATTGCCATCGGCATTTATTTAGTCATGCTCAGTAAAAAAGCGGTAAAGCAAGGCTGGATTAACTGATCCATAAGTTGCCGTGTAACGCTTGCTGTTATGGCAATAATACCAAGTTGACTAATTGTCTGATCATTTTTAATGGCTAAAGAATTGTATGGAACAATTCTTCTTTGCGAAGCAGTTCTAAGAACCGAAGGCATGGATGCCTGAGATAAAACTAATAACTAGCCGATGACATAATTAAATGTTAAATCAGCAGGTAGGTTAGCACCGCAACAATGCTGGCCACCAGCACACTTAAAATAGCGCCCTCAGTGACCATTTGTTTGATTTCTATCTCTCCAGTACCATAAGCAATGGCATTGGGCGCCGTTGCTACTGGCAACATAAACGCACAACTGGCGCACATTGCCGCCGGGATCATAAAGACTTTGGCCTCATAACCACTGGCAATGGCTGCTACCGCCAATATTGGCATCAGCAAGGTTGCCGTCGCGGTATTACTGGTTATTTCCGTTAAGTAAGTTACCACTAAGCAAATGGTTAATATCATCAAAAATAGCGGCATATTCGCCAGCGACGTTAGCCACTCGCCTAACATGGTACTTAAGCCGGAGGCGACAAAGCCTTTGGCAATGACAATGCCGCCAGCAAATAACAACAGCATGCCCCAGGGTATCGTTTGTGCCGTTTTCCAGTCTAACAACCTTGAGCCTTTACCGTTGGGAATAGCGAACATCAGTACTACCGCAGCGAGTGCAACGGTGCTATCGCCAACCAAGGGTAAATCAAACAGGCCGCTCCAACCGCCAAACGGCTCTTTGCGCGTGATCCAGGCAAAGGCCGTTAACGCAAAAACAAACAGCGTCCTTTGCTCCTCCGTGCGCCATGGTCCAGGCTCTGGTAAATGAATTTTTTCGGTTAACGTCACATTACGGGTAAGCCAAAGCGCCATTACCGGGATGGCTATGATTACTACCGGTACGCCTATTTTCATCCATTCCAAAAAACCAAACTCAAGGCCGGTTTGTTCTTCATAAATGCCCATAAAAATCACGTTAGGGGGAGTACCAATTAATGTACCCACCCCACCGACACTAGACGCATAAGCAATGCCTAAAATTAACGCGACTTTAAGTTTTGGATTATCCACATGCGCTAAAATGGCCATCGCCATTGGCAGCATGATTAATACAGTTGCCGTATTTGAGATCCACATACTTAACAATGCTGCAGCCAGCATAAACCCGAAGACCAAGCGCCTACCGCTAGAAACGCCTACCAGCCTTACCATGTACACAGCAAGACGCTCGTGGGCCAGGCTTTTCTCTAGCGCTTTAGCTAGCATAAATGCCCCCATCAGTAATAAAATGACGTGTGAGCCTAAAGCCGAAGCCACGGCTTTATGATCAACAATGCCAAATAAAGGTAACAGTGCAAACGGGATCAACGACGTAGCGGGAATGGGAATAGCTTCTGTGACCCAGAAAATAATCGTTAACAAGGTAATGGCGGCGGTGATCGCTGGCTTTTCAGCAAATCCTAAAAGCGTTAACAAGCCATAGCAAAGGAAGGCAATTATCGGCGCCAGAAAAATAAAGTGATGTCTTCTCATGTCGTCATTATGTCCTTAGATCAGAATAAAAACTCTCGACTTTTTTGCCAATTTGGATTTTTATCTAGCTCAGCGAAATCATAAGCAGAATGATTTAACATAGATTTCACTCGACGTTCGCTCTCTGCTCGGCGCGGTAAGTTAGCATTATCAATCGCATCAACCGCCCCTTTCCGGTCGTTACACACCAGTAGCATGTCACAACCAGCCTGATAGGCGACCTCACAACGCTGAGCATAACCGCCAGCAGTGGTCGCACCTTGCATCGACAGATCGTCACTAAAGATCACGCCGTTAAAGCCAAGTTGTTCTCTTAGAATGGTTTGCAGCCAAAACCGTGAAAAGCCAACGGGTAAGGCATCAACGTTTGGATAAATTACATGAGCGGGCATCAGAGCACTGAGTTGATTCGATTTGACCAGTCGCTCGAATACCAATAAATCTTTGGCAAAAATATCGGCTTTACTGCGATCATCTACTGGCATTGCCACATGAGAGTCTTCTTTGACGCTGCCGTGACCGGGAAAATGCTTTCCGGTTGCCTTCATTCCAGCTTGCTGCATGCCTTTGATAAAAGCACTGGCCAAACTTTCGATGATCTCGGGGTCTTGATGAAAGCCTCGGTCACCTATGACATCACTAAGGTCATCAATATCGAGCACAGGGGCAAAACTGATATCGATACCAACACTTTGCACTTCAACAGCCATCAAATAGCCCATATGCGTGGCTATTCGACAAGCATCAATCAAAGCTTGTTGTGGAGATGAAGACGCTTTCGCCGCCCGAGTGTAAATTTTCCCCATTGCCGGTATTTTAGAAAAACCTTGGCGAAATCTTTGTACCCGCCCGCCTTCATGATCTACGGCAATTAGCAGTTCCGGATTGATCGCTTTGATGCTTTTATTTAATGCAATTAACTGCGTGGGGCTGGCAAAGTTGCGGCTAAATAAAATTAAGCCGCCCACTTTCGGGTGAGCAATGATATCTCTATCTTCTGCCGTTAATGATGTGCCTTGCACATCAATCATTAATGACGACATTAATTATACGCTGCTAACAGGCGCACCAACACCGGCCGCTACATACGGAATGATCCGATAAATCACCCCGGCAACGTCCACTTTTTCACAAAAATCATTTTCGGCAATATCAATTAATGCGCCGGTTGAAGACATAGTGAACACCGCAGTACCCATAGTAAAATGTAAACGCCAAAAGATGTCTTCGGTACTAAGTTCAGGGTATGCGCGATGCACGGCAGTAACAAAATTATCGATAATTCCTGGGTAATTGGTGGTGATAAACCAACGCAAAAAGCCCTGGCTGTCGGTATAACTTCGGCCAAGCAACTGTAAAAATATGCTGGTACCATTTTCACGATAGTCGTTCAAACTTAGCAACGGCTCAACGAAAGCGGTAAAAACCTGCTCTAACGTCGGCTTTAATTCTTGTTCATTCACTTTCACTAAAGCAGACACCAGCACGGGTGATAATTGATCTAGATAGCGTTTCATCAGCGCTTTAATCAACTCTTTTTTCGAGCCAAAGTGATAATTTACCGCGGCTAAATTCACTTCTGCATCGCTGGTAATTTCACGCAACGAGGTGGCGGTGAAACCTTTCTCGGCAAAAAGTATTTCTGCCGCATTTAATATTTTTGTTTTTGTATCCATAACAACGCCAATAACAATAGATTTTAGTATTTTTTAAAACATGCGTTTAAAATGACAGGAAGAGATAAAAGTGTCAAGTGACAAGTAATTTATCAACAAATAAAACAGCCAACTGCTATTTGCACAACTAAAGTAAAAAAGGTTGGTAAAAAACAGGCTATTTTTGAAATATCAACCATAATTAAAATATACAAACCTTCTCCCTGGACCCATTAGCTCGATCTGTCAATTGGCTGTTGGGTCCTTTTTTATCTGGCTTTTGCTATCGCGTCCTTTTCGAATATACTGTTTGAGTCTTACATATAATTAAAATTATAAGATTCCCCAATGATAAAAAAACAACAAATTTCAAGCTAACTTCAGCAGCAATAGTGGTTGCCGCCACAATTGCTATCTCAGGTTGTGAGCAAAAAACGGATACCAAAGTAGAGCATTCAGTTCAAACAGCAAACAACAAAGTTGATGTTGAAAATTTCCTTGCCCAAACAGGTAAAGAACTCGAGCGATTGAACAACGAAGGTTCTAAAATCGAGTGGATTTATCAAAACTTTATTACCGATGATACTGCAGCGTTATCGGCGGCTGCGGCACAAGAGTTTTCAGAAGCCGGTGTCAAATTTGCCCTGGCAGCAGCCAAGTTTGACAAGGTTGAAGTAAGTGCAGAACAACGCCGCAAATTAAACATGTTAAAACAGGCATTGGTACTACCTGCTCCACAAGATTCAGAAAAAAGTGCAGAGCTAGCAACAATCGCCGCAGAACTTGGCGGCATGTACGGTAAAGGCACTTATACCAATGCCAAAGGTGAAAAACTAAGCTTGGGGCAATTATCCGCCACTATGGCTGAATCGCGTAATTATGAAGAATTGCTTGACGCCTGGCAAGGCTGGCGCACCATTAGTCCAGAAATGAAGCCCTTATTTGTACGCGAAGTTGAATTGGCCAACGAAGGTGCACAAGGATTGGGTTACCCAGATTTAGGGGCAATGTGGCGCTCAAACTACGACATGTCAGCTGACGAGTTCGCCACTGAATTGGATCGCTTATGGGGACAAGTGAAACCTTTATACGATGCCCTTCATTGTCATGTTCGTGCCGAATTGGGTGAGCACTAGGGTGAAGATAAAGTGCCACAAGATGGAGCCATTCCAGCTCATCTATTAGGTAACATGTGGGCCCAAAGTTGGGGCAATGTTTATGATTTGGTAGCACCAGAAGACGCCGATCCTGGTTACGATGTTACCGAGCAATTGTTAAAGCATGAATACTCAGAAATCGATATGGTAAAAGGTGCGGAAAACTTCTTTACCTCACTTGGGTTTGAACAGCTACCTGAAACATTCTGGGAGCGATCATTGTTCACCAAACCCGAAGATCGTGATGTCGTGTGCCATGCTTCCGCCTGGAATCTTGATGCTAAAGATGATATTCGCATAAAAATGTGTATTCAAAAAACTGGTGAAGAGTTTTCAACTATTCATCACGAATTAGGTCATAACTTCTACCAGCGTGCTTACAAAGATCAACCAGTGTATTTCTAGGGCAGCGCAAATGATGGTTTCCACGAAGCCATTGGTGACACCATAGCCCTTTCAGTAACACCTGCTTATTTAAAGGAAATCGGATTAATTGATAGTATTCCTGATGAGTCAAAAGATATTGGTTTGCTGATGAAGATGGCGCTGGAAAAATTGGCCTTTATCCCATTTGGTTTATTGGTCGATCAATAGCGCTGGAAAGTATTCAATGGTGAAATCACACCAGAGAACTACAACACGGCCTGGTGGGAACTTCGTGAAAAATACCAAGGTGTGAAAGCCCCTATCGCTCGTGCAGCAACCGACTTTGATCCGGGTGCCAAATATCATGTACCTGGAAACGTGCCTTACTCACGTTATTTCTTATCTCACATTTTACAGTTTGAATTCCACAAATCATTATGTGAAATTGCGGGTAATGAAGGCTCAATCAATCGATGTTCTATTTTTAACAACAAAGACGCCGGCGCTAAGTTAAATCAGGTATTAGAAATGGGTGCAAGCCAGCCATGGCAACAGGCTCATAAAGTAATTACCGGCTCTGAACAAATGGATGCCAGTGCAATTTTAGACTACTTTACACCATTAAAAGTTTGGCTAGATGAGAAAAACCAAAATCGTCAATGTGGTTTTTAAAATCGTTTCGCTAACTCACTTATTTTAAAAACGTTTATCAAAAATCCTGAATTTATTCAGGCTTTTTGGGTATTTAATTTTTGACATTTCTCATTTATACACCACACTTTAATCTAACCTCATACATATGGACATGAGATAAATTGACAAGGATAGTTAATGTTTTTATCAACTAAATTCCCACATTTTTATTTCTCATCGTCCCGTATATTTATTGAGAATAATGTCAGAAAATGATGCTAATAAAGGATTGCAAGTTTGCCAATATCGGCAAAACCATAGGCTAAATAATCAAGCCTATTATCTTTAACGCAAATCGAAAGGAGATCGAACAATGCGTGAATTAACTTTAAATGAAATAGAAAATGTAAATGGTGCTTATTCTGCTAAAGAATTTGCTGCCGCTGTCTTTACTGGCGGTGTGACAGGTGCTCTTGCAGGGACATTAATCGGAGGGGGCGGAGCTGTTCCCGGGGCGTTCGCTGGCTCAGTTATAGGTGGCATAGCTTATTTGACCTATGAAATAATTATGGAGTTTTCCTGATTGTATATGCAGCTCTCTGAGCTGCATTTTTTTGGAGATTAAAATGAAAAATAAACAAATAAGCCTTTTAATAATAGCTGTTATTAGTTCCATAGTAGGAATATCCGCAAGATATTTAAATTTTACGGAATTAATGATTCTAGCTTTAGTTCTTGGTTTACTTGGTGGCATTTTGGGAAGGTTTATTATTTCAAAAAAGAAAGATCCTTCATAGAAGATACTTTACTAAGTTCTTTCTTCTGATAGAAAAGTGTTTACATAATAAATTTCCTGTAGTTAAAGGAGGGAGAGTCCCTCCTTTACAAGAACTGAAACTTGGAAAATGATAAATTTAAATGGCTATGTTCCCATAAATTGTTGCTATACTGTATAAATCATCAGTGTAGAGGTCGAAATCATGATACCAGCGCAATTTAATAAGCTATTAATTGAGTTAGAGCACCTGACAGACAAG
>MABC01000016.1 GCA_002162925.1 Thalassotalea sp. 42_200_T64 | reverse complement strand
AGCATTAATTTAGAAAATTATACGGCTCGTTCAGCCGAAATCTACGCTGCTGGAGATAACGGCTCTGCGCTTGCTTCTTAGCAAATGCAACCAGTATCGTTGAATGCAGAAATAACCTTAAGCCTGATGTTCAGCTTTGTGTAAGTGTTTTAGAGCGGATCTGAACTGACAGCTTTCTTCGCTAAGCAGACATAAAGCCTCTCTGATTATGAAGGTCAACTTTCCGATCATACAGTTGACATAAATTTAATGCTTCTAAGGCGCTTTGGGGCACGAAGCGAGATAGCTGTTCTGTAGTTTATTTGTCCCAACATAGGCCTAATTTACTCAATGATAAATTAGGCTTTACTTACGGACACAACATAAATTGAGCTTGATGTCCTTAAGTGCTATTATGTCCGTAAATAAACAGCAGCCCTTTTGCATTATGTCCGATAAAGTAGCGATATTGACTTACCTCTCTGTACAGAACATAGCAGTAACAATGAAAATGCTCAAAGAAGCAATCCCCTTTAGAGTATCTGAGCGAACCGTTCGTCGCTGGCTGAAAGAGGCTGAAAAAGAAGGCAAGCTTATTGTTCATGGTCAGCGAAGAACAACGACGTACACCAGCACTTCAATTGGCAAAGGCAATACCCCTTTTAAATTTTTGGAAGGTAAAAGTAAGTCGCTGCAAGAACAGATATTAAAATCGTTACGTGATTTTTGGACTCATAATTCAACAGCCATTGAAGGGAACACCCTTACGTTAGGTGATACACAGTTTATTCTTGATGAAGGCTTAACGGTCTCAGGTAAACCCATTAAAGAGCATCAAGAAATTATCGGTCATGCTAGTGCGATAGAACTTGTTTATCGTATGTTAGAGACCGGTGTTACTGAGCAGAGCTTTTTTGATTTACACAAGTCCGTACAGTCTGAGATAATTTTCGATATTGATAAACCCTATGGCGCATGGAAAGTAGAAATCAATGGTACGCGTGTGTTAGGTGCAGATAATAAACCTATCTACCTTGAATATGCACATCCTGCTCATGTTGAGTTTTTAATGTCAGAAGTTATCATATTAATCAATGAAAATAATCATTTTAAAACGCCGCAAGACGCAATTAAATTATATACGATGATCCACGCTGCGATTGCCCATATACATCCATTCTGGGATGGTAATGGCCGTATTGCGCGCCTGATAGCAAATATCCCATTACTTAAAGCTGGGCTACCACCCATCGTTATCCCAAATGAGCGTCGCCGAGAATATATTCAATTACTCGCTAGTTATGAGATGAATATTGGTAAACTAGATAAAATGACGGGTGCTCTACCTGCGATTGAACTACTTGATGATTTTGAACTATTCTGTACGCAATGTTATGAAGAAACACTTAATATTATCAGTATTAGCTAACTCTATCTCGTAAAAGGGGCGAAAGCGCCTTAGAAAAATAGTTCTTCTGTCAGTCATCCTTGAAAATTGTGAACATAAAAATGGAATCTATTGATCTAATAATTAGGACTGTTTTGTTGCAGGAACGGTCCGTTGGGCTTACTTCATTGGTTCAGATTTGATTTAATTCACCTCAAGGTCGCTTCCGTTTAGGTGACGTAACCATTTGAAAAGTTTAATTGCAGCTTAAAGGGAGAAACGGATTAGCAATGATGTTTCCATCATTGCTAATGTACATGAGACATCAATAGTTCATTGATTTACTGAATTTCCAATAGTTCTACTTCAAAAATAAGCAATGAGCCGGGTGCTATTTTTCCTGCAGCTCTATTGCCATATCCTAATTCTGAAGGAATGAAAAATTTAAATTTATCACCAACAACCATTAATTGGACTCCTTCTGTCCAACCACTTATCACTTGATTTAAACCAAAGCTGATGGGCTCACCGCGATCTACTGAGCTATCAAATACAGTTCCATTTAATAAAGAGCCGTGATAATGCACTTTTACTTTTGAACTGGCAGTAGGGTGTTCAGTTCCTTCGCCTTGTTGTAATACTTGATATTGCAAACCAGAAGCAGTTTCAGTGACATCTTCTACCGCTTTGTTTTTTGCTAAAAAATCTTTGCCTATTGCAATATTTTCAACCGCTACTTTTTTATTATTCGAGTTTCTAGTGAAATAGAATACCGCCAATGCAATAACTATAACCAAAACAACATATTTCATAACTCATCCCATTAATTTAAAGAGTTGTGCATTCTAGCACTCGATTGTTTTGGTGATAAACTAAATTAAATTTTTAATACAGAAATAGTCCGCTATTAATTTAAGATTTAATTTGGGGTTGGGTGAATTTAAAGTATTGGATAGAGTGTGTCGGTTGCAGACAGGAATAAATGCAATAGTGGGGATGTTTAATTCTAATGATTGCAACTTGGTATAAGCAAGAAGTAATGAGCAAGTGCAGCTAATTGATCTGTGCTGCATTTGCTTCAATTTCTTAATGGTAATGATTATCTAAATAAGATGTTCAGGCAGACTCTCGGCTGATAAGCTCGGGGGTGAAGCGCAAAGTTTCTTTACTCATTTTAGGGCCAGAGACAAGATCAAAGGCGGCTTGGATCATTTCCTTAATTGGCGGGTTTAACGTTGTTAGTGAAGGAATAAAATTGCCTGCATGGGAAATATTATCAAAACCAAATACCTTAACGTCTTCGGGAACTTTGATATGTAATTCATGCAGGGAGCGAATGATTTTTGTTGCCATAATATCATCACTGGCAATAATAACGTCGGGCATTGCTTTTAATTGCTTTATGCCACTTTTTACGGGATTGATAGAACCATCACAAATAACATCTTCAAGGATGTTAATACCCTTCTCAGTAAGCGCTTTAATGTGCTGTGTTTTAAACGTTTCGTGCGAAAGACTATGGTTAAAGAATAAGGTTGCGCTTTGGGTCTTTTGTTTATGCAAATAGCTGGCAATTAAATTGGCACTAAGCGATTCATCCAAACAAATATTGGCGCCAATTTTATCTGTGGTAAAACCAATTTGTACACTCGGGATCGACTTTTGATTAAAGTTTTCATACCAATCTTTTTTTCGATCACGACCAACAATAATTAACCCTTCGATACTGTGTTTGGCGAAAGCGGAAAGATCTAAGGTGTCTTCATCTCTCGGGTAAGAGCCGGCGAGTATTAAAATAAATTTTCTTTGTTTCGCTATTTTGTGCAATTCACCAAGAATGATGCCGAAATAAGGATCTTCAAAATCATAAGTGATAACGGCTAAGGTATGAGTTTTTACCCCTCTTAACGATAGTGCGGCTAAATTTGGCGTATAATTTGTCCGTTTCGCTTCATCCAAGACTTTTTTAATCGTCTCTTTTGCAACACCAATTTCTTTTGCTTTCCCTGATAACACTCGAGATAGCAAACTGATCGATAATCCTAATTTATCGGCAATACTTTTTTGAGTAGCCATAAAACTCCATTGATATTCTTTTGACTTTTTGTTCGTATTCTATCGGAAGCTGCTAGAAATATCATGCAGTTAGCGTGTGATAACTAAACAAACACGTATTTTTCATGTATTTAATAACTAAGGGGGGGTACTTCTGGAGTGGGGATTTAGTGACTAAAAATTTGATTGGAACCGAAGCATGCTACCAATTCATCTACTGTGGTGTGAGAGGGCGGGAGTTATGCCTCCCTCCCTCCGGATTGGTGTAATAAATCTCTAGCTTATTTTACTAAGCAGTTCGAGTCGCGATCGCCGGAGAAATTTTTGCCGCTTTCATTGCCGGATACAACACCGCTATTTGACCGACCACGAAAAGCACAATGACTCCGGTGAGAATTAATCCTGGGGTAATTGGCGCCATCGAAAAGGTACTCACTAGCCAGATGTTCAAACCTATGGCACCGGCAACGCCGAGTAAAACACCAAAGCTTGAGATCATCAGGTTTTCTATCATAAAGAAACTCATGATCTGGCCTTTCGTCGCACCTAACGCTCGACGGGTACCGATTTGTTTGGTTCTGCGGTTAATGCTGAACATGGCAAGGCCGACAATACCAAAACCGGTAATTAAGGTCAGCACGGCAATGACTGAGGTTAATATTTTATTGACCGCATTATGGCCACGGTAGCTGCGCTCACGAGTGTCATCCATGGTGGTCACCCGGCGAATGATCCGGCCTTTATTGCTTTCGCTTAAGGCTTTTTCAATAATCGGCATTAACTCATCTCTGCGGCCCGCTTCGGTTCTGATCATAAAACGGCCACCTGTGGTTTCCATTTTATACGGCACCAACATACTGCGTTCTACACCACTCCAACCATTCCACGGTGCTTGCAGTGCTTTTACTATGCCGGTTATTTGCATCGGTTCTGCTTGATTTATGTAAGCCGTCTTCCCTAACGCGGATTGCCAGTCATCTGGAAATAACGATTCTGCCATGGCTTTGCTGATGATGGTTTTTGCCGGCCAATTGTTTTGGCTTGATGCTCGCCATTCAATGTCGGTTTGGCTAAAATTTTCACCCGCCAATAATTCCAGACCCATGGCGTTGATCGCATGATCATCAACCATGTACACGGCAACGCCGGTGGAGTCTTTATCTTCACCCGCTTCGGTTTGCAGGCCCATTGACCAACCGCCGCCACTCATCGGAATGGCATTGATTTGAATGGCATCGACCACACCATCGGTTTGGCGCAGCAGCGCAAGGTCATCTTCCAGATACACTTGCTGGTTATAATCCTGGGCAAACACGGTATTGCTCAGATAAAAGATATTCGCTTCATCTAAGCCACTGGGGCGGAGCATTTGCTCAGAGCGTTGTTGCATCATAAAAATGGCATTTACCATAATGGTTAGGGTAAGAGCTATCTGTAGACTGATCAGTAACGCGCCTACTTTATTGCGCAACAGAGCGCGAAAAATTAATCCCAATTCTTGCATGTCTTTAATCCTCTATTGGCTTTTTAATTGCTGTGATGGTTGCACGTTACAGGCACGCCAGGTTGGATATAAGCCGGCCAAGATGCTGGTTAATATTGCCAATCCTACGGCCGAGACAATCATGCTGGTATCTAAACCGGTCAAGCCTTTGAGCATATCCCCGTAAAGTAATGCGATACCTTGTAGTCCTAACCAGGCAAACACCAGGCCTAATAGACCACCGGCGATGCCGATACACGCCGATTCAATAATGTATTGGGCAAATAGAGTACGACGACTGGCACCAAGAGCCTGGCGAAGACCGATTTCGGGTGCTTTGCCAATAAACTTGGCCAGTAACAAACCGACGGTATTTAACAAACACACCAATAAGAACATCAATGACATGGTCATCATCATGACAGCATCGTCGGTCACCACTTGTTGTTGTTCTAACCACTCCATTACGTTATTTAAACGGTTGTTGAGTGGACGTTCAAAGCGACCAAGCGCTTTTTGCTGGTCAACGTACGCACCGAGGAAACTCATATATTCTTCTTTTGCCTCGGCATTCGGCAGTTCAACCCAAAATTGCAGCCATACACATTCGGAATTTAAAAATGCCTGAAAGCCATCACCGGTTGGTTTCCAACAGTTGGTGTTACCACTGCGGCCAATCTTTTCTTCGGCAATCATTGAAAATGGCACAAAAATTTCTTCAGCGTCATTAAAGGCACCGGTAGAAATGTCATAAAATCGGGGTTTAGGATCCCAGTAATCGATAACACCAACCACTTTGAAATAGTTACCGCCAATTTTAATGTTTTTTCCGACGGAGTTTTCACCGCCAAATACTCGTTGGTTGGTCTCGTTGTTTAATACCACGACCTGTTGTTTGCTGTCGTCACTACTGTCATCCCAACCACTTCCGTAAATGAACGGTAGATCAAACATAGTGAAAAAGTCAGCCGAATTGGCTCGCGCAGTCACCATAAATGGCAAGGCATCGTCACCTTCAGGCTCGATCACCGCATTCGCTTGTGCTTGTATATTTTGACGAAACGCTTTTTTCGCATTGATCAAATAGGTGCCATCACGGTAAGTTAACTGCTCTGGTGGTGAACCATCGTCATTGTAAGGTTCATTCACATCCCAGCTATCAAGTTGCACGTTATACAGCTGGCTACTTTTATGTGGAATAGGGTTGGCCGACATCAAATAATTCACTGTCACAGTGGTCATTGAGGCACCAATGCCAAGACCGATGGCAGTGATCATGACCAAGCTCAAGCCCCAGTGTTTTACTATGCTGATCCAGGCCAGTCGAAGATAATAAGTAAACATCATTCGCTCCTTACGCTATGGCTTCTTCGGTGGCTTTAATCTTGCTATTGGCACGGTCACTAACCACATCAAGCTCACTCACTCGGCCATCTTTAATTTGAATTTTTCGAGTCGCTCTGTTGGCCAAGTCATCGTCATGTGTCACCATAATGATGGTAGTGCCTTGTTGGTTAATCTCTTCTAACAAAGCCATTACACTTTTCGCCATTTGCGTATCTAAATTACCGGTGGGTTCATCGGCAAGTAAAAAACGCGGGTTGGTCGCTAATGCTCGGGCGATGGCGACGCGTTGCTGTTGACCGCCGGATAACTGGCTCGGCAAGTGTTTCATTCTTGAACCAAGCCCCACCATTTCTAAATGATGAACAATACGTTTTTTACGCTCTTTTGAGCTTAATCCCTGATAGCGCAGTGGCACATCAACATTGTCATAAAGGTTTAAGTCGGGAATTAGATTAAAACTTTGAAAAATAAAGCCTATTTTTTCATTACGAGTTTTCGATCTGCCTCTGTCATTGAGCTTGCTAATATCAATGTCATCAAGCATAAAGGTGCCACTGGTGAAATTTTCCAGTAAGCCGGCAATGTTTAAAAATGTGGTTTTGCCCGAACCGGAAGGGCCGGTGACACTGATAAAATCGCCTTCGTTTACTTTTAAATGAAAGTCACGCAAGGCATGCGTTTGCACTTCGTCAGTTTGAAATACTTTGCTGATGTTATTCATGGTTAACATAGTGTGTCCTTATCTTGGATTCTTGTCAGTCAATGCAACATTGACTATTACTGTATTTTTAGTGTGTCGCTAAATGTGTGTTTTTATTGGTACTGCTTATTTTTAGTGGTTATCTACTCGAAAGCTTATTGAGTAAGCATGACTTGCTCGGCATTTTTAAAAATATCGGTGCCGGAAATAATAATTTGCTGACCCGGTGTTAAACCTTCGATAATTTCAACGCTGCTCAAACTTCTGGCGCCAGTATTGATTTTGGTTTTGGTGGCAATGCCGTTGTTAACGACATAAGCAAACTTGCCGTTGGAGCTATCGAGAAACTGGCCACGTCGAACTTGCAAAACATCTGCTCGCGCTTCTAACAAAATGCGGGTATTTAATCGTTGGTTTTGACGAAGCCCTGGCGGCATGGATTGTTCGAAGCGTACCCGTCCGGTAACCTGATTGTTCAGTATTTCGGGGGAAATTGTTACCAGACGAGCACTAAACAGTTGTTGATCAAAGTTGATTTGCACGTCCATGCCGATGGCTAAATCGTCGGCATAGCTTTCTGGAATATCCACTTCGACCTCAAATTTAGATAAGTCGACTACCATCAAAATGGCCTGGTTTTTGGTTAGGTAAGTTTTGTTTTGCACATTTAAATTACCGACAATGCCATTTACTGGCGATTTTACTTCTAACGCTTCGACCTGACGGAGCAAGTCTTTCACTAACAACTGCTGGCGTTGAATTTGCAAAACCAGCGATTGTAAATCGAAATCGAGTGACTCTTTATCCAAATTCGCATCGGCAACGGCGTGCTCATACTGTAATTTAGCATTGGCTAAATCGTCTTGTGCTTTTTCAAAGTCAATTTGACTGATGGCTTTTTTCTGATAACCCTGATCCGCTCGACGTTTTTCTCGTTGTGCCGTGGTTAAGGCAACTTGCGCCAAATCAACGGCTTTTTTATCGATTAGCCGCTGTTTTTTGGCTTGGATTTTTTGTCGTTTTAATCCTGTTTGCAAATTTTCCAAACTGGCTTGTTCCTGATCATAGCGACTGGTGAGCTCTGGGCTATCAATTATCGCCAGTGTTTGCCCGGCGGCAACTTCGCTACCCGCGTCTATATTGAAACTTATCGTGCCCTCAGCAGGGCTATATACTGTTGGTCTGATGGCCGCAATTACACGCCCTTGCACCGAAACATCGCGAACAAAGTCGGTGCGGTTAATGGTGGCAATTCTTACCCGTTTTAACGGTACCGAAAGCTCCGCCTTACTCCAGCGGCTTGCCGCCGGCGCAAACTGCCATATTGCTAGGCCAAACATGCTGATTATGGCGGTTGCCCAAATGATTTTCTTGTTGCTTGCTTTGTTATCTTTCACCATCACATCTTGTGAACTGGTATCTGCAATTTTCATAAATTCCCCCGAATCTAAATTGTGTGTATCTCAGCTTTAGTCGAGGCAAGATTGAAAAAGGTTGTAATTTATTAACAAATAATTAACTTGTAGATGTAAGGGAATGTTTCAGGGTAAAATTTTGAAGATACAGAAATGGTCTTTATTGTTGCTATCGAACTATAATTTGTTTATTAATAATTACTGATAAGGAGTATATATGGCTAAGCAAGGTTCTAGCGGCAATGTACTTGCGGCGATTTGCAGCTTTTTTATCCCCGGTTTGGGACAGTTAGTGCAGGGCCGGGTGCTACCGGCGATTCTATTTTTTGTCTTTGCCGGTATTTTTTGGGGCTTATCCTGGCTAGTATTTCCGATAGCCTTTGCCGCGATTACGCATTTGTGGGCAATCCTCGATGCGGCCCGTTATAAACACTAAAGGAAAATAATGAATAAAATGTATCAAAGATCATTTTTGCTACTTTGTCTGTTGAGTTTGCTTGCATGCCAATCGGCTTATTATTCGGCCATGGAAACCGTTGGCCAGCATAAACGGGATATCATGGTCGATCGGGTGGAAGATGCCCAGGATGCGCAACAACAGGCGCAACAAGAATTTAAGTCGGCGCTTGAGCAATTCTCCGAGCTTATTGCCTTTGACGGTGGCGATTTGGCTGAGCAATATGAACTTACCAATGATCATTTTGAGGCAAGCAAGGAAGCAGCTCAAGAGGTTAGCGATAGAATTGAAGGCGTAGAAGATGTTGCCGAGGCTTTGTTTGCTGAATGGCGCGATGAAATTAATCGGTACTCTAGCGCCAAGTTAAAACGCCAGAGTCAGAGTAAATTAAGCAAAACCGAGCAACATTATCAATCGTTAATTAAGTCAATGCATCGGGCCGAAAAGAAAATGGCGCCGGTACTGGCCGCGTTAAAAGACAATAGTTTGTATTTAAAACATAATTTGAATGCCAGAGCGATAGGCACGCTAGAAGGTGAATATCAATCGATAAAGCGTGATGTACAATCATTATTGGCTGAAATGAATAAAGCCATTGCCCAGTCGCAACAATTTATCGATTTGTTGGAGCCGGGCAGTTAATCGAAAGCCATTAATTAGCGGCAAATGGGTAAATATCCACTTAAGTTATTTATTCGCGGTAGAGGATTTAATGGCATTATTTACTAACCAAAACAATGCAAACACTAGCATCAATATTTTATCCAGGTAACGGCCCCAAATCGTATATGGGGTGATACCGGTTACCAATGCCACTGTAGTTTGCAATATCGCTTTACTAAATTGCGGAATGTCGGCGGTAATGTTGCCGTTATGATCGATAACGGCGGTGAGGCCATTATTGGTAGAGCGCAGCATCGGCCTGCCAAATTCTAAGGCGCGCATACGGGCGATTTCTAAATGTTGATCCGGACCATGAGAGGCGCCAAACCAGGCATCGTTGCTTACCGTTAATATCGCATCGGTATGCTCTTTGATATTGGCGGCAAGTTGTTGGGGAAAGGCTATTTCAAAACAAATTAACGGCGCAAAATTTAAGCCATTGGCGGTAATGTTGTGTTGTACGTAGTCACCGCGCGAAAATGACGACATGGGTAAGTTAAATAATGGTGCAATCGGGCGTAATAACTCGGCAAAGGGAACAAATTCACCAATAGGTAATAGATGATGTTTGTTGTAATGATTGGCATTACCGTAGTAATAGCTCCCCTGGGTATCTTCAGCGTTTTTGTTGCCTAACACCACTAAACGATTAAAGAACCGCCTGGTATCTGGATCATAATTGATAATGCCAGTGATCAAGCTTGACTGGTTATTGCTGGCCTGCAAATCCAGGTAACGCAGGTATTCTTGTGACAATGGCTCTATTCTCGGGATCGCCGCTTCCGGCCAAATCACCACATCATTGTTAGCATATAACGCTTCTGTGCTGTTTATGTAATTGTTGATGATATCTTGTTCAGCAACTTCATCCCATCTGAGTTCTTGCTTAATATTGCCTTGCACTAATGCAGTTTTAAAACTTTCCCCGGTTGTTTCAATAAAGCTTACATTGTTACTTATCAGGATTGAGCTGAGCACTAGCACTAACACCAGGGCGTTGGCTTTTACCTGTGCTTTGTTCAATAGTTGAAAAACCGTGACGCAACTTAGCATGATCACAAAACTGATAGTCGTTTCACCACCGATAGGGGCAAGCGCCGCCAATGGGCTGTCTATTTGACTGTAGCCTAACGATAACCAGGGAAACCCGGTTAACAGCACACTGCGCAAGTATTCGCTAAATAACCAAATAAATGGCAGGTAATACAGGTTAAGCCGTTTCGTGGTCGACAGTTTTGCCGATAATAACGCGGCAAGGGCAGGGAAAATGGCAAGGTAGGCACAAAGCATGAGCATTAATGCCATCGACACAATTAACGGCAGGCCACCAAATTGCTCTATCGATACATGGACCCAACTGATGCCCGCAGCAAAGTAACCAAAGCCAAAACTAAAGCCATGTTTAAACGCTTGTTTCGCGGTATTGTTGTTGATTTGGAAGAGCCAAATCATTACCGCGACAAAGGCCACCGGCCAAAAAGAAAACGGCGCAAAGGCAAACACTAAGCAGCAACCAGATAAAAAGCTGAATAACAGTGCAAGTAGAGGATGCTTTATCTGATCAGTTCGTCCGTTTACTTGGCTCATAAGGGTATGTCTTTGTTGTATTATTTTTGTTATTGATTGCTAAAACTTATTAAAAAAACGAGCGCCTTAGCGCTCGTCGGCAAGTTTACCGGTGATCACATGACCTTTCGGCACGGTAACTTGTAATTGCTGAATACGGCGCTTGTCGGCATTGACAATTTTAAACTCAAAATCGTTTAATTTGGTGCTTTCACCACGCCGTGGCATATGGCCAAACTGATGAATGATAATACCACCTATGGTGTCGGCGGCTTCTTCATCCAATTTGCAGTTAAAGTATTCGTTAAAATCATCAAGCTCAGTTAACGCTTTTACCTGATAAACATTACCGCTTAATTGACGAATTTCACGTTCGAGTAAGTCATCATGCTCGTCTTCAATTTCACCGACAATCAGTTCGAGTATGTCTTCAATGGTCACTAAACCCGAAACACCACCGTACTCATCAACCACCACCGCCATATGATAGCGTTCTTGTCGAAATTCTTTTAATAAAGGTTCAACCCGTTTACTTTCTGGAATGATTATCGCCGGGCGCAGCAGTTCTTTTACGGTCAGCTCTTTTGTGTCATTTTTAAATGCATGAGCTAACAAGTCTTTGGCCAGCAATACACCTTCAATATGATCAATGTCGTCGTTAACCACAGGAAATCTTGAATGAGCAGATTCTAACACAATGGGTAAAAACTCATCCAGGGTTTGTTCTATATCGATGGTAACCATGTGTGAGCGCGGGATCATGATATCGCGTACGCGCATATCACTTACTTCTAAAACACCTTCAAGCATGAGCTTGGTTGAGGGTTTGATCAAGTCTCGGTCTTGTGCATCGTTTAGCACTTCAACCAGTTCTTCTTTATTTTGCGGCTCTCCGGTAAATACCTGAACGATTTTTTCTAACAGGGTTTTTGAAGAGCCGTTTGTGGACTGGGGGTTGTCGTCGCTCATAGAGCTTTTTATATACCTTTATTAATTAACATTAAGAGGCGAGATACGGATCGCTATGGCCTAACTCAGCCAGCAATCTGATTTCGATCGCTTCCATCTCATCTGCTTCATCAGATGTTATATGATCATAACCCAATAAATGCAAGCATCCATGAATGATCATATGTGCCCAATGGGCAAAAATTGCTTTATTTTGATCTTTTGCTTCAATTTCAACAACATCGGCACAAACAATGAGATCGCCCAACAGATCCAGTTCAATCCCATCGGGCACTTCAAACGGAAAAGATAACACGTTGGTTGGGTTGTCTTTGCCCCGATATTGATGGTTTAATTGTTGCGACTCGCTCTGCTCTACCACTCTTATGGTTAACTCAAAATTTGTGTTATAGGGTAATAGTGCGGTTTCGGCCCATAATTGAAATTGCTCGCTATTTGGCAGTTGCTTACTCTCACAAGCAATTTGCAAATCAACGGTAATGGTGGCATTCGTCATCAACTTGCTCTATTTAGCGGTGTGGCGTTTGGTGTATGTCTTCGTGCTTCTCGTAAGCCTCAACAACACGGGCAACCACAGCATGACGGACCACATCTTTGGCCTGAAAGTAATTAAACCCTACGCCTTTGATGTTTTCGAGCACTTCAATGGCATGGCGCAAACCTGAGCGTTGACCGCGCGGTAAATCGACTTGGGTGATATCGCCGGTGATCACTGCTTTTGAATTAAAACCTATGCGGGTTAAGAACATTTTCATTTGCTCAACCGTGGTATTTTGGCCTTCATCCAAAATGATAAAGGCATCGTTTAAGGTTCGGCCGCGCATATAAGCAAGTGGCGCCACTTCGATAACGTTACGTTCGATCAATTTTTCCACTTTTTCAAAGCCTAGCATTTCAAACAGTGCATCATACAACGGGCGTAAATAAGGGTCGACTTTCTGGGATAAATCACCGGGTAAAAAGCCTAATTTTTCACCGGCTTCTACCGCCGGGCGAGTTAACAATATACGGCGTATTTCCTGGCGCTCAAGCGCATCAACGGCGCAAGCGACCGCCAAATAGGTTTTGCCAGTGCCGGCAACGCCAACACCAAAACTTATGTCATTAGTGAGGATGTTTTGTACATAATCGCTTTGATTTTCATTGCGAGGTTTGATAATGCCGCGTTTGGTTTTAATGGTAACCATTTGCTCAAATTCGTTGGCAAGTTCGGTTTCTTGCTCAAGTACGTTTACTTGCGTAAGCGCTAAATGCAGTTCTTGCTGACTAATGATGCCGGCTTTGCCTTTTACCACGGCGGTTTCTACATAGAGATCTTTTAATAGCTTGCTCACCGCTTTACAAACAATATCTTTGCCATGAATTTTAAAGACATTACCGCGATAATTAATTTCGACGCCTAAACGTCGTTCAATTTTTCGCAAGTTTTCATCTAATGGCCCACATAAATTGACAAAGCGATTATTGTCTACGGGTTCCATCACCAATTCATGGTTAGTTTTGTCTTTGCTCAAGTGCTTCTCTATGTTGTTTAATATCAGTAGGTAACTTTATTTTTACTTTAGGTTATTTTACCGCTAAGGAGTATATGTAGCTACACCTAAATCATCGGTGCCATGTTTCGGCGTTTGATGATGTTGGTTCGCTAAAATATCCGCTGGTGAATGAGCAATACGCAAGCCCATTTCATCTTCAGTGCGCACTAATTTACCACGTAAAGAGTTACTGTAAACATCGGTAATTTCAACGTCAACGAAGCCGCCAATTACCGTGTGTGGCGCTTCAAAGTTAACGATACGATTGTTTTCGGTTCGACCGCGTAATTCCATCGGATTTTTCTTCGACGGGCCTTCTACCAAGATGCGTTGTTCGCTGCCTAACATTTTGCGAGCAATGGACAATGCCTGGGTATTGATTCTGTCTTGCAGTATGTGCAAACGCTGCTTTTTGGTGTCTTCGCTGACATCATCTATGGCATCGGCCGCCGGTGTGCCTGGGCGGGCACTGTAAATAAAGCTGAAGCTTAAATCAAAATCGATGGCTTTGATCAAATTCATTGTTGCTTCAAAATCGTCAGCGGTTTCACCCGGGTAACCTATGATGAAATCGGATGACATGCAAAGATCAGGACGCGCTTTTTTCAAGGCGCGAATTTTTGATTTGTATTCAATGGCGGTATGGCCACGCTTCATCATAGTTAAAATTCGATCAGAACCACTTTGTACCGGCAAATGTAGATGACTGACCAATTCAGGAATGTCTTTGTACACTTCGGTGAGGTCATCGGTAAATTCTACCGGATGCGAAGTGGTGTAACGAATACGGTCAATGCCATCAATAGTGGCCACCAAACGTAATAAGTCGGAAAAACGGCAAACACTACCATCGTGCATATCGCCGCGGTAAGCATTTACGTTTTGACCTAATAAATTAACTTCACGCACGCCTTGCTCGGCCAATTGCGCAATTTCATATAATACATCATCCATTGGGCGAGACACTTCTTCCCCACGGGTGTAAGGAACTACACAGAAGGTACAGTATTTACTACAACCTTCCATAATTGAGACAAAAGCGGTTGGGCCATCAGCTTTTGGTTCTGGCAAACGGTCAAATTTTTCAATTTCAGGAAAGCTGACATCAACCACTGAGGTGTGCTCGCCATTTACCTGGTTAATCATTTCCGGTAAACGATGCAGAGTTTGTGGACCAAAGACAATATCGACAAACGGCGCACGCTTACGAATGGCATCACCTTCTTGAGAAGCAACACAACCACCAACACCAATGATTAAATCGGGTTTGTCGTTTTTCATATTCTTCCAACGACCGAGCTGGTGAAAAACTTTCTCTTGGGCCTTTTCCCGAATAGAGCAGGTGTTTAATAACAGCACATCCGCGTCTTCTGGCTCTTTAACTTCAACGTAGCCATGGGTAGAGTCTAATAGATCAGCCATCTTCTGCGAGTCATACTCGTTCATCTGACAGCCCCAAGTTTTAATGTAAAGCTTTTTACTCATTGCTTATTTGCCCAAAAATTAATGTGTAGTGTACCGCTAACAACCGCTGATTGAGCTCGCGCGCAAACAAATTTGTTCGGTAATTAACCAAAAGGGGGCGTATTTTACTCTTTCTTCACATCTGACGCCACTACCACAGCGTTATTAATTTGTAATAAATTGGTATCGGACGCAGATATGGCGGCAATTTAATGTTTTAAATGATAAAAACCGACAATTAAGATAACTGTCGGTTTAATTTAAGCTGATGTTTGTGGTTAAAAGTTGGGAGTGATCACTCTGCAACGTTGGCCAACTCTGCGGTAGTCGCTACTTTTGCTATCTCACTGGCGTTTAAATGCAAACGCGCACCTATGTATTTAATGTTGTTTTTCGCACTCGTGCGAACATCTAGCATATTTTGATAGTGTAAAGCTTGTAACGTATGTTCCGTTTGCTGGGCGACTAGGTTTACGCTGCCTACATATACCACTTCATACACGGGCATTTGTTGTGGCGTTACGGCGGCGTTTACCGGACTTGCTAAACATGCTGCAGGAGCAGCTAATATTGTTAATCCTAGAAGAGTTGCGGCTAAAGTTTTCATAATGTTTTCCTTGTTAGCTTTCGCTAATTTTCAAAGTTAATGTTTAAAGTTTTTAATGTATTTACTGTTTACGGTTATTATTTTTTGTACGGTTTATTTGGTACATGCTTATAGGATACACAATGTTAAAAAAACGTTGCAAAACGCTTGTAAGCATATGTTTCAAATTGGCCATATTGACGACTCTTGTTACATTCAACTTTGAAATTGTCGTTCGTCGTTGAAAAAATGCGGTTCGTCGATGACTGCCTGGATGTGCTTTAATTTGGATGTAAAACAATGGTTTAGATGTATTTTTATGGTGTCTTTATGACTTTTGCCGCAAAAAAATAAAATTGATCTTATGGGTAATTCACTTGGTATTCGGGTTTAGCTTGGTTAAAATCAGTTTTATAAGAAATTTAAAATAGTTGAGTAACGAGTGTTAAAAGTAGACTGTTTAATTGTTGGTGGCGGCATGGTTGGTGCGGCAACGGCATTGTCATTAGCCGAGCTTGGATTAAAGGTGGCGGTGGTTGAAGTAAAGCAACCATCGCCTTTCGATGAAGAGCAGCAAAGCCAAGCTGTTTTTGATTTACGGGTTTCCGCCATTTCATTAGCGTCAGAACAATTATTGTCACAATTAAATGCCTGGCAACAAATAAAGGATTGGCGCAGTTGCGTATATAAGCGCCTAGGTGTTTGGGAAGATGATATTGCCTATGCCGAATTTAACGCCGGTGAAATTGGCCAACCGCACCTTGGCCATATTGTGGAAAACCGCTTAATTCAATTATCCCTTTGGCAACAATTGCAAGCAAACTCTAACGTTACCCTGTTATGCCCCGAGCAACTGGTTTCATTTACTCAGGATGAAAGCCAGGTGCTGGTTGAGTTATCGTCGCAAACGCTTGCGACAAAGATACTCATTGGCGCCGATGGTGCGAATTCGAAGGTTAGACAATTAGCCGAAATCGGCATTACTGGTTGGGACTATCAACAAAGTGCGATGTTAGTCAATGTAACAACCGAAGTTGGCCAACAAGACATTACCTGGCAAAAATTTTCTGCTGGTGGGCCCTTGGCGTTTTTACCTATGCCAGGTAATAACGCATCACTGGTTTGGTATCAGCAAAAAGCGGAAATAAAGCGTTTGGCACAATTATCAAATCGACAACTGCAAGATGAAGTCCATCAACACTTCCCCAAACGCTTAGGTAAAGTCGAGGTGGTGAATAAAGGAGCCTTTCCTTTAACTCGCCGTCATGCCAACGATTATGTAAAAGGCAGGGTCGTGCTGGTAGGGGATTCTGCTCATACTATAAATCCGTTGGCTGGGCAGGGGGTCAACCTTGGTTTTAAAGATGTTGCGGCATTACAAACGGTAATTGCGAAAGCGATAGGTTCAGGTGAAAACTATCATGCCGAGCACGTATTAAAGCGTTATGAAAAAGCCCGGCGTATGGATAACCTATTAATGATGACAGGCATGGATGCCATTTATGCCACCTTTGCCAATCCATCCACCCCGGTTAAATTATTGCGCAATATTGGCATTTTTGTCGCTCATCGGGCACCGATATTAAAAAGCAAAGCATTGGCTTATGCCTGTGGAATTTAAATGATACCAATTCTATTAATTATCACTGAGTGGGAAAACACTTAGTAGACTTGGTATAATACCAATTTGTTTTTGTAATCATTTTTTCTAAAGTAATCCAATAAGTTATTAATTTTAGGGATAAAAATGAATAAGACCATATTCAAACTGCTAGTCATACTGATCTGCTCTCATCTGCCATCAACGGCAATTGCCAGCAATTCCGCAATTAAAGAGTGTACCACTAATGAGTGTGAGCGTTGGTTTAGTGAATACAAACGTAAATCGCGAGAAGGTTATGCCGATGCGATGGAAATGCTTGGCACTTTTTATCAGGTTGGCTATGGAACTTCTATCGATAAAGAGCAAGCGCTTCGCTGGTATAAACGTTCTTCTAAATACTTCAGTGTTGCCGGCTCATATAAAGCCGGTTTGTTTTATTTAACCGAAGCTGATTATGTTGACCTTGAACAGGGCATTCGTTACCTGAAAAAAGCCGCTCGAAAAAACCACTCGGAAGCCAGTTATTTATTGGGAATGATTTTCAGTCAAGATGAATTTGGCCCTCACGATTATGACGAAGCCGATAAATGGCTGAGTAAAGCTTTTGTAACGTCCCACAAACAAGTGAAGAGCTACACCAACTATCTCAAGTCACAAAAAGTGCTAACCGATGACAATTTTCCTCAATTAGCAAAACTGGCCCGTGTGCATGACCAAACTGTGATAGTCGCTAATACTAACGAAAAGGTTAAGGCAGATGTTAAGGCCGATGTTAAAGGAGTAACAGCAAGCTCTACGCCAGTTGCCGATATTGACAGTGAACATAGCCCTAAAAATGAATCCAATAGCATCGCCAAAACTGAATTTCCCGACGATGAAATGGAAGTCATAGAGGTGACACCGTTAACCCTGGTGCAGTTATTTGAAGCGGATTTTGCTTTTTTTGAAACCTTTATGGCAGAAAAGCGTGACGCTCAAGCTCGCAAAGGATTATATCGTCGCCCGTGTGCAGAAACCGTCTCATGTACTGAAACGTCTATAGCTGATTTCACCCGTATGGTTGACCAGCTAGGATCTGGTGCACTTAGTCACTAGCTTTTTAGAGTTACTTACAGGCAATAAATTTCAGGCATAAAAAAACTCCGAAGATAATCTATAAAAATCATCTTCGGAGTTCTTCTATTAACTGACTTAGTTAATTAATTAAATGGTGCGGACGGAGAGACTTGAACTCTCACATCCTAGAATACTGGAACCTAAATCCAGCGCGTCTACCAATTCCGCCACGTCCGCAAACCGAGGTGAATTATAGAGAAGGTTTGTTAAAGCGCAAGCGATTTCTATCAAAAACAATAAATATTTAGCGGACTGCTGTAAAAATACTCAAAAAATTTATTACTAACCTGCAACGGCGCTTCAACCGATACCAATTGTCTTATGAAATTCCGTGAAATTATTAAGTTTCAAACATAAAAAAACTCCAAAATTAACTTTATAAAATAAGTTAGCTTTGGAGTTTTTTTGTTTACTTTAAATCAAGTGGTGCGGACGGAGAGACTTGAACTCTCACATCGCAAGATACTGGAACCTAAATCCAGCGCGTCTACCAATTCCGCCACGTCCGCATTTTGATATCGAGTTAAATAACTAGATAAAAGGTAGTAAATGGTGGCTACACCGGGACTCGAACCTGGGACCCCATCATTATGAGTGATGTGCTCTAACCAACTGAGCTATGTAGCCAATCAAATTTTTACTTTTATGAAACAAAAAAAAAGCCGCTAGGCTTTTATTTCTAATTTAATAATTTATATTAAATTGTTTAAGAAGAAGTGGCTGGGATACGAGGATTTGAACCTCGGAATGACGGGATCAAAACCCGCTGCCTTACCGCTTGGCTATATCCCAACTTTAAACTTCTTATTTACATTATCGAAGCCGCTACAAATTGAATAAATCAAAAAGATTGGCTGGGATACGAGGATTTGAACCTCGGAATGACGGGATCAAAACCCGCTGCCTTACCGCTTGGCTATATCCCAACAATGTAAATGGTGCGGACGGAGAGACTTGAACTCTCACATCCTAGAATACTGGAACCTAAATCCAGCGCGTCTACCAATTCCGCCACGTCCGCACAGGTATACCAAATTAATGATATGAATGGTGGCTACACCGGGACTCGAACCTGGGACCCCATCATTATGAGTGATGTGCTCTAACCAACTGAGCTATGTAGCCATACCAATACTTATTTGAGTCGCCTCAAGTAAGTGCGGCGTATTATGCTAATCTGCCTTGCCCTCGTCAACTGTTTTTTCAAAAAAAATGCGACTTTTTGTGTGTTTGCTTAAAGAGTCATCAGTTTGCACTAAATATCGTCGTTAATTGCTAAGTTTTTACATAATATTTGCCACTTAACTGCATAAACGTTTGTTTATACTTTAACTCAACGCGACGCTGGTTTTTTCAAAGTGGCGCTTTTTGCTCATTAAATAAAACGCCGCCGGGACAAAGTAAAATGATAACAGCGTAGTTAATACCGTACCACCGGCAATCGCGATGGCAAAAGGTGGCCAAAATCCGCCTCCGGCTAATATTAATGGCAAGAAGCCGCCTACGGTAGTGATAGTGGTTGAGCTAATATGGCGGGTACAACGTAATACTCCATGGATAATCGCAGATTTATCGCCAATTACCGCCATCGGATCCGCCTTTAATTCGGCGAGAATGACGATGGCAGAGTTAATGGCAAGCCCCATTAAACCCAACAGGCCAATAATTACGGTAAAGCCAAACGGATGATTAAAGGCATACACGCTTAATAAGCCGAGACCTATCGACATAAAAGCCGAAATAAAAATGATACTGGAAATTCTAAAGGAATTAAACGACAGTACCACGACGGTAATGAGTATGGTTAAGATCACGCCAACGCTGCTCATTAATTTACTAACGGCTCTATCTCTTGCCCCCGACTCACCACCAATATCAATGGAGTAACCGCTGGGCAAAACAAAATTTTGCTCGGCTAATCTATCTTGAATGTCGTTTAATACCGTCGATGGCAGCACCCCTGAGCGAATATACCCTTCGATAACATTTACCCGCATACCATCTCGATGCGGTATTGCCCCTCGGCTAGGGCTTACTTTTACCTGACTTATCGCCGATAACGGGATGTAACTGCCATTTTGTGGGTTTACAATCGGAAAGTTAGCCAAGGCATTAATGTCTTCACGTTCACTATCGCTAATTTTTACTCGAACATTAATGGACTCAGTCGCTTCAACAATAGAGCCTTGCACCGCACCCTCTAAAGCAGATTCGAGTTGTTTGGCAACGTCATTCAAGTTTAAATTTAAACCGTTTAATGTGTCTTCATCAGCCTGCAGCCACACTTTCGGCGTACCTGGAAGTAAAGTAGCGCGAGAATGTACTACGTTTTCAGTTTGCGAAAATAGCCGGCGAATACCATTGCCTAACTCCTGCAGGGTATCCAGGTTAGGGCCAAATAGCCGAACTTCAATAGGAGCGTTAAATGGAGGCCCTTGCTCTAATTTTCGCACCAAGATTTGTGCTTGCCCAAAGGCTTTATCAAGTGTCACTTGCAGCTCTGGAATTAACCGGTTTGCCGCCGAATAATCCGTCGCGGTTATCATCGCTTGTGCGTAGTTTTGCATGCCATCTTTGGCACTGACCATATTGTAATAAAACGATGGTGCACTTTTGCCAATAAACCAGCGTAATTTTTCAATTTCGGGATATTGTGCCAATGTTATCGATACCTGTTCGGTGATAGCCTTCGTCGCTTTGATACTGGTTTGTGCCGGCATATATAGTTCTATTTGAAACATATCTCGATCAGAAGAAGGGAAAAACTGCTCATCGAGTTGTTTTGCCATGACAAAGCCTAAAATTGGTAAGATAAATACCAGAACAATCGTGATTTTGGGTTTTTTCAGGGTAAAATCAAGGGTACGTTGAAACCAGGCTGTGGCTTTCACCAAACTTAAACCGTTATGATACCAGGCAGTTTTTTGACTATTTACCTTGATAAATCGACCGGCAAGGCCGGCAACAATAGTGTGCGAAATTAAGTATGAACCAATCAATGCAAAAATCACGCTTAAGGCAATGCCACCGACGAACTCACCAGCATCACCCGGCATTAATACAATTGGCATAAATGCCAAAACCGTGGTGGCGGTAGAGCCTAACAGGGGTAACCAAAGATGACGAACCGATTCTAATACGGCCTGTAAGCCATTAATTCCTTGCTGTTTTTTCTGTTGCACTGTGTCGGTCATGACAATGGCGTTATCCACCATAATACCCAAAGCAACCACTAAACCGGTTACCGACATTTGATGTATCGGCAAACCGTAGTAATTCATCACTGACAGGGTAAATAAAACGGTCAATGGTAAAGAGATAACCACAATAATGGCACAGCGTACGCCGAGTGAAATAAACAACACTAGGGCGATAATGGCAAAACCAATAATGATATTGCCAACCAGGTCGGTTAACCGTGTTTCGGTATAAGTATTTTGATCAAACATTACTTCCAACTGGATGCTAGCTGGCAGTAATTTGGCAAATTCGTTGAGCTTTTCGGTGACACTTGCCGACCACTTATCAATTCTGATGCCGTGGATCATTCGGGTACCAACCACCAAAGCCGGTTTGCCATTAACAATGGCGTATTCACTCATTGGTGTTTTGACCTGCCGTTTCACTGTTGCCACATCGCCAACCAGTAGTGGGCTGTAACTGTCTGAAATAATTGGAATGTTGCGTATTCGCGTAATGGAATCAAGGGCGCCAGTTAATTCGATTTGCATCTGATTGTAGTTGTTGACCAGTTTACCGGCAGGAACTTTAACATCGGCATTGGCAATTGCCTGACTGACCTGCAATAACGAAATACCCGCCATGGCAGCAACATTTTGATCAAGTTGCACCAATATTTCTTCATCATTTTGGCCATAAATATCGACAAAATCGGTATTCGGCACTAAACGCAATTGTGATTTTAATTCCGTAGCATAACGCCCTAAGATGAGTAAGTCAGACGGTCCATCGGCGATCCAGTTTAACGCCACAAGTTGAGTAAAAGCATAACTTCTTTCATCAATAAGCGTTGGCTCTAACGAATCTGCAGGCAAAAATGGCCGTACATCAGCTAAAAGATCACGAATGCGTGAAAAGACCGGTGCTGAATTGCTTACTTCGCCTTTCAGCTTTATTTGTATCACCGAAATTTCAGGTCGAGAGGTTGATGCTAAATAATCAATTTCTGCGAGTTTTTGTAGCTTTTGTTCTATCTTTTCGGTGATTAGCGCTTCGACTCGTTCAGCGCTTGCGCCGGGTAAACGGGTAATGACACTGGCGGCACGATTAACCATTTGTGGATCTTCAGAGCGGGGCAGAACATTTACTGCGGCGAAACCTGAGACGATGATCAGAATTATCAACAAGGTCATCAATCGACCATTTTTAACGAACGCTTCAATCATAATATCGTGCTCTCTACTGCTTTGTTTTGACGATTTGGCCAGGGACTAAACGTTGCATCCCGGCGCTTAACAAAAGCTGATCTTGGGCTAAATCACCGCGGATAAAGGCTTTGTTTTGTTCACTATGGATGATCTCAACACTGTGACTCACCAAGGTATATGAATCATGACTTTTTGGCGCTAAGGTGTATACATTCCAGGTACCCCTTATGCCATCAGTAAGCGCGGTAAAAGGAACCCAAAACCCGTCTTGTTGATAACTTTGTTCGAAACTGAAAAACGCCAGTTGATTATTATATGCCTCTAATTCATCGGGCAGCGGAAAGCGTAATTGCACAGTGCGGCTGCGCTCGTTTAACTTTGAATTCACCGCTAAACTTGCCACCGTTATGGTTTGTTGATTTACCTCTAAATCGAACGTCTGCTGGTGTTTGATTTTCGCGACTAAATGTTGTGGTACACCGACTTTTAATTCTTTATTACTGTTTTGTTGCAATTCAAAAGCGGGTATTTGTGGGTTAATTACCTCACCGATATTAATTAACCGTTTATTAATGGTTCCGGTAAAAGGCGCAAAAATTGTTGCATGATTGATTTGATATTTCTTGGCAGCAAGGTTGGCTTGTAATTGCTGCTGATTTGCGCGCAATACTTTTTTCTGGGCGGTTAATTCATCCACTGTTTGTTGCGAAGCATAACCATTTTTTATTAACGCATCGGTACGCGTTAAGTTGGCATCAACCAATTCTTCTTCCGCCTTTAACTGTAAGACTTGCGCCTGTAACTGTTGCTGTTCAATGGTTAAAAATTCAGTGTCGAGACGGGCAAGTATCTGGCCTTTGCTGACATTATCGCCTTCATCAACCGCGATGGTGGCAATTCGTCCTGAAACTTCGAAACTTAAATTGGCACTTTGTTTCGATGCAACGGTGCCGGAAAACTTCCGTAATACCTGATAACTGTGCTTTAATTGCAAGGGCTCACTGGCAACTGTGTGCACATAGGCGCCGGTATCTATATCCGCTTGTGGTTGATTTTCGCCACAGGCGGCTAAAGCGAATATCAAAACTGTGGTGAAGAACCGCTTGAAAGATAGGGGCGAGATGTGATTTGAGTTGGCGTTATTCGATTGCATAGTGGCTTCTTTTAAAATAAAACATAAATCAAACTAGACTAATGGGTCTAGTTTAGATAAATTAAACTAGACTGTCCAGTGTGATTTGTTGCGATTAATGTATGCTGAATCTAATCGAGGTAAATAGTGATTAAAAGCAAAGGTAGAAGTAAAAGCGAAGAAAAGCGGCAGCTAATTCTCAGTGCTGCCACTGAAAATTTTTGCGAAAAAGGGTTTTCGGTAACCAGCATGGATAGCATTGCCAAATCTGCCGGGGTTTCCAAACAAACGGTTTACAGTCATTTCGGTAATAAGGATGAATTGTTTGCTGCCGCCATAAGCCATCGCTGTAGCGAGTTTAGAATGTCTTCAATGCCAGAAGCGTTGTTGAAAGATCCACAGGTAGCGTTAAAAACTTTTGCCAAAGGATTTATCGAACTGTTACTGTCAAAAGAGGGCACGGCGATTCATCGCGTGTGCATTTCTGAATCACAAACCAACCCTAAGGTTTCACAATTATTTTTCAGCGCCGGGCCTGAATCCGTTATTAAAGAAATATCTCAATTGATTGCAAATTATTCAACTAGTGGGCTAATAAAAGTTGTGGATTGCCATATGGCGGCGGTGCAGTTTTTATCGATGATTAAAGGTGAAGCATTAATGCGACGCGAATATAATACTGAACAGCAACTTAGCGCCGATGAAATAGCACACTACATTGATAATACGGTTGATCTTTTCTTACGCGGCTACGGTTTAAAGGATGCTCAACGTTAATTATTCCGAGTTCAGCTTAATTCGCAACCGCACCAGAAGAATCTCTGACTAATAAACTCGGGGTAATTTGTTCGCAAATTTCATCCGAGTTTTGTTCTCTAATGTCGTTAATTAACAAAGCCGTGGCATGTTTTGCTATGGTTTGGTTCGGTTGGTCAGCGGTGGTTATTTTCGGCCAGGTTTGACGAGAAAAAGGACTGTTCTCAAAGCCAACTATCGATAATTGTTCTGGAATGGTGATATTTTGCAACCGGGAAGCAAATAATGCGCCCGCCGCTATTTCATCATTACAGGAAAAGATGGCGGTAGGGCGATTTGGTTTTGCCAATAACTGTTCTGCGCCTTTCACTCCGGATTCAAACGAATATTCGCCATCAATGATCAGATCTTCGCGACAACCAATACTATTTTTAGCCAAAGCTGCTCTGTAGCCTTCGATACGCTCGAGCGTAGATTTATGCTCTTTGCCACCGCTGATAAAACCGATATCTTTATGACCCAAGTCAATGAGATGCTGGCTGAGCGAAAATGCGGCATCAAAGTCATTAACCATGATACAGGGTGAGTTAGTATCAGGCACATTGCGACCGGATAAAATTCGCACAAATTTCACCCCAATATCGCTTAACCGCTCGACTACACTGGGCATTTCGGAAAACGGTGGCGTCAAGACTACGCCAGCAATTCGAGATTGCTTAATCATGCTTACGATTTCTTCGATAATATCAACCGACTTTGAATTACACGGATGGATCAGCAGCTCAAAATTTTGTTTACGACATTCAGATAAGATCCCGTTTTGCATATCAATAATGTAATAGGCATTTGGATTATCGTAGATGTAGGCAATGGTATAGGATTTGGTCCCGGCCAGGCTTCTTGCAGCCAGGTTAGGTTGGTAATTTAACTCTTTAATAGCCGCCATCACTTTGTCACGGGTTGCTTGTCTTACCGAGGCTTCATTATTGGTAACCCGAGATACGGTTTTGATCGAAACACCAGATAACTTGGCAACATCGTTGATGGTAACTTTCATGGCAAATCCTTTTTCTTGTTATAAAATTCTAACGAATAAAGATTGCAGTAGCACAGTTACTCGATAAAACGTTAAGCGCAACTATATATTATTTTTGAACAGTGTTGTAAAAAAATACGGGAAAGTGAAATTTTTATATCAATGCGTGGTAAATCCCTTGCTATAGCTTTGTTTCAAGCATTTTTAAGTTTAAACTACAGTCAAATAACAGCGCTGTCATTTGACTTAGTTTAATAGGAAATTTTATCAAGTTTAACAATAATACCAAGTCCGACAATTTATTTACCAATCAATTGTCGGACTTGGTATGAAATAGGATTGCTATGACTCATTGTGCTGAAATAAACAGAACAAATTTACCCAGTTGGAAGGCACTTTCTGCCCTGGCACAAAGCATGAAAAATCAGCATATGAATGACTTGTTTGCCATGGATGCACAGCGCTTTGAAAATTTTTCCATTAACTTGCCCAATATCTTGTTTGATTATTCGAAAAACCTTATTGATGATTCGGTGATGGCTGAGCTGTTGCAGTTAACCAAAGAAGTGAAGTTAGCCGATTGGCGTGACAAAATGTTCAATGCCGAGCGCATCAATTTAACCGAAAACAGAGCGGTATTGCATACGGCCCTGAGAAACAGAAAGCAAAAAGAAATAATTTTTGATGGTGAAAATGTTACTGAGCAAGTTGAACAGGCACTTGCTCATATGGAAACTTTTGTCAATCAAGTGCCCTGCCAGGGGCAGTAGGGCAAACGAGTCTAAATTATACAGTTGTTAACCCAACAGTGAGCACTTTCATCATATAATCATCATCCCATCCAGCTTTAAGGCGTTTATTCTTCACGCCTAAGCGTATACTTTT
>MABC01000001.1 GCA_002162925.1 Thalassotalea sp. 42_200_T64 | reverse complement strand
AAAATCAATGATTTTTTTGCCATAACACTTCCGAGGATAGCTGATACTTTAGACAGTTGGATTAATGACAACTTTCAAACACTGACGCCTGCACCTTGAAGTGTTACGGGTATAAGTTGCTAATGAGTAAATGAAAAATAAAAATACCGATTTAAATCCAGAGATCTTCTCTGCGTTATCAACAATGGATCAAAACTCATTACAACAGCTTAAGCCAAGTTTTAGCCCGGTTGATAAACCGCAACCGAAAAACATGTTTATTAGCCCAAAAGCAATCGAAAAGCGTTGGCAAGCCATAAGCTGCCCGGCGGCGCGAGAGCATTTACTCGATCAAAATACCCTGGCCTCAATGAGCCAATATCAAAAGAATATTGAAAACTTCATTGGCACCGTCAAAGTCCCCGTTGGCATTGCGGGCCCACTGCGCATCAATGGTTTGTTTGCCCAAGATGATTACTTTCTGCCGCTGGCAACCACCGAAGCCGCGTTAGTCGCCTCTTACAATCGTGGCGCGTTGCTGATCACTGAAGCCGGTGGTTGCTCTACCATGTTACTGAACGAGGGCGTTTGCCGTACGCCAGGCTTTGCCTTTGAGACGTTAATACAGGCTGGCCAGTTTGTCGCCTGGGCAACGACGCAGCAAGAAAATTTTCGCCAAATCAGCGAAGCCAGTTCCAATCATCTTAAGTTAAAAGACTTGCGTATCAACATAGAGGGTAACAATGTTTATCTGATTTTTGATTATTTAACCGGTGATGCATCCGGGCAAAATATGGTAACCATTGCCACCAATTGCGCTCTTGAATACATTATTGAAAACACCCCGGTCGCCCCGAAACACTACTTTTTAGATGCAAACTTATCCGGAGATAAAAAAGCCACCAGCCAGTCATTGGCAGGCGTACGTGGAAAAAAAGTGACCAGCGAAATTACCATTTCGGCAGACTTGATAAAGAAGAGGCTGCACACCACACCAGAGCTAATGGCCAGTTTCTGGCGCATGTCTACCGTTGGTGGCGTCCTTAGTGGCTCCGTTGGTGTACAAGGTCATTATGCCAATGGCCTGGCGGCTTTATATATTGCCTGTGGCCAAGATGCCGCCTGTGTGGCCGAATCTGCAGTTGGGGTCACCCGTATGGAACTTAATGATGATGGTAGCCTCTATGCCGCCGTAACCTTGCCAAATTTAATGGTAGGTACCGTTGGTGGCGGGACAGGTTTGGCAAGTCAGCAAGCAAATTTACAATTACTCGGATTAGCTGGCGCCGGCAATGCCAGAGCCTTAGCTGAAGTGTGTGCCGGCCTGTGTCTGGCGGGAGAGCTTTCTATTATCGGTGCATTTTGTGCTGGTCACTTTGCCAAAGCACATCGAAAGTTGGCGCGCTAGCTTTAGTCACAACAGCAGGTTACGAAAACTGGTTATTAGATATGCTAAACTTATGTCTAGCGAATTAAGATTTTAGTGTTAATACATTGACTGAGTTGCTAGAATCGGCGCTTAAAATTTAAGGTGTCTTGAGCTGTAATAAACATCAAGACTTAATTGGGAATGTGGTGCAAAAGCCAAAACTTTAATTCCACAGCTGTTCCCGCAACTGTAAATAGAATCAATGAAAGTATTCTATGAGTCAGAAAACCTGCCTTAAATGTTAATTAAAATGATTGAACGTGCGGGTAACGCGTAGAAGATCAGGGTCACTTTGCAGTTAACCATCTGTATATCTATTCTACAATAGTCTTGGTTTGTCCCCTTCCTTCTTTGCCCGTACTTTACTAACAATGAATAAATACGATAAAGACACATGGCAAGCACCGTTCTACAAGCAAAACAGTTAAGCTGGCAAGTTTCAGGCAAACGCATCATTGAAAATATCGATTTTGAATTAAATCGAGGCGAAACTGTGGCGATTGTCGGACCCAATGGCGCCGGAAAAACCTCCTTGCTGAAATGCTTGCATGGCGAACATAGCGACTTTACTGGCATCATCACCTTAAACTCAAAACCGTTAAGCGCTTTGCCGCATAAAGACATCGCCAAACAAATCGCCGTGGTAAGCCAACAAACTAACTCGGTTTTTGATTTAACCGTGATTGATATTGTGCGTATGGGCTTGATCCCACACAAAAGCTTTTTCGAAAGCGATAACGGCAACGATGCTAACAGAATTCACTCAGCCCTGAGTAAAGTGGATTTACTTGAGAAACGGCAACAAGTATTTAATACCCTCTCTGGCGGTGAACAACAACGGGTTCTTATTGCTAGAGCCGTCGTACAAGCGGCCAACATCTTGATCATGGATGAACCCACTAACCATTTAGATATTTATTATCAGCACCAAATTCTAGGGTTAGCAAAAAAACTGAAGATAACCTTGTTACTTACCATTCACGATCTCAATTTAGCCGCAGAATATTGCGATCGGATTGTGTTAATGAATCATGGTCAGATAGTGGCGAACGACACTCCTGAACAAGTGTTCACTCCACCGACCTTAAAAAGTGTGTTTAACCTGAATTGCGCTGTCGATAATAACCCTTTTACCAATAAACCGCGTATCACCTTTTCTTCAATTACTGACTCTGCGGCAAGAACTAAAAATAAAGGAGATGAACAATGATCTCCTCCGCCCATCGGCTCAATAGCAAACTAACGGCGGCGTTATTAACCGGCTTGGTGTTTGCCACTTTTGTTTTTGCCATTGGCTTTGGTGTAAGTGAAGTTAACCACCAAGCCGTGTGGCAATGTGTGATTGCCAGTTGTGAAAAATCGATTTACCAGACCATACTCTACGACATTCGCTTACCGCGGGTGCTGTTAGGCTTTTTAGCCGGTTTCGGCTTAGCGATTTCTGGCGCATTAATGCAAAATGTTACCCGTAACCCGCTGGCCGACCCTTATTTATTTGGTATTGTTGCCGGTGCTGGTTTAGGCGCAACCCTGGCAAGTTTACTGCCGCAATCTATTCACTTTGTGTCATTACCCTTAGCCGCTTTTATCGGTGCCTTAGCCGCCGTGACTCTGGTGTTAGCGGTAATTGCCAACAATAATTGGCGCCGGGTCGAGCACTTATTGCTGGCCGGCGTTGCGGTATCCTTCTTATTAAGTTCAATCACCAGTTTTACCCTGTACATGGGTGAAGCGTTTGCTTCAAACCGGGTGATATTTTGGTTGATGGGGTCATTAGCAAGAGCCGATACTACTGCCCTGCTGTGGATATTTCCGGTGATATTGATTGCCACCATCATCGCCTTCTCTCTGGCAAGACAGCTCGATGCCTTATTGCTCAGTGATGAAAGTGCTCGCACCTTAGGCGTTAAGGTAGCCCGATTACGCATTATTGTATTGGTTATTTGTGCCGCTAGCACCGCCGTTATTGTTTCTTATTGTGGCGGCATAGGTTTTGTCGGATTAATGATCCCTCATATCGTGCGCTCTTATGTCGGCATTACCACCGGCAAATTGCTCATTGGCTCGGGTTTACTCGGCGGCTGTTTCCTGGTGTGGGTAGATGTATTGGCTCGTACTGCATTGGACGGACAAGAGATCCCTATCGGGGTGATCACCTCAGCCATGGGCAGTGTGTTCTTTTTATTGTTAATGCGGAAAATGTAATTAGCATCATGCATTCAAATTATTATAAATCAAAGGTTTCGCTATGAGCATTTACGCGTTAGACACAAAGTATGGCCAAGCAATAATGGATATTATTGACCAAAAAACCAAACCTGTTGGCGCTCTTGGGCAATTAGAACAACTGGCACTGAAACTGGCATTAATTCAAAGTAACAAGCAGCAATCTCTGGTATCACGCATTAGCATTAACCAGCCTACCGCACTGGTATTCGCCGGCGATCACGGCATAAGTGAAGCAGGCGTTAGTATCGCCCCAAGCGCAGTTACCCGACAAATGGTATTGAATTTTCTCAATGGCGGTGCCGCAATCAATTGTTTTTGTCGTGCCAACAATATTGCCTTAACCGTGATAGATGCCGGCATTATTGAACCCATTACAGAGTCAGATATTGCTACCGCCGCCGAGCAACATACCGGTTCGGCAAGTTTTATCGAACAACGTTTAGGTGCCGGCACCAACAATTTTGCCACTATGCCAGCAATGAGCATCGAACAGGTAAAGCAAGGTATCGCTTACGGTGAACAAATTGCCAACCAGCACATTAGCCTAGGCTGTAACTTAGTTATTTTGGGTGAAATGGGTATCGCCAATACCAGCTCTGCGGCAGCATTACTGGCGGCGGTGAGTAAATGCGAGGTTGAACAATGCGTAGGGTATGGCACCGGCATAAACTCACAACAACTAATCCATAAAACACAACTGCTCAAAAAAGCCCTGACACGCGTGCAAACAACCGATGCATTCACCATTTTGAGTGAACTTGGTGGCTTTGAAATCGTGCAAATGGTGGGTGCTATACTGGCATCCGCGAAAGCGAAAATTACCGTATTAATTGATGGTTTTATTGTCAGCTGTGCTGCCCTTATAGCTAAACTAATCGATGACAACATTGCCGATTATCTAGTGTTTGCCCATCAGTCAGAAGAATCAGGCCATCAATTATTACTCAAACAATTTAACGCAACGCCATTAATTAACTTAGGGTTAAGGCTAGGAGAAGGTACAGGTGCAGCCCTGGCATTGCCGTTATTAACCGCTTGTGCGCATTTTTATAATGATATGGCAAGTTTTAGCGATGCCGGAATTTCAGTATAGGTTTTAACGACAAATGATTCCAACGGATGAGTACAGCGAAAAGAAGCAACCGATGACCCCGATGAGATACCAGCTTAATTTATTTTATTTAGCGCTAAGTTTTTTTAGTCGTATTCCGGTGCCTGCTGGCGTTCAATATTCTGCCTCATTATTAAATAAATCAGCTCGCTATTTCTCCTTAGTCGGCATAGTGTTGGCCGTTATTTTAGCGTTTTGTTATTGGTTACTCTCGGCGTTTTTACCGACAACGGTAGTCATCGTTTGTTTGCTTATCATAAGTTTATTGCTAACCGGTGCGTTTCATGAAGATGGCCTTGCCGATACGGTGGATGGCATAGGTGGCGGCTTAACCGTTGAAAAACGTCTATTGATCATGAAAGATAGCCGTATTGGTGCTTATGGTGCGGTAAGTATCGTCATGGCATTGTTACTGAAATACTCAAGCTTGGTGGTTATTGCCGATTCATCACAATTTATTGCAAGTTTATTACTAGGTTCTGCATTATCGCGTGCGATAGCAGCAAGTTTGATATTTGATATGGCTTATGTGAGTGCCAGTTCTGGCAGTAAAAGTAAACCGTTAGCGGAGCAACAAACTGGCGAAGAGTTGACTTTGTTATTAACCGTTGGCGCTCTGCCATTATTACTGTTCCCATTTACCACCATTATGTTAGTCATTATCAGCATGTGGATATTTCGCAGTGGCTTCAAACACTGGCTAAACAAACGTATCGGCGGATATACCGGGGATTGTTTAGGCGCCGCTCAACAAATTAGTGAACTTTTGATCTATTTGCTCATTATTGCCAGTAGCAACACCAATAATTTAGGTGCCTTGTCATGATCCATTTAGTCTTAGGCGGTGCTCGCTCGGGTAAATCCAGTTTTGCCGAACAATTATGTTTTTCTCTGCGAGTGCAAAATCAAGCGGATAATAAAGCGGATAATCAAAGCCGGCAAAAGCCCATTTACATCGCCACAGCACAAGCATTTGACGATGAAATGCAACGCAGAATTGCCAAACACCAAAAAGATCGAGAAGATTTGTGGCAACTAGTTGAATGTCCGTTAATGCTAAATGATGCGATCAGTGACGCCCTAAGCCAGCTACAGAGCCAACAACCGCTGCAAGGCAGTAGCGTTATCTTAATTGACTGTTTAACCTTATGGCTCAATAACGTAATTTTTGAGTTCGGCGATAATGCCAGACAAGAAGATATAGACTTATACAGCGAGCAATTACTCACCGCCCTTGCCCCTTATGCGAACAAGCAAGGTATGGATATTGTATTGGTGGCCAACGAAGTCGGTTTAGGCGTAGTACCGTTAGGTAAAGTAAGCCGCTTGTTTGTCGATAATGCCGGCTGGTTAAATCAACGCATTGCTGCCGTAGCAGATAGCGTCATCTTAATCACTGCCGGCATTCCTTTAACATTAAAGGGCAATGGCCGCAGACAAAATAGCGGTGCTGGAAATGACTAAAGCTAACTCTATCTCGACCTCGACCTCTACAGGGCTAACCAACTTATTCTTGCTCAGGCATGCAAAAGTGGATGGCCCGGCGGCACTTTATGGTCATACCGATATCGGCGTAAGCGCAGATGAAAACAATAAGTTACTTGCCCAATTATTAAGTGTAAAACATTGTTTTAGCCATATTGTTAGCTCACCCTTGCAGCGCTGCCGAACAGTTAGCGAACAATTTGCCAAGCAAAACGGATTGCCGTTAACCATAGAGCCAGGCTTAAGCGAAACCAGTTTTGGTGACTATGACGGCATCGCCTTTGACGATATCGCCTTTAATGGTATCGGCGCCAAAGAAACTAGCACCAATGAAATTAACGACAACGACTTAAATTGGCCAACATTGGAAAACTTTTGGCATAACCCAATGCTCAACACCTTACCCAACGCCGAGTCATTAATGGATTTTAAGCTGCGCATTACTAACCTCTTGCAAACACTTATTAACGAACATCAAGGCGAAAATGTTCTTGTGGTCTGCCATGGCGGCGTGATCAAAATGATGATAAGTCACGTATTAGAACTAGAGCAAAACCCTAAACTATTTAGCCATTTGCGGATTAGCAATGCCAGCATTAGTAAAGTGAGCCATGATAGCGCCAGTAATTTTAGCCAAGTGTGTTGTGTCAGTGCACCACTATCAGCTTGTGACCCAGACAATGAATATTTATCATAGCAATGACAGATAACCGTATGCCATCAGCCAACAAGCAAACCATTACCTTAATGGTGCAAGGTACCACTTCAGATGCGGGTAAAAGCACGTTAGTGGCCGGAATTTGCCGTATTTTGGCCAGAGAGAAGGTAAAAGTTGCGCCGTTTAAGCCGCAAAATATGGCACTCAATAGTGCCGTAACCAAAGATGGCGGCGAAATTGGTCGCGCTCAGGCGGTACAAGCGCATGCCGCACTTATTGAGCCGGAAGTCGATTTCAATCCAATTTTGTTAAAACCAAATTCCGATACTGGTGCGCAAGTGATTGTCCATGGTAAAGCGTTAACCTCGATGGAAGCGCAAAGTTATCACGATTATAAAAAACAAGCGATGCAGGCGGTGCTCGAATCGCATCAACGTTTAACCGAGCGATTTGATTATATTATTGTTGAAGGTGCCGGCAGTCCGGCCGAAATCAATTTACGTGAAGGTGACATCGCCAATATGGGTTTTGCCGAGCAAGTGGATTGCCCGGTAATACTCATTGCGGATATCGACCGTGGCGGTGTTTTTGCCCATTTGGTCGGGACCTTAGAGTTGCTGTCGCCATCTGAGCAAAACCGGATTGTAGGCTTTGTCATTAACCGTTTTCGCGGTGACATCAAATTGTTGGAGCCAGGTTTGGACTGGTTAGAGCAAAAAACCAATAAGCCAGTACTTGCGGTATTACCTTACTTGCATGGTTTAACCATCGCGGCTGAAGATGCGGTAGATGAACAACAGCAGTTAACCGATGAGTCAGCAAGTGCACAAAATACCATTAAGGTGATGGTTCTGGTTACCCCGAGAATGAGTAATCATAGCGATTTTGATAATTTGCGCTGGCATCCTAAGATTAACTTTCAGTTTATTTATGGCCAGGACCTTGATCGCCAGGATATTAATAGCCCTGATTTTAGTAGAGAAAGAGAGCAACACCCCTTACCCCCTTGTGACTTGCTAATTTTGCCCGGCAGTAAAAATGTACAAGCCGATTTAGCGTTTATCAAACAACAAGGTTGGGATATAGCTATCAACAGGCATTTACGCTATGGCGGCAAAGTAATGGGCATTTGTGGTGGCATGCAAATGCTTGGTCACACGATAGCCGATCCTGATGCGATAGAAAGCGAAGTACCTATCAGCAAGGGATTAGGCTTATTGCCATTAACAACAACATTGAGCAAGCAAAAAATCTTAACCAATGTCACTGGCACACTGCATTTGAACGAAAACAACTGTGTGCTCAGTGGTTATGAGATCCATGCCGGCATTACCGAGCAGTTAGAAATAGACAATGAACCGCAAGTTAAAGCCTTGATCCGCATTAATGGCGAAGACGAAGGCTATGTCAGTGCCGATCAGCAAATTATCGGCAGCTATTGGCACGGGATTTTTGATACGCCAGCCGCCCTTAAGCTGATCATGCAGTGGGCTGGCGCGAATATTGGTGAAAGTAAAAGCTTCAAACAACAACAAAATATCGCCATTGATAAACTGGCCGATGCCATCGCAGTTGATTTAGATTTTAATAAAATCAAGCAACTCGCACAGGTTAACAATTTAGCAGATAAAAAGGTTTAACATTATGAGCACAGATAAAATAAAAGAAGCTTCGGGCGAAGAGGCTACGAGCAAAAAAGCTACAGACAAAGCAGCTACGAGCAAAGCTGAAAAGCATCAAGCTCGTCAGCAACGTCTAAAAGAACAAGTGGATCAACGCATCAAAAATGCCACCGATGAAAAAGGTTTGTTGATCGTGATCACCGGCAATGGCAAGGGCAAATCAACCTCTGGTTTTGGCACGGTTGCCCGTGCCGTTGGCCACGGCTTAAAAACATCGGTGGTACAATTTATTAAAGGTACCTGGGAATGTGGTGAACGTAATCTGCTCGAACAGCATGACGTTGATTTTTATGTCATGGGGACCGGATTTACCTGGGAAACCCAAAACAAAGAAAAAGACACCGCCGCCGCCCAACTGGCCTGGAGCGATACACAAAAGCTGTTAACCGATAACAGTGTTGATCTGGTGCTTCTGGATGAGATCACTTACATGGTGACTTATGGCTATATCGATTTGGATGAGGTAATAAGCGCATTAACCAACCGCCCGCAAAATCAGCATGTGATCATTACCGGCCGAGCCTGTCACCGCCGCTTAATCGAACTGGCCGACACGGTTTCCGAAGTGCAATCAATAAAACATGCCTTTGATAATGGCATCAAAGCGCAAGCTGGCATCGACTGGTAACGGATAAATACGCGAATGACTAAAAAATTGAAAGCCATATTCGTGGTAGCAATACTTTTCGTTGTGGTATTGCTGAAAAACTTAGTTTTTTCTGACAACTCAGATGTCGTAACCGCTGTCACTTCCGAAGTAATAAGCGCAGTTAGCAAAGAAGTGGTTGATGGCAGAGAAGATTCAAACAAGGTTGATTATGACCAGCAAAAAATCATCGCTCTTGCGCCACATGTGGTCGAAGTACTGTTTGATCTCGGCGTTGGAGAGCGTATTGTCGCCACTACTGAACATTCTGATTTCCCCGCAGCAGCACTGGATATCCCAAGAATAGGCAATTACGCCCGGTTAAAAATAGAACAAATCCTTGCTTATCAACCCGACATTATTATCGCCTGGCGCACCGGTAATCCAAGTGATGACTTGCAACGCCTGGAAAAACTTGGCTTAAACATTGTTTATTCTGATCCGGTCAATTTAGCGGATGTGGCAAAAGAATTACGTTTATTTGGGAAACTAACCGGCAGAGCAGCGATAGCGGAACAAAAAGCGCAATCATTTGAGCAAAGCCTCAATGCGTTACAACAAAAATATCAGAATAAAGCAGATATTAAAGTGTTTTACGAGCTCTGGTCAAAACCGCTGACGACAGTGGCAAAAAATGCCTGGCCACAACAGCATTTAAGCATTTGTGGTGCCCGTAACCCATTTATTGAATTGGTTAATGATTACCCGCAAATCAACATTGAACAAATCATCGTCGCAGATCCTGATCTAATCATCCAGCCAATGTCGCAAGGAGAACCGAACCCGGATGCTATTGACTGGCAAAAATTTCTACAAGTTAATGCCGCCAAGCATCAACAGCTGTTACAACCAAATTCCGATATTTTGCACCGGATGAGTTACCGCTTATTAACCGAGCTGGAATTACTTTGTGAAAATATTGATAACAGCCGTAATTACTATCAACAATTAACTGTCAAAACACCGAACAAGGTAAACTAAAGACAGATAATTAAACAGCATTTGAGTCGATGCTGGCAACATTTTTGCCAGCCCTGCCTCAATATTACACTCGGTAAGTTTATTAAAATTTTATTAAAGACTTACTGAATATTTTACATCGCTCAGGTGTTTGCAAAGCCATTATATGGTCAAAAGCAAACTAGCTCTGTATTAGATACAGAGCTTTGGGAAACAGGTGCACTGATACGCCAATATGGCGCAGTTATTCCTGTACTGCCCCCGCAACGGTATTTTAGTGCTCGGCGCTCGCGCGTTAACTAATAAGTCCGGAGACCTGCCTCAGCGTTAATTTTTTTTCAGGTGCGGTGGGCATCTTAAGTGAGGAAATAATGCAAACAAACAACACAAACAACACAAACAACACAAACACAAGCGTTTTAAACAAAGCCATTATCGCAATTGCCATCGGCTTAACGTTATCTAGCCAACAATCATTGGCCGTTACTGCCGATGAAAACATCTTAATTACTGCCAATCGCTCGCAACAACAACAGTTTTTATCTCTGTCTTCGGCATACATTATCACCAGCGATGAAATCAAAGCCATGCAAGTGGCTAACGTTACCGATATTCTAAATACTATTGCCGGTATCAATGTCGTCAATCAAGGTGGCTCCGGCCAATCAAGTTCAGTATTTATGCGTGGTACCAATTCAAACCATACTTTAGTACTGATTGATGGCGTTCGAGTTAGTTCTGCAACTTTGGGTTCCACCAATTTCAGTGCGATTTCACCAAGTCAGATCTCGCGCATCGAAGTGGTAAAAGGACCGCGTGCAGCCCTTTGGGGCAGTGATGCCATTGGTGGCGTCATTCAAATATTCACCAAACAACATGCTGCCGGTGAAGGTTCTGTCAGTATTGGTATCGGCAGCAATGGCTTTGTTGAAGGCGATGTTGCCATTGGCTTGGGTAATGAACAGCATAGTTTAACTATCTCTGTATCATCAGAGAGCAGTGACGGTTTTAATGCTTACCATTCAGATCCATTGAATGATTATGACATTAACGAGGACGATGACGATGGCTATGACCGCTTTAGCATAAGTGCGGTGGGTAAAAGCGAAATCAGCAATACTTTATCATTGCACCTGGCCTCGCGATTTGAGTCGGGTAACAGCGAGTTTGACGCCTCCTATCCTGATCAACCTTGTTGGAATGATCCTGCCACTGCTTGTCCAGCCTATTACGCCAATGAACAGGACCATGAAAACTATTCGGTAAAACTGTCTAGTCAATATCAGGGCGATAACATCTTCAGTGAACTTGCAATCGCAACTAGCCAAGATCAAGGTGAATCTTTTGGTAACGACACGCAAAAAAGCCGGATCACCACCGAGCGCGATCAAGTCAGCTTTATTAACCAGTACAGTTTTACTGCACAAAGCAGTGTTAACCTTGGTTTAGAGTATTACAACGAAACAGTATCTACAAATAGTGACCTGGATCCCTGGACGGCTGATATTCAAAGCTGGGCAGAAGACGAACGTGATGTCAGCGCCGTGTTCCTACAAGGCCGCCATCAACTGGGGCAATTGTTATTAGAAGCGGCGGTCCGCTATGATGATATTGAAAACTTAGGTAGTGAAACCACCTACAATGCCTCAATTGGTTATCAACTCAATGATGACTGGTTGGTAAGTTTAAACCGCGGCACTGGCTTTAAAGCGCCAACGTTTAATGATTTATATTGGCCCGGATCAGGCAACCCCGATTTAAAACCAGAAGAAATTACCAATACTGAACTTTTAGTTCGTCATCATTTTGCCGACAATACCCTGGATAGTCAGATTGAAGTGACAATTTTCGATTCAGAAATTACCAATCTGATCGCCTGGGCACCAAATGAATTTGGTTTATGGTTCCCTGCCAACATTAACGCTGCTGACATCCGCGGTGTTGAAGCCACAATAACCGCTGACTTTAATCGCATTCACAATACCTTAGCCGTTGCATATGTTGAGGCTGAAGACGCTAATACGGGTAAACAGTTATTACGCCGTCCAGAGCTGGCTGCCACCTATACGATTGACTATCACTGGCAAGATTTTAGTTTCTCTGGCATGGTTGCCTATCGTGAAGAAAGTATCGATTCTGGCGATGCAAAACTCGATAGTTACGTATTGGTTGATCTCGGCGTGAGTTATCAGGCGACGGCTAATTTAAGCGTCAATGCCAAGGTAAATAACCTGCTTGATGAAGAATATGAAACCGCGCTTAACTACCTTGCTGATGGCACAAATTATAAGGCCTCAGTGACGTATAGTTTCTAAACGTTAGCATTTAATCAAAGCCGATTTTAATAGTATTAAAATCGGCTTTTTTTTACTATGCTAATTAACATTAGCAACCAAAATGACGACTGATGATGATAGATTACCGTTCTGATACTGTAACCAAACCCACGCCTGAAATGCTGCAAGCCATGCTCAATGCCGAAGTCGGTGATGATGTTTATGGTGACGATCCATCGGTAAATGCTCTGGAAGCGAGAATGGCCAAGCTTTCTGGGTTTGCGGCAGCAATGATAGTTTGCTCCGGAACTCAGTCTAATTTATGTGCTCTGCTCGCCCATTGTGGCAGAGGTGAGGAATATATCGTTGGCCAGGGGTATCACGCTTACCTTTATGAGGCTGGCGGTGCCGCGGTATTAGGTAGTGTGGTGCCGCAACCAATCAAAATACAACATAGCGGTGAACTTTCCTTTGCCGATATGGCGGCGGTGATCAAAGAAGATGATCAGCATTTTGCCATCACTAAATTGCTTAGCCTGGAAAATAGTTATTGCGGCAAGGTGATCCCGTTGCAGTATTTCAGCGAGGCAAGAATATTTGCCGATCAGCACGGTTTGGCGATTCACCTAGATGGCGCTCGTATCTTTAATGCCCTAACCGCCATCGGCGCTGAGTTAAAAGATATTTGCCAGTTTGTCGACTCAATCTCGGTGTGTTTTTCCAAAGGCTTAGGCACACCTATGGGGTCAGTACTTTGTGGTAGTGTTGAATTTATCGATAAAGCTCGACGCATTCGTAAAATGGTAGGCGGTGGCACTCGGCAGGCAGGGATCATTGCCAAAGCCATGGATCACGCTTTGGATCACAATATTGAGCGCTTACAAGTTGATCATGCCAACGCGGTCTTGCTGGCGGATTTATTAACTGAAAGTGACAAACTGAAAGTGATTATACCGCAAACCAATATGGTTTATATCGACTTGGACGATAGCATTGATGGCAATTTGTTCGCCAAATTACTGCTCGCCGAAGGCATACAAATTTCAGCCGGGCAACACTTGCGCCTGGTCACCCACCTGGACATCAATACGGCTGATATTATCTATACTGCCGATACCATCAAAGAATGTCTAAAGCTGTGGTAAAGGGTCGACATTTGTCGACCCCAAAAGAAAAGTGGCGGGAGCAACTTATGCTTGTTGAAAATGGTATACCGAACCTAGTTTTAACATCTGAGTTAATTGATCAAGAGCAGTACGAGATTCCATTAATAAACTAGGATCGCGTAAATCATCAAAATGTAGTTCTTCACGGTAATGGGTATTCACCCAGGCGTTTAAGTTGGCAAACAACTCATCACTCATCAAACAATGTTGGTTCACCGCTTTTAACTCAGTCTCGTTTAATGCCACACGTAAACGTAAACAGGCAGGTCCACCACCATTTTTCATACTTTCGTTCACATCAAAATACTTAACCTGCTTAATTGGTGTATTGAGCGTCACTAATCTGTCTAAATAGGCCTTAACCCTTGGGTTATGGTAACAATGCATTGGCGCAATAATCGCCATTTCTTTACCGCCTGGACCGTCTGGTAAAGTGATGATCTGCGTATTAAACAAGTAGGTTTTCACACAATCGTCAAGCGACACTTCATCCGTAGTCGCTTTAATAAAGTGCAGATCGTCAGAGCCGAACTTGCTTTGTACTTCCGCGATAAATTTGTCGGTATGTAAAAATGCTTGTTCATGATAAAACAATACGTTTTGGTTGCCGACAGAGATCACATCGTTATGAAATACACCCTGGTCAATTACATCCGGGTTTTGTTGGACAAAAACCACCTTGTCATCACTTAAGCCGTGTAAACGGGCAACCGCCTGGCTGGCTTCGAGAGTTTGACGTGCCGGAAATTTGGTCGGTGCCGGTTTTGATTGATCAAACGCATACTTACCAAAGGTAAATATCTCGACCCCTCGCTCACCATACTCAGTACATAAACGGGTATGGTTAGCCGCGCCTTCATCACCAAAATGATCATTCTCGTTTAAGTGCAAGTGATGATTAAAGTGCTTCTCATCATTAAATACCGCTTTTAAGATGTTACCGGTAATTTCCGGCTCTAGTGAGCGATGAAATTTATTGGTTAAATTCGCCGGAGTGAAATGCACTTTTGAGTCTTTGCTATCGCCAGATGGAGAAACCGTAGAAGAGTTTGCCGTCCACATACTTGAGGCACTAAAACACGCAGATAAGACATTGGGTGCATCTTTATGCGCTTGCTCTAACACCTTGGCATCTGAGCCAGAAAACCCCAAACGACGCAAAGACAAGATATCCGGACGCTCTTGTGGGGCAAATACCCCTTGCGTCATCCCCATATCGTGCAGCGCTTTCATTTTGGCAATACCTTGTAACGCGGCATTTTTAGGGCTTGAAATTTCATTCGCACTTAATTTAGAGGCTACGTTACCCGTAGATAGGCCGGCATAGTTATGTGTAGGCCCGACCAAACCATCAAAATTTGCTTCAAAACTCTTCATTTTTCAACTCCCTATTGGTATAAATACCGAGTAAAACTGTTAGTAAATTTGCCGCTATTGTAACGATTTTTAAAATGGAGTAAATGCTAATCTCCTTTGCTTATATGTTATTTAATATTGATTTCTAATTAAATGTTGACTTTCAAGGCCTACTATTTAAATATATACCAACATTAATTAAATAATCATTATCGATGTCTATTCTATCTATTTTTCTGCAAGTCCTGCTGGTCGTGGTTTTAGTACCGAGGCTAGGGTTTTGACTGAATAAATAGACAACGCATAAAAATTCACAAAACCCTCGCTATACTAAGTGAGGGTTTTTTACTTTCTGAACGCAAAAAAATTTTAACCTAAGGCAATAAAATGACAAGTGAGCGGTTATCAGGAGCGCATTTACTCACAAAAGCGCTGGCAGAATTAGAAGTTGAGTATATATTTGGCTACCCGGGCGGGTCAGTCTTAGATATTTACGATGCAATTTTCCAACAAGATAAAGTGAACCATATTCTGGTCCGCCATGAACAAGCGGCCACCCATATGGCCGATGGTTATACCAGAGCGACTGGCAAATGTGGTGTAGTGCTGGCAACGTCAGGCCCAGGTAATACTAACTGCATTACCGGTATCGCCAATGCCTATATGGACTCCATTCCTATGGTAGTGCTTGCCGGACAGGTAGCATCGAGCCTGATCGGTGGTGATGCCTTCCAGGAAACTGACATTGTTGGTTGTTCTCGTCCTATCGTGAAACACAGCTTTAACTGCCGAGACGTGAATGAGATCCCTAACATAATCGCAAAAGCGTTTTACTTAGCCGAAACCGGACGACCGGGACCTGTGGTAGTAGAATTGCCTAAAGATATTTTGAACCCAGACATCAAAGTACCGTTTGTGATGAACAAAGAGGTGAAAATTCGCTCTTATAATCCAAACGTCAAAGGCCACAGCAAACAAATCAAGAAAGCCGTAGAAAAAATCATCAACGCCAAACGTTTAGTGGTTTACACCGGTGGAGGCATCATTCTAGCCAATGCCGCTGAGCAGTTAACCGCTTTGGTTGAACGTTTAAATGCGCCATGCACCAATACTTTAATGGGTCTTGGTGGCATCAGTGGCTTGCATGATAATTTTATTGGCATGTTAGGTATGCATGGCACAGCAGAGGCGAATAAGGCGATGGCCAATGCCGATATTATTCTTGCCCTTGGTGCCCGTTTTGATGACAGGGTTACCAACAAGGTAGAAAAGTTTTGCCCGAACGCTACCATTATTCATGTAGACATTGATCCGACCTCAATTTCAAAAACAGTGAATGCGCATGTGCCAATCGTTGGTCTGGTAGATGTGGTGATGGATCAAATCAACAAGGAGCTTGATAATGTTGATCATCAACCCTCAAAAGATGCATTCAAAGAGTGGTGGCAGGAAATTAACCAATGGCGAAAACTGAACAGCTTTAGTTACGAAAAATCTGCCGATGTGATCAAACCACAACAAGTGGTTGAAGCGGTTTATAAGCACACCAATGGCGACGCTTATGTGTGTTCAGACGTGGGTCAACACCAAATGTTTGCCGCACAATACTACCCGTTTAAAAAGCCACGCCAGTGGATCAACTCAGGTGGTTTAGGCACCATGGGCTTTGGTTTTCCGGCAGCGATGGGGGTGAAAATTGCCTTCCCTGACAGCCACGTGGTATGTATTACTGGCGATGGTTCAATACAAATGAATATCCAGGAAATGTCTACCTGTTTGCAATACAACCTTCCTGTGGTCATTGTTTCCTTAAACAACCGTTCTTTGGGTATGGTGCGCCAATGGCAAGACATGATTTATGGTGGTCGTCACTCTTCTTCATACATGGAGTCTTTGCCTGATTTTGTTAAATTAGCCGAAGCTTATGGTCATGTTGGTATGCAAGTAAACCACCCTGATGAACTCGATGGCGCGATTAAAGAAGCGTTTGCCATTAAAAACCGACTAGTCTTTGTTGACGTATTAGTTGATGAAAACGAACACGTATACCCGATGCAAGTGCGCTTTGGTGCGGTTGACGACATGTGGCTTAAAAAAGGAGTGAAAGTATAATGCGCCGTATCATTTCGATATTATTAGAAAACGAACCAGGTGCCCTTTCTCGCATTGTCGGCCTGTTTTCACAACGAGCCTTTAACATTGAAAGCTTATGCGTTGCCGAAACCGACGAACCTAGCTTGTCCCGCATTACCATTTCCACTTTTGGCGATGACAAAGTTCTGGAGCAAATTACCAAACAGGTAAACAAGTTAGTCGATGTGATTAAAGTGGCAGACTTAACCGAACGGCCACACATTGAGCGTGAAATAGTCTTGGTAAAAGTGTTGGCAATGAACAACAAAACGCGCACCGAAGTAATGCGCATTAGCGATATTTTCCGTGGCGACATCATTGATGTCGGCAAGCAAATATACACGGTACAACTTACCGGTGATGAAGATAAAATATCATCATTTATCAGTATATTGAGTAATGAAACCGAGATAATCGAAGTAGTACGCTCTGGCACGGTTGGCATTGCCCGCGGCGAAAAAGCGCTGCGCGCCTAACCGATAAACAGGGGTCAGAGTCCAGTTAATTGAAAGCGATTAACTTGACTCTACCCCGCAATTTGACCCCGCGTTCGCGGCCCTTATCTGATGCAAATTATCCAAGCCGTCAAAACCGACAAAAAAACGATCAAACGCTTCTACAAAAGCAACCATTATAGCGCCAGATTTATCGGTGATGATGTCTGTTATTTTATTCAAAACGACAATACTGCGGAGCAAGAGTTAATTGCCTGTGTGATTATTTCCTACCAACAAAGCACACCGTTTTTACATGCCCTGGTGGTTAACAAAGACTATCGCAGCAAAGGCCTGGCAACCTCATTAGTTTCTCATTGCCAACAACAATTTCAGCAAATCACCTGCTTCGTTGAGCTACCATTAACCAAATGGTACCTACAACAAGGTTTTGAGTTAACGTACAAGCAACAGCTTGCAACTAAGTTAGCGTCAAGACTTCTTGCCTATCAACAAAAAAGCCCATTCCTGCAGAGCTTAATCTGGCAGAAATGAGCTTGTTCTGGCAACTGTAATGGTGAAATTGAAACTTGCTGTTATTGTGAATACAGCTTGATCATATCGACAATGCCCTGCTGACAAACCTGACAAAATTTTTCGGTACGGGTAAACATAATGCAATTTAATTCACTGCGATAATAGCCTTTGGCGGAATAGTTTGCCCCTTCAAAGGCACCAATAACATCTTTGTTATCCGCTTTCGAGAACATGGTTTCAACAATCTGCTGATTTTGATGAAATAACTTGTCCATCTCCGCTTCCGGTTTATTATCTTTGCGTAATTGCTGGCGAATTTTTTGATATTGATAAGAGTGTGTTTCATATTCAGCTTTCGGCCAGGTAGTCGGTACATCGCTGTGCTTTTCAGCCAAGTGCTGCCATTTTAACGGCTGCCCTGGCAACAAGGCGGTAACATTGGGCTCATACGGCTCTATTAGATTTTGCGGCGTTGAATAGGCCACCGAGCTGGTGTAATACTCATCGGCAAGTCCGGCAAAATGATGACCAAACTCATGAATGAACAGATAATTGGCCCAATCACTATTGGCCGCCGCCGTGGAAAATAAGCCGAATATGCCACCACCACCATAGGTATCATTATTGACGATGATTTCGACAAAATCATAAGGTGCAGAAGATGCGATACGGCGAAAATTACGATTGTCGCTGGTCAGAACATAGCGCTCAGAGCCAAACGCATCATAGGTGACGCCCAAAGGGCTATCATGATAAGTGTTAGTAGATGGCCTTGAAACGCCAGATTCCTCGGTCACCGGCGCCAAAGCCCAAACGTTGAAATGCTTACGATATTGTTTAAATGGACTGGTGGCAAATAACGCTTCGGTCATCGCTTTCGCCGATTGTGTAAACTTATCCATTTCAGCCGCAGTATAACCGTCTCCCAGTATTAACAAATCGACTTTTTCTGTTGGTGAGCCATTTTGCTCAATGGCAATCACTTGTGGTTGATAACTTGCCGACTCACGATGATTTAAGTAATGGTTGGGATCAATTTCAGTGGTCCACACGCGTTGAAAGACAAACTTGTGATCTCGTTTTTCAATGGTGATAACTACATTACTTTGAGGTTGCGGAAAACGTAGCGACTCATGAAAGGTACGTTTTATTTTTTTCGCTTCAGCGGTCGTTTCCCACTCCCCATAAATCGAACTAAAGCTGCGAGTAAATAGCACCTTTTGAGTTTTACTGTCTGTTACGATAAACCGATACTTACCGCGATCCAGCGTATCGAGTACTTGCGTTTTTGCCCCCGGCCAGGCCAATGGTTCAATCACCACTTGGTCGAGAGAAAAGATCTCTTCTTTGGCATCCCCTGTATGGTAAAAATCTACGCGCAAGGTATTGACTTGCGCATAACAATTACTTACCCCAAATAAACATAACGTGATGAAAAATTTAAACACAGCATTCTCCTTTTAAATTTATAAATAACATAATGTTAACTTAATGCCAATGCTAAAAAAATTATTCTATAATGATAAAATAATGAACTGTAATGTTTATTACTCAAAGATCTGTAATAACGACTGAAGAGTAGAAATCTGTATGTTAAAACATAATTATCAAATCCTCGGGGTTATATCATCACTTGTTTTTCTATTTTTTACTTTTATCCCTGCGCTGCCGCAATCCATTGAATATCACAACTTTGCCGATCAAGCTAATTTCTACTCAATTCCAAACACACTGAATGTACTTTCAAATTTTCCGTTTATTGCTGTTGGCCTTTATGCATTAACTAAGATCGGCCACAACTCAACTGAATTGTTCGACCACAAGCTAGCGTTGAGTTATCAGTTATTTTTTGCTGGCTTAATTGCCACCGGTGTAGGGTCAAGTTTTTACCATGTAAATCCCAATAATTTTACCTTGATATTTGACCGTTTAGGCATAGCGTTCAGTTTCATGGCGATTTTCAGCGCATTACTCGGAGAATTTATCAGTGTGACATTAGGAAAAAAATGTCTGTTGCCTTTTATTTTTATCGGTATTGGCAGTGTCATTTACTGGGGCGTAAGTGAGCACTTTCAACAAGGCGATTTACGGGTTTATTTGCTAGTACAATACCTGCCAATGATTATTTTACCTATCATAGTGTTGACCAAAGCATGGCCGTACACGGATAAAAATCAATGCTTTACTCTCATTGCCATTTACTTTCTAGCAAAACTTTGCGAGCTATTTGATAATGAACTTTATGATTTAATTCAAATAGTTAGTGGCCACACCTTAAAACATCTTTTTGCCGCATTTGCCGGTTATTGGATGTACTGGATATTAATTCACCGTAAACAACGACAACGCGGTCGTGGTAGTTAAATTTGATAACTAACACGACTTCTTTAAGTTTAGTGGATCACTTCTCTGCTAAATCGTGCATGTCTGGCACTGGCGGTTAATTTTTCAAAGCCTTGCTTATCAATACACAATAAATTTTCATGATCACCCGCTTCAATATACACTTCGTCTAAATCGTCGAGTAACGAATCACAAATCATCGACATGTTATAGGCAATGCCCACTGGCGGCACGGCACCATGTTCGCAATCTTTAAATAACTCATACACCTGGTTTTCTTTAATCAAATGATAACTTCCGAGTAATTCTTCATTTACCCTCGACATAGTCACTTTATTGTTTGCCGGTAACACTGCCATTAATTTTCGCCCTTCGTGATCAGAAAGCATCACCCCTTTGGCGATTTGATTTAATGGTACATTTGCGGTAATCGCGGTACTCACAGAATTATCGCTATGAAAATGAGGAATAACCTGAAAAGGAATTTGATGTTCACTTAGGTAAAAACCCAATCGGTTAGCAATAGACATAAACACCTCCTCGCTCAATATGCCTTTGTTAAGTATAGACTGAAGCTCAACAAAAACATTACTTTCCTTGGTTACTTTCCAGAATGTATTTTTTTACCGTGCGACGGTCCAGGTTGGTTTTTTTCGCTACCGCTTCATAGCTACCAAGTTGCTGATAAAGTTTGAAACAATACTTTTTCGAAAAGTCTTTCAGATCAAGATGTTCACAATTAAATTGTGGAATTAATCCGTCATCATTATGCTGATAATGGAATCTATCGCCTAAATAGCTGCCACTTAATATTACTCTTCTGATCGCTTGCTCTAACTCGCGCACATTACCCGGCCAAAAATAATCTTTTGGCAAGCCAACGTCCAAGGCGACAAGAACCCTATCAACGATGTTGTCATCTTTATTGCCGCAAATCCGTGATACCAATTCAGCTACCAGTATTTCCAGTTCATTTTTCGATTCGCTAATGCGCTGTCTTAATGACGGAATTTCGATAACGTCTGAGCAAAGACGATAATAAAAGTCATCCCGTAACATTTCGTCTTTTCTTAAATCATGTAATGACTGATTTGCCGCGGCAACAATACGGCCATGAAAAGACTCTTCAATATAACTGCCAACCGGCACAAATTTTCGCTCTTGCAATACTTTCAATAATTTAATTTGAATGTTTTGACTGAGATTGCCAATCTCATCGAGAAACAATAAACCATGCGAATTGCACTGTGAAAATAGCCCCTTATGCTGCTCAACGGCTCCGGTAAAAGCGCCTTTACGATGGCCAAACAATTCTGACTCAATTAAGTTTTCTGCAAATTGCGACAAGTTGGCACTGATAAACGTTTGATTGAAATTTTCACTAAAACAGGCCGTTTTTCGATCGAAGGTAATATGCACCGAACGTCCTAAGGCAAAGGCTGCGGCCCCTTTACCAGTACCGGTTTCGCCCACCAAAAACACCGAAAAATCTTCCATATTATCCCATAAACTGCGGTGATAATTAAACACATCGGAAGTAAACAGGTTATTCCACAGACTCTCTCTTAACCGGGTTATTGCATCACATTGGCCCACCAGGCCGGTATTAATAAACAAGTAAGCACGGCGAAATTGATACAACAACTCTAAAAGACTCACCGCCTCTTTTTCGACAAATCCGCGACTTATCAGCTTGGCAATAATGGGTTCCGCTTCGGGAAAGGTGACTGAGCTGGTTTTTGAGGCTAATTGCCGTTTAATTAAATCGTCTAACGGCTCTATATAGGCTAAATACACTTCCGCAATATAAGAAAAATACAGTATTTTACGCTCCTGGCCATTAAATTGCTGAAAGGTAGTGAGGTTGCGCTTTTCAAGTTCGGCAATGTTGGCAGTTAACAGCGGTTGTAAACTTTTAAAAAAATGCACGCCTGCAGCCTGGCCTTTTAAGTATTTACTGGTTACCAGAGTGTGTAACAACCGTCGCTCTTCGGTGAAAGGATTAACCATTACCGAGCGGGTAAAATTAGAAAAAAACTTCAGCTCTTCACTGGTTAAAAGTTTCACCACGGTGCCCTTTTCATGCAGTTGCTTGGGTTTATAGCAATTCTGTTAAGTCTTTAGTGTAGGATAAATTGTCTCTCTATAAACACGATCAGCAGAAACAAGGAGAAAAGAATGGCAAATAACAAGAATTTGCTGGTTTTAGCGAATGAGTTAACAATGTTCATAACAACCCCCATACAAATATCAATGACAATAAAGAGCTTGCGTAAAACCGCTAATACCAGCGATGAAATTAATTTACCTAGCACTTCACCATTTCATAAATAACAATGCATAAGCTGCGCCAGTTTCCTCAATTATTATAAGTAACTGGTTTTATTGATAAACTAATATAGAGTTTTTCGTGGTTAACAGGTCCGCTGAGCAAACCACATACATAAAGGTATAGATAAAGTACATTTATGCCAATAAAATATTGGCATTATCAATGGCGGGATTGAGACTAGGCGTTGCAAGAAACCAGCTCAACATCATTTAATGGATATTGCTGAGCAATGTGATCCGCCAAATATTGGGCATCGGCAGCGACGCCGCCTAATGTTGCCGAACCTCGGGTATGCATCCAGGGCAAACCAATAAAGTACATGCCTTCACTATTCCCAACGCCGCGATGGTTTGTCGGGTAACCGTCTTGTTCAAATTTCACATCTCTTGAACCTTCGCCGGCAAGCCAGGAAAAATCGGGGTTATAGCCTGTGGCCCAGATGATATTTTTGATTGAAGATATTGAGGCATCGGCAAAATCAATGGTTTTGCCATTAGCCGCAACCGTTCTGCCTAAAACCTGAATGTTTTCCTTTTTCAGTAGTGCTTTAACGTTAGTACCAATCACCGGCTGCATCCGGTTTTTCAGTATTTTACCTAAAATTGAATGCCGTGATAACGACAGTATGCCCAACGATTTTAACCACCACCATAAGGTTTTGCCGAACAATGTCTGCGGCAACGACGCCGTGCTAGTCACGCCAGAGCTAAAGGTAGTACGTCCGTTATCGGCAATTTCTGCCAATATTTGTACAGCAGAATCACCACCACCAACCACTAAGGTGTCGCCCGCGTTTAATTGCTCGGTATTGACGTAATCCCGACTATGAATTTGTTTAACTGTTGAGCAAATGTTTGCCGCAAAACCAGGAATAAATGGGGTATGGAATGGGCCGGTAGCAACAATAACATTACGACAAAATAATGTTCGGCTATTGGCATTCACCTGATAAACACCCGCGTTTTTCTGTAGCGATTCAACTTTGGTGTTTAATTGCACCGGCAAGTTAAAACTGGCCACGTAGTTTTTTAAATATTTTGCTACATCATATTTATTAGGGTATTCGCGACTGCCGCTAAATTTCAAGCCAGGTAATGCATTGTATTTTTTCGGGGTGAATAAGGTTAGGGAATCCCAGCGCGAAAGCCAGGCACTGCCAATTTCATCGCCAGCATCAACAATTAAAAAATTTAACCCTAACTGTTTTAAATGATACCCCATCGCCAGGCCTGCCTGGCTGCCACCAATCACAATAAAATCGTACATAAACCACTTCAACTACAAAATTTGCCGCATACTAACAAAATTCACCGTTAAAATAGAGTTTTCATCGTTAATAACACTAGCAAATTTGGAAAATAACATTTACATAACAAGATTGTTGCGCACACAAGTTGATGAAAAAATTAAATTTCAGCTACTTTAGCGCTTTTCTTCAATAGACATTAAGAGGCAAAATTGATGCCAGTTTGAATGTGTAAAACCTAATTTTTAACTTAATTTTGCCCTAGATCAAATTCTCATCTAAATCCACAAAAAACGCCTTGCAGACTCATATAAATAAGCTATCTATATACATAGTAAGGGGAAACAAGGCACAGGATTAATCGTTAATATTTATTTCTATAATAAATTGAAGAGGTAATCATGGGTCTGATACCAAGAGATAACTGGTTTGCTATGGAGCCATTTTTTAATAATTTATTTCCGTCAAACGATCGAAATAGCGACAATGACTTTTTAGTCCAAGGGTGGATATTACCGAGCAGGACGAACATTACAATATTGTTGCCGATTTACCAGGCGTAAAAAAAGACGACGTTAATGTAGTGTTACTCGACGGTATATTAACCATAGAAGCAAAAACCTGTGAGGAAAGCAAAACTGAAAAAGATAAAATCATTCGCAAAGAGCGGCGAAGTGTATTTTTCAGTCGGAGTTTTAATCTAGGAAAAAGCGTTAGCACGAAAAATATCAATGCAAATTTTGAAGACTGTATTTTAACCTTGAGTCTTTAGAATCTACCTGAACCAGAGGAGGAAAAAAGGAAAGTAGTCATAAATTAAATCTGTTTATCAATAAACCTTTAAAGCAAACGTAACATACCTGCGTTTGCTTTTTTATGTAAAAAAGCATTAAACAGCTGTATAGATAAATTTGGTACTGTATTTTCATCTTTAATAACTGCGCACTGTAAAGCTTTGTTAACTAGTTACTGACTTTGATAACATTTTTTTAATCACTCGATTTGACTATAAATTGGCATTTTTGCAAAATTCCGAAGGTATAAATTTAATAAACCTGAAGGGAGAGTTAGGTGAGAGTAATAACATCACTACTGCTAATGGCAGTAAGCGCCACGTCGTTTGCCGATGAAGGCATGTGGCAACCACATCAATTACCAAGTATTAGCAAAGAATTAACTGCAGCGGGTTTAGAAATGAATCCGAACGATTTAACCAATTTAACTGAATTTCCAATGGGCGCCATTGTCAGCTTAGGTGGTTGTACAGCATCTTTTATTTCTGACCAGGCCTTGGTCGTTACCAACCATCACTGTGTTTATGGCTCGGTACAGTACAATTCAAACGAAGAAAACAACTTGCTTAAAAATGGTTTTCTCGCCAAATCATTCGCCGAAGAATTGCCCGCAGCTCCGGGTCAACGCATTTACGTAACCGAAGAAATTACCGAAGTCACTCCGCTGATCACTGCTGGCATTAGCAGTGCGATGAAAGGTGGTGAGCGCTATAAGCAAGTTGAAAATAGCAGCAAGAAAATGGTTGCTGAGTGTGAACAAGATAAAGATTACCGTTGTAGCGTAGTAAATTTTCACGGTGGCTTAGAATATTACCTGTTCAAGCAGTTGATGATCCGTGATGTCAGACTCGTGCACGCCCCGGCGTCGAGTGTTGGCAAGTATGGCGGCGATATCGATAACTGGATGTGGCCACGGCATACCGGTGATTACGGTTTCTACCGTGCCTATGTAGGCAAAGATGGTAAGCCGGCAGATTTTGCAGAAGATAACGTACCGTACCAACCAAAGCATCATTTAAAAGTGAACAAAGAGTCGGTGAGTGAAGATGACTACATTATGGTGCTTGGCTATCCAGGCCGAACCAACCGTTACCGCGTCGCCAGTGAAGTGGAACATCAGTTTACCTGGGCATATCCGGTAGCAAAAGCGTACCGTGAAGAGATCATTGACTTAATTCATCAAAATTCTGCTGTTGCTAGCGAGAGACGCATTAAATACCAAAACGAATTGGCAAGTTTGGCAAACTACGCCAAAAACTATGGTTCATTAGTGGAAAGCTACAACAAAGGCACTACCTTAGTACGTAAGCAACAGTTAGAAACCGAACTTACCGCCTGGATCAACAGCAATGTCGAGCGCAAGGCGAAATATGGCAACGCGCTGCCAGGCTTAAACAAGTTGGTTGCACAAAGCCAGGAGTTTGCTCCACAAAGCTATGTATTAAGCTATATGGGCCGTAGCCAGTTATTGACTGCGGCAAACAAATTACACCGTTTAGCGGTCGAAAAAACCAAGCCAGATCTTGAACGTCAACGCGGCTACCAAAATCGTGACATGTCGCGTTTTGAGCAAGGTATGAAAACCATTAACCGACGTTTAGATTTAGATATTGATCAAAAAATCCTGGCGCACATGTTAAAACATTATGCCGCCCTGCCGTCAAAACAGCACATTAAAGCTATCGATAAATTCTTTGGCCTTGAAAACGGGCTAAACGAGGTTGCCTTAGCTGAAAAACTTAATGACATTTACCAACAAACCCAGTTGCATGATGAAGCTAGCCGTTTAGCCTGGATGGATAAAAGCGTAGCAGATTTCAATAATGCTAACGACCCGTTCATTCAGCTAGCGGTGAATACTTTCAAAGCACGTAAAGCCATTGAAGATGCTGACAAAGAGTTAGCAGGTAATATCCAGGCATATCGTCCTAAGTTTATGGAAGCATTAATTGCTTACAACAAAGCGAAAAATTTACCGGTATACGCCGATGCCAACTCCACCTTGCGGGTCACTTACGGTAATGTCAAAGGCTACTCACCGAAAGACGGTATTATCGCTAGCCCGTTTACCACAGTTGAAGGCATTGTGGCAAAGGACACTGGCAAGTTCCCATTTAATGCGCCTAAAAAGCAACTCGAATTGATCAACAAAAAGCAATACGGCGTATACAGCAAAGATTCCCTAAACACTGTGCCAGTTAATTTCCTCGGTACACTAGATATCACCGGCGGTAACTCTGGTTCACCAACCTTAAACAGCAAAGCTGAGTTTGTTGGCCTGGTATTTGACGGTGTCTATGAAAGTATCATTGGAGGTTGGGATTACGATGCCAAGCTAAACCGCTCCATTCATGTTGATGTAAGATACATGCTTTGGGTGATGGAACATATCGACGGTGCCACCAACCTGATAGATGAAATGAATATTGTTGAGATGACTGAAACCGCACAAATTAAAACAAAGGTTGCAGAATAACAACATCACAAGTTGATTAAATAGCTAAGGGCGCAGTAATACTATTACTGCGCTTTTTTTTGGGGAATTAATTTATCCTAGTAAGAATTTGCTTTAATTGTTGTTCGAGTCAGCTAATGTCACTTAGAACTAAACCGCTCCTCGCGGTAGGGGCGCTCCTTTTCTAGCTCTGTAATATCTCAAATCCTGACTATTTTTTCTACGCTTATCGTGCGAGGTATTTTCCTCGCCTGATAGGAGTA
>MABC01000038.1 GCA_002162925.1 Thalassotalea sp. 42_200_T64 | reverse complement strand
TTGATTTGTTTTGATGTTAGGTTTATTTCTCGCATGTGACTATCATGATCCTGTCAATTTAAAAGTCAACGGTTTTGTTTGAAAAAAGAGTGTTTTCAATGATCATCGGTATATATATAAAGGATTAGTAAGGTGCTTTTCTTGCAACGAAAATGGGAATGAATACAATAAAGTTTTTTTTGAGGAAGGGAAATTTCCGGGTTCAATGACGGCATTATTAACCTCTTCACCTTCAATACTTTCTCTTGAGGCTATAGAAGACTCTCTAATCATCGAGATTAACTTTATAGCTTATAGAAAATTAATGCTCCAAAATGACGAATTAAAACTGTTTCAAATTTATTATCTGGAGAAAAATTGGCTACTAGCAAAAGAATCTCGTGAAATTGAATTTGTACAAAATGATGCCTCAGCTCGTTACCTATGTTTTATTAATGAGTACCCAGCGCTAAAAGACCGATTGCCACAATACCATATAGCTTCTTATCTAGGCATCACTCCAACACAATTAAGCCGAATTAAAAAAAACCTTTAACTTATCAACATTTGTAAATGAATTTTTTATATAGGCTAGCTATTATTACCTCATTAATTTCAGAATCTATCAATCACCTAAAGGTGTGGAATGTGCACTTTGTCATGACATTCCGAATTTGGTGGATGAAAACGCTGATGATTAAAGGTCAATATCAATCTTTTACGTTATAGCAGAACACTAAATCAACGATAGGGCGCTTTTTAAGAGACGTTCCTTTGATAAGGAATAAATGGATAAGTTATCATGGTTTTATGAGCAATCTAATGTTGATTGGTGTTGGTCGTGCTTTAGCTGATGGCCTGGATTGTTCATATATATGTGATGTTGCTATTCATCCTGAATATCAAGGTATAGGCTTAGGCCGAAAAATCATTGAGCAACTCATGCATTTATCTAAAGATCATAAGAAAATAATTCTATTAGGAGTTAAATTGAACATTATTATTACCAATATAAAATGGATAATGTTGATAGCCGGCTTATTAACTTGCTCTATGATATTTGCTGTTTTTACACCCCACGCAGTTTTAATAAACATGTTCGGTGAAACACTCGCTGAGCCTTTGGCTAACGTGGTTGTCAGAAGTTGGGGATTTCTTATTTTCTTAATTGGCACCTTATTAATATATGGCGCTTTTAAACCCGTATATCGTAACCTGGCACTTGTGATTGCAAGCATAAGTAAAATAGTTTTCATTTTTTTAATTTTAAACTTTGGTACTCAATATATTGATAAATCACTATCAACCATCATTTTGGATTCAATCATCGTGATTATATTTCTTGCTTATTTATTTAAAATCCTACCTGTTACTTGGAAGCTTACAAGGGAAATATGAAATGATTATATCATCTAAAGCAATAAAAAAATTCACCATTATGCTGTTTAGTATAGTACTGATAAGCATGGGGTTAGTCGCTTGTGAAAGCACAGAACAACCGCCGATTGATTTAACACTGGTGCCGGATGATATCGGTCAAACAGGCGATGGACTGCTTAAGGAAAACTTAGAAGCCATTAGACTTGCTTACAATCTTCCCGCAGTGTCAGCAATGATTATCAAAGGCAATGAGATACTTGAAATGGATGTTGCCGGGTTCAGAGATGCAAACCAACTGGATGAAGTAACAATAAATGATCGATGGCATATAGGATCATTGACAAAATCAATGACAGCAACAATTGCCGCTAAATTAGTTGAACAAGGATTCATATCTTTTCAATCGACAGTCAGTGAAATATTTCCAGAGTTGGTTGGCGAAATCAAACCTATCTATAAGGAAGTAACCTTAGCTGAATTATTATCTAGCACATCAGGATTAAAGAGAGATCTTTCTGGGGTTTGGGGCAGTGAGTGGAAAAATAGAACGGAATCGCTGATTGAGCAACGCCAAGAATGGACACGTAGAATGTTTAACACTAGGCCTGCAACTAAACGGGGTAAGCATTTATATAGTAATGGCGGATATACTATTGCAGGCCATATGCTTGAAAAAGTAACAGGTATTGCTTGAGAAACATTGATTCAAGATGAATTATTTTTCCCTCTGAATATGGACAATACTGGATTTGGTCCACCAAATTTAGATCAATCTTCGCAGCAAGCCAGTGGCCATTATTATAACAATGGTAGTTGGCATGCTCGTAAACCTTCAGATGGTGTATATGTACCTTTTGTCTTAGGACCCGCGGGTACGGTTAATGCCGATTTAAATTCATTAGCTAAGTATTTAATGGCACATCTTGCCGGTGCTAGAGGAAATGACAACATTATTACAGCAAACTCATATCAAATACTGCACGAAGCGGTCGATGCCGACTATGCGATGGGCTGGGGTGCTTTTAATGTTGACTGGGCAAGTGAAAAAATATTGAATCACGGTGGTTCAAATTCATTTTGGCTGGCAGAATGGCTTATTATCCCGGAAGGAAATATTGCAGTGATGGTGATTATCAATGCAGCTGGAGATAATGCCGATCAAGCTAAAGGACAAGTGTTAGCTACGTTGATAGATCGTTATGGGGCTACTTGCTAGTTAGCGAATAATTGACTAAACCTGATCATGAGGTGGCGATTATGAAAACTTTAGTCTTCGATTTAGTGAGTATTGGCGAGGCCGCAAGGCATTATGGCGTTTCAGTCGAAACAATGAGCCGCTGGGATCGCAATAGCAAACTGAATTCGCATAGCCGTACGTTAGGCAATCACCGTCGTTATAAACTCAACGAATCCGAGAAAATCAAAGTGGGTTATGCCCGAGTTAGCTCCTACGATCAGAAAAAAGATTTAGTCACCCAAGCTAAATACCTCAGCCAATATTGCGATGTTGTGCTGGAAGATTTGGGTTCCGGTTTGAACTTTGAGCAAGAACTTTGCAAAGATGTGATCAC
>MABC01000061.1 GCA_002162925.1 Thalassotalea sp. 42_200_T64 | reverse complement strand
TGCCATCAATGTCGGTAAAAGGTTTGCTCACAATATATCCCGATAATTAGTTGATATGTGCGTTAATTTTTTGAGCATTATGATCCGATAAAATGAAAAATCAAGCGTTAATGGCTCTGGCAATGTCACCACTGGAGATACGGCTACTTGGAGAAAACCGGTCGATGTTGGTGTGGCTATTTGAGTATTAACTTGGTGACGAGCTTGCTTACATTTGTGGTAACTCAAGCTGTGGGGTTTTACATCATGCTCTTTGCAGTAGGTGGTTTGGCTGAGTCCTGAATCTTGCCACTGCTTTATATGGTTAAGCCAAAACTGCTCTGCGTTTGCTGATTTTTGATTGCTTGTCATGTTATTTTTCCATGTGAATACGATGGATAAATTATGACTCGCGCGAAAACGAAAAATAAGTACGCTAGTTGATTAGTCGCTTACCTTCATTTTTATATCTGTTGATCATGGTGAGTGATTTGGGAATAACAGGTTATGAACAAATTTTAGCAACCATTATTCTCACAGTGCTAATGAGCGTTTTCGCCCATGGAATATCTGCGGTTGCGATGAGTAATAAATTTAAAAAAACGATTTGATTTTGCAGGACTAACGCGAAAAAAGCCGTATTCTATAAGAGCGACTTTATTCGTATTGGCTGAGTGTGAAATAATGACTTTTCTTAAGTATCAGTCATTATTTTTCCACAACTTCGTTGTTATTAATAATATAAACTTCTTTGCCTTTAAGCACCCCTGTACATTGTTCATTTGGTTTCGCACACCAGGCATCGACTACATGCAATTCATCTTCAGCTTTAACAATGTAGCGCCAGCCGTACAGCACTTCTTTTTTCTTTTTTGCCGCTCTTCTTGCACCTATAAGCCCACCGGCTATTTTCGCCGCATCTTTACCGCTACCAGAACCAAACGCCGAGCCAACGCCAACACCAATAGCGGCGCCAAGGAGGGGCCGTCCATCTTTGCCAACTTCTGTGGTAATAACTTCAGATTTTTCAACAACGCCTTCGATAACTTCCGATGCGGCGAAGGTTTGGCTTGCAAATAAGCTAACGAATACTAATGTTATCGTCTTAAGTTTTATCATTTTTTTCTTGCCCCTTTCGAGTCTTAATTTAACAACAAACGAGATAGCCATAACCGTAAATTTGGGGCTAATGTCAGCTTGTTCATCTACTGAACAAATAATAGCCAACTTGTACTATTCCGTCCAATGACTCATTGTCACCATAATCATTGTTCTTAGACATATATTAAAAAGATTAGTTAAAGATAGGTTTATCGGCAAGGCCGAAAGTAAAAGACAGAGCACTTTAATTCAGCATGAGCACTTAATCGCAATGGCGGCTCTATTTAATTAATAAAAAATCCATTGATGCCGGGGTCTTTGTCGATGCAGGTATTAAACAAGGTGCCTGAAATTTTTAGTGATAAGAAGAATAACCTACCCAGTTTTTTGTTGCTTCATTTATAGGTTTTCGTCAGTAGGATAACGATATTGGTGAATTCGGCGTGAGTGCTAATGTAACGTATTCTATACAAACGATGTTTATCTACAGAATGAGCAGATCCTTAGCACTCGATAGGCGCGATGAATCCTCAAGTTTAGGGCACCAATACCACTGGAATACCGACAATGTGGGCCAATTTATTGGCAACGCTGCCAAGTACCATATCAACAAAGGTTGAGCGCCCCCGACGGCCAATGAATAACATATTAGCGTGTTCATCTTTAACCTGTTTGCTCAATTCATGAACTGGTTCACCCAAAATCAATTTACTCTCAAGTGCTATATCATATTCACTATATTTAGCCAATAACGGATCCATAACGGTTTCTAGAATACGTTTTTCTTCATCCTCGCGGTCAAACACAAAGGGTTCGATACCACCAACCGTGATCGGAGTTACCATTGGCCATTGCAACACATAAATGAGCTTCACTTTAGCGCCAGTATCCTTGCTAAGGTTAATCGCTCGTTCAGCGGCTCTATAACTCCATTCACTATCGTCGATACCAACAATATATAACTGCTTACTCATAATCATGCTCCTTTGTAAACTTACCAAATATTAATACTTATAGTAACGACTATAACTTATAGCATAAGGTATAGGAGATATTTCCCCCTAATAAACAAGGGAGTAGTGATCTATATCAAGATAATTAATCGAAAAAACATTTTTATTCAGAAGAAAAAAAACGCCAATACTGGCGCCTATCAAAAAACATTAAAGATGATACTAATTTTTACGAGCGAGTTTTGCCAGTTTTTTCTCAATCACTTGAGAAAACTCCCAGGGATGAAATACCTGGCCGGTTAATGCCGTTGTTGGGAAGATGATTAAAGACAACTCGTCTTCTTCCATGCCGGGTAACCATTTATCTTTGATATCATTAAAGCTTAATAATTTCGGCTTACAATGATCCCATTCACCGTTAGCCCACAATGACGCGGTTTCTTCTGTCGGCCAAAACGGTACGTAATCTGCTTCATTTTCGGTGAGCATCACCGCGCCATGCTCGTCGGTTAAAATCCAGGCTTGACGTTCCGCCATTAAATTTTGCATGAACAGCTCATAGCGCTGTTCATCCGATAAATTCACACTGTTCTTATCAATTAATACCATAGTTAGCCTTTCATACGTTTAATTGATGCTTGTGAAAGTTTCTCTAACAACACTTCGGTGTCTTGCCAGCCAATACACGCATCGGTAATACTTTGCCCATAGGTTTCTATTTTATTATCGACAATATCTTGACGACCTTCAACCAGGTGGCTTTCCACCATCACGCCAAAAATTGACTGGTTACCCTTACTCATTTGACTGCAGACATCGTCACAAACCAGCATTTGGTTTTCAAATTTCTTACTCGAATTGGCATGGCTAAAATCTACCATAATTTTAGCCGCTAAATTTGCCGATGCTAGTTGCTCCGAGATGGCATCAACATGGGGTTTCGAATAATTTGGCTCTTTGCCACCTCGTAAAATGATGTGACAGTCTGGGTTACCTTTGGTTTCAACAATGGCGGAATGGCCTAATTTGGTCACCGATAAAAAGTGATGTGGCGCACTTGCTGCCCCTATCGCATCTATTGCGACTTTTATGGTGCCGTCGGTGCCGTTTTTAAAACCTACCGGACATGAAAGACCAGAAGCTAATTCCCGGTGTACTTGCGATTCGGTAGTACGAGCACCTATGGCGCCCCAACACATTAGATCAGCCATATACTGTGGCGTGATCATATCAAGGTATTCACCCGCGGTTGGTAAACCCATGTCGTTTAAATCGAGTAACAATTTACGGCCGATGCGCAAGCCTTCATTAATTTGGAAACTGCCATCAAGATGTGGATCGTTGATCAAGCCCTTCCACCCTACTGTGGTCCGCGGTTTTTCAAAGTAAACTCGCATCACAATTTCAAGACTGTCTTTATACTTGCGGCGAAGTTTATTTAAGCGACTGCCGTACTCAACTGCGGCGATAGGGTCATGAATCGAACATGGGCCAATGACTACCACCAGACGTTCATCTTTATCGTTGATAATATCGCTTATCGCTTGTCGGCCGGCAAACACACTTTGAGACGTTTTTTCGTTGTTGCGATAGCGTTCAAGTAATGCTATTGGTGGTAAAAGTTCTTTTAATTGATTAATGCGAACGTCATCGGTTTGGTGCAACATGGCAGTCTCTATAAGGTTTAATATCTGTTAGCGCCCAATCTAGCAGTGTTTTTAGAACATGCCAACGATAAAATGCAGTAAATGCTCTAAATAGATGGCTATATTAAAAATATCTTATAATTGAGCGAATTAAATCACTAATTTGGCTATTATCTTATTAGCAACTCTTTATATAATAGCGTATATATTAATTTTACATAAAGGCCTGACCATGGTTTTTGATAATCTGCCACTTATTGATTTACATCGCCACCTCGATGGTAACATTCGCCCAGATACCATATGGGATTTAGCTCAACAAAATGGCATCGCCTTGCCCGTTGATCACTTCAAAGACTTTATCTCGCATGTTCAAATCCAAGATAAAGCCAGCGATTTGATGGAATTTTTAGAAAAGCTCGATTGGGGGGTAAAAGTATTAGCCAACCTGGAAGACGTGCAACGAGTCGCGTTTGAAAATGTAGAAGATTTGTCACTTGCCGGTATCGATTATGCCGAACTGCGTTTTTCCCCGTATTACATGGCCATGTCGCATAATTTACCAACCGCCGATGTAGTCGCCGCCGTTATTGCCGGAGTAAAACAAGGTTGCTCGGAGTTTAATGTGAAAACCAATCTTATTGGCATTTTAAGCCGTACCTTTGGTTTAGAAAAATGCCAACACGAACTGGACTCATTACTGGTTCATAAAGATAATCTGGTCGCCATCGACTTGGCTGGCGACGAACTAGGCCAACCCGCAGAGTTGTTTGAACAGCAATTTAAGCAAGTGGATAAGGCGGAATTAAATGTTACTGTTCATGCCGGTGAAGCCGCGGGACCCGAGAGTGTTTGGCAGGCCATTAAACTGTTGAAAGCCACTCGCATTGGCCATGGCGTGAAAAGTTATCAAGACCCGGCGTTATTGGAGTATTTGGCGACCAACAATATTACCTTAGAATCGTGTTTAACCTCGAATTATCAAACTGGCACCATTGCCAACATTGCAGACCACCCTATCCATACCTTTTTAGCGCATGGTGTTAAAGTGTGTTTAAACACGGACGATCCTGTGGTTGAAGGCATAGAGCTCAGACATGAATACCAAGTAGCAAAAACGGTTTTAGGCTTAACCGATAAACAATTACAAGACATTCAATTAAATGCCCTGCATGCGGCGTTTATTTCAGATGCTGAAAAACAAGCGTTACTCAAATTAAAATCAGCTAATATTTAATTTAGCTTAATGACAAGAAACAATTAACCCATTAGGAAATACACAAATGGCAACTCCGCACATAGAAGCAGCAAATGGTGATATCGCAGAAACGGTATTAATGCCTGGCGATCCATTAAGAGCAAAATTAATTGCCGACACATTTCTCGACGATGCCGTATGTTTTAATACCGTACGCAACATCTTAGGCTATACCGGTACTTATAAAGGTAAGCGCGTATCGGTGATGGCCTCGGGTATGGGCGTTCCCTCCATTTCGATTTATGCCACCGAATTGTACAAAGACTATGGCGTTGAAAACATTATTCGAATTGGTAGCTGTGGCGCCATATCGGATGATGTCAATATGATGGACGTTATCATTGGCATGGGTGCAAGTACCGACTCAAAAGTGAATCGTATTCGCTTTAACAACCATGATTTTTCCGCCATTGCCGATTATGGTTTGTTAAAAAATGCCGTAGATGCCGCCAATAATCTAAATAAACCGGTGAAGATAGGCAATATCTTTACCGCCGATTTATTTTACACCCCTGAATTTGAATTTTTTGAGACCATGGCCAAACACGGCATCTTGGGTGTTGAAATGGAAGCCGCTGGCCTTTATGGCGTCGCTGCAGAGTACGGCAAAAAAGCGTTATCTATCTTAACCGTAAGTGATCATATAAAACGTGGTGAAAGTTTATCGGCACAAGATCGACAAACCTCGTTTAAAGATATGATGGAAATCGCCTTAGAGTCAGTATTATTGCAAGATTCGTAAAATTAAAGTCGATATTCTTAAAACAAAAACGGCGCATATAATGCGCCGTTTTTATTATGATTGATTTAAAGTCTGTCTTAGAAAAAGCTTACTTTAAATTCAGCGCCAACAAAACGCTCTTCATTAACAATGGCGGTGTTGTTAGTAAAATCAACCGCGCCAATTGCTTGTTGCTCATCAGTGATGTTACGAACAAATAATGAAACATCGTATTCTTGCTCATCAGTAGACCAGGCATAACCCGTACGGGCGCCACCTTCTAGTAATGCATCACCAGTAAATTCTGTTGAGTCATATAAGAAGAAGCTAATTTCATCACGGTACGACCAATCAGTGTAAATGTAGAATTCACCCTCACCAATCTCACGCGCGTAACGAGCCGTAAAGGTATGAATCCACTCTGGTGCATGGGGTAAGCTGTTACCATCAACAATCGCTTGGCCATCACCATTTATCGGATCTGTTACCGTACATGAAGCACAAACAGGTACGAATAATGAACCATCATTTAATTCAGTATTGTTGTAACTGGTACCGATAGTTATTGAAAGATTCTCGGTTAGCATAAATTCTGAATCCACTTCAAAACCATATCCTATGGTTTCATCAGCGTTTAATAAACGCGCGGTGTTACTATCACCACCTACCGAAGTTAATTGCTGATCATCCATGGTGAAGTAGAATACAGAAGCGTTAACTCGGCCACTACCATCCAATATATCGGCTTTAACACCCGTTTCAAATGAAAGAATGGTTTCTGATTTGGCTACTGAAATACCTTCATCAGGGGAAAACAAAGAACGACCTTGAATACTTGGCGCTCTGAACGTATCGGCGATACGGGCATAAAGGTTGATATCATCAGTGTATTTATGAGAAACACTTAGATCCCAACTTACGTGTGTATCACTAGTATTTTCTTCACCAGCTTGAACATCAGGGAAGCCCAAGAAAGACAATGGTGATTGGGTTCTAAGGTTCTTATAATCTTTGTCATCGTCTGAATAACGTAAACCTAAGGTCATCGAAGTGTGTTCAGATAAATCGTAATCAAATGAACCAAACACCGCCCAAGCCGTAGTGTCTTGATTTTGAACTACATAACCATTTTGAGCACCTGCAGCGAATAAGGCATCATAAGAAAAACTTTCAATAGTTAAATCTTCGCTAAAGTAAAATAGACCCACTTGATAGTTAAAATCACCGGTATAATTACTGGTTAAACGTAATTCTTGAGTAATTTGCTCGTGATCTGGAATACCATCTGCAGTTTCTGAACTGATATTTATCACCCCAGGACCCGTATCGAATTCCACTGGCGGACAACCAAAGCCATTACAACCATAACCACCATCAACATCGGCACGAGAGAATAACTCGGCACTTTCATAACCGGTAATTGAGGTGACGGTGTAATCACCGAGATCAAATTCCAGCTTCAAGCTAGCACCTTCGGTTTCTACTTGTTGCGTTGCCCGTGAAGCCGAGTCATGAAAAACAGTGTCACGGTCAAAACCACTGACTAATGAGTTACTACCCGATTTAATGGCATTGGCGTAGAAAGTTACCGGCTCACCATCTAAATCACGCATGTGATAATTAAATAACGCGTTAAAATCATCGCCTTCGTATAAAAATTGAATACGCATAGCTTCGTCAGTGTAACCGCCTAACACATCATCTTGTTCAAACCCTGGGGCTTTGTTATCAATGTAGTTATCGCGGTCTTGGCGTAATACTGATATACGAGCAGATAAATTATCGGTTAAACCACCGCCAATGGCAGCCCTAACATCCGATGTAGATTTACTTCCGTAAGATACTGAGACAAAGGCGTCAAAGTCTTGTGACGGTTTTACTGAATCAATCTTTACCAAACCAGCAGGCGTGTTACGGCCAAATAATGTACCTTGAGGACCGGCTAAGGCTTCAACACGGGCAACATCAAATACCGGAAAACCTTTTAATATCGGGTTTTCTTGCACAACGTCATCAACCACTAGTGATACCGGTTGTGAGGCGTTTAAATCGAAATCTGAATTACCTAAGCCACGCATATAAAAGCGCGGGAAGGTACGGCCGAATGATGATTCTACTGTAAGGCTTGGAATACGCGCATTTAAAAAGCGAATATCCATGGCGCCTGAACTGATCGCGGCCAGTTTGTCACCCTGTAATGCAGTAACCGCAATTGGCACTTCTTGAACATTCTCAACTCGTTTACGCGCAGTTACTTCAATAACTTCGAGTTTGCTTTTATCTAATGCTTGAGTTTCTTCAGCGGCGATTGCGTTTGGTGTTGCCGCAACAATTGTAGAAATTAGTGCAGCCTTAACGCCCCATGACAGAGCGTTGGTTTTAAAGATTTTCATCTTATCTCCCTGGATTTTATCTTTTTGCCGCTTATTACCAAAAGGTAAAAAACAAACGACTTAAGTTATTTTTATGTTAAAAATGTAATTTTTTTGTGATCAAACTGATCATAAAACAATTGTTTGAAAAGTTAAAGTTCTATCGCTATTTGAGTAATAATTGCTGTTTAAAAGACACACCGTAATCTAATGGCTCTAGGCCGAAAATATCGGCCAAGGTCGCGCCAATATCGGCAAACGTATCGCGTTCCCCCAAATCGATTGCCGGCATATTTTTTTGATAAAACATTACCGGGATGTATTCTCGAGTATGGTCACTGCCATGCCAAGTGGGATCGCAGCCATGATCTGCGGTTAATACCAAGATATCATCCTCGCTTAACTCTTCATCGATATGCAATAACCGGGCATCAAGGTATTCAAGCGCCTTACCATAACCAACAGGATCACGACGATGACCATAATCCTGGTCAAAATTCACCAAGTTGGTAAATATCAGGCTGTTATCGCCTTGTTTTTGCAATTGCTCAATACTGGTATCAATTAAAGCGGTTAAACCTGTGGCTTTGTAAGCTTCAGAGATCCCTTGACCGGCAAAAATATCAGAAATTTTACCAATACTGATCACTTTACCGCCCTGCTCGGTTAATTTTTCCAGCATGGTAGGTGCCGGTGGCAACACGGAATAATCTCGACGGTTACCTGTGCGCTCAAAGGTTTTATCCGAATTGCCAACAAATGGCCTGGCAATTACCCGACCAATGTTCATGTCTAACTCGGTGAGTAAATCTCTAACTTGTTGACAATATTGATACAGATTATCTAAGCCGAAGGTTTCTTCGTGGGCGGCAATTTGAAAAACACTGTCGGCGGAGGTGTAGCATATCGGCAGACCAGATTGCATATGTTGCTCACCCAAATCGGCGATAATCGTGGTGCCTGAGGCATGGCAATTGCCCAAACATCCTTCTATCCCGGTTTTTTGATAAACGTTTTGCAGTAATTCATCGGTAAATGATTGCTGCTTATTGGTGAAATAGCCCCAATCAAACAATACCGGCACTCCCATCATTTCCCAATGGCCACTGGGTGTGTCTTTACCCGTGCTGATCTCTGCAGCATAACCATAAGCGCCCGATTGCGGCGCATTTCCGGTTACTGCGGGTGATTTTTTGCCCGCATCAGTCGCCGCGTGTAACAGGCCCATAGCAGACAGCGTGGGTAAATGAAGTTTACGACCGGTTTCATGGTGAAATGCATCGGCAAGGTTGGCAAAAGTATTCGCACCAATATCGCCAAACGCTACGGCATCGGGTGCTGCCCCCAGACCAAAACTATCAATTACCAGTATTAACGCACGAGCCATATTTTAAACCTTATTAATTTAAACCTTATTAAACAATATGTTAATATTTTACACCGAATTTTAATAAACAGTTAATAGAATCTTTCTATCTTGCAAACATTTATTGTAGACTATGTGGCGGTCTACCACTTTATTATAGAATCATTTTAAGATTAGTACCGATGATGTTAAATTACGGTACTCTTAAATATTAAGTTTCACTAGTGTTTAATGGGAAATAAACACTAGTGGTTTACAAGTCATGATTCTTTGGAAATAAATTTGTCTGTCAACAAACTCACAATCATTGCCATTGTTGGTGCATCCGCATCAGGTAAGTCTTTGTTTGCGCAAACGATTTACGATGAATTAGTCGATGAGTTAGGCGTCCATAGCATGACCATCATTAAAGAAGACTCGTATTACCGCAACCAAGATCATCTGCCTTATGAGCAACGTTTAAATACTAATTATGATCATCCCAAAGCGTTTGAGCATGAATTGTTGGCGCAACACTTATTGCAGTTAAGTGCAGGTCAATCTATTGAAGTGCCAGTTTATGATTATAAAGAGCATACACGGAGCTTAGCTGTTGAACAGGTAAACCCGGCCAAAGTAGTGCTGGTGGAAGGCATCTTATTACTTACGAATAAAACCTTACGTGACCGATTTGATATTAATATCTTTATCGATACCCCGTTAGATATTTGTTTAATTCGCCGGATTAAACGTGATTTAGAAGAAAGAGGTAGAGATTTAGACTCAGTAACGAGTCAATATCAACAAACCGTACGACCTATGTATTACCGTTATATAGAGCCATCACGGGAGCATGCGGATATCGTGATAACCAAAGGTGGTCGTAACAGGATGGCGCTAGAGCTGATCAAAGCGAAAGTACGTGAACTGGCAAAATAATACCAATAAGAATAAGAATAGAATAAATTTTAACTAATAGGTGAATTGATGAACTTTGATACTTTACGCGGTGTAATTGGGATATTTCTTATCCTCGGGGTTGCATATTTAGCGAGTTCACATAAGAAAAGTATAAACTGGCGTACCGTTGGTGGAGCCTTTGCGATACAAGCTTTTTTTGCAGGTCTGGTGCTTTATAGCACGGCAGGCCGAGCAGCACTGGAATGGATTTCAGCTAAAATTCAAAATGTCATTGATTACTCGGGTGACGGCATTGCGTTCCTATTTGGCAATTTAGGCAATGCAGCCGCATTTGATGAGGGTGGGATTGGTTTCGTATTTGCGATTCGAGTGTTACCTATAATTGTATTTTTTTCATCACTCATCGCCGTTCTCTATTACTTAGGCATTATGGACAAAATCATCAAGTTTCTTGGTGGTGGTTTAGCCAAATTACTGAAAACCTCTGATCCTGAATCGTTATCTGCCACCGCCAACATTTTTGTCGGTCAAACCGAGGCGCCGCTAATAGTACGCCCATTTTTACCAACAATGACCCGTTCAGAACTTTTTGCCGTAATGGTAGGTGGTTTGGCCTCGGTTGCTGGCGCAGTAATGGCCGGCTATGCTCTTTTAGGTGTTGAGCTCAAATATTTAATCGCCGCAAGCTTCATGGCTGCCCCGGGCGGCTTATTGATGGCCAAATTTATCATGCCGGAAACCGAAGAACCGAAAAATGCACTCAAGCAAGTAGGCGATGAAGGGCAAGAGAAAGATGCCGTAAATGTCATTGATGCCGCAGCAGAAGGTGCCAGTAAAGGATTGATGTTAGCCCTTAATGTGGGTGCCATGTTAATGGCTTTTGTTGCCTTAATTGCCTTGTTAAATGGCATTATTGGCGGTATCGGCGAGATGGTTGGGGTTGAAGGCGTCACCCTACAAATGATTTTAGGTTATTTATTTCAACCCATTGCCTATATGTTAGGGGTGCCCTGGGAAGAAGCCTTCAAGGCGGGCAGTTTTTTAGGTCAAAAACTTATTTTAAATGAATTTGTTGCCTACGCCGATTTTATCCCGGTTAAAGACCAATTAAGCGCAGGTACGCAAGCCATTATCACCTTTGCATTATGTGGTTTTGCCAATTTATCTTCCATCGCCATATTGCTCGGTGGCATTGGTTCGCTAGCCCCCAGCCGCAGACACGACATTGCCCAATTGGGTATGAAAGCGGTGTTTGCCGCCACTCTTGCCAACTTAATGAGCGCGGCCATTGCTGGCGTATTCATTTCATTAGCGTAATTTTTAACGTATTGATTAACGTAATTATCGAAAAGCCCGTACGCAGCGGGCTGTTTTATTTGAGGTATACATGACAAACCAAGATTTAAAAGCAGTCGCGAAACAAACCATAGGTTACATGGATTTAACCACGTTAAATGATAACGATACCGATGAGATTGTTGCCAAGCTTTGCGCACAAGCAAAATCATCTGGCGGCAATACCGCAGCAATATGCATTTACCCGCGTTTTATCCCAGCTGCGAAAAAACTACTGCAAGGCAGTGGCATTTTAATAGCCACGGTAACCAACTTCCCGCATGGTAATGACGATATCGACATTGCCGTTGCCGAATCCAAGGCCGCGGTTGCCTACGGTGCCGATGAAGTCGATGTGGTTTTCCCATACCAAGCATTAATGGCCGGCGATGAGAACGTCGGTTTTGATTTAGTCAAAGCCTGTAAAGAAGTATGCCCAGGCACAGTAGTGTTAAAGGTCATTATTGAATCAGGCGTATTGGCAACCGATGCTTTGATCAAAAAAGCCAGTGAAATAGCGATCGCCGCAGGTGCTGACTTTATCAAAACCTCTACCGGCAAAGTGAGTGTGAATGCGACTCCGAAAGCTGCAAGAATCATGCTTCAGGCAATTAAAGATAATAATCCAAAAGTCGGTTTTAAGGCTGCAGGAGGGGTACGAACGGTCGAAAATGCAAAAGTTTACATCGATTTAGCGACAGATATTTTAGGCGATGACTGGCTTAGTGCAGCAACATTTCGCTTTGGTGCCAGCGGCTTGCTAACCAATTTGCTCGCAACCTTGGGCTTGGCTGATGAAAAACAGACATCGGGTTATTAGCATATTTCTTCGCCAACAAATAAGCGCTTCACTGACTGACTACTCTTTTAACCCAGTAATGCGCTTGAACTGTCCGTCTAACACACATAGAGAACAATACCTATTGTAATGATAAGTAAAGATCACAGCGTCACTCTTAATCTTAAAAATTTTTTCTGCTAGTATCTCCCAGCTAGAGAAATAATAATCGACGAAGAACAATACGTTGATACTCGCCATTTCAGGAAGTTGTAGTGATTAAATCTTTTTTATCCCCGTTAAATAAACCTAATATATTACTTTTGACCACATCGTTATTCGGCTTAAGCGCCTGTGCACAAATAAACGACAATGAGACACCACTAGAACAGCCTAAAAACATCATTATGGTAGTTGCCGATGGTATGGGCCCGGTATTCCCAACCGCCTACCGCTATTATCACGATGATGCAAATACGCCATTAGTGGAAAGAACCATTTTTGATCAATTTTATGTCGGCAGTGCCAGCACCTATCCAGCTACCGAGTCTGGTTACATCTCCACGTCTATTGCAAGTGGCGCCGCCCTGGCTACCGGTAAAAAGAAACCGAATATGTTTGTTACCGATTCTGCGGCAAGCGCGACAGCGTTAGCCGCTGGGGTAAAAACCTATAATGGTGCTATAGGGGTTGATCAAGATAAGAATCCGCAATTAACCGTATTAGAATGGGCAAAGAGTATCGGTAAAAAAACCGGTATCGCGGTAACATCACAAATTGTTCACGCTACCCCGGCCTCTTATATCGCCAAAAATGTCAGTCGAAAAAACTACAACCCCATTGCCGATGATTACTTTGATTTAAGGGTGAATGGTAAATTAAAAGTCGATGTAATGCTAGGTGGCGGTACCAAATACTTTATCCGTGAAGACCGAAACTTAAAAAATGAATTTGTCACTGCTGGTTATCAATATATCGATAGCTATGAACAATTAAACACCTTAAGCCCAACACAACCGGTTTTGGGTTTGTTTGCCAAAGATGCACTGCCGGCAGAGTTAGACTCTAAACAAAAGAATCGTCTTACTACTCTGACCAAAACCGCCATAAAGCAATTGGAAAACGAAAACGGCTATTTCCTATTACTAGAAGCTAGCCAAATTGACTGGGGTGCACACAGTAATGACATTGCCTATTCAATGGGTGAAATGAAAGACCTGGCGGCAACGGTAACGTATTTAAAATCTTATGTTAGCAATAATCCCGACACTCTGGTGGTGCTTACCGCGGATCATAATACCGGCGGTTTTACCATAGGTGCTCGCGGTGAATACAAATGGCAACCAGAATACTTAAAAAACCTTAAATCATCGCCTAAGGCTATGGCAAAACGCTTGGCAGATAAGAGACTGTCAGTCGACAATTTAAGTAATGAACTTGGCTTTGCCCTTAAGAGCGAAGAATTAAAGAAAATAGAAATGATTTTGCTTGAACATACCTTAGATAACCATACAGGTGATCTAAGTAAAGGCAAAATAAAAAACAAATTAGTTACTCGTTACTATGGTTATATTAAAGAAATCATTAACTTAAGAACAAACAGTGGTTGGACAACAACAGGTCATACCGGTATTGATGTACCGGTGTACGCCTTTGGTAAAGGCAAAGAAATGTTTGCTGGCTTTCAGGATAACATCGAAATTGCCAATAAATTATTTACCTTAATGGGCAAAAAATAAAGCCCTCTCTATCCACCATCCCTAGCCAGAGAGGATAAGCACATCCTTGTGCAAAAAAGGCCTGCGGAAAATGCAGGCCTTGTATTCTATTCTTCGATTACTGTTTAATCATATCACTGAGCAGGTTTATTTTTTAAGGAATATTTCAAGATCAAATAACCGATCACCCCTGATATCAATGAGCCGATTATGATCCCTAAACGCTCATCGAACAGTTTATCAAAGCCAGTGGATTCAAACGTTAACGAACCAATAAATAGGCTCATGGTAAAACCGATACCACATAAGGCGGCGGTGCCATAAAGCGTCTTCCAGTTCATACCTGTCGGCAGTTTGGTAAGGTTAAACTTAATCGCTAACCAACAAAAACCAAAAACCCCTACTTGTTTACCAATCAGTAAGCCTAGAGCAATGCCCATTGGTACATTATGCAACACATCTTCCATGCCCACGTCTCTTAAACTGATACCGGCATTGGCAAAAGCAAATACTGGCAGCACGAAAAAGGCGACAACGGCGTGCAAGTCATGCTCTAAACTCTTCAAAGGCGAGTGTTCAGGGTTCGTTTCAGATTTCATTGGTATAAACAGTGCGACCAGCACCCCGGATAACGTGGCATGTACACCAGATTTCAGCATTGCCGTCCACATGATCAGGCCTATTAACATATACAAACTTCTGGCTTCTATTTTGTATCGATTTAATAAAAACAAAATTGGTAAACAACAAGCTGAGACAATTAGCCCGGTTATTGAAATATCTGCTGTATAAAAACACGCGATAATGATGATGGCACCAATGTCATCAAAAATGGCGAGAGAAGTTAGAAATATTTTTACCGAGGTTGGTACACGTGAGCCAAGCAAGGCTAGCACGCCCAATGCAAAGGCAATATCTGTCGCCGCAGGAATGGCCCAGCCATTTATCGCTTGCGGATCATCATAATTAAAATACACATAAACCAATGCCGGCACCAACATACCACCAATAGCACCAACACCTGGTAAAATGATATTGCGTTTATCCGCTAATTCGCCCTCAATTAATTCCCGCTTTAATTCAAGTCCCACCAGGAAAAAGAACACTGCCATTAAACCATCGTTAATCCACAATAATAACGGTTTCGCCACTTCTAACGGCCCTATTTTTACCGCGACAGGGATATCTAAAAACAATGCGTAGTAATGATCCCAAGAGGAATTGGCAAAAATCATGGCAAGCACTGCCGCCATCATTAAGATGATGCCGCCTGCCGATTCGAGTTTAAAAAAGCTGGTAATGAAATTGTCTTGCTGGTTGATGTCTTGCTGGTTGATCATAGGTCTCCAAACTGATGAATAATTAGAAATATAAAAAATAATCGATTATTTTAGCTAAACAGCGAGATGTTATAGCAAATTATCGGCTATTAATTAACTTATCCTAGCTCAATTGACAGAAAAGTCAGATAAATGGCGTCCCTGTACAAAATAACACCTCAAAAAGGCGTCCTGCCTGCCGAGTATAAGTACTTATATGTACAACAGAATTTAAACCGTCCATGGCAATTCTAAATTAATTCGTCCCTGTACAAAAACCCTCTAAAGGCTTCCTGCCTGCCGGGTATAAGTACGTCCCTGTACAAAAAAACCGCTAACAACGAATATTGTTTAGCGGTTTTATTACGGTTTTTGAAAATATTACAAGTTACTGTTTAATCTTGCAAAACCTCGTTCAAGGTCTTCAATTAAATCGTCAATATCTTCCAAACCGATATGTAATCGTATCACTGGCGTAGTATAGCCGAATGCCGATTCAGCTCTGGCTTTATTTAGCCCTGAATACGCCAATACCAAGCTTTCAAATCCGCCCCATGAAAACCCCATTTTAAAGTGGCTCATGCCATCTAAAAATGCGGTTAATGCCTTATCATTGCTCTGTTTTAACACAAAAGAGAATAAGCCATTGCCACCGACAAAATCACGCTTAAAATATTCATGACCCGGACACGACTCCAATGCTGGGTGCAGTACGGTTTCAACTTCTTCTCGGGTGGCTAACCATTTGGCAATTTTTAACGAATTCTTTTCGTGTTGTTTTAATCGTACCCCTAGCGTTCGAATGCCACGCATCGCCAGAGTAATATCATCCGGTGAGGCACATTGCCCTAAAAGGTAAGATTTTTCTCGTAAAACCGGCCAGCTCTTCTCGTTTGCCGTTGCCGTACCCAACATAATATCGGAATGACCGCTGACGTATTTGGTAGCAGCTTGTACCGAAACGTCTACGCCATATTCAAAAGGTTGAAAATGTAATGGTGACGCCCAGGTATTATCCAATATCACCGTAATATCTGGGTTTTGTGCGTGTGCCACTTCACAAATTCCCGGTACATCTTGAACTTCCATGGTGATAGAACCAGGGGATTCAACAAAAACTACTTTGGTATTTTCCTTGATCAGGTTTTTAATATCACGGCCGATCATAGGATCATAAAACGTGACTTCAACACCAAATTGCGACAGGGTTTGCGTACAAAAATCTCTGGTTGGCTCGTAGGCGGAATCCACCATTAGCAAATGATCACCGGCTTTAACAAATGCTAAAATCGCACTGGTTATCGCGGCAGTACCGCATGGATACACATAACACCCTACACCACCTTCAATATCGTTCATCGCATCGGCAAAGGCAAACGTAGTTGGTGTACCACGACGACCGTAAAACAACTCCTGTTGTTGTCTTTTGGCAGTCGCTTCTTTCATCTGTGCGACTGAGTCAAAGACTACAGTCGATGCCCTAAATACCGGAGGGTTGACCACGCCTTTGGTCCACTTTGCTTGTCGTCCAGCGGTTACCAGTTTTGTATCTCTTTTCATTATCGACTCTAATCTAGTTCTTGGTTCAAATAGCTATCTAGCCATCTAAACAGATTTTTAATCCAAGATAAAGCGTTTTGTGGTTTTAGCATATAATAATTTTTATTTACCCGTCATTATAGGTTGAGATTTTCGACACTAAGATTTCTGGCGATAATAAATTTAAAACAGTTGCAGTTGGTCATCGATAATTTTGGCAAAGCTTTTGCCAATAAATGGCAGAATACCATCGGCGACTGCACCTAATTGCCGTTCAATATAAAGCGGGTAATCAATCTTCGCGCTTAAATGCTCTTTTACCTGTGGACCATTTACTGTCATTACATATTCGATCCAGCCTTTATTTTGGTAACGTAACGGTTTCCCTAGCTTTTCGTTCAACTGATCAGCATGTCGGCCAGCTTTCACATGGGGTGGAATGTTTTTTTCATAATCGGCAAGCTTGCGTCGTAATCGTTTGCGGTAAATTAATTTGTGATCTAATTTTCCATTTAGCGTTTCACTAACCATGGTTTTGATAAAGTCATCTACCGGCTCTCCTTTAAATACTTTCAAATAGAGCTGCTGTTGAAACTCTTTAGCAAGTTCGGTCCAGTCCGTTCTAACGCTTTCCAGCCCTTTAAAAATAAGCTTTTCTTTATCGCCTCGCCCCACTAAGCCGGCATAACGTTTTTTCGTACCTATGTCCTGGCCACGTACCGTAGGCATCAGAAACTGGTGAAAATGCGTTTCAAATTCAATTTCCAGTGACGATTCAATTTGATATTTTTGTGTTAGCTCTTTGGTCATTTTGGCATTGATATAATTCATCATCTCTTTGCCAATATCCTGACTTTGTTTGTCGGTTTTGTCTTCACCAACACTGACAAAAATTGAATCGGTATCACCGTATATTACCGTATAACCTTTGGCCTCAATCCAATCTTTGCTTTGATTGAGTAATTGGTGTGAGCGTTTGGTGATTGAACCAGAGAGCCGCGGATCATAAAAACGGCAACCGGTAGAGCCTAGAATGCCATAAAATGAATTCATGATAATTTTTATCGCTTGCGATAATGGCGCATTTTGTTGTTGTTTCGCTTTATCACGCTCCGCCCATAACTCTTCGATGATAGTGGGAAGAAAATGTTTTTCTCTGGAAAAATAAGCGCCATCAAAGCCAGGAATGGCTTTAGAGGGCTTATTTGAGTCTTCATTTTGATGCTCTAACAGGCCTTCGATTAACCCCATGGGGTCAATTTTAAAGGTGCGAATAATGCTTGGATACAGGCTTTTAAAATCTAATACCAATACGTTTTTATAAAGCCCGGGAATGGAGTCCATCACATAGCCCCCGGGGGCCACTAAATCACTTTCGCCATCGCCCATATTCGGAGCCACATAACCACTGCGATGCAGTTTCGGCAGATACAAATTGGTAAAGGCGGCAACACTGCCCCCTACCCGGTCCAGCTCTAAGCCGGTTAAAGATGAGCGCAATATGGCGAAGTCCAATAGCTGCGTTTTTTCAAAAATCAGCCACACCAAACGGCAATCTTCAAGGTTATAACGAGCCAGAGATTGTTTGTCATATAAAAACTTGCGGGTGATTTCAGCTAACCGGTTATCGACATCTTCAATATCTTTCCCTATGCCTAATAACTCCTGTGCGACATATTCCAATGAAAAGCTGGGAAAACTATAGGTCGCGCTTTTTAATAAATCAATGCCATCAAGCACCACCCGACCGGCAATTAAAATGAAATTTTGCTCTGGCGACATGCGATTTTGCCGCCAGTAGGGGGCGCTGCCATCGCGGCCAATCGAAAACTTGATATTGTTTAAATCACAGCGCTTTTGCAGCAGTTTAAAATCAAAATTTATCACGTTCCAGCCGATTAAAATATCGGGGTCGACCTTATTTAACCAAGTGATAAATTTAATCAATAACTCATATTCATCGGCTACCCAGTCAATATTATCTCCACAGCTGGGTTCGGTTTCACCAATGATAAATACCTTTTCAATGTTCTGAAAATTGCTATCTTGACCAAAACAGCCAATCGAATACAAATCGCCAGCCATTGAACATTCTATATCTACCGATAGCATTGATAATTGTGGACTATAGTCGGTTGTTCTCGCCTTCGCTTGATTGAATTGGCTAAAGCCCACCGCTTGTTGTTCATTACCGACAAACTCCAATGAGCTGGTGACGAACCTTTCCATTAAAAATCGGTCTTCGGGCCGAACATCGTCTTCATAGCATTTGATTAAATTGGATTTTAACAGGTCACGAGCTTTATAAAAGTTGCTTAGGGTTCTGAAGTAAAAACCGTGTACGCTGAGTTGAGTAAAGGTTTGCAATGTTAACGGCTTACTTTGATGTAATATATTGGCGTTTATTAACAGCGCTACGGCATTTTCAGCTTGCTCTGATGGCACAAAAAATACCGCCAACTCATTATTAACCGTAAGCTTTATTGGTCCACTATCGCCCTTTAACCAATACGTTAACTGCATGCCATTGCGCATATCTTTTACCTGGCGGGTAAGCACGTATCCCTTTTGCAAATTAGACATCATTTAATACTGCAATAACCAAAAAACCTGTTAATATATACAGCATAGTAAATCAGCTGTACGCTAATGGAAACATAAAAATCATGTTAGGTGAAAAAACCAAGGAAATTATCCGCAACGCTTATAAAAAAATAGGCGACAGTCTTGAAAATTTTACCCCGCGTAAACAGCAAGCGTATTTAATTGCCGAAATTGCCAAAACCATTGCCGGCGAGTATTCGAAAGACAGAAAGCACATTGTTATTGAAGCCGGTACAGGTACAGGTAAGTCTTTGGCCTATTGTTTAGGCGCGATTCCCTTAGCCATGGCCAAACAAAAAAAAGTGGTGATCTCAACCGCCACGGTTGCCTTACAAGAGCAGTTGGTGATAAAAGATTTACCCTTTTTACTGGAACATTCTGGTCTGGTTTTTACCTATTGCCTGGCAAAAGGCCGACAGCGCTATGTCTGTAAACAGCGCCTGGCATTGGCTTGTCATATCGACAGTGATGCCGGACAAGTGGCGTTATTTCAGGAAAAACCAAAAGCTGGTGATATTAAGCTGTTAAAAACCCTGAACGACAAGCTGGCATCGGGTAAATGGCAAGGCGATAGAGACTCCTGGTCTACCCCTATCCCTAATCATATCTGGCAACACATTCAAAGTGACAAGCACAGTTGTTTAAAACATTTGTCTGAGCACACCCATTGTCCATTTCATCAAGCCAGAGAACAAATGGATGCAGCCGATGTATTGGTAGTGAACCATAGTTTGCTGTTGGCGGATTTAGAATTGGGTGGCGGTATCATCCTGTCTGAACCAGAAGACAGCATTTACATCATCGATGAAGTACATCATTTACCCGACATCACTCGTGATCATTCATCGGCCATGGCAACGGTTAAAGGTGCCATAGACTGGCTCGGAAAAATAGCCGTTACCAGCGATAAAATTAGCAACCTGAGTAAAAGCCAACGGGCGATTTCTCCATCGCTGAAACTTGCGGATTTAACTCAGGAAATCATCGCTGATTTACAAAAAGTGAATTCGTTTTTGGATGCAAATCAGCAAGTCTATTTTAGCCAGGAGAAGCAGTATCGCTTTGAAAACGGCATTATCCCGAAAAATTTGAAAAACCTGGCCGATGATATCGCCGGAGCCAGTAAAAAAGCACTTTCGGAGATAACCAAACTGTATAACTTATTGATGGAAGAAGTGAAAGACGGTTCGGTGCAAATGTATTTAGCAGAGCCGCTGTTAGCGGAATCCGGTTTTGAAATTCAACGCTTGGAAAACCTGGAAAAAATTTGGTCTATGTATGCCAAAACCGACTCTGAAAAAGGTGCGCCACTTGCCCGCTGGATAGAAAAAACCTCCGGTAAGCGCGATGACTATTTAATCAGTGCTTCGCCGATTGAAGTTGGCTTCATGTTAGAAGATAACTTATGGAGCAAATGCGAAGCTGCAGTGTTATGTTCAGCCACGGTATGTGCGTTAAACTCCTTTGATCATTTTCGAAGACAAGCCGGTTTAGGCAAAAATGATGGCACTCAATACAAAAAATTGGATTCACCGTTTAATTACCAGGAGAATGCGGTATTAACCATACCGAAGATGAAATTTGAACCGAATGTCAGCGATAAGTTTACCGATGAGTTAATTGAAAAAATGCCTGGCATGCTCAAAGATAAACAAGCAAACCTGGTGTTGTTCTCATCCTATTGGCAAATGGAAAAAGTGGCAGAGGCGTTACGCGACAAGAAAAAACTGAAAATTCAGGTGCAAGGCGAAACCTCGCGCCAGCAAATCATTGAAAGCCATAAAGCCTTATGTGATGAGGGCAAAACCAGCATTGTCTTTGGCAGTCAGAGTTTTTCTGAAGGATTAGATTTGCCTGGAAAATACTTAACCAATCTGATCATCACCAAACTACCGTTTTCAGTACCTACATCACCAGTTGATCAAGCACAAGCCGAATACATCAAACTTAAAGGTGGAAATCCGTTTATGTCGCTAAGCGTTCCTGATGCCTCGAAAAAGCTGATCCAGTCTTGTGGTCGGTTATTAAGAAACGAAAAAGATACCGGGATGATCAGTATTTTGGACCGACGCTTAGTGTCAAAACGTTATGGCAAAGAATTATTAGACGCTTTACCACCGTTTAAACGCAATATTGAGTATTAAGGAATAAAGCCAAGCGCTTTTAATCGAGGGAGCTCTATTGCAGGGCATTTATCGACAACCATTTGTATTTGGTTATGCTTAGCCAACATTTCAGCTTTTTCATCTGTTACGCCTAATTGCGTCCAAACTATTTTTACTCGGCTAGAGACAGCCTGTTCAATAATGTCATATAAGTAAATTGACTGACGAAAAACATCCACCATATCAACTTGCACAGGAATACTTTTAATATCGGCATAAACCGGTTGCCCGAGTATTTTTTCATCTACTAACACTGGGTTTACCGGATATACTTGATAACCACTGTTTAATAAAAAGCGCATCACCCGATAACTGGCTCTGTCTTCTTTATTACTCGCACCAATTAAGGCTATGTGTTTAGTTTGTTTAAAAATATCCACCAAATTGAAATCACTTTCGAACATTACAATCCTTGCCACCTAGGGTCACGTTTTTCAAAAAATGCAGAGATCCCCTCGTCACATTCTGCTGAAATCATCGCTTTTAGCATAGCTTGATTAGCGTTAATAAAAGCCTGTTCAATGGATTGTTCAATCTGTTGATAATACACTTGTTTACCTGAGCTGATACCAACCGCCGATTTACTGGCAATTTTTTGAGCCAGAATTTCCGTTTCTTCAATAAGTAGTTCTGACTTTACCGATTTATTGATTAAACCGAACCGCATGGCATCATCGGCCGTAAATAAGTCGCCGGTTAACGCCAATTCCATAGCATGTTTACGATGCATATTTCTGCCGATGCCCACTAATGGTGTCGTACAAAAGGTGCCTATATTTACCCCTGGGGCTGAAAATTTAGCCTGTTCCGTTGCTATCGCCAAATCGCACATAGATACCAACTGACAACCTGCTGCACATGCCGTACCTTGTACGCAAGCAATGACAGGTTTTGGAGATTGAATCAAGGCCATCATGGTTCGGGCACAATCATCGAGAATACGGCTTACCCGCTTTTCATTATCTTGCTCGCAACCAGGTGTTTTTCCAGACATTTCTTTTAGATCATGGCCAGCAGAAAACACTTTACCTGAACCGGTAATAACGATAACTCTAACATTATCATTACCATTTGCTTGTTTTATCGCATCATATAATGCTTGTAGCATTAAACTGGATAACGGATTTCTTTGCTCCGCCCTATTTAGGGTCAACCATAGAACATGGCCTGAGAGGCGAGTCAAAACCTGGGGACTATTGTCTCTATCTTTATCTTGCATATAGATTTATCGAATAATTGGAAGAAAACCCCGTGATCAGAGCGAAGCGAAGTCGCGGGGATGAATTGCTTGACTACTGTATAAATACTTAGTAGTCTAGTTGTGCGGCTGGGATAGTCGTGCGGGTTAAGCCCAAAGCGCAGCAGAAATTCCTCACTAAAACGGAAGTCTGGATGATAACCAAGTTCAGTTTAGGTCGGGATCTGCGAAAAAACATTAAGCAACTTATGTTGCTTTTGAAGCCCGGTGATCTTTAGTCGCTGGGTAGTTCACCTGATCAGTTTTAATTATCTGAATGTACTTTATAAAACATGAATAGTAAATACTGGTTATATGATGAAAGTAAGAAGTTACGCTAGGGTCTGTTGAACTTTGCGGTACAAATTTTGTTCAAACAGACCCTTATAGTACCTTTTCAGCTTATTCAATACCAATGTATTTATGCACTTGTATAGATAAACGCCAATTATTCGCAATACAAGTATCGATGGCTAGCTTGGTCGCCCTTTCTTTTTGGCTTATTGGTTGTAAATACACAGGTGTTTCACTGATCTCATGTTTGGCTAAAAGTAATTTTAAATCATCAACATGCTGTTCAGTGGCGACCGGATGTTTAATTTCATTCGCCCGCTGCATTGCCGAAGATAAAATGTCGTAACCGCCGCGCATATTCACTTTTGGTGAAACCGTTACCCAACAGTTGTCCGAAACCAATATTTCAAACGTTCCTGAGGTTTCAACCTGGCATGAATAACCATGCTGTTCAAACAGTTCACAAATGGGCGTTAAATCAACCATGCAAGGCTCACCACCGGTAATGACTACATGCTTAGCTTTGAAGCCTTTGCTTTGAAAAATGCGCAACATTGCTTGCGGATCTAGGTCGACCCATTCATCGGTTTCTGCAGTTTTGTGCAACACCACTTCACTGCTTACTTCACTGTCTAAGTTAATTTCCCAAGTGTGTTTGGTATCACACCAACTGCACCCTACCGGGCAACCCTGCAAGCGTAAAAATATTGAAGGTTGACCAGTAAATGAACCTTCACCCTGGATGGTTTCAAATAATTCATTAATTTTATAGTGACTCATCATAAATATTCTTTGGGATTGACTCAACTTCGAGTAAAATTGTTATTAATGATAAGTATACCTTAAGAGAGCTAGTTGATGGCTGAAAATATGGCTGAAAGCGCGACAAACACCGACAATAACACCGTTGTTGTTATTTATTCCGGCGGTATGGATTCGTTTACGGTGCTGAACCGCGCAATAAAAGATGGCAAACAAGTGTACGCGCTAACGTTCGATTACGGACAAAAGCACGTAAAAGAAATTGACTATGCCGCCAATGTTTGTAAAGAGTTAAATATTCCTCACAAAGTTATCGACATTAGTGCGATTAATCAATTGCTTGGTGGCTCGTCATTAACCGATGATATTGACATCCCAGAGGGACACTACGAAGAAGAAAGCATGAAATCAACTGTGGTACCAAACCGCAACATGATCTTACTTTCTCTGGCAGTGGGTTATGCGGTATCAAGGGAAGCCAGCCAGGTGTATTATGGCGCACATTCTGGCGATCACGCCATTTACCCGGATTGTCGTCCAGAATTTGTGATGAAAATGAACGATGTTTGTCAAATAGCAAACTATCAACCAGTGGAAATTTATAGCCCGTATTTAACCGACACTAAAATAGATATTTTAACCGATGGCATCTCTATGGATCTAGATTATTCGAAATCATGGACCTGCTATAACGGCAGAGAAAAAGCCTGCGGAAAATGTGGTGCCTGCCAGGAGAGATTAGAAGCGTTTCGTGAAAACGATCTGGTAGACCCGTTAGAGTACGAATAATAATTTTTTAAAGATATCTATATAAAAAGGTAGACAAAAATGAAAAAACTTATCCTGACAATGGCTTTTTTATCGCTTCATGTCGCCGCTATCGATCTGGATTCACTTGCCACTTCAGCAGGATTCACCATTGAGTTTTTTGCAAAAGGTGTGAAAAATGCCCGGCAAATGGCGTTATCTCCTAATGGGATTGTATATGTTGGCTCTCGTCGTGCAGGTAATGTATACGCACTGCAAGATAGCGATAACGATGGAATTTCAGACAAAAGGTGGCTAATTGCCAACAACCTTACCCAACCATCGGGATTAGCTTTTAAAGATGGCGCATTATATGTGGCTGATATCGGCAATATTTATAAATTCGACAATATTGATAATACTTTAAGTGATCCTAAGTCAACCATCGTATTTTCTGATTTGCCTGATGATGTTCATCATGGCTGGAAATTCATTCGTTTTGCAGCAAATGGCGATTTGGTTATTCCCGTTGGTGCACCTTGTAATATTTGTACTGCGCCAACAGCAAAACATAGTCGAATTTTATCGTTAAATCTTAAAACCAAAGAGTTAACTGAACTTGCTCAAGGGGTACGAAATTCACTAGGATTTGACTTTCATCCAGTCACGGGTGAGCTTTGGTTTAGTGAAAATGGTCGAGATTTGATGGGGGATGACATTCCACCAGATGAAATCAACAAAGTCAGTAAATTAGGTCAGCATTTTGGTTACCCTTTTTTTCATGCTGGCAATATTGCCGACCCTGAGTATTCTAAAGGAAAGGATCCTAAGGAATACACCTTTCCTGAACTGCTACTTGGCGCCCATGTTGCGCCACTAGGAATTCACTTTTATAAAGGAAAGCAGTTCCCAAAACAATATAAACATCAATTGTTTGTTACCGAACATGGCTCATGGAATCGCAGTAAAAAATCGGGTTACAAAGTCGCCGTAGCAACAATTGAAAATAATAAAATTGTTAAATATACCCCGTTTATTACTGGTTTTATGAAAGATGAGGAAATTTTTGGACGACCAGCAGCCATTTTAGAGATGCCCGATGGCAGCCTGTTAATTTCTGATGATTACGCCAATGTGATATATCGAGTAAGATATAACAATTAATTCGTTTAAAAACAGCGCCAGATAACGATAAAAGCAGTAATTAGGGTTATTTGGATTGCAAGTATTGATGAATCGCGTTTGCATATTCGGGGTGATCGGAAATATCGTTGTGTCCAGCCCTTTTTATGATCACCGATTGTTGTTGTTTTCCAAAAGCGGATATTAAATTCTCACTATGTTTTCTGGGGATCACCTGATCATATTCGGCCATTAAAATGAGTGGCAATGTTTTAATTTGTGCTACCTGGCCGAGCGAATTGTATTTATCTTTTAATAACAAAGGGAGCGGGAACATCCAGTAGACTCCTTTAGCGACGTTTTCAATGCTGTCATAGGGAGTAACCAGGATAAGGTTTTCAATGTTGCGTCTTGCCGCAACATAAGTTGCGATGCCTGAGCCGAGACTGCGCCCCAAAAGAGAAATTTTTGTATGCTGCGTAACGAGTTGATCATATATATGTAAAGCATCGCTATACAAACCGTTCTCCGTTGGTTTTCCCATACTTTCACCATAACCCCGGTATGGGATCAGGTAAACGCTATAATTAGGTAGTATATTTTGGAAAAACGAGATGTTTTGCTCGATGGCTTCGGCATTACCACCGTAGTAAAGAAGCGCCTCATCTTGTTTTGGGTTAACTATCCAGCCTCTTAGTTCAATACCATTATTGGTAAAGCTCACTTTAGTTGCGTCAACGAACTTGTCGCTTGGTTGTGGGAAGTATAATAAGGTTCTTTGACCGAAATAGAGCAAAATACAACTAATAACATAGACAAGAAGTGCGGCCAATAAAATACTTTTCATCTCTCGATTTCTCCCCGCCTCTAACATTCATGTTCACTTTCTTCAAGGATAGCTGACATTAGAATCTATAGAGATATATAAAATAGAGTATTACGTGGCTAAAAAATATTAATTATCCGAGTAACCTGCTATTTCTTTCGATACAATCGTAAAACATTTCTCTTGCTGCCTGACTCGGCAAATCAAATAGCTTCCAGCCTGTTCACTAATGGATAGCCAGTTTTCAAGACTAATTTGTTTAGTGGGTTGACCATCAATTTTGCTGATAAAGTCACCATTTTTTATATCGAATGCCTGACTTGCCATCTGAGGAAAAACATACCTAACAATAAATTGACCATTTTGTAATGGTCTCAGCTCAAGGCCGAGCAGGTTATATGAACTTTTATAAGCTGAATCTTCATAAGGAATAAGATGAATTTTCGATGAGTAATAATCAATCACGGTTTTGAATTGATTTAACAGAGCACTACCAACAATCCACCAATCATCTCCGTCACCATCGATATTACCAATCACATTAGTTTTCACATTGGTCAACGCTAAGTCACCCAGGCGAATTATAGGAACTGTCACTCGTGGACGAATTGTCTCCCGCTTAAGCCAAAATCGGCTGCGGTGATCTGTGGCGATGGTAGCTCTATATTTTCATTGTAAATATAAGCCGCATCTACTTTTAGGTAATATCGACTACCCGTGTCTATTATTAATTCTTGTTTAGTGATTTGACCTTGACCAAAATCTGTTTCACTTTCAACTTTAAGTTTACTTAAGAAAGTATTAAAAGGGAGGGTTGTTTCTTCAGCCCGTTTCTTCATAAGGTGCGGTACTGATACTAATTTGATTTTGTTGTTTATCAAACGTCCAACTAAAGTGATGTAAAAAATCGTGCCCTAATACTCCGTCAATAATAATCTCTTCTTGATCTAGGTAGTATTGTAAGCGACTAATCAACCTATCAAAAAACTTTATATAATGTCTGTAATGTTAAGGGTTGTTGGCTGGTATCTAACAACCCTTAACATTGCGGACATTAGGAGTTGATGTCGAAATGACGTTTCGGATTAGATTTTGTATCGATAACGTCCTACTCAGCGGGCAATGGGAGCGTAGCGAGTCTTGCTCCGCTGGAGTAGCTTGTTATATGGTTTGCTATTTGGGCCGGAGCGTTTCAATAATCTGAGCATCCACCCAGTAGATATTTACCTCTTCGTTTCCGCGTTTTGTCCGTCGATCAAAGAAGAGAAATTTTCCGTCAGGCGACACATCCGGATATTTCTCTGAGAAGGCGGTATTTATCTCGTCGCCCATGTTGATGGCAGAGCCCCATGCGCCGTCCTCCGCTCGAAAGCTAATGTAAAGGTCAGATGAGCCATATCCACCTTCTCTTACGCTATCAAAGATAATATAGCTTTCATCAGGTGCAATGAAGGGGTGGGCATTATATCTGCCGATGCCAAACTGCGGGCCCAGTGACTTCGGTTGTTCATATTTGCCGTTTATCAAACGTGAATAGCGAATAGGGGTATCCAATTTTGGGGTATAGGTATCAAAATAATAAGTGCCGTTGGAAGACGCCGAAAGCCTCATGATGGCGATATCTTCGAAAGGTGCACCGTGGTTTGTTAGCTCCGACCAACCGTCGCTGGTGCGTTCTATAAATTTATTTTTCAAATAGATGGTCTTGCCATCGGGAGAGATGGATGGCTCGCTCACTCCCTGTTTGACAACAGACTCCTGCCATTGATTATCTTTATATTCAATGACATTCAAGGAAATATCTTTTTCTATATCACCCCTGATGAAATAAAAGGTCTTCATATCCGCCCCGAACATGCCCTCAACTTCAATAAACTCCTCCGTATTAACAATACCGGGCGCAAAAACCTCAGGTGTTGTGCCGGGTGGCGTTTGACCGAGATAGGGACCATCTGGGATGGGAATGCCATCTTGGCTATAACTTTTGCTACTGAAAGCTAGAAGAGAAAACAGCAGAATAATTGGAATAGAAATATCCTTCATAATTTACCTTTATTTTATATTTAGCAGAATGCTTAACTTCTGCGCTCTAATAACACCTATTAATATTACGTCCACATGATTAAGGTCAACATAGTCGTAGTACAAACGAGACCAAAGTGGCTGAATTCAAGTTGAATAACTTGTGAGTCTCTTATTGGTACTAAAAAATGGCCATTGCTAATGTCGGAAGATCTGTCGCTTTGATTAAAGCCTCTATGACCGCTTTGGTGGCGCAGAAGCCAGTCAAGTTGAGGAACAATCAGAATTGATACGTCTCCTGCAAGCTCAGTATTATAAAGTATCCTTATATATGTTAGAATTTAGCAATATTATTATTTAAAATCATTCGGTGTATTTCATGTCTGAACACTCAATTATCGACATTTGTGTTGAACCTATAGAACTTTGTAAATTACTGAAAATAGCCAATATGGTTGGCGGTGGCGGCGAAGCTAAAACCATGATCAGTGAAGGTAATGTTTTAGTAAATAATGAAGTTGTAGTTCAAAAGCGTAAAAAAATTCGAAACGGCGA
>MABC01000070.1 GCA_002162925.1 Thalassotalea sp. 42_200_T64 | reverse complement strand
CTTATACAAAAGATACCCAGAACAGCACGAAGCATTTCACTGTTAATACCTCCCGAAAAATTACCTGCTCTTAAGTGAAGTCAATCGATCATCTTCACTGTGTTTAGGTACTAGATTACTTAGTTGAGTCGGGTGAAAATTTAACGACGGCTATCGAAGCCTTAATTCACTACGACACTCTGGTTGCGGATATAGGCGAAGCAAAATTTCGTAAAAACCACCAATTTGCAGAAATTATCTGGACCCCAAATCATAGCTGTAATGAGCAAGTTGTATTGCGTAACATGACTGCATGGGTTGCTGTCATTAGACAATTAATGGCTGCGCAGTTAGCGCCGATAAAAGTTTGTTTTAGCCACCCATGGACAGCTAAGCAAGAAGAGGTTTTAGCCACCTGGTTTCAATGCCCGGTAGCAGGCAATGCGAAAACAGACAGAATACAATTCCCTTTAAATTATTTAACGCTGCCGTTTCGAACCGAAAACCGACTTATTCATCGAATGTTAAAACAAGAGTCAGAACAACAATTAGAACACTTACATCAACAAGAAAAATTTTTCGAAAAAATAAATCAATTTTTAATGGCGAAAACTGATTTACAACAATGTGATGTTAACAACACCGCAGCCAGCTTTCACATTTCAACACGAACTTTACAACGTAAGCTAAAAGCTGATCAGGTTTATTTTTCCGATTTGCTAGATTTGGAAAGGCAAAGGCGATTAAAGCTATACCTGGGGAAAATGTCTTTTGGGCGAATTTCAACGGAGTTAGGTTTTAATGAACAAAGTTCCTTTAACCGGGCTTTTTATCGTTGGTATCAATGTACGCCGTTAAATTACTTAAAAGCGTACATATCTAACAGATAATCATTCAAAATGATCAAATTGGTACTAAACCGCTGAAGCTGCCTTTTGCTCAGGCTGAGTGTTCACCCACTGGCTGGCAATTAATGAACATGCCGCTAATCCGGCGCCAGCAAAAAATACTAATGACGGATTGTATAACCACACTAAGCCAAAGGTAGCAGGAATGACTACGGCAGCAATGTGGTTAATGCTAAAGCTTACCGCTGCATTTGAGGCAATATCGGCTGGATCGGCAATTTTTTGGAAATAGGTCTTAACGGCAATGGCCATGGCAAAAAAGATGTGGTCGATAATATACAAGCCGGCACCAATATAAGCATTTTCAACCAAAGCGTAGCCACTAAATACCAATATCAAGCCTATGTACTCAAAGGTTAATGCTTTTCGTTCGCCGATAACACCAATCCAGGCACCAATTTTGGGCGCCAAGAAAATGTTTAGCAGATGGTTGAGCATATAGAGCATGGAAATATCAGCGACTGAGTAACCAAATTTTTCTACCATCATAAAGCCGGCAAATACCACGAAAATTTGTCTTCTGGCGCCGCTTAAAAACGTTAACAGGTAATACAGTGAATAGCGTTTGCGCAGAATGATTTTTTTATGCTGAACGACTTTTTCAGGAAACTTGGGCATAAACAACCAAAGCCACAAGGTAATGGCTAACGCCAAGCCGCCCAAAATCATATAAGCGCTAACGAATTCCATACTAAAATAGCTAAACGCCAGCCAAATAAAACCATAAACCACAAGTGCAGCCATCGATTTCACCGATATTAACTTACCTAGTTTTTGCGGCGCTTCTGCTTTCGAAAACCACTGTAGACTTAATGACTGATTTACAGTTTCAAAATAGTGAAAGCCAATACTCATTAAAACGGTAGTCGCATAGAGCCCATATTCAGTTGGAAACAAGCCGGTGATAGCAACACCGATGGAAAGCAGACACAAAGAGACTAAGGCAAAATTTTGCTCTTTAATGACCAGTAACAGAAAAATCGCGGTAAATGCTAAAAAGCCAGGGATCTCACGAAGAGATTGCAACATGCCAATTTCGCTACCGCTAAAATTTGCCGCTTCGATGGTGAAATTATTCAACAATGCCATCCAACCCGAAAAACTTAAGGTCATCACCACACTGGAGAGCACTAAAAATACAAAGGGAGTTTTCCACTTGTTAGCGGCAGATTGTTGGTCAGTCATAGAAAATATATTTGAGATAATAAAGAAGGTGATTTTAACAAATTTTTTACTTGATTGATAACCAAAAGCATCGTTATGCTAAGACTTATTCGACTTAATATAAACACTATTAATATTTAGGGACATTGCTATGCAAAACCATGATTGCTCTCCATTAACCGACTATATTGAATACCCCAGCGAAGAGATGTTAAGGCGTTCAGAGCAGTTTGTTGCCGATATCAAACGTCGTCATTCAATTCGAAAGTTCAGCAATAAAGATGTTGATAAAGCGATTATTGAAAACTGCATCAAAGCCGCCGCTAGTGCGCCAAGCGGTGCCAATCATCAACCCTGGTATTTTGTCGCCATAAGCTCAGCCGATATAAAAAAACAAATTAGAGAACAAGCAGAATTACACGAGCAAGGTTTTTATGATGGCAGAGCCGGTGAAGAGTGGCTAGATGCGTTAAAACCATTAGGCACAGATGCGAGTAAGCCATATTTAGAAACGGCGCCCTGGTTAATTGCCATTTTTAGCCAAAAACGTGGCGGCCTAGATGTTGACGATAGAAATACCAATTACTATGTGCATGAGTCTGTCGGCATTGCCACCGGTTTTTTAATCAACGCGCTGCATAGTTCAGGCTTGGCGACGTTAACTCACACCCCTAAGCCGATGTCATTTTTAAATAAAATTTGTCAACGCGGTGATAACGACAGAGCCTATATGTTGTTAGTTGTAGGGCACCCGGCAGATGATGCGACCATTCCACATCATGCGCAAGTTAAGAAAAAATTTGCTGATATCGCCAGCTTTATGTAGAGGTAGGCGATTAACACTCAATAAAAAGGCGACTGATAATTAATGGTTAACTTACTTAACCACAATAGATGCCGTTAGAATCTTTAACTCTTCTTGGGTTTTACCACCTCGGCTGCCAAACAACTCCAGTTCATCTAAGGTGTCTAACCCTTCAGTCACCTCGCCAAACACGGTATGTTTACCATCTAAGAACGGAGTTTGCTTGAAGGTGATAAAAAATTGTGAGCCATCCGTATTCGGGCCAGAATTTGCCATAGACAGCATACCCGGTTTGTTATGGCTCGCATCTGGATGAAACTCACCTTCATAACGATAACCTGGGCTTCCTCTACCGGTTCCTGTTGGATCGCCACCTTGTGCCATAAACCCAGGGATCACGCGATGAAATAATAAGTCATCATAAAAACCCAATTGGGTTAAATAAATGGTACTGGAGACATGCATCGGCGCGTATTGATGCAACAGTTCAATAGTAATTGGGCCTTTATTGGTGACAAGCTGCCAGTGATAGCTTTTGTCTTCTGCAAAAGCGACTTGTGGTGGCTTAGGTAAACTTTGTTTCCAGTTATCAGTTTGCTTATCGATGGTTTTTGCAGACACTTGTTCGGCAATAAATTGATCAATGGCAGTTATCGCCGGATCGGTATCGATCATAATCCCAATAAAAAGCGCCGTTAAACAAAAGGCATAAACATAAGCGAGTTTTTGAATGAATGGTTTCATAAAAATTATTGTTTTAATAGATACAGTGGCGTCGAGTATATAAAAAAAACGCCACGATTGTTATCACAATTCGATATTCTGCTTTTTGACCTGCAAAACCAGCTGCGGAAAGAATGTTAAGAATACCTGCTCATATTGCCGATAATGTTGTTCTACTTCAGCAATTGCTCCAGCCAAATGATTGTCAAAGCGAATGCGATTAGAAATTGAGTCTATGGCTCGACCGGTATTTACAATATCAGCATAAGAACTAAGCCAGTCTTGAGAAATCATCCGCGCCACCATATCGCGCATTTCCTCTGGCATTAAATCCACACTAAGTTCTAGTTGACGATAACTGTATTGCGAGAATTGAGCAAAAGATTGTTCACTGAATTGTTGCCAGTGATTTACCAAAAAATGATCAAATACGACATCGGAGATTATTGCGGCAAAGCGTCTGCGTTGATCTGATAATAAAGGTTTTAACGCCCTTACATCAGGGTGATTATCGGTAAATTTATCGACAAACCTATGGTTTTCTATACCGCGCATAATTGGCTTGGGAATCGCTTTCAAGTTTAAACCTTTAGTGAAATCACCCATTAAATTTCCGGTTAAAGACAGATTGTTAGGTTGCGCTAAAAAAAGATGGGCCAGATAATTCATAGTGACAGTATACTTGGTGTTATGAAAACTAATTCATATCCAATTCTATATCGGTGCAGCCTTTCGGGCAAAACACGCCTGCTTTTTTATTTTCTTCCGGCAGAACTAACATTAAAGTTTGCTGACAGGTTGGACACTTTATCACCCGCCCCTGCATCACTTTTTTAATCAAGGCTTTTTGCTCATTAAAAGATTTGGCGGTAAGTTTATTCAGTTTGGAAAAATCGACTGCTGACATGATTTTTTAACCTGTAGCGACTATTAACTTATGTCAATAGCCAATTCAATATGGGAGGGACTAGGCAATAATTAAACGACTAATGGCTTTGCGGTGGGCAGTACCAGCCATCATAGATGCCATCAAATTTACGGGCTTGGTTTTCCAACAACATTTGATAGCCAATGATGTTGTCATAACTGGCTGGCATTTCCGGATAGGCGGTAATTTCCCATGGGTGTTCCGGGTTTTCTAAATAAGGGCAAAATGACAATTTTTGATTATTCGCCAGTAATACTTCGCCAAATTGCAGCGCCAACTCCTGGCTGCTAAAAATTACCGAAAACTGTATTTCTCGTGGCCGATTTAAATCATCGCCTTCTAACGCCATATGCCACAACATATTGCCATTAGAATCGGTTGGAAATTTAGCCATATCTCTAGCTATGCTTGCCGTTTTGCTGGTGTTTTGCATCGTTTTTCCTAAGTGATTAGCCATTAATATCAATAATAAAAATAGCAAACAAAATAAAAAAAATGCTATTTATAAATAGTTTAGCAGCTTTTTTTAATTTTGGTTAGCGCTCGGCACAACCTTAGACAGGGTAAAGGATTCACCGCTTCGCAGATGCTGATAACTGAACTCATTGGCGTCTAATCTGATGATTTTATAGGCCTGATAATTATCTTCGTCTTCCATGTCGGCGGCAAATACTTGCTGACTTTCGACTTCTTCTTTGGTGATAGTAAAGTGTATATCACCCACCAGCCCCCAGTCTCCCAGCTCACTAATTTCTTCAATTAAGCTGCCATCCAGGTTGTAGGTGTAAAAGCTAAACTTAAAGGTACCATCGGCAAACAGTTGTGCATATTCACTGAAATTTTCATTCTCAAAGTGTTCACTACGATGCCAGTTACCAATTAATTGCTTACGATGAAACATGCATTCTTACCTTGATTTATTATCAAAATATAGTATTACGATTTCACCGCTGTTTATCGATAAAATCAGACCGCTGAACTAACTTACTATTGCGTTAAGTATCATAACAAAGTCATACTAATGGGCAATATCAAATTATAACTTGGTAACAGCAAAAAATCATGAGAATTCCATTTTTTAGAACCGTCAGTAAAGCCACGTTTGCCATTTCATTAACCTTAGGTTTATCTGTTTCAACTATTGCTGAACAACGCCCACTTGCGGTGACAGATATCATGAAATTCAAGCAAATTGTCAAACCACAATTAAGTGAAAACGGCAAATGGTTAGCCTACAGTGCGCAACCTGACCGAGGTGATAATAGCTTTCATATTACTCACACTAGCAATGGCAATTCTTATCAGGTTGCTCTTGGCAGTAGTGGCGTTATTTCTGCTGATGGCCGCTTTGCCGCAGTTACCATCACCCCATCATTATTAACGACAGAGCAGGCCGATAAAAAGGCGAAGAAAAAGCTTAAAAATAATGTTGAAGTGATTGAGTTAGCCAGTGGCAAACGGGTAACCTATACCAATATTGAAGAATTTGCGCTTAGTGATAATTTTGCCTTTTTGGCCTACCTCACTAAAAATCCTGAAGAGAAAAAGGATAGCAGCGATACAGCCGATCAAGCTGACAAAGCCGCAAACGAAAAAGCCGAAGAAACCGAAGAGAATACCACTGCTGACAGCGAAGAGCAGATCAAACTATTTAATAGCAAGCGTATCGAGCAACAATTAACCTTAGTTAATTTACAAACAGGCGAAAAGCAAATTATTGACAACGTGGATGATTTCTCATTTTCACCAGAAACGCCAACTCTTGTCTACAGCGTATCGACGATGGATGGTAACAGCAATAGTTTGCACGCCATCAACGTGACAACCGATAAGGCCAAGATTATCGTTAATTATGCCTTAGCAAGTTTTGAGCAGTTAAGCTGGAACCATGCTGGCGACAAAATTGGCTTTATGCAAGGCGATTTCAGCATTGAAGCCGATGAACGTCAGCATCAGGTGAAAATTTGGCAAAGCAAAAACAATAAAATTGAAACCGTTAAAGTCTCAAAAAAACACGCGGCTAACTGGTACGTACCGCAAGTAAACAAACTCAGTTTCTCAAGCGATGATGAGCGTTTATTTTTTGGCTTTAAACCTGTGGTTGCTAAAATTGAAGAAGTAGACTCTAAACCAGAAACCGCAGACGATTTGTACAACATTGATAAGCTAAGAGCAGGTCGGAACTTGCAAATTTGGCACGGTGACGATGCACTGATCAAAACCAATGAAAAATACCAGTTAGGCAAAGATAAAAAAGCCTTCTTTACCGCGGTTTACCATATCGATGATAACAAGCTGGTACCACTTGCCGACAAGAAAGTCATCAAAGTAAAAGCGACCAATAATGAGCATGCCGTAATTGCTTCATCCGATCTAAAGTACCGAAAGCTTAGAACCTGGGAAGGATTTTTTAGCGATATTTATATTATCGACTTAGACGACGGTGAGAAGTCATTAGTTGCGGAAAAACTTAGCAGTTACACCCCGGTAAAATTAAGCGAGTCGGGCCGATATGCTGCGTTTTATCAAGACCAACAAATATGGGTATACGATCGTAACAAGAACAAAAAGCTTAGTATCAGTAAAGGTTTACCGGTAAGTTTTGCCGACGAAGATCATGATTATCCATCAAAAATACCGGGGTACGGCATTGCCGGCTGGTTAAAAGACGATGAAGGCGTATTGGTATACGATAAATTCGATATTTGGTTACTGCAAACCGATGGTAAAGATGGTCAGTGTTTAACTTGTACTGTGGGCCGTCCAAATTCATTAAAGTTCCGCATCAATACTTTGAATAAAGAGCAAGACTACTTCGATGAAGATGAAAAACTGCTCCTTACCAGTTATAACGATGAGCACAAAAATTTCGGCTTTTATCAACTGGATTTAGCCAAAGGAAAAAACGCCACAGCAGTAAAATTAATTGAAGAAAACAAGAAATTTAAATTTATTGCGAAAGCAAAAAATGCTGACACACTATTATTCACTCGTGAAGACTTTAATGAATATCCAGATTTATGGGTCTCGGATTTAAACCCTGGCAATGGCAAAAAACTGACCGATGTAAACCCGCAAAAAGAAGAATTTTTCTGGGGTGAGCCCGAGCTGGTTGAATGGAATTCAAACATGGGTGAAAAGCATCACGGGGTATTAATTAAGCCGGCAAATTACGTTGAGGGGATGAAATACCCGGTTGTGGTGTATTACTATCGCCGGTTCTCACAACGTATGTATGAATTTAATGCGATGAAGGTAAACCATCGCCCTAACTTCCCATTTTATACCTCTAACGGTTACGCCATTTTCTTGCCGGATGTGCATTTTGAAGTTGGCACTCCTGGGCATTCTACCAACAAGTCAATTTTGCCGGGTTTGCAAAAGATTATTGATATGGGCGTTGCCGATCCAACTGCCATCGGCTTACATGGCCACAGCTGGAGTGGTTACCAAACCTTGCATTCTATTACCGAAACCGACATGTTTGCCGCCGCGGTGTCTGGTGCACCCGTATCGAATATGACCAGTGCTTATTCTGGCATTCGTTTAGGCACCGGTCTAGCCAGACAATTCCAGTATGAGCAAGGCCAAAGTCGTATTGGTGCATCACTTTTTGAGCGTCGTGATTTGTATATTGAAAACTCGCCAGTGTTTTTTTCCGACCGCATCACTACGCCATTATTGATGCAATTTGGCGATATCGATGACGCCGTACCTTGGCAGCAAGGGATAGAAATGTATATGGCAATGCGCCGCCTGCAAAAAAATGTCATTTTATTGCAATACGAAGGCGAACCACACCACCTGAAAAAATACCCAAACAAGGTAGATTACACCATTAAAATGAAACAGTATTTTGATCATTATTTAAAGGGCATGCCAGCACCACAATGGATGGTTGAAGGCGAAGCGTATCGAGAAAAAAGTAAGGACTAAGGAACTAGGAACTAGGAACTGGGAACTGGGAACGAGGAACTATAAGCCCGTTGCCCGTTGCTGGTTGCTGGTTGCTGGTTGCTGGTTGCATTTTTTCTGAAGTTGAAAATAATGCAACCTCTAAACATATAATTACAGGATAAATTACATGATCACAGTGGCGAACTCAGCACGTTTAAGTTTTGCTTTAATGGATGAAAGTGATGCGCAATTATTGTTTGATCTTGACCAAGACTCCGAAGTGATGCGCTTTATCAATGGTGGCAAACCCAGCACCTGGCAAGATATTGAGCAACGTTTTTTACCACGGTTGCGAGCTTATCGTAACGCAGAGAAAGGTTGGGGGTTGTGGAAAGTGACTATCAACGAGACAAAGCAATATATTGGTTGGGTATTGGTTAGGCCGATGGATTTTTTCAGCGACACCCCACGTTGGGATGACATTGAATTAGGCTGGAGATTTAAGCAAGAAGCTTGGGGTAAAGGTTTTGCCAGCGAAGCAGCACAGCAAATTCAACAGGCCTTAGCCAGGCAAACTGGTGCCAAGTTTTATAGTGCCGTTGCCGACATTGATAATTTAGGCTCAATAAATATCATGAAGAAAATCGGCATGAAGTATATCAAAACCGAGCAGGAACAAACGCCTGCCGGCGAAGTCGATGCGGTTTTTTATCAAATGCCTGCTTAAAAGCAGAATTCATACATTCCAGGGCATTTCCTGACCCTATATTACAATTCCCGAAACCGGTTTATTACCGTCTCGAATGAGTTGCAGACCTACACTTTAGCCGATAAAAACGCCGTCATCCCGTTATGCTTTTGAGCGGGATCTCCTTGAGCGTGCTGTGGGTCTATTGTTTAAAGGCACGTTATATCCGAAATGAGTTCCCGCACAACGACATTGCGGGATGACGGTGCATATTTACTAAGTAAGTGAATAGCTCCGAATGGCACAAATGACACATTCAAAAAAGTTATATAACAAGTTCGCAAAAACATCAGTACTCATTACGTTCTGTTGATCAATTAAAACTAATTAATACTGAAGATTATAAGTTAACGGTCACCATCCCAACTAAATAATTTAGCACTCAGAGCTAAGCACACGGTAGTCATAAGCAATAACACGACTAATTGATAGCTCACATCGGCTAGCGTTGCCCCCTCGGTGATGATGCTGCGCGCTGCACTGACTAAATGCGTCAACGGAAAGATTTCAGCAACCGTTTGCACCATTTTCGGCGCGCCTTCTAACGAAAACCATACCCCAGACAGTAACATCATTGGCCAGGTTGCCATATTTAACAAGCCGCCTACCAATTCCTGGCTTTTACTGCGGGTGGAGATCAATAAGCCCAAACTGATCAAACTCATCGCGCCTACCACGGCAATAATAAATAAGTCCAGATAACTGCCAAGCATGATGAAATCAAAGAACAGATCACAGCCGATATAGACCACAGAAACCATAAACAATACGATAAACAGACGCGATAGCAATTGTGCCGAAATAAATTCCAGTGCCGATAATGGCGTTGCTTTTAAGCGCTTTAACACTGAGTTTTTCCGATAGCGAACAATGACATAACCAACGCCAAACAAACAACTGAACATCATATTCATCCCGAAAATTCCCGGTAGCACCCAGTCTAGATAACGAATGGGCTTACCGGTAGTCACCATCCGTTGATAACCATTGGCCTCATAGATAAAAATTTTCTCCACCATATAGCTTTTTGGCGACTCTTCATTGACCCAATATTGCTGCTGTGGTCCATCAATAATTAAATCGATTTCATGTTGATCCAATTTCACCATCGCCTTGTCCAGGTCAACATAATTAACAAAATCGATGAATTTGGTTCGTAAAAACGGATGCTGAGTTTGTGCCTTATTGAGCACCCCTACTTTGTAAACTGCCCTTCCTTCACCAGAAAACACAAAAGAAAATATGACCAACAACAACACCGGGAAAAAGATATTCCAGCCCAGTGATGATTTATCACGAAAGAATTCCAGGTTTCTGGCTTTAACGACGGCAAAAAATCGGGAGAATTTAAACATGAACTGACTCCCCTTCTAGTGAATGACCGGTGAGTTTTAAAAATAGATCGTCTAAGTTAGCCGATTTAATGTGTAATCCGGTAAGTGGAATGGCCAATTCGATTAACGATTTCATCGTTTGCTCAACGTTGGTGGTTTTTATTTCAACATGAGTGTCTTGTACCTGCCAGTTGTTTTCCTTGGCCAGCGCTAAACTAATATTTTCAATCGGCAAATAGATGAATACTTGTTTAAAATGACGGTTCAGCAATTGCTTGGGCGATCCTTGCGCGATTACTTTGCCTTTGTCCATGATCACAATATCATCACAAAGTTGCTCGGCCTCGTCCATATAATGTGTGGTTAAAATAATGGTTTTGTTTTTGGCTTTAATGCTTTCAATTAATTGCCAGAAACGACGTCTCGATTGTGGATCTAGACCTGTGGTTGGCTCATCTAAAAACAATATTTCCGGATCATTTATTAACGCCAAAGCCAGTAATAATCGTTGCTTTTGCCCTCCCGAGAGTAAACTATTATCACGGTCGACAAAGTCGGTTAAATCGCAAGTTTTTACCAAGGTGTCAATATCAACCGAGTTTTCATAAAACGCGGCAAACAGCGTTAAGGTTTCTTTTACCGTGAGAAAGTCTTGCAAGGCAGTGCTTTGAAATTGTATGCCGATTAATTGGCTAACGTCGTTATTTGATTCGGTAGTGTAAGCGACTTTACCAGATGTGGCATCGATGATGCCTTCCATAATTTCTATGGTTGTGGTTTTGCCGGCACCATTAGGTCCAAGCAGACCAAAGCACTGCCCTTTATTCACCGTGAAGCTAATGTCGTCTACCGCTTTCAAATCTTTATAATGCTTAGCCAGATTTTGTACCGAAATTACTTGCATCAAATCACCACTGTTACTACTTATAAATACATATTACTAAAATGCCTTAATTGTGCCACACCTTCTTTCTGCCCTGTGATGGCTAATTCATCACATATTTGTAACCAATTATGTTTCTGTAATACTTTTCGGATAAAAATTGCTATCGCCTTCTGCTCAGCAAGTTCAATCACCTTTATGTCACTACAGGCGGAGAAAAACACTCGAGCTAATGCGGGCGCACAACTTGAAAGCACACGATTACCCGCAGCAAAGTCTTTCACCGATCGCTGATCGGCAGCATTGATAGCCGCGGTATTTGAATGTTGATAATAAGGCTTAATCGATAAAATTTGCAGTACCAGCTCGCAGGCTAAATTTTGATATTCGTCGCATAAGTAATACGGAAAATCTTGATAAAAACTGCTGGTAATAGTCTTTAGCAGCGTAACTGCAGGGGTGGAAAGTGGATGTAGAACCATGGCCGAATGTTCGCCACTGGCAGCATCTTTGTTAAAACCAAGGCGAGCTATAGCATAATCATTAGCTTGCCAAAATTTAACTAACTGAGCATTGGCGCCAAAACTGGAAGCAATATAATCTCCGCCTTGTTGTTTGGCGTATTCTCCGCAATAACGCAATAATTGTGTGCCTAATCCTTGCTGTTGTATTTCTGGATGAATTGCTATTCGTACTACCCGGTAATACTGATAGCTAAATGCTGCTTCTATGCCACAATGGACCAGTAACGATTGCGGTATTAAATGGCCGCGAACGCGTCGCAATGATTGCTTTACTTGAAAAGACAACTGCTTATCCACTTTGCCCTCTTTCAATAACCAGGCAATTCCTAACAACTGCTGTTGCTGTTTCATTATTACCAGAGTCACTTGGTCGTTATCCAATAGCATCTTTAAATCACTAGGTTTAGTTTGATAGTGAGCTGTTACTAACAATGAAAACACTGAGTTAAGCAAGCTTTCATCATTGAGTAAATCCTGGCCACTTAGCACTTGATAAGACAGCGATGTCTCAGGGCTGTAATGCACAGCGGGTAAGCTGGCATTAAGCAGTAAACTAGTAAAGGTGAATTGCTCTAAAGGATCGTGTTCATGCCAACGAATGGGTTGCTTAATGTGATACTCGCTACCTTCTGGACGAAGTTGTTTTAACTCATTAACAAACTTGCCACTAAAGCCTCTCCCGGCTCCTTCATAACCGTGTATGGTCGACACAAACACTTGCCGATGATACTGCTTTAATAGCACTCTCAACATAGGCAATGGGATCCCCGCGGCTTCATCTACCATTAATAAATGACATTTTGGTTGCTGCGCAATTAATACATCCAATGGTAAGAAACTCAAACTGGCATGGTTAAATTTAACGGTATTACTTTGTTGTATTCCCTCAGGTAGGGCATGTTTAAGATGTTTAAAGAAAATTATCAGGGCATCAGGATGTGGCGCGGTAATTACGATATGCTTTTGCCCCTGCCGTAATATCTCTACGGCAGCTAACGCCAGCGCTGTTGATTTACCTCGCCCCCGGTCGGCGGTAAGTACTAATGGCCGGTTACGATGACCGCTGACAACGCGCAAAATTTTATCTACTGCAGTTTTTTGCTCGTCAGTTTTACAACCATATGCTAATAAATTTTCAGGGTTATTAACAGGTTCGTCATTAGCAAGGCTCAGAAATTGCGGCAATTGTGCCGATTGTTTGATCAAATAAATTTGCGCATAGTCGCTAATTAAAGCAACAAATCGCTGACAAAAAGCGCTGTTTTTAACCTGCTCTTCAGATAAGCTGAGAATTAATAGCCCACCGGCAACAATTGTGCCGCTGAGCGCGGCAAAGGCATCCACTTTAAAGTCATCGTCTGCGCTAAAAAAAATGGTTTGATGTTCGGTTCCTAATTGTTGCCGATAATTTTTTTTATTGATCTGTTTTAAGCCAACAATGGGTTGATGACTAAAGGCCGAAGCCGATGAAAATTTATCTAATTTAGCCAGGCTTGTCAGCTGCTCATTTAACCAGTCTTGACGACCGATAAAAACCAACATTCCACGGGCGCGAGATGAAGCCAATGCGGTGCAAATACCATCGACAAACGTTTGCAAATTAACCACGCTAACCTATTAAAAAATATATTTATTTCATAAGTGTAACAGAGTTGAATAAAATTTTATCTGTGATGCTCATTGACTGTACAATTAACAAGTAATATCCCTAAATATTTTAAGGATTTTGATCAGGATCAAGTCGTTTTTTTTCATATGCACTATACTCTCTGCAAAGCATAAATATTTACAGAGTAAAGCAATGAAAGACTCGCCTGAAATTAGCAAAAAAGACGAACAAACTTCCTTTATATTTTTAACCGTATTTCTAGCCCCAATCCTGGCGGTAATGATAGTCGGCGGTTTGGGCTTCAGCATCTGGATTTCACAGATATTAATGGGTCCTCCAGGAAGCTAATTACGCATGACCAATAGCGTTAACCGATCGAAACGAAATTTTCTGCGTGGCAGAAAGGTAAGACAAGTTGCTACCTTTCGCTTACCGTGGATCACATCGGAATCACAATTTTTAAAAGACTGTAGCCAATGTGGCGATTGTCTGAGTGTTTGTGAAGAAAACATTATCGTTAAAGGTAATGATGGTTACCCGCAAATTGACTTTTCCAAAGGCGAATGTACCTTTTGCGGAAAATGCGTTGATAGCTGCTCAGAACCCTTATTTAAAACTGACAGAACTGACAAAGCCTGGCCGAGCCACTTTAACATTAAAGATAACTGTCTGGCCAAAAGCGATGTCTATTGCCAAAGTTGCCGGGATGTTTGTGACGCCAGGGCAATTACCTTCAGTTACAGTAACGGTGCCATCGCACAACCACAAATTAACCAACAAGCGTGTAACAGCTGTGGAGCATGCATTCAAACTTGCCCAACAGATTCCACCGAATTACTGCTTATCCAGGAGCTAAATTAATGACCAGCGAAACTACTCCCGCAATTAACACCGAGACGGAGTTTCATGTCGCCAGTTTTGTCGCGCAAATTACCCCAACATTTGAAGACGAAATTAAAACGGCAATTAACGCTATTCCTGGCGCTGAGATCCATGCCATTTCAGCAACTGGAAAAATTGTTTTTACCATTGAAGCCACACAGCAATACATCATTGGTAACCACATAGATTCAATAAAATCGAATGCAGGCCTATTAACCTTAGCCCCTGTATATCATCAATATATCACCGAAGAGTAAGGAACAACCATGAAAATGAATCGCAGAGAATTCATCAAGGCAAATGCTGTAGCAGCTGCTGCTACGGTTGCAGGAGTAGCAGTACCAGCTGCGGCATCTAATTTAATCACCAGCAGTGAATTAACCAAATTAAAATGGGACAAGGCGCCATGTCGTTTTTGTGGTACCGGCTGTAGTGTTAACGTAGGTACCATGGACGGCAAAGTCGTTGCCACCCACGGCGACATCAATTCTCCAGTAAACAAAGGTCTTAACTGTATCAAAGGCTATTTTTTATCAAAAATTATGTACGGTAAAGACCGTTTAACAACGCCATTATTGCGAATGACCGATGGCAAGTTTGATAAAAATGGCGATTTTACCCCAATCAGTTGGGAGCAAGCCTTCGATATCATGGAAGAAAAAGCCAAGGCAACGCTAAAAGATAAAGGTCCTACAGGTGTTGGCATGTTTGGCTCAGGTCAGTGGACAGTGCAAGAAGGTTATGCGGCAGTTAAACTGATGAAAGCCGGTTTCCGTTCAAACAATATTGATCCAAATGCACGTCATTGTATGGCATCTGCAGTTGGTGGCTTTATGCGTACTTTCGGTATCGACGAGCCAATGGGTTGTTACGATGATTTAGAAGCGGCCGATGCCTTTGTCTTATGGGGCTCAAATATGGCAGAAATGCATCCAATTTTATGGACGCGTTTAACTGACCGCCGTTTAAGTGCACCACACGTGAAAGTGGCGGTGTTATCTACGTTCGAACATCGCAGCTTTGATCTTGCCGACAATGGCATGATTTTTACTCCGCAAACTGATTTGGCGATACTGAACTTTATTGCCCATTACATCATTAAAACGGACAGGGTTAACAAAGATTTTGTTAACAAGCACACTAACTTCCGTTTAGGTGAGACCGATATTGGTTACGGTTTACGTCCTGAGCATCCGCTTGAGAAGAAAGCCAAAAACAATGGCAAAACCGCAGGTGATTCTACACCGATTGATTTTGAAGAGTATGCCAAGTTTGTTTCTACTTATACCGCAGAATACGTTTCTGAATTATCAAGCGTGCCGGTAGATAAGTTAAACGCGTTAGCCGAGCTTTACGCCGATCCAAAAATTAAGGTGACGTCATTCTGGACCATGGGCTTCAACCAACATACTCGTGGTGTTTGGGCCAACAACCTGGTTTACAACATTCACTTATTAACCGGTAAAATTTCAACGCCAGGCAACAGTCCGTTCTCATTAACGGGTCAACCGTCAGCCTGTGGTACCGCTCGTGAAGTAGGTACTTTCTCGCATCGTTTGCCAGCAGATATGGTTGTGACCAATCCTAAGCACAGAGCTCTTGCTGAAAAAACCTGGAAACTGCCAGAAGGCACGATCCCAGCAAAACCGGGTTACCATGCGGCATTGCAAAACCGTAAGTTAAAAGATGGTGAATTAAACTTCTACTGGGTGCAATGTAACAACAACATGCAAGCCGCAGCCAATATGAACGAAGAAGGTTTGCCAGGTTATCGTAACCCGAAAAACTTCATCGTAGTGTCAGACCCATACCCAACAGTTACCGCGCAAGCTGCCGATCTTATCTTGCCAACCGCGATGTGGGTCGAAAAAGAAGGCGTTTACGGTAACGCCGAGCGTCGTACTCAATCTTGGTACCAACAAGTTAACGCTCCCGAAGGCGCGATGTCAGATTTATGGCAGCTAGTTGAGTTTTCAAAACGCTTTAACATGGAAGACGTTTGGACCGAAGAGTTACTGGCGAAAAAACCAGAATACCGCGGTAAGACGATGTTCAATGTGTTATATGAAAATGGCAACGTCAATGAGTTCCCGTTATCTGAAATTCCGGATGACAGATTGAATCAGGAGTCTCGTGACTTTGGCTTCTATATTCAAAAGGGCTTATTTGAAGAGTACGCTTCATTTGGTCGTGGCCATGCCCATGATTTGGCCCCGTACGATCGTTACCACCAAGAGCGTGGTTTACGCTGGCCGGTGGTTAATGGTAAAGAAACGTTATGGCGCTTTAAAGAAGGCTCAGATCCATACGTGAAACCGGGCAGCGGCTGGGACTTCTACGGTAAACCTGACGGCCGAGCGGTTATTTTTGCTTTGCCATACGAACCGGCAGCAGAATTCCCTGATGCTGAATACGACCTATGGTTATCCACGGGTCGTGTATTAGAGCACTGGCATTCAGGCTCTATGACCCAGCGTGTACCAGAGCTTTATAAAGCAATGCCTGATGCGGTAGTTTATATGAACCCGGACGATGCCCGTAAACGTAATTTACGCCGTGGTGATTTGGTGAAACTTATCTCTCGTCGTGGTGAAGTACAAACTCGAGTTGAAACCCGAGGCCGTAATAAGCCACCAAGAGGCTTAGTATTTATGCCTTGGTTTGATGCCAGCCGTTTGGTGAATAAAGTGACTTTAGATGCAACCGATCCACTGTCTAAACAAACCGATTTCAAAAAATGTGCAATCAAAATTGAAAAAGTTTAGGAGCATGATCATGACTAAATCACTTAGCACAAGAACTGCAGCTAAAAAATCACTAAGCATGAAATCAGTTTTCGCATTATTCTCTGCCGGTATTTTAATGTCTACGCTAGCCATGTTCACTAACGCGGAAGAAATTGCGACTTTGCGTGATAACACGCCTTTAGAAGAGCAAAAAGCGCCAAAGGTGATGCCAACGGTTGCGAATGACGACATCAAGAAAAAGCGTAACTACCCGATGCAGCCACCAGTAATTCCACATAAAGTGCGCAATTACCAAGTGGATTTGAAGGTAAACAAGTGTATGTCTTGTCACTCTCGCAACCGCACCGATGAATCGCAAGCGCCTATGGTAAGTGTGACCCATTACATGAACCGAGATGGTAACTTTTTAGCTGAAATTTCACCACGTCGTTACTTCTGTAACCAATGTCATGTGCCACAACTAGAGACCAAAGAATTAGTTGAAAACACCTTTCAGGACATGGACAGCATAATGAAAGAAAAGCAGAAAGCACAAAAAGCTCAAGCTGAACACTAAGGGCCAATAATGAAAAATTTTATTATCAAAATGTGGCAAACCATACGTCGCCCCAGTGTGCACTTCAGCTTAGGTTTTTTGGTGATTGGCGGCTTTGTTGCCGGGATCATTTTCTGGGGTGGTTTTAACACCGCCTTAGAAATTACCAACACCGAAGCGTTTTGTATTTCCTGTCATGAAATGGAAGACAACCCATACGAAGAGCTGAAAACAACCATACATTTCAGTAACCGTTCAGGGGTTCGTGCTACCTGTCCTGATTGTCATGTGCCACACAAATGGACCGACAAAATTGCTCGTAAGATGCAGGCATCTAAAGAAGTGTGGGGCAAAATATTCGGTACTATCAATACCCGCGAGAAATTTGAAGCTAAACGCCGACACTTAGCGGAAAATGAATGGGCCCGATTTAAAGCCAACGATTCACTGGAGTGTCGTAACTGTCATAACTTTGATTACATGGATTTCACCGCCCAAAGCACGCGAGCGTCTGAGCAACACTCTACCTCGTTGGCCAGCGGTGAGAAAACCTGTATCGATTGCCATAAAGGTATCGCGCATGAGCTGCCTGATATGGAAGGTGTAGAGGGTTGGTAGAATAGAAACCAGGTACTAGGTACTAGGTACAAGCAGTGTTATTGGAGGCCTGAGTGTAATTAACTATATGCACTTGGGCTTTTTTTGTTCTGGGAACTAGGAACTAGGAACTAGCAGCCCTTAGCCCTTAATTCTTAGGGGTTTATTTAAATATTACTTGTTTTTCTGATGGCTTGTAGGTTCTTACTTCCGGCTCGGTCCATTTGCCATTTTGTAAATAGGCGGTGCTGACCACAATATTTTTTTTCGTTAATGTACTGGTAGATTTTACTTGAGTGATGCCATCTTCTGAACCACTGACATCTTCATAGGCGACAAAATTATAGTCATCAATGATTTCAATATGACCATGAGTAAAAAAATCGGCGGTGGTAAAATAATAAAAAACGATTTTTTGTTGGGCTTTATCCCAAAAAATTAGCGACTCGCCACCATACATGCCCTCGTTAATGGAGTGTAAGGTACGAATGGCTTTGCCATTTAATGCCCGCACCCAAGTTGTCACATCAACGACAGCAGGGTTACCGTCCATCATTTCAAATCTAGCTTCCCACGTGCCTAAATAATTAGCAAACACTTGCAACTGTGGGCTTAAATCAGCTGGCTTTGCTTGCACAACGTTAGTAACGGCTAGCTGGCTTAATAACAATAAGGGGATTAATATTTTATACATAGGGCTCGCCTGATTTGAACATAAAAGTTAAGACTAATTTGTATTAGTATAGTCTTTTTTATGGCAAAAAAAAGCAACGAGCCACTTTGGATTAATTGAAGAAAATCAAATTGATACTATTGGAATAAGGCACTGTAGGGTTCAACAAATACCATGTCACCAGCCTCTACACTGCCCTGTTCTGAATCCAGTACGATAAAGCTATTGGCCGCGCCCAAACTCGATAAAATGCCTGAACCTTGTGAGCCGGTACTGGTCACTTGTGCCTCGCCGTTTTCGTTAAAATGTAAAATAGCCCGTTGAAAGTCCATTCTACCCGGTGATTTTTTTAATTTGCTGGTACTTTTCGCTAAAAACTTTGGCTTAGCTTTAAACGGTAAACCCTGCATTTTTTCAATGCCTGGGGTGGCAAGCTGATAAAAGGTAACCAGAGCCGACACCGGGTTGCCCGGCAGACCAAAGAAAATGCTATTGGCAAGTTTACCAAAAGCAAATGGCTTGCCCGGTTTCATCGCGATTTTCCAAAAGTTTATTTCACCAAGTTCCGCTAATACCTCTTTGGTGTAATCCGCTTCGCCCACCGAAACGCCACCGCTGGATATTACCACATCGGCCTCAACATCCGCTTGAATGAAGGCATTGGTAATTGCCGCTTTATCATCACGAATGATGCCTAAATCAAGAATGTTAACGTTCAACTTTTCTAATAAAGCAATTAAGGCAAAGCGGTTGCTTTCATAAATATCACCATCATTTAATGGCTCTCCTGGGGTACGCAGTTCATCACCGGTAGAAAGTACGGCTACGGTCAATGGTGCGAACACTTCGATTTTGGCAATGCCCAATGATGCCAATACACCGATATTGATTGCGGTTAGCTTGTGGCCTTTAGTAAGCACTTTATCATTGAGCTGAATGTCTTCACCTTGTATGCGCACATTGCTGTTAGCAACTGGTGCTTTAATCAAATGCAGTTGGCCATCTTTAACCTCAGTGTTTTCTTGCATCACCACAGTATCGCAACAACTTGGCATTTTTGCGCCAGTCATGATCCTAATGCTCTGCCCCGGTTGAGTTTGACCAGTAAACGGTTCCCCAGCAAAGGAGCGACCGACAATATCTAAGCCACTATTGGCGTTAATCGCCTGCACACTAACCTGATAGTTAAAGGCATAACCATCCATCGCCGAATTATTATGAGGCGGCACAAATACTGGCGATATCACATCACCGGCCAATACTTTGCCAAGAGCATTTTCAATCGCCACTTGCTGGCTATTTTCTGGGTCGGGCACATTATCTAGCAATTGCTTTAAAGCAAGATCAAAGGCCATTAATCCTGGCGCTGAACAACAGTCTGACATAAACACATTCTTAATAAATTGGGAATAGTTCCTATATCCTAATTCATTGCCGGTAAAAGCCAAAATGATTTTCGCCAAATATCTCCCACAAAAGTAACAAAAAGTGATTTACATCAAATTTTTTTACGTAAAAAAAAGTTTATTTTAAAGTAAATGTTCAATGATAAAAAAGCTGATTTATATCAATGTTTAGCGAGTTAAATTAACCGAAAATATCGCCATTAAAAGAATTAAATACAAACATTAAAAATATAAAAGCGCTAGCGCTTACCAGGAGAAAGTCATGAGAAAATCAAATGCTTTAAAATTGAGTTTAGTGAGTTTAGGTTTAGCAACCGCATTTACAGCTTCAGCAAATATTGGTGATGATGTTTCAAAAGCGGTAAAAGAGTCTAAAGTTGATGTGTCTTTACGTTATCGTGTAGAAAGCGTTGACCAAGATGGCGTGCAAGAAGAAGCACTGGCATCAACATTGAAAAGTCGTATCACCGTTACCACTGGTAAAGTGTCTAATTTTAGTGCAAAAGTTGAAGCGGATAACATTACCGCCATTGGCAACGATAGCTATAACTCTACAGTAAACGGTGTAACCGATCACGCCGTAGTGGCCGATCCGGAAGGCAGCGAAATTAACCAAGCCTATTTACAATACTCTGGTAGTTTTTACACTGCAACGGCTGGTCGTCAACGCATCGTACTTGATGATCAACGTTTTGTTGGTGGTGTTGCCTGGCGTCAAAATGAGCAAACTTACGATGGCTACCGCTTACAAGTGAAACCTGTTGATGGCCTTACTCTTGATGCCAGTTATGTATACAACGTAAACCGTATTTTTGGTGAAGATAGCACTAAATCTGATTTGCACGGTGACGTAGTATTAGTGAATGCCAAGTATGCATTCAATAAACAGCACTCTGTAACGGTATACAACTACAGCTTAGAATTTGATAATGCAGCGTCTGCTTCAAGCAATACATTGGGTGCAACTTATAATGGTAAGTTTGATCTAGGTGGTACTGGTTTAGCGGTTAAAGTCGGTTATGCCAATCAGGAAGACGCAGGCGATAACACAACGTCTTTTGAAGCAAGCTACATGGTTGCTGAAGTAATGGCCAAGTTTAAAAGCTTTAGCGTCGGTGGCGGTTATGAAGTACTCGGCAGTGACGATGGTGATGTAGCATTTTCTACTCCATTAGCAACTCTGCATAAATTCCAGGGTTTTGCCGATAAATTCCTTGGCACTCCAGCTGACGGTATTGTTGATACTTACTTAAAAGGTGCCACTAAGGTAGGTCCTGTTGGTTTATCTGCCGCTTACCATGTTTATGAAGCTGACGAAGGTAACGACGAATACGGTAGTGAGTTTAACATTGCTGCGGGATACAAATTTAACAAGCAAGTATCTGGTTTATTAAAAGCGGCTAGCTACTCAGCCGATGACTATGCAACCGATACCACTAAAATCTGGTTGATGGTAACTGCTAACTTCTAAGCAATCGCTTAATCCGTTTATCTACACTTTATTGGCGCCTGCGCCAATAAAGTGTTAGTGTATATGGCAAGTGCACTAACTAAATAGTGTACTTGCCATATACGTACAACATATTTTTAATCGCCGAGCTTCGTATTTCTAAGCCCCAGTTTAAGTGTTAACTTAAGTCTTAATTTAAACCTTTTCTGTGAGATGAAATCTTAGCCGTAGTTATAAGCTATAAGCTATATGCTACCAGGGCTAATAGGGAAACCTGTTAACCTCCCCCATTTGGAAAGGTGAACATGCTACAAGACAACTTTGGCCGAAGGTTTTATTACCTGCGCCTATCGATTACTGACGTTTGCAACTTTCGTTGCACTTACTGTTTACCTGATGGCTATCAGTGCGATAACGATCGCGACTTTCTTAAGCTCGCTGAAATTAAACGCATCGCCACAGGGTTTGCCAGTTTAGGCACAGAAAAAATTCGCATTACCGGCGGCGAGCCTTCGCTGCGCAAAGACCTGCCGGAAATTATTCAAGCCTGTAAACAAACCGATGGCATAAAAACCGTCGCCTTAACCTCGAATGGTTACAAACTCGAACAACACTTACCAATATGGGCCGATGCGGGACTGGATGCACTTAACATCAGTATTGACTCGCTTGACCCGAGGCAATTTAACGCCATCACAGGTCAAGACAAACTCGATACCATATTATCGGGCATTGATAATGGTTTGGCTGCCGGATTTAATAATATTAAAATTAATACGGTATTAATGCGTGAGCACAATGCTCATGATCTCAATACATTTTTTAATTATGTTAAAGATAAACCGGTCAGTTTACGTTTTATTGAATTGATGCAAACCGGTGATAATAAAGAATTTTATCAACAACAGCATGTTAGTGGCCAGCACATAAAGAATCAGTTATTGGCCAATGGCTGGATGCCAACCATACGCAATAAAACTGCAGGACCGGCAGAGGTGTACGCACACCCTAACTATCAAGGTACCATCGGTTTGATCATGCCTTATGCGAAAGATTTTTGTAATACCTGCAACCGCTTACGAGTAAGCTCATTAGGCAAACTGCATTTATGTTTATTTGCCGATGAGGGCTTATCGTTACGAGAACAAATACAAAATGATGATGTGGCAGCACTGCAACGTCGAATTGTCAGTTTACTCGACAATAAACAAGCGACTCACTTTTTAAAAGACGGCTTCACCGGCGCCACTAAACATTTATCAATGCTCGGCGGCTAAGGAATAAATCAATGGATTGTTTAGGCATTATTGTAGCGGGTGGCCAATCGTCACGCATGGGTGAAAACAAAGCATTTCTGAAAATTCAACAACGCACTATGCTTGAGCATTGCCAACAACTATTAGGGCAATGTCAGCTCAGTGATATTGTCGTATCTGGCAGTAACAGCGGTGGTATAGCCGATGTGGTAGAGCAAGGTGGGCCGTTGGCTGGAATTTTCACCTTAATTCAAAAATATCAACCACGCTCGGTATTAGTTATCCCGGTTGATATGCCATTTATCGGCGCCAGCCATTTGCAAGAATTGCATTTAAAAGGGTCACTTGCCAATAAGGCAACGCATTTTGATAATTGTTCATTACCTGCGTTTATTCCAGTAAATGCGCTGCTCAGTGATTTTTTGCAGCAGCAATTTAACAGCCCTGAGTTTTTAAGCTCGGGCAAAGGCCCATCGTTTAAAAAGGTATTTGCCTTAACGAATGCGCAATCATTATTCATTAACAACAAACAAGCGTTGCTCAACACCAATACGCCACAAGAGTGGCAACAGGCAATGCAGATAAAACAACAACAGAATATTTCTAAAGGCAGGATATAAGATGTCAAATCTCTCTTCTCACAAGAGCGTAGCAGAATTTGTTCCACTAAATATTGCAGTATTAACCGTTTCAGATACCCGCAACGAAGAAACCGACACCTCAGGCAAAGCATTAGTTGAACGCCTAAAAGATTCAGGTCATAAACTGGTTGATAAAGCCATTGTAATCGATGATGTTTATCAACTGCGTGCGATCATATCGAAATGGATCGCCGACGATAATATTGATGCGGTCGTTTGCACCGGTGGTACTGGTTTTACCGACAGAGATAATACTCCTGAAGCGTTAATGCCGTTATTTGATAAGCAAGTAGAAGGCTTTGGCGAGATCTTCCGCCTGGTGTCTTATGAAGAAATTGGTACCTCAACCATTCAGTCTCGCGCGTTTGCGGGTATGGCCAATAAAACCGTTATTTTCTGTGTACCTGGTTCCACCAACGCTTGTAAAACCGCTTGGGATAAAGTGATTAAAGAGCAGTTAGATGCCAGTCACCGGCCATGTAATTTTGTCCCACATTTAGGTTTGGCTGAAAAATGTCAAAGCCGAGGGTAAACCATGAGTGATTTAACCCACCTAAATGCCAAAGGCGAAGCCAACATGGTGGATGTTAGTGAAAAAGCAATCACTACTCGAACCGCATGGGCGGAAGGTTATATTCAAATGAGTGCTGGTACTCTGGCATTAATTGCCAGTGGCGAACATGCCAAAGGCGATGTATTTGCCGTAGCTCGCATCGCCGGTATTCAGGCGGCAAAAAAATGCAGTGATTTAATTCCACTATGTCATCCATTAATGTTAACCAAAGTGCAGGTCGACTTTGAACTGCAAATGGATAAAAACCGGGTGCGCATTGAAACCATGTGTCGCCTTGCCGGTAAAACCGGGGTTGAAATGGAAGCGCTAACCGCAGCATCGGTTACTGCTCTTACCCTGTTTGATATGTGTAAAGCAGTGGATCCGGCAATGGTTATTTCAGGGATTAAAGTGCTGGAAAAACAAGGTGGCAAAAGTGGCCACTGGACCAGAGATTAAGAGAGCAGAACAAATGATTAAAGTATTATTTTTTGCCGCTATTCGCGAGCAACTTGATTGCGCAGAGCTGGAACTAAAGCTGAACGCCGAGGCGAATACCATTAGTGATGTTAAAGCTTCACTGTCGAAAAAAGGCGCTGATTGGCAAAAAGTGTTCACCGACCCAACGGTATTGGTGGCGGTAAACCAAACCATGGTTGATGATGCGCAATCACTAAAGAATAATGATACCCTAGCCTTTTTCCCACCAGTAACCGGTGGCTAAAATGAGCTTAAACAGCATAAAAGTTCAACAACAAGACTTTGATTTTGCCAAAGAAGTTGATACTTTAGAAGATAATAACCTGGTTGATGGTGCCACTGTGACTTTTGTCGGCCGGGTGAGAAATAACAATGATGGCTGTCAGGTAAAGCATTTGTTTCTAGAGCATTATGCCGGAATGACGGAAAAATGTTTGTTTGATATTACACAACAAGCAAGAGAGCGCTGGCAACTTGGCAACATTAGCGTGATTCATCGCTTTGGGCAATTGTCACTCGGTGAAAAGATTGTCTTTGTTGGCATCACCAGTAAACACCGACAAGACGCATTCATGGCGGCAGAATTTATCATGGATTACTTAAAAGTAAGTGCCCCATTTTGGAAAAAAGAGCTGACCGAACAAGGAGAACGTTGGGTAGCAGCAAAAGCGAAAGATACGCAAGAGGCAAATAAGTGGTAGCTCGAAGAGTTCTGCTGACATTCGTAATTTTATCCTGTTTCAGTGTTTTTGCCTCGGCAACAAAACTGCGAGTCGCTGTCGCTGCAAATTTTGCCAAACCGGTAGAAAAATTGCTTAACGAGTTTGCAAAAACTCACCCACACAAATCGCAAATATCTCAGGCCTCAACGGGCGTGTTATATCAACAAATTCGCCACGGCGCCCCTTTTGATATTTTATTAGCCGCCGATGTTCGTCGTCCGCAATTGCTCGAAGAGCAGGGCTTTATCTATGAAAATTACCGGGAAACATATGCCATAGGACAATTAGCATTGTGGTCAGCCAATAGCGACATTGAAATCAGCTTGCAGGATCTTAATGAGTATTCTGGCCGTTTAGCCCTGGCCGGGCCGCACATAGCGCCATATGGATTGGCGGCAAAGCAAACGCTAATCTCACTGGGATTATGGAGTAAATATGACGACAATTTAATTGTTGGCAATAATATCAATCAAACCTATCAGCAGATTGTTACCGGTGCGGTAAACTACGGTTTTATTTCTTATTCACAATTATTAAATTCAAAGGTTGGCCATGGGGTTTTAATTGATAGCCATTTACATAAACCGCTAGAACAACAAATGGTAGTATTAAAACACTCCGAGAATACTGAACTTGCAATACAGTTTTTTGAGTTTTTGTTAACCGATAAGGCACAAAAGATGATAGTGGAAACAGGCTATCAACAGGCGTTACCCCCCCCTGATAAAGTAAAACCTGATCTAGATAGCGCAGTGCATAATAAAAATAATCGCAATCCGCAAACGGAAAAACAAGTGGCGACAGCTAAGCTAAATAATAGCGCCACTGATATTGCTGAGGAAACACAAGTAACAGGTAGCAGCAGTGGCAAACTATAACGAATGGTTAGCGTTGGCCACCACACTGAAACTGGCAACGATTACCACTATCATTCTCCTGATAATAGGTACGCCACTGGCGTGGTATCTCAGTAAAATTAAAAGTCGTTTTAAAGTCATTCTCGAAGCCATCGTTGCTCTGCCATTAGTGTTACCGCCGACTGTGCTCGGCTTTTATTTACTTATTTTATTTTCACCAACCAACCCCACTGGCAAATTTTTTAAAGACCTAACAGGAACTTCATTAGCCTTTAGTTTCACCGGAATTTTAATTGGTTCGGTAATTTATTCTTTACCTTTTGTGGTACAACCGCTGCAAAAAACCTTTGAACAACTTGGTGATAATTTATCGGAAGCCGGGGCCATGTTGGGTGCCGGGCCAATAGACAGATTTTTTCATATTGTTGTGCCAATGACCAAAGCGAGCTTCATTACCGCAGCAAGTTTAGGTTTTGCTCATACCGTCGGTGAATTTGGTGTGATCCTCATGATTGGCGGTAATATTCCAGGTGAAACCAGAGTATTATCCATTGCCTTGTTTGACCATGTTGAAGCGCTGAATTACAGCACCGCACACTGGTTAGCTGGCAGCCTGATGATTGGTTCGGTGGTATTATTGGCATTAATTTATTTGCTGAATTTCCGTTCTGAAAAAGCCGTAAACATTAGGGCCAACGGATGAATTTAGCCCTCGACATCAAGTTAACGTATCCCGGGTTTCAGCTCTCTTGTCAGCAAACGATTAACTTAGCAGGTATCACTGGTATTTTAGGCCATTCCGGCTCAGGAAAAACCAGTTTATTGCGAGTGATCGCCGGCTTAAATAAAGACGCCATTGGCACTGTAGTATTTAAAAACCAGACACTGCAAAACAGTTCTGCCAAGCAATTTATCAAAGCGGAACAACGTAACATCGGCTTTGTTTTTCAAGATGCCCGCTTATTTCCCCATTTAAATGTGTTAGAAAACTTACACTTTGCCAGCAAACGCTGTCAGCCCAACAGCTTAAATGTTGAAGAGGTTATCAAGCTGACCAAAATTGAACCGTTATTAAGTCGCCATGCTGGCCAACTTTCCGCAGGAGAAAAACAGCGTGTTGCCCTGGCAAGGGCTATTTTGTCAGAGCCGAAATTGCTGTTGCTCGACGAACCGTTAAGCGCTTTAGACAATAAGGCCAGAGCGGAAATGGTAGTGATACTTAGAGAGATCCATCAACGTTTACAGCTAGCAATGATATACGTGAGCCATTCGGTGATCGAAATTCAGCAACTGGCCGAACAAGTGATAGTGATGGAAAAAGGTGAAATTATTCAGCAAGGACACGTACATCAAGTGATCAATCAACTGCATAGTAGCCTTGCCAACAACCTGAACAGCCAAACTTCGTTGACGTTAACGGTTAAGCAGCATTTAGTAAATTATGGGTTAACACAACTTGAACTGGCAACATCAGAAAAAAACAACAAAGATATTGCCGCTAATAACACAGTGAAAAGTAAATTATATTGCAACTTAGTGAATCATAAGATTAATAGTCAGTTGCGTTGCTATATTTTATCCAGTGATATCAGTATCACCACGACAATGCCAAAGGATACCTCGGTGATTAATCACCTTGCCGGCGAAGTTAAAGACATAAACCGCTTTAGCGGTGATTCCGCGCAACTGATCATTTGCGTCAAAGAACAAAATTTTATCGTCACCATTTCGCGCTACTCCGTTGAAAAACTCAGCCTGGTACTCGGCCAAAATGTATTCATTCAATTTAAAGCCAACGCCATCCGCAGTTATTAGCAGGAAAGAAAATACCTATGTTATCCGCACAAGAGCAAATCAGATATTCACGACAACTGTTGGTGAAAGACTTTAATGAGCAGCAACAACTTGCCCTCAAAAATGCCAGTATACTCATTGTTGGTGCTGGCGGACTAGGCACTCCTGCGGCTTTATATTTGGCCGGGGCTGGCATTGGAAAGATAATAATTAGCGACGGCGATCGCATTGATTTGTCAAACTTACAACGACAAGTATTGTATAAACAAAGCGACATCGGCGAGAACAAAGCGGAAATTATCTGCCAACATCTGCAAAGTGTTAATGAAGATATTGATGTTGAAGCCATTGATGAAATGATCGATGCTGAGAGTCTGGATTACTACCTGCCAGAAATTGATTTAGTGCTGGATTGTACTGACAATTTAACCACCCGATATCTGCTAAATAGCAAATGCATTGAACATAGAACGCCGTTATTAAGTGCGGCTGCCATTCGTTATGAAGGGCAATTAATGTTCATCGACCCAAATCAGCAAAACTTCAGTTGTTACCAATGTTTTTATCCAAAATCAAAAGGTGAGCCTGGCTTAAATTGCTCAACTGCGGGGGTTCTGGGACCAATACTTGGTATTATTGGCAGCATGCAAGCATTACAGGCGGTTAAGTATTTAAGCGGTCAAACTATTATCGGCAATCAGCTGATGTGGTTTGATGGCAAATCACTACAGTGGCAAACATTTACCGTTGCTAAAAAGGATAATTGTGCTTGTGCTTGTGCGCACAATTAACGATTTTCTGCATAAACATGCAGTTTTGTTGAGTATGAAAACCACAAACGCCCTCGACAGAGGGCGTTTATTTTTCAGAATTTGATTGAAAGATGTTTAGCTTTTATTTAAACAGTCCGACATTTCTGTCGGTCATAGCTTCTCGCCAACCACCAAGCCATTCAGACTTTGCGTCGAGATTTTGATAGGGACAATATTCTTTGTTTTTACCGCTGAGTCCAGCTTGGTAACCATTTGAATGCGCTCTTCCTAAACGATCACGTTTTTGTCTTTTCATAGATGACTCCTCTGTATTATTAGAAATGTGAGGTAAACTCACAGTTGAGGTGGCCGAAAAACTTCAAGTCGACGTTAGTAATATAGAACGATTTTTAACCAGTGCGCAACCATTTTTTTGGAATTCAAAAAGGTTTATTTATGCAAAAAAATCAAAAAAAAACTAGTGCAAATTCTCAAAAATAGTCTACTAATTAATGGTTTAATTCCAGCAGGTTTTTTATTTGTAATAAAAACATCATGTTAATTGCTGCCATTAAAATGAATTGGATGAAATGCAATTATATCCAGAGAATTGATTGATTATATTTTTATATCGATTGATTGATTTTTAATCGAAAAAATAATTAACGTCGAAAACCGCAGCCCAGCATGTTCTACTTCATTGATTAGGCGTCATCTCTTAGTAAAGGCATTAACATCGATTCCAGGCCATTAAGTTTGACCTCATAAATTAACGCTAACTGCTCACCTAATTTGCCTTGCGGAAAGCCCTTGCGATGAAACCAAACCAGATAAGGTTCGGGTAACAATAATAACTTTCTCCCGGCATATTTACCAAACGGCATGATTTGATTGATTGCCTGCAGTATTTTTTGTTGATCCATGGTAAAGCCAGTATAAAGATTGAGAAGTTTAAGTAACCTGATCTCGAGATAAGAGTATCATATACTAAAATGGTTATTGCCCCTATCAATTTGAGGATGTAGATGACAACAGCAAATCAATTTCAAACAGCGGTTCTGGCCGGCGGCTGTTTTTGGTGCATAGAAGCGCCGTTAAGGCGATTGCGCGGTGTAACACAAGCGCTATCTGGCTATATGGGTGGAACCATTGAAAACCCGAGTTACCGGCAAATTTGTAGCGGCAGTACGGGTCATGCGGAGGTGGTGGAAATACAGTTTGATAGCGACATCATTAATTTTCAACAACTCCTGGAAGTGTTTTTTATCTTGCATGATCCAACCATGTTAAACCAACAAGGTAATGACAAAGGCACTCAGTATCGCTCGGCCATTTTTTATCAAGATCAGCGGCAATTAGCCATAGCCAAAGATTTTATCGCGGCGGTGACGGCCAGAGGCGAATATCAAGCAGCAATTGTGACTACACTAGAGCCAGCTCAACAATTTTATATCGCCGGTGAGGACCATCAGCAATTTTTTGACAAGAACCCGTATCAACCCTACTGCCAAATCATGATTGCCCCGAAACTGGCTAAACTAGAACATTTATTTGCCGATAAATTGCTGTAACTTTTACCCTGCTATAACCTGAACTCGGGATAATGAGTGCTGCTTATCCCAGCTCAGATTAGCTAGTATATTAACACTCAGTACATTAACGCTCAGTACATTAATGTTTAGTACATTAGCGAGAACAGTTTTCTGCGATAAAGAGTTGCCAATTTATCGCCATCAGGCAATGCCGTTAACATATCCAATAACAGTTTTTTACTGTCATTATCGCCGCCATCTTTTAGCAGTAACTTATACAACAATGCCAGAGCTTCTTCCTGACGATTCACCTGGTTGTATTGCACTGCCAATTGTCGGCTTAAATCGACATTGTCCTGGTCATTAGCCAATTGTTGCTCTAAGGCTTGAATTTCTGGAGAATTACTGGCTTCCTGGGCTAATTCGAGCTTGGCAATTAATGCCTGGTAATAAGAGTCTTGATCCACCATCTTGATCGATTTTAATAACGCTTGCGCATCCTCAACCTTGCCTAACTGTAGGTAAACATCGGCTAAAGCCAGTTTAATATCGGCTCTTTCGCTGTCAATGCCATGGGCTTGTTGTATTGGTGATAGCGCATCATTTGCTTGTTCGGCCTCGAGTAACTCAAGGCCTTTGGCTAATAACGTGTCTTCTGCTTTCGGTAAATATTTAGCTAAAAACTCATCAATGGCTTGCTCGGTTTGCGGTCCTGTCATGCCATCGATGGGCTGGCCGTCTTTGACGATCACCACCGTAGGTAATGATTGTACACCAAATTGCTGGGCAATTGCTTGCTGCTGCATGCAGTCAACCGTGGCCAAAACCATGAAATTTTCTGCTCCGGCCACGCGTGCCGCCAACTTATCACGTAATTCAACACTTTCCGGCATTTGCTCTGCCCAAAAGTCCACTAAAATGAGTTTGCTTTTTGATTGTTCCAGTATCACTTGTTGGAAATTTTCGGGAGTTATGGTGATGATATTTTCTGACATCCGACGTTTGTCCTGAGTTTAAATTATATGGTTAATGGTATATGGGCAAAAGTCTGGATCACAAGGTGTTGATAATAAAACTACTCATTATCCCGACCATGATGGATCGCATCGATTGCGATCAAAATACACAACGAAATTTGTGACAAGGTTTCATCTTCAACATCAAGTCCATAAGTATCACTGAAGGAAAACCATTTTTTACTCACTTGCGCCACTATGCTGCTGGCTTCCCGAAACTGGTATTCGTGCGATAAAAAGTTTCCGCTCACTTCGAGCTTGCGCCCGGCGTAGGAAATTAAAAACCGGCTTTTAAACAATGGCAAAAACGTCTTTACCAGTTGAGCGCTGCGACCATCGACAAAAGTGATATTAAACGTAGGCCGAAATGAAAACAATTTTTGCTTTATTTCCGCAAGCTCTACGCCATCGGGGCTGGTCAAATGAAAGGTTTTGCCAATACTAAAAAATTTACCATCGACCAGATAAACGACTTGGTCATTTTCATTTTTTATTTCAAATCTTTCTGTGATCGAAAGGAACTTCTGCTTTAATTGAAATATTGGCATCTATTGCTTTTACCCTTTATCTATTGCTTTTACCCTTTATCTATTGTTTTTATTCTTTATAAATATCAATTATCTTATTAATTTCTATCTATTTACTTTAGTCAGTTAACAGATAAATATCATTAGTTTTATTTAAATTTTAGCAAAACAGCCGACTTTTCAGGTAAAATGCCCTCATAGATAGCAATACAGCTATTGTCTTTTTTAACACAGGAATAAGTCATGACCACCAACCCAGCAGAATTTTCAGCATTTGTTGAAACCGTTAATGAAGATGAACAATTATTTGCCTTACAAAATGAAAACGGCGATTGGGTTGTTTGCGACTCGGTTGAATTTGAAAATTCAGACGTAATGCCGGTATGGGCGAGCGCTGCTGATGCACAACTATTTTGTATCGATGAATGGCAAAGCTACTCGGTTGCCAGCATTAATCTTGAGCAATTTCTCGAAGAATGGATTGGCGATTTGAATGAAGATGGGGTATTAATTGGCGTTAACTGGCAAATGGACAGTGAAGGTAAAGAGCTTGATGCCATAGAATTTGCCAAGTTATTGGTAAAAGCGTTTTAATCATTTATTCATAATGCTCAAATACCTTGCCGTATTTGAGCATTAACTTTTTGTTATTCGTTGGTTTCTTTACTGCTGGTATTGGAACACCTCAGATAAACGAATGTCATCGCTTGATGCACCAATTAGCACTTCAAACTCGCCATTTTCTGCCAGCCAGTCATTCGATGTTTCATCCCAAAACGAAAAGTCACGCAATCCCAATGTCATAGTTACTTGCTGGCTCTCGCCGGGCTGTAGAAATACTTTGGCAAAGTTTTTAAGCTCTTTTTCCGGTCGGTTAACCGAGGACTCTTTATCGTGCAGATAAAGTTGTATCACTTCAGCCCCGGCAACGTCCGAACTGTTCTTAACCGTTACCGTCACAGTTAACGCTTCGTCTGCTTTTATCAATTCCTTCGATAACTGCATTTCACTATAATCAAAATGACTATAAGAGATACCAAAACCGAAGGGGAATAATGGTTGAATGTTTTGCTGTTCGAACCAACGATAGCCAATAAACACACCTTCACTAAATAAAGACTCAACGGCGTTATAATCATTCAGGGCAATAGGGGCAGTGTCGCTAAGCTTAACCGGCAACGTAATGGGCATTTTACCACTCGGGTTTACTTCCCCGGTTAACACATCTGCAAACGCCCTACCAGCTTCCATACCGCCGTACCAACCCCAAACTAAGGTACTAGCCTGATTCACCCAAGGCATTTCCACAGCAGAGCCAGCAATTAAAAACACTATCGTGTTTTCATTAACCGCCAGTAATTTTTTGATCACTTCATCTTGATTACCCGGCAAGGCCATATTACTACGGTCAATCGATTCACGATCATCGGCATGCGACAAGCCGCCGAAATAAATCACTGCATCGGCGACTTTTGCAGCTGCCAGGTATTCCTCTTCGCCAGATAATAAATTACCCGGTGCATCCCAGCCCAAGGTAAACCCCTGAGTACCGTCATAACGTATCTCAAATTGATATTCTTGTTCGCCATTAAACTCTATTTCGCTGCTGGTAATTGACTCTTTATCTCCACGATTAAAACCAATTTCATCACCATCGATAGTCAGTGAAAACTGCCCCTGCGCCGCGACTTTCAACGTATGCACACCAGTTTGCAATGGTTTGATCTTCGCTCGCATCTTTATGTGCTGGGTATGTTTATCATTTGCCTTGAACGCTGAGTCCACTATCCATGATTCACTCAGCAATTGCTGCTTGTCTTCATCCTGATAATAAGCAATGTGCCAGGCTGGGGTGCCGGTCCAATGGCGAGACGCCACATAATCACTGGCAATGGCGGCTAGTTTACTGCTTTTTGCCCGCATCACAGTGATCTTCACCTCATCTCCTAATGCTTCTTTTAGACCTTGCAAAGGAGTAACTTCATAAAGCGATTTCACTTCGGAAGAACCACCGCCCTGACCGTGTTTTTTGTCGGCGTTCGGACCAATAACCAATACCTGCTTAAGCGCTTTCTTAGTTAAAGGTAATACCTTGCTATCGTTTTTCAGTAGTACCACACCTTCGGCGGCAATTTTTCGTGCCGCCAGTTGATGGGCTTTGGTATTTCTCTCTCCCTGCTGACGATGCTCATCATACATACCAATAGCAAACTGCAAGCGTAGGATGCGTCTTACTTTGTCATCTAAAACCGCCATTGGCACTGTGCCATCCTGGATCATCCGCTCTAACGGTTTGGCCAGATAATAGTCGTCGTAACTCCCGGCTTCAGTGCCCATTTCCAAATCCAAGCCATTAACGGCAGCATCAAAAGTATTGATATCGACATTCCAGTCGGTTAATAACACGCCTTGAAAGCCCCATTCACCTTTAAGAATATCCATGACCAAATGTTTACTTTGATTGGCGTTGGTACCGTAATATTGATTATAAGCCCCCATAAAAGAGTGCACATTAGCCTCTTTCACCGCGTATTCAAAAGCCGGTAAATACACTTCCCGTAAGGTGCGTTCATCGGGTTTGGCGTTAACGCCGGTGCGATTTAGCTCTTGGGTGTTTAATGCATAGTGTTTAATGGTGGCAGCAACATCATGTGCTTGTATCGCCTTTATTTGCGGCACCACCAATTTAGCGGCCAGTATGGGATCTTCTCCCATGTACTCAAAGTTTCGTCCATATAAGGGCAAACGCGCCAAGTTAACCCCAGGTCCAAGAATAAGGTCTTTTTCTCTGTGCCTTGCTTCACTGCCTAGCACATTGCCGTGCAATGCGGCAATTTCACGATCCCAACTGGCCGCTACCGAAGTGAGATGAGGTAGATACGTTGCATAATCGTCATCCCAGCCTGCAGAGTCCCAGGCATCTCGTTGAATTTGATGGCGGACGCCATGCGGTCCATCAGATAACCACATCTCTTTAATACCAACGCGCTCAATGGCATTCACGTGAAATTTTCCGCTGGCATGAATGAGAGAGATTTTTTCAGCCAGGTTTAACTTTGCCAGCAGCTGTTCGACATTTGGTTCAACATTGCGTTTAGTCACTCTACTCGCCAGTTCATCACCATACGCCGTGCCTTTATTACCCGGACTCGCTTGCTCAACGACTTCGGCTATTACTTGCTTTGGTTCATTACTCGCAGGGTTACATGCCTGCAATAAAAGCACAGATAATGATAGGCACAGCAATGAAAAGGTAAACGATTTTGTCTTGATAAATCTCATCTTAAACTAGCTTCCAGTTGGGTTTATATCAGCTTAAAGGTATTAAACATAAATGTAAGCGCTTACATGATAATAGCAAGCGCTGAAAATAATTCAATAATAAAATAGCTAGGGTGCAGGCTTTCAATTATTTTTTTAAAAAAAAATTTACACCAACAAAATCGCTAAGCGGTTAAATTAATGTACAATTCTGACGATTACCACAACATCCACAAATAGTCGCAAACCATAATAAGTAGTTGATTTAAAACACTAAAGAATATAAATTCGAATTATTATCGATTACAATAAGTGAAATGAATGTTAATACTTGTTGACGATGATTAAATATTAACATACGTTATGTAAGCGCTTACAAGTTTTACTTTATTTTTTTTGGAGTTGGATGTAAGCGCTTACAATTAGATTGGACACATAGATATTCACTACAATATATTATAAGCACTCTGGGGAGAGTAAAGTGAAAACAAGAACATTTAACAAAACCAAATTAGCGACCAGCTTGTCGTTAATTTTAAGTGCATCAACACTCAGTACTGTATATGCCGCCGAAGACGTAAAAATTGACGAAGAGTCGGTTGAAGTAATTGAAGTAACTGGCATGCGTTCCAGTATTAAAGAATCGACTCATCTAAAAAGAAGTGCCTCAGGGGTTGTCGATGCAATATCTGCAGAAGATATTGGCAAGTTTCCTGATACCAACCTGGCTGAATCATTACAACGTATTACCGGTGTATCAATAGACAGAGCCAACGGTGAAGGTAGTAAAGTTACTGTTCGTGGTTTTGGTCCAGATTTCAACATGGTGACGTTGAATGGCCGTACTATGCCTTCTTCTTCACTTCCTGCTGGCGGCGGTGTTGCCAACTCTCGAGCCTATGATTTTGCTAATCTGGCCTCTGATGCAGTAAAATCAGTTTCTGTTTATAAAACAGGCAGAGCAAGTATCGCTACCGGTGGTATTGGTGCAACCATTGATATTGTAACGGCAAGACCTTTAGACAATCCGGGTACGCACGTAAGTGTTGGAATAAAAGCATTGTCTGATACCACCAACCGAGTTGGCGACGATGTGACCCCTGAGTTTTCAACGTTACTTAGCTGGACCGACGAAAATGAAGTATTTGGTGCATCATTAACGGCCAACGTTTCTGAGCGACATAGCTCAGCCACAGGTGCTTTTGTTAACCAATGGCGTACCAACCCATATGACGGTACCATTCCACAAGAACAAGAAGGAAACCCGGCAGTTTTAGTCAATGGTCCTGCTATTGATCAACTTTATTCTATGCCTTCAGATTTACGTTATTCAATTGCCGATAGGGAGCGTACTCGTACCAACGCGCAATTTACCTTTCAGTATCGTCCAACTGAAAACTTAACAGCAACGCTTGATTATACCTATTCTGAACAAGAGTTATTTGAAGCTCGTGCGGAACAATCGATTTGGATGGACACTTATAAGTCGGCGTTAGCCTTTGATGATAATACCGTAAAAACGCCGATAGGCTATTTAGAAGACCGTCGCGAACAAGCGCCACGTGATTTAGGTCTGGCATTGCAAGAACTCAATCAAGTGAATGAAAATGATTCCATTGGTTTAAATCTAAGCTACGATGTTAATGATTATTTCAATATTACCTTAGATGCTCATGACTCATCAGCGAAAAGCTCTCCGGATGCCGCTTATGGCAGTTGGGTAAATACCGGTTTAGGCGCAAACATTGCTGCTGGTCAAGGTGTTGATTTCAGTGGTGATTTACCCACCATGATAGTGGATTTTGATGACTGTAATGCTGATCGCGGTTTAAACTGTAACGGCGTATTGGATCAAGACGATGTTGGTACTTCAATTCTGGATATGCGATTTGCTCAACAAGAAACGGACATTAGCCAATTTCGTCTGATCGGTACCTATGATTTTGAAGAGGGCAGCATTGAATTTGGTGTTGAAGCTCGTTCAATGGAAAGTCACTCACTACAATCATTAACGCGTCACACTATGGGTAACTGGGGTGTGGAAAATCCAGGTGAATTACCGGAAGGATTCTTAAAACCAGTAGATTTCACCAGTGAATTTGATGACTATGATGCCAATGGTGCCTTTAACCAGGGTTTCACCGGTAGTGCATCACAAGTTGGTGCATGGGCAGCAGGTGAATATGGTTTCGATTTTGTTGCCGATGGTGCTTATGCTACCAACCGACTCATTGAAGAAGATATTGCCGCAGCGTATGTGCAATTTAATATCGAAGGTGAATTAGGCGGCATGCCTTATCAATTAACGGCAGGAGTACGATTTGAAAGTACGGATATTACTTCTAAAGCAAACGTTTCCCTGCCAAGTGCTGTCGCCTGGGAAGGTAACAATGATTTCAACGTGCGCTTTGGTGACGACAGGATAAACGTTTCTACGGATACCAGTTACGATCACTTACTGCCAAGTTTTGATTTTGGTTTAGACGTTACCGATGACATAAAAGCTCGTATGTCATACAGCAAAACCATCGCACGTCCTACTTATGAGCAATTAAGCACTGCTCCTTCCGATGTCAGCGGTCCTTCAGGTCCAACATTGATAGCAGGCTCTGTGTTAGGTGGAGCTTCAAACGGTAATCCGAGTCTTGCGCCACTAGAATCCGATAACTTTGATTTATCACTTGAATGGTATTTTGCTGAAACAAGTTACGCATCAATTGGTTATTATGAAAAACGGGTAAGTAATTTTGCGGGTCGTGAGCCAGAGAAGAAAAACGTTTATGGCTTGCTCGATGCTACGGCAGGATCTCGTGCGCAAGCAGCAGAAGCTGCACTTATTGCCCTAGGTGAAGAAGTAACCGACACCAATCTGTTTTCCATGGTCGCAGCAACTGAGAATGGCGTCGACTTTTACTCAATGACAGCGGAAGAGTTTGAAACAGCTTACGATGTATTGCCAGAAGCTGGTGACCCAGAAATGTTGTTCAATGTCGTGAAGTTTGTGAATAACAGAGAAGCCAGAATTGACGGTTTTGAGCTTGCTGTACAACACTTCTTTGGTGACACAGGTTTTGGTTTCCAGGCTAACTACACCACAGTTAATGGCGATGTAGGTTTTGATGTTAACGGCGATCCTGGCGTAACTCAATTTGCTCTTGTTGGTTTGAGTGATACTGCCAACTTGGTGTTGATGTATGAAAAAGAGAACTTTCAAGCACGTATCGCCTACAACTGGCGTGACAAGTTTTTGAATAGCCAAGCGTTTTACTCAAATGAGCCAAGCTTTACCGAAGAGTATTCACAAATTGATTTCAATGTAGCCTATCAAGTGAGTGATGAACTATCGGTATTCTTTGAAGGTATTAACATTACCGAAGAAGATACCCGAACTCACGGTCGCTACAGCGCACAATTGTGGAACCTGGAAGAACAAGGTGCCCGTTATGCATTAGGCGCACGTTACACGTTCTAAACAAGCGACTATTGCTTAATTAGAAGTAACTTATAAGCCGCTTGAATTAACCATTAATTCAAGCGGCTTTTCTATCAAAAACGGAGTCGTTTAAAAAGAAGTAGTTCAGTTTACTCCCAAACTTAGTTATAACTAATAGATAAACCAGTACGACATTTTCCTACCCTGAAAATTATTCTGGTGAAATTAACGCAATAATATCTACAGTGTAACTAAGGGCTGTAACTACTTTTTTTCAAAAAATTTCGAGTTAACAGGTAATGCAGTATGGATAAAGCAATTAAAAAGATAGTCATTGTTGGTGGTGGCTCTGCCGGCTGGATCACCGCGGGTGTTATCGGCGCGCAGCATCCAGGTATTGACGTTACCTTAATTGAATCTCCAGAAGTTAACTCCATTGGCGTTGGCGAAGGCACCTGGCCTTCGATGCGTAATACCCTGAGCAAGATAGGCATCAGTGAAATTGAATTTCTCAGTCAGTGTTGCGCATCATTCAAGCAAGGTTCAAAGTTTGTCGGTTGGTGCAATGGTCAAAAAGATGATTTCTATTACCACCCTTTTATGACCCCAGATGGCTATACGCAGGTGAACTTACATGCCGCCTGGAAAGCAAGAAATGATAACAAGGCTTTTGCCGATACGGTGAATGTGCAAAGCCAAGTTTGTCAGGCAGGGTTGGCGCCGAAGCAAATGTCGACGCCACAATACGCGGCGGTCACGAATTACGGATATCACCTCGATGCCACTAAATTTGCTGCTCTATTACAGCAGCATTGCACCACAAAACTCAAGGTAAAACACATACTGGATCATGTTGAGCGAGTAATACCAGCCGACAATAACGACATTAAAGCAATTCACAGTAAACACAATGGCGACATTGAAGGCGATCTATTCATTGATTGCACCGGCACTTCCTCGCTGTTACTGGGTAAACACTATGGCGTTAAATTCATTGATAAAAAGCATATCCTGTTTAATGATTGCGCCTTAGCAGTACAAGTTCCCTACCCGCAACCTAATAGTCCCATTGCCTCAGCAACGATATCGACGGCACAGTCTGCCGGTTGGATATGGGACATAGGGTTACCGACAAGACGAGGTATCGGCCACACCTATTCGAGTGCGCATATGGATGATGATAACGCTGAAAAACTGCTCAGAGACCATATTGCCAAGACCACTAGCAAAGAAATCAGCAAGCAATTAGTGCCGCGAAAACTCACCTTTAGGCCCGGCCATAGAGAAATATTCTGGCATAAAAACTGTGTTGCTGTAGGTATGTCGGCGGGTTTCCTCGAACCGCTTGAAGCATCCGCTCTGGCATTAATTGAGCTGGCCACAACCATGATCAGTGAACAGTTGCCGGTTACCCGTGCACATATGGACATAGTCGCCAAACGTTATAATGAAAGGTTCCAATACCGTTGGAACCGGGTCATTGAATTTTTAAAATTGCATTACGTATTAAGTGCAAGAGACGATTCTCAGTATTGGCGAGATAATAAATTGGCCGCCAGCATACCCGGTCATTTACAAGAACTACTGCAGTTATGGCAACACCAAGCCCCGAGTCGTTATGATTTCATTCAAAATGAAGAAGTTTTTCCTTCTGCGAGTTATCAATACGTGCTTTATGGCATGCACTTCAACACTCAAACCCGTAACTACAATTCCGCTATAGACAATACTGAAATGGCAGATAAAATTCTCGACGATGGCCAAGTTAAATTGCAAAAATACTTAGCCGGGTTACCAACAAATCGCGAATTAGTCGACTATTTATGTCAACAATACACTTTAAAACAAGCATAAAGGTAATATTTTGAACAACAGTAAACTTCAAAACGTCGTTATTGCCGGAGGTGGCACCGCAGGCTGGATGGCAGCTGCGGCATTATCAAAATTATTAGGTAAAAACTTGAACGTGACTTTGGTTGAGTCTGATGAAATTGGTACGGTCGGGGTGGGCGAAGCGACTATCCCGCCGATCCGAACTTTTCATAAATTGCTGGGCATCAATGAACAAGAATTTATGCAAGCCACCAATGCCACCTTCAAACTTGGTATTGGTTTTGAAAACTGGGGACAAAAGAATGACAGCTACGTCCATTCTTTTGGTGTTACCGGCAAAGAATGTTGGGCCGGTGAATTTCACCATTTTTGGCTGCATGGCTTAAATAAAGGCATACAATCCGATTTTGGTGACTATTGCTTTGAATTACAGGCCGCCAAAGCCGGAAAGTTTGCGCTGAGCAAGCAAATGCCAATTAATTATGCCTATCACTTAGACGCTACCGTTTATGCACAGTACTTACGTAAGTTTTGTGAAAAGTTAGGTGTGAACCGTATTGAAGGCAAAATTTCAAAGGTTAATAAGAACCCAAGTTCTGGAGAAATCACCTCATTAACGCTGGAAAGTGGTGCAACAATCAATGGGGATTTCTTTATTGACTGTACCGGTTTTAAAGGGTTGTTAATTGAACAGGCGCTACATACAGGCTATGAAGATTGGTCTCACTGGCTGCCTTGTGATAGTGCCGTTGCGGTACAAACAAAGGCTGTTGAAGCTCCGATCCCTTATACCAAGTCGATAGCTCATGACATGGGCTGGCAATGGCGTATTCCACTGCAGCACAGAGTTGGCAACGGCATGGTCTATTGCAGCCGCTATGAATCTGATCAAAGTGCCACCGAAAAATTATTGGCCAATATTGAAGGTGAATTAATCACTGAACCCAGGGTGATTAAATTTAAAACCGGCCGCAGGCGCAAAGGCTGGAATAAGAACTGTGTGGCATTAGGCTTATCCAGTGGTTTTATTGAGCCACTTGAATCCACCAGTATTCACTTAATTATGTCAGGAATTATCCGCTTAATGCGTTTATTCCCGTTTGAGGGGATAAACCAGTCGGCAATAGATGAATACAACAGTAAGTTAAATTCTGAACTCGAAGCCATTCGAGATTTCATTGTCTTGCACTATCATGTTACCAAGCGCCAGGACTCTGAATTTTGGAATTATTGCAGAAATATGGAAATTCCAGCGTCGCTGGCTCATAAAATTAATTTATTTAAAGAAACCGGTAGAGTTTTTTTAGACGACGGCGATATATTCAGAGTGGATTCATGGACGCAGGTAATGCTTGGTCAAGGACTAATGCCTGAGCAATACCATCAAATTGCCAACATCATGAGTGATGATGAATTAAACCGCTTCCTGCACGGTATTAAAGCATCCATCAGCAATGCGGTACAGCAACTGCCAAGCCATGATGAGTTTATTCAAAGCTATTGTAAATCGGCTTCATAACCGATTTAACATCGCCTAAATGTAGCTGCTCATAGTAAATCTGGCACGTTCAATAATGAGGTGTCCGGCTATATCATGCCAATTTGAGACAATTAATTTGCAGATATCAGGTCCATAATCAGAAACAATTAACCACGTCATCCCCCACGAGCGGAGCGAGATGAGGGACCTCCTTCAGTTAAGAAGAGCCTCAAAAAAGAAATTAATCTTTTGTTTAAACAATAACTTAAATGGTAGTAGTGCTAATATTTAGAACCACAGCATGCTGCAGGAGGTCCCGTGTCTCGCTTAGGCTCGCACAGGATGACGGTGTATTTTTTCTAATATTGTATAGCTGCTATTGGCACAATATAGTTTTTCTATCCTGAATAAGCACCTAAATTTACACAAAGAAAAAGCGATCCATCATAGTTAGATCGCTTTTTATCGTTGTAAATTTTTAGTGATGAGTTATGACTAGCAACTAATGGTTGCCGACTTTGCTCGATGTGGAACTATCTTTATATCGGCAAGCGAAAGTTGCCCGCGGCCGTTAGACTTCAACACAAACACCTTTGTCGTTTTCGCCGCATTAAAGCCATTGTTAGTGAAACAGGCTAAATCCAGACTAAACTCTTGCCATGTATTTAACGTTAACGAATTCACTTGTTCAGTAATATCTAACGCTGCCATACAATTATCCTCGCAATGCATCTCAAACATTAACTTGTCTGAGTTTTTATGCTCATTACGAACCAACATGGTAATGGCTGAATCATTTTCTACGTAGGCACGCAAATCTTCGACAAAGGTACTTTCCAAACTGATGCTGCCCTCGCCCATTCCGGTAAAACTAATGGTACGGGCATCTTCTTGCACGTCCTTATCTGTGGTTTTCATTTTAATCGCCAACAATTCCACCACCGAGCTAGTCACCTCGTCGGTTTCCTCGTCAGAGCCAATACTCAACACCCAAGGAGCTTTAACCGCTTGTTCTAACAACACCAAAGGTTGTAATTGTTGTGATGATTTTTCTACCACTTCATTCAGGTTATCGACCAAAGTATTTTCGTCGCCATAGTTTAAACCATAGCCGTATGGGAATAAGGGTTTGTAGTTTTCATCGCCTCGATTCAACACGGTTTGTATCGCACTATTGGGCCACGAAAACGATAATTTGCCCTTAAAATCATGATTAATTGAGCCATTTTTTTCAGCAAATAGAACCTCACTTACCCCGTTTCCTTCACTACCGGGTAACCAGGCTGCAACAAAAGCAGTAGAAGCGTTTAGCTCGGCATTGACCCACATAGGCCGGCCTGAGATAAACACAGAAACTACCGGTATGCCTTGCGCTTTCAGCTGTTTAAGCAGGGCCAAATCGGTTTTGTTGCCGCGTTGATAATCAAGATTATTGATATCCCCTACGCCTTCGGCATAGGGTTCTTCGCCAAAGACGACTATGGCTACATCAGGTTTGTGGCTAAACTTACCATCGGGTGCTAATTCAATTGAGCCACCTGCGGCGTTAACCACTTGCTCAAAGCCTGCATAGATCGAAGTTCCTCCTGGAAAGTCGTCATTGCTGTTACCTGTCCCTTGCCAGGTTACCGACCAACCACCTGATTGCTTACCAATATTATCCGCGCCATTGCCAGCCACCAAAAAATGTTGGCTCGGATTTAACGGCAATATATTGTTATTGTTTTTTAGCAATACCAAAGATTCACGAACCGCTTGGCGGGCAACGTCACGATGCGCTTTTGCGCCAATTAATTCGACCTTACCAGATACTGCACGATTGGCAGGACTGGGTTTATCGAATATGCCGGCACGCAGTTTTACTCTTAAGATGCGACTAACGGCATCATCAATACGAGCTTGTGGGATCTCGCCCGATCTCACTTGCGCTATGGTGTTTTCATATAAGGGTTTCCATGCCTCGGTTGGTACCATAAAAATATCTAAACCGGCATTCACCGTTTGACTGCAGTTTTCATTCGTACAACCGGGAATTTGTCCATGGCCATTCCAGTCACCAACAACAAAACCATCAAAGCCCATTTTCTCTTTTAACACTGTTGTTAACAGATATTTATTACCGTGGTTCTTTTCACCATGCCAACTATTAAAAGACGCCATAACAGACTGTGCGCCAGCGGTTAAGCCACCAACATAGCCTTGACCATGAATTTCAAATAACTCTTGCTCTGTAGCGAGATTATTGCCCTGGTCATCTCCTCCTTCAGTGCCACCATCACCTAAGAAATGCTTAATCGTTGAAATTACCCGACTATCACCTAAAAAGTCTTTATCGGCATGGCCCTGTAAGCCTTTTACTATCGATGCTGAATACTCACCAACGATTTCAGGATCTTCAGAATAGCCTTCATAGGTGCGTCCCCAGCGATCATCACGAACCACAGCAACCGTAGGAGAAAATACCCAATCAATACCCGTCACCATCACCTCAGTTGCCGTAACGGCGGCTATTTGTTCGATTAAATCAGGGTTATTGGCCGCGCCTAAACCGATATTGTGTGGGAACAAGGTAGCGCCGATCACGTTATTATGGCCATGTACCGCATCGGTTCCCCAAATGGTCGGGATAGTTGAGCCATCAACAGAGTCATCAATGGATGCTTGATACATGTCTTCAGCAAGCTGTATCCAATCATCAGGGGTGGCATGTTTGTTGTTATTTGGGAATGCACCACCGCCATTTAAGTAAGAACCAAAGCCATATTTACGCATATCCGCAACGCTAATATCGCGAATTTCCGGTTGGATCATTTGCGCAACTTTTTGCTCTAAGGTCATTGCAGCGAGAATATTGGTAATTTTTTGCTCAAGCACAGGATCTTTTTTTACCGGCAAAGCAAGCGTTGGCCATATCTCAATATCATGCTTTAACGCATTGGCACTGTTTGCTTTACTGGCAGCAGTGCTTTTAGTTTGCTCCGCCGACGGCTTACGGCTGTCAGCACAGGCTGATAGCGCTAATGCTGCCGTTGAGATAAGCAAAAGTTTCGCCGCATGATCTACCGCATGCTTTACCGTATAGTTTAGCGCATTGCAGGTTTTCAAATATTTCATAAATAATTCCAACGTTAGACCGACACTGTGGCTGGCTTTGAGCCTTTTAGACCATAATAAGCAATAAAGACGTAACAAATTATAGGCATAAAAAATGACATTTGTATGCCTATGGCATCGGCTAAAACGCCTTGAATAACCGGCAAAATTGCACCACCAACAATGGCCAAACACAAAATTCCAGAGGCTTGTGAGGTATGTTTACCCAGGCCGTTAATTGCTAATGAGAAAATCGTTGGAAACATAATGGAATTGGATAAACCAACCAGCAATATTGCCAACATGGCGAGCGTGCCTGAAGCAAACATAGCAACCAAGATCAACACGACGGCAACGCCAGCATTAAATGCCAGCACTTTACCGGCCGCAAGTTTTTGCATCACTGCCGCACCAATAAAACGACCAACCATAGCGCCGCCCCAATAATAGGCAATATATTTTGCCGCCTCAGCCTCTTCAAGCCCTGCAATGTTTGGATCGTTAAAAAAGCTGACCAAAAAACTACCAATGGAAACTTCGGCACCCACATACACAAAAATACCAATGGCACCGAGTACTAAGTGCGAATATTGCCAGGCACTACCGGATATCGCATGTTCAGCGTCCGTTTCACTTTCTTGTTTTGTGCTTAAATCTGGCAACTTTAACCAGGCAAATATCGCCGCTAATGTCAGTAACGCCACGGCAAGCATCACATAAGGCATTTGTACTGAAGCGGCTTGCTGCTGAGCTGTCGCCATTGCGCCTGCGGCATGATTTAAGATAAGCACGGCGCCAAAATAGGGTGCTACCGTAGTACCCAATGAGTTAAACGCCTGGGTTAAGGTAAGACGTGAAGAAGCCGTCTTTGCGGCTCCCAGGCTACTTACGTAAGGATTGGCAGACACTTGTAACAAGGTAATACCAGAAGCCAAGATAAATAAGGCAAACAAAAATACTGGATAACTGTGTAATGCTGCCGCAGGGTAAAAGCATAAACAACCAACGGCTGCAATAAGCAAACCTATAACAATTCCCTTTTGATAGCCCCGTTTTTTCACCAAAGCACCAGCGGGCAATGAGACAATGAAGTAAGCCCCGAAAAAGCAAAACTGCACTAGCATTGCCTGGGCATAGGATAAATCAAAAATGCCCTTTAAGTGCGGGATCAAAATATCGTTTAAACAGGTGATAAAGCCCCACATAAAAAATAAGGAGGTGAGAGATACTAAAGCAAAATTGTAATTGCCCGTTGAATTTGAAATAACATTGCCGTCGGTTGAAGCTATATTGATACCAGCCATATGGGTTCCTCTTTCATTTCTGCATTTTGCAGAAACCTTGCTGAATTTTTAAACTATCAAATGAAATGGTATTTATTATTTTTATCATTTGTTCGCGCTTAAATGTTGACCTTTTGTTAATTTAACGATAACCTCAGTCATGTAAGCGCTTTCATTTATACCACACAATTGCTCAAAAGCAATTTTTTTTAACCATTAAATGTAAGCGCTTTCATTACGAAACCATAAAGATCACATAAATAACACAGGGCGATAAGTCTGCTATGAAAATCTCATTACCCAGTAACTCTAAAATGCTACGCAAAAATTTCCTCTATGGCGTTGCTACCGCCTCTTTTCAGATAGAAGGCGGAATTAACTCTCGATTACCCTGCATTTGGGATACCTTTTGTGCCAAAGAAGGGACAATATCAGATAAAAGTGACGGTAGCTTTGCCTGTGATCATTACAACTTATGGCAACAGGATATTGAACTCATTCACAGCCTGGGGGTGGATGCCTACCGATTATCGATTTCCTGGCCACGAGTGATGAACCAAGATGGTAGTGCCAATCAGGTGGGTTTAGATTTTTATATTAATTTATTAGATGGCCTTAATGCCAAAGGCATTAAAACCTTTGTCACTTTGTACCATTGGGACTTACCCCAACATTTAGAAGATAATGGTGGTTGGCTAAATCGAGATACTGCCTATAAATTCGCTGAATACGCGATGTTGGTGACCAAAGCGTTGGGTAGCAGAGTACACTCATATGCCACCTTCAACGAACCATTTTGTAGTGCTTATCTAGGTTACGAAGCGGGTATTCATGCCCCAGGTTTAGTGGGTAAAGCAAACGGTCGAAAAGCCGCTCACCATATCTTACTGGCTCATGGTTTAGCCATGGATGTACTCAATAAATATAGCCCTGACAGTATGAATGGTATTGTTTTAAACTTTACCCCGGCATACCCGGCAACAAATTCGAGAGAAGATTTAGCCGCGACTAAATTTGCTGATGATTACCATAATCAATGGTATATCAAACCGTTATTTGATGGTTGCTATCCAGACACTATCCATTTATTAGAGGATGCCGATAAACCGGATGTTGTTGATGGTGACATGGAGATCATCTGTAAAAAAATGGATTTTTTAGGGATCAATTTTTATACCCGAGAAGTGATTAAAGCCGATGATGTTGAGCCGTTTCAAGTAGTGCCCCCTAACAATGCGCCAGTGACCGATATGGGCTGGGAAATATACCCGCAAGCATTTACCTCATTATTAACGACATTAAACGACTCATACGATTTACCGCCGGTATATATCACTGAAAATGGTTGTGCGATGCCGGACAAGATTGAAAATAACAGTGTCGATGATCAAAACCGAATTGCTTATTACCAGCAACATTTAAATGCATTAAATGATGCCATAGAACAAGGCGTTAACGTAAAAGGGTATTTTGCCTGGAGTTTGATGGATAATTTTGAATGGGCACTAGGTTATAGCAAGCGCTTTGGTATAACCTATGTAGATTATGAAACCCAACAGCGCACCATAAAAGCAAGCGGCAAGGCATATCAAACTCTACTTGCCGAGCGAACATAAAGACAATCATACTTATTAATAATAATAACAACAAAGTACAGACGATAAAGAGGTAGTAATGTTATCAGTAAAAGAAAAAGTTGCTTATGGATTAGGTGATTGCGCCAGTAATATCATTTGGCAAACGATAATGATGTTCCTGTTAGTGTACTACACCGATGTTGTTGGTTTAGCGCCGGCCGTTGTTGGCACGATGTTTCTCTTAGTGCGGGTGATCGATGCAGTAACCGATCCACTGATGGGCGCTGTGGCCGATAGAACTCGTACCAAATATGGTCAATATCGGCCTTATCTGGTATGGCTAGCGCTGCCTTTTGGTGTGATCAGCGTGTTAGCGTTTACTGCCCCAGAGTTTTCTGAGAACGGCCGCTTGATTTATGCCTTTGTCACTTATACGTTGTTGATGATGGTGTATACCGCGATAAACATTCCCTATTCAGCGCTTGGCGGTGTATTAACCGCAGATCCAAAAGAAAGAGTCACGGTACAAACCTATCGTTTCATCTTTGCCATGTTAGGCGGCGCTTTTATCGCCGCTAGTACTATGCCAATGGTGGAATATTTCGGCAATGGCGATAACGCCAAAGGCTATCAATATACCATGATAGTGATGAGCATCATGGGCGTGGTAATGTTCTTGCTTTGCTTCGCCGGTACCAAAGAAAGGATCACCACGCCAGTCAATCAGCAGTCCAGTTTTAAAGAGGATTTCAAATCGCTTTGGCAAAATGATCAGTGGCGTATTCTCTGCGTTGCCGCGGTATCATTACTGACCGGTCAAATCCTGCGCTTTTCTCTTTCCGTTTATTACGTTAAATACTTTCTTGGTCGTGAAGATTTAGTGTCTGCATTCATTACCTTAGGGATGATTGGTAGTATTGCCGGTGTCGCTTTAGCGCAACCTTTAGCAAAACGAGTGTGTAAAATTAAAGCCTACATTACCTTGCAAACCATCGCGGCGATCATTTGTGCGGGCAGTTACTTCATTGGCAATGAACAAGTAGTTTTAGCCTTTGTGGTATTCTTTTTATGGCGCTTTTTCTTAGAAATGGGCACCCCATTGTTATGGGCAAAAATGGCGGACACCATAGACTATGGTCACTGGAAAACGGGGATCCGTGTCACCGGCATCGTCTACTCGTCGGTAGTGTTTTTCATTAAATTAGGTCTTGCCTTAGGCGGTGCATTAGCCGCCTGGTCACTCGCCTATTATGGTTATCAACCCGATGTTGAACAAAGCCAGGCAACCAAAGATGGTATTTTACTATCCTTTACTGTCCTTCCGGCAGTGGGCTCAATAGCGGTAGCCATTGTGATGCGCTGGTACATTCTTGATGATAAGAAAGTAGAAGAAATACATCAGCAACTTAATCACTCTACTGGTTAACTTACTTACGGTTATGTTACAGTGCTGTAATAGGTAAATTTGTAATATATCAACTGATTATTTGATATTGGTAACACTAGGGATTAGCGATTAATGGCAACAATTTATCAAGTCTCGGAATTGGCAGGTGTTTCACTGGCAACGGTTTCGCGAGTAATGAATAACAATACCAAAGTGAGTGATAAAACACGCGCTAAGGTATTGCAAGCCATGGAAGAACTTGGCTATCGACCGAACGCCATCGCCCAATCTCTTGCATCCAATCGTACTAACAGTGTTGGCGTACTGGTGTCTGAATTAGATGGTCCATTTTTTGGACAAGTAATGGAAGGCATAGAAAACGAATTAAGACTGGCAAATAAGCACGTTATTATCACCTCCGGCCATAGTGAAGAAGAGAAAGAAAAGCAATGTATTGAATTTCTGATCAGTCGTCGCTGCGATGCCCTAATTTTACAAGTAGACTCGGTATCTGATGAATATTTGCTGCAATTGAGCACAACCATCCCCACGGTGTTGATCAACCGCAAAGTGGATGCCATGGCCGAATTTTGCACTAGCCTGGATAATGAACAAGGTGGCTACTTAGCCACGAAAGCACTAATCGATAAAGGCCATAAAAGTATTGCCTATATCGGTGGCCCGGATTGGAAAGCGGACTCGCATGAACGGTTTGTCGGCCATCAACGTGCATTGACAGAAAGCGGCATAGAATTTAATGACGCCCTGTATTTTCAAGGCAACTTTAAAGAGACCGATGGCCGAGATGGTTTCAGGCAATTAATGTCAACATCGATCAGATTTACTGGTTTAGCCTGTGGTAATGACGAAATGGCCTCAGGCGCGATGAAAGCGGCGAGAGCATGTGGTCTGGTGTTGCCCAATGATTTATCTGTTGTCGGTTTTGATAACGTAACATTTGCCCGTTACCTTTATCCTGAACTCACCACGATAGACAACTCGGCATTTAGCATGGGCAAAACCGCTGCCGAGATCATTTTAAAAAGCGTCTATAAAGTTGAGGATATTGACATTCAAAACGTGTTTGAACCGAAATTAATTGACCGCAACTCGATTGAATTCACTCCAGAATTGAAATAATAGTCATTCTATAAACTTGGGTCTAATCAAGGTTTGTTTACTAGCGTTATTTTGCCAAACACGCTGGCGTCGATGTAGCCTAAATTTTTATCGCCATTTACCGCTTTAATAGAGTGTGAACCAATAAAATGTTCACGCTCCTTGCTGCCATCATTATCACAATAGGCCAGCATAAAGCCCAAAGTTTTCCCCGCATTAAGCCGCAATTTTTTATTATCCGGGTTACTTACCGGTAGCGTAAATGTCTCATCATAAATACTGATGGCCAACTCCCAGATAATATTATTGGGATGTTGCGGCACTCGAAGCCAGCGACTATTAACGTGCTCATTCAATAACACAAAATTAGTGCTGCCATCGGCGTTATTCGGGCCTATATCGGCTACCTGATTGTCTAGTGCGATATGATAGGCAAAAGCATTAAAATTAAACTGATGCTCGCCGCCAGAGGCGTCTTCATCGATAAACACTTCCAGACAATCATCATCCCAATAGCGCTCTAGCGGGTTTGCAAATTGATCAAACAACATGTCATCGGTTATTTCTGCCAGCAGGTATAAATAGTCATGTTCCCATAACAGTTTGTAGCGTCCGGAAAAATCATCGGCTTGCGGATTTTCACCCAAGATGTGTTTATCTAAAGGCCACCATTGCGATCGCAGCCAGTCATCTTCGTTGGCCTTACCATCTATGGTTATTGGTTGCTTTGCCTTGAGCACCTGCACCGTTTCAGCTTGCGCCAGCAATGGTGAGCAAAAACCCAGGCAGCCATATATCAAGGTTTTGAATAGGCAAGCATGCAATCATTACCCTGTTCAAATTCTGCGGCAAGTTTTGCGCACATCGCAGATATCCAGGGATCACGTTGCGCGTCGGTTAAGGCAATGCCTTTGCTCATGCTCAATTTGGCAGAGTCGGAATGAAAATCATCGGCCTCAAAAAAATGTCCGCCAAATTCCTCGACAAGAGCCTTAGCTATTGACGATTTACCACAACCACTCACCCCCATCACTATGGTCAGCTTAGATGACGGCTTTGCAGCGGCAAGAGTTATCTTCACCTGATAATGTTTACCGGCGACAATATTTTTGATCCGATCACCAGCTAATTCGACACCATCGAGGCGGATAGTTTGTTGTTTGGCATTTTTTGATTTATTGATTTTCACGCTAAAAGTCGCGCCAGAAAATTGCTTTTCGGCTTTTAAGCTATGCCATTTCTCTGGCAACTGCGGCCGAATGATCAGTTCACTATTTTCACCTTGCAAGCCGGCAATGCCTTCTACCACGCAACGATAAAACCATGACACAGTGCCGGTATTAAACAGTTGACTGGAGCGCCCCGCTCTACTTGGGTGCTGATGGTAAGCGCCGCGATAATAGTTAGGAATAAAATTCGCCAATTGGCCACGTTGGAGATAGTCATCGTCAGGCAACATTTTACGCATTACCTGAAACGCTTTCTCGCCCTCTCCGATTTGAAATAAACTGAACGCATAAAAAATCGCACCATGATTATACACTGAGCCATTTTCAGCGCTGCCGGGGAATTTTTGACTGATCCGGCCGACGTATTCACGCATTTTGGTGTAGCTTGGCGCCAGCATCATCACCCCGAATGGCGTGTCTAATTGCTGCTCAACGGCGGTGATTAACAATTTTTGTTTTTCTGTGTTAGCTGCGCCAGAGAGCATAGACCAAGATTTTGGGTTTAGAAATATCCGGCCTTCAGTATCACTGGCAATACCAAAACTGACGTTATCATCGGTTATCCCGAGACTGTACCAGGCACCATCCCAGCAGTGCTGGTTAACGGCGTTATTGAGATCGGCGATTGCCTTTACGTATTTATTATCCAAAGCAAGCTGATATACCTCACAAATTTGTTGCCAAACCTTGATTGCATAAGCGGTTGCTAACGTTAGCCAAGTGGAAACGCCGAGTCCTTTATGGCCCACCATATTCATCGGATCGCACCAATCGCCCTGATTGATGTAACTCAAGCCCCGTGGATCTCGACAATATAGTAACCAGTCCAGAGCCAATTCAATGTGCTGCTTAACCGTTAATTGTTCTTCACTATCGTTAAAGGCAAGCAACTCATCTAACAAACTGAGATCATTGCTTTCATTTAAATAGGCTTGCAGACAAATAGGCAATCACACACAGTGGTCGGTATGAGGTATTTGATTGATGTATTTTAGGGTCGCATCTTTATGAATTAAAACACCGTCGGGCATTTCGCCAGTGCGAGATTGTTGGCTTAATGCTGTTAAAAATGCGGCTCTTGCCGTGCTGGCATTAATGTAAGTCATACCTAAATTATCTTGCAGGTATAATTGCGCGTTTTCGGGTCGGTGGTAAGCCGGTTTACATCGCCATGATAATACATTTACCGAGGTAGCCAGAGATTGACAAATTGATCAAATACCTGATCATTTGATTCGATAACAATACTGCCGGTGCCTTTAGCAATGTAGCTCTGATAAGCCTTTTGCTCATTGGCAAAACCATTCTGACTCTGAAAAAATTGCGGCTTAATACTCGCGATTTGCTGTTTGTCTTTCGCTGGTCCGAACAAAAAGCGATAGCTGATTTTCTGCTTAGGCGATAACTCACATTGATATTGCATTACGGCAATGGGCACTTCATACAAGGCGTTTTCTTGTCGCAACAGCTCAGTGTTAATCGCATCAGGGGATGCCATACCACCAATGCCTTCAAACGCTTTTTGATTACAACACCAGGATGTTGGTTGTTGCTCAGCCAGTAAATAAGTCTTGTCGGCAAAGTGCTGCTGTTTAGCATAATCCGCCACTTGCTGATAAGGCGTAATGGCGGATGCGACAATAGCATTAAGCTCTTGGTCAAAATCTGCCGATTGGTTCATCCATGACATATAGCCAATGCTAAAACAGGGATATATGCTGATATTTCGGGATCGGTTATCCAGGTTTTTTAGCGTACAGGTCCACATTTCTATGGCTTGCTCGGTAGCCAAATTCACCGTAATTTCTATCTGTAAATTATCGTGCTCTACTTGCCATTGAATATGGTCCAGCCCCGGAGAAAAGCAAAACTTATCCAGTTTTTTATTACTTGGCGCAAAAGGCAGCGAAAAGCTGTGATTACTGTCGTGATCTTTGATATAGAAGAAGCGGCCCGGATGATTGGCATAATAGTTATGCTCTGGCTGCATAAACGTTTTCGCTTCCAGATTTGGCGCAAACGAATATTTACTTGGCTCCGGTTGCATAAATTGGCCGACAGCATAACCCCGGTTATTTAACTGCAACATCATCACTTTATTCCATAAAAAGCTGCCCGCCTCAGGCATGCTTAACGGACAATCAAGGGTGAGTCGCCCTGGCTTGATAGCAAACGCGGCGAAGATATTGTTATTACCCTTCATTCGTGGCTCCTGCTAATTGTTGTGTTGCCAGATTTTGCCTGGTCAAGCTGGTTTGTATTTCATCCACGGTTTCATCGTTGAGTGGATACAAACGTATGATAAACACCGAAAATAACGCAAACAATGCCGGCAACAATGTCATCAATAAGACGATGCCATGTTCAGATTCGCTAGATTATCATTAACCGCGTTAATAGCGTGCGTTTATCGAAAAACTTGGTGAGCAGCGGCGTTGATGCCGCACCAACGGCTAGTGCCAGCATATAAGCCAGAGAGAAACTGCCAATCAGATCTTCACGACCGACAAAGTATTTAAAATAAAACGTGCCGGAACTGCCCCGCAAGGTAATGGTCATCATGACGATCAAGGCTAAGCAGAATAAAATAAGCCAGGGCTTATTGCCAAATAGATCTCTTATGTCCTGAGCAACCGGGGTACTTTTGCTGGCAATGGGCTGAATACGTTCAGTGGTAGTGATAAAGCTGATAACAAACAACACCGCGGCAGCAACACCGTAAGTGAGCATGGTTAATTGCCAGCCTAATACTTCATTACCGTTGCCGTACCAATGCACTAACTCTGGGGTCAAATAGGCGACTAAACTGCCACCTGAAAATGCGCCAATAAAACGAAAACTGGTCAGCGTGGTGCGTTGTTGACTATCGCCAGTGATCACCCCAAGTAACGCCCCATAGCGCACATTAATGAAGGTATAGGCAAGCATCATAAAAATGTAGGTGGCATACGCCCAAAGCAATTTGCCGCTATCATCGAGATCTGGCACGGTAAAGGTCAACACGCCGGCGGCAACCATGGGAATGATGCCCCATAACAAATAGGGTCTGAATTTACCCCAGCGGGTTTTCGTTCTATCGGCCAGAGCGCCCATCATAGGATCAGAAAACGCATCGATTAAACGCGTTACTAACATCATGGTACCGACGGCAGCTGCTGAAAGGCCAAAAACGTCGGTATAAAAAATGAAAAGAAACACATCGAACACGCGCCAGTAAAAATTGCTGGCAACATCGCCGCAGGCATAGCCAACACTTTCTTTAAGGGAAAACTTTTTCGTCTGTTCCGTCATATGGGTATCACTTCAGCAGAAATGTAAGCGCTTACAAATTAACCTAACGTTAACAAGATGCACTTAAATATTCAACATAAAAGTAATACTCACGGTCAATTTTAAAAAATATAAACTCAAAATTAGAAATTAATTGTCGCTTTTTGCAAGTATTCCTGGCGACCTTGCTTGGCCAGTAATAGCTTTTTCGGTTGTTGGGCAATCGACGTCGCTTGCACCACATACCTAAGCGAAGTACCAGTGGTGTCACTATCAAAAGGGTAGCAAGTGATTAACACTAAGCGCTCATAGGAAGTTTGCAATATTTCATCTTCATTAACATCGAGTACACCAATATGGTCAATTTGATAATGATGCTGTTCGCCTGCGGCGTTTTCCAGCACTATCTGCTCACTTGGATTTAAATATTGTAAGGTGTTGAAATGGGTATCTCGATGCCCGGCGATAACTATGGTGCCGGGCTCTCCCGGTTTTACACTTAAATGACTTAACCCTGGGCCAAATGCCAACGCTTGCCCAGAGTCGCCGGCGAGGACAATATGCTCATCGCCAAGGCTGGGGAAGTGCAATTTTTCCACCGGATAAGTGTCTAGCCATGGCCACGGTTTTTGTTGATGCGTAGCCGAATTGTGTTGCCATGCTCGTGCTAACAAGTACTGCGCCATGTACGCTTTGACATGGATATACATACTATTAAAAATGAGCGCAAATGCTGATAATACAAACAACAGTTTAATCACGCTCTTTACAGTGAAACGTTTAGTCTTGCCGCTCTCTTTATCGGTATTTTTACTAAAACGTCCTTGTTGATCACAACGTATCGTGGATAAGTCACACACCGGAATAAACTTCACCTTAGTCATGATTTACGTCTTTTTTACGCATAGCGGTTTGTTTGATTTTTAGCGGTTCTTTTCGCATCAATAAAAGATATTGCCGCTGGGTACGTTTGGCCAACATGCATAATGCGGTGATCAGCAGCATCAACAAACCAACCTTGAGTTGCAGGTTTGCTGAGGTTGCGGTATTGGCTATCGGGATCGCTTGTGTTGAGCCTTGCGGCATCGCATTAGCGACAGGTTTTGTTTTTAATATTTCCGCCAGTTTTCGGCTCGGGGTTTTGTCAACGGCGACAAAACTGGTGTATTTAGACAATAACCGATTATTAATGGCAACAGCGGTTATTTGCTCAATGATGGCTTGTTTTTTGTTCTTGTCAAAAGTGCCATACGTGTCATAGAGCTGATAGTTTAATTGCTTAATTTTCTGCCTGGCCCACCAGGTGACTATGCCAGATTGTTGAGCGGCATGATTAATTGACAATTTTTGCTGCCATTGCTGTTGATTGATTTTGCCCCTGACATTAATGGTTAAGCCTTTGCCTGAATTCGTAGAGGCTTGTTCAACACTCGGCCACCTGGCGCTGATGATTAAGGGTTCGGTGGCGTATAAATCGGCAATTTTCGCTGGCAATAGTTCGACATTTTTGCTCGGCCAGGTAACGATGATATCCGTTAGCATTGGCTGGCTGATGCGATTAAACAGCTCGGCCATTTTCTGTTTCACCTCAGCAATATTGCCGATGTAATTGTATGATCCTCGGCCCAGTTCCGCCGCCCTTTCCATAAAATGACTGTTCGGAGCGCTACCTATGCCGACAGTATGTAAGCGAGAGTCAAAGAGTTCATGCTTAATTACTCTAAATAGCTGCTCTTCATTGCCAACACTGCCATCGGTGATAAACACTACTTGCCGAAAATAGCCGTCTGATGCCTTAACACCTGTAGCCGCTTTTAATGCAGACAACATTTCGGTGCCGCCATTGGCTTCTAATCGGTCAATCCAGTTTAATGCGGTGTTTACTTTGCTCGCACTGGCAGATTTTGGCTGGTTAAATAACTGAGTATAGGTGGAGTTAAATTCGATGATATTAAACTTATCCAGAGGCGATAATTGTTTCATCGCATATGCCAATGCCTGCTTTGCCTGCTTAATTGCCACCCCGCCCATGGAGCCGGACGTATCGATAATGTAGATCATTTCTTTGGGGATACGAACCAAAGTTTGCGGCGCCGCGGGTGGCGTTAACATCAGTAAGCCATAATCATAGCCATGTTTGCTTTCTGTAAAAAATGCCGCTTGTGGCAGTGAATTTTCTTTGATTTGCCAATTAAGCACAAAGTCTCGATTCATCGGCACCCTTGCCTCAGCCAAGCGGATCGTTTGGTTATCATGCTGCTGATTTTGGTTTATTTGATGATAGCGGCTAGTGATGCCAGCGATTGGCAAGCCAATATTTAAGTTAACCTTGATGCTTGCCTGTTGTCCCATGTGGTCAGCAATTTGAAACGGCGTGATTTTCGAGGCATCTGGCACTATGTGAGTGTTTACTGACCAGCCCACCCCCTGACTAAAGTTAATGTCTTGTTGCTGCTGTTCTAACAATTTGGCAGTTTGTTGTTGCTGGTAATTAATTTTAGCTTCAGTGACTTCCCGGGGAATATAACGCGGCGTGATCGTTAACGGCAAACGTAGACTAAAGGTATGATCCGACAATGGCACTTGTTGCAGGTAACTAATTTTAATTTTTATCGATTCGCCCAGCGGGATATTGGCAACCGAGGTGGTGAATAAGTTGGGTCGTTGTTGTTCGACTAAACTGGCTTTTTTACCGGCTTTTTTTGCCTGTTGATAGGATTTTTGAGCTTGCAACCGTTCCTTTATTTCCGCTTTAATAATGCGTTCGCCGATAACCATTTCCATATCGTCGACGGCGACATCACTAGCAAGGGGAAACACATAAACGCCTTCAACCCAATCGGTAGAAGTATTGGTAAAACTTTGGGTCAGCGTTACTCTCGCCATCATGGCATTAACATCAACCACATAATCACTGCTTAACACTAAACTGTGTTGATAGCCTTTATCACTTTTTAAATACAAATTGCCGGCACTGACTTTGTGATAATCAATGCTTGCCTGATATTCAACTGGTGTGGTTGCTGCCTGAATGACTAAACTGTGCACCAGTAATGAGCCAATAACAAAGTAACACAACCATAAGGCAATGTTTGGTAGTTGATATTTAGGGTAATATTTAACATCGGCTTGATGTTTATGGCCTTGCAGAATCTGACCTTCTGAGGCTTTGGTATGTTGTATAGTGCTTGCGGGTAAAGAGGTTTTAATGTCATAACGATTCTCCGTGAGTTATGACATTATTTAACAATAAATTTATGACCTTATCGGCATCAAAAAATGAATAATAACCGATATAAAATGATCAATTGTGACAACAATATACTGCTTTGAAATTTCTAATTTCAAAGCAGTTCATCCTTGATAAAATAACACACCAGGGCCACCATCAATAACGGCATTGAGATCAATAAAGCGGTTGCATGCTACTCATTTCAATCACATTAAATTTATCTTTGCCACGTTTGCAATGCGACTTCACTGTACCCAATGGCATATCTAATATCGATGAAATTTCTTGATGTCCGTATCCCAAGGTTAAATTCAAGGTTATCACGGCCCTTTGCTCTTCACTTAAGTATTGCATTAACTGCATCACCAGTTTTTCATTTTCACTGTTATCCCGGCTTTCAATTTCTATTTGTTGCTCATTAGCCAAAGGTCGCTCTTTTATTTTCGCGATTTGGTTTAAAAAGTTACGGTAAGCAATACGGTATATCCAAGTTTTAAAGGCGTTGATATTCTTAAGATTGCCAAGCTGCTGATAAGCAATGATCAAGCTTTCCTGTGCAATATCATCAGCAAGGGCAAAGTCTCCGGCAGTGAGGCGACGACAATAGCCGCGCAGCTCTGACTGACAAGCTTTTACAATCTCGGCAAAAGCTTGTTGATCATTTTGCTGAGTAAACTTACTGATTAACTTGGCTAACATAGCATTAAGGTTATCACATCATTCACTTATACCAAGCTGGTTAAGCGTCTTTCGGGCTAAATTTCCAAACGATCAGGTAGCCGATACCAATCACTAATGGAAGTAATGAAACCCCGGCAATGTCGTGGCCAAACGGGTCAAGTAAGCCAAATGCACCAGTAGCCACCGCCAGAGAAATTAATAAAATTCCGCGTTTAAAATCAGCTGACGGTGTGCGTTGTGATTGTAATATTTTTTCGATGCTTTCTGGTGATAACTGCTGGCCTTTTTCTAATGCCACCTGAATGGTTTCTTGCAATTCATGCTTACCTTTATAGGCATAATAGAAAAATGCCCAACCAATAACACCCAGCATGATAAATAGTACGATAGGGATTAATTCACCCATAATAAACTCCTCAGTTTTGTTAGTTTTAATTTTTTGTTCGTTAATTTATTCAATCGAGTTAATTAAATTTAACGGCGTTATCTAATAGAGAAGGTGAAGCAGAGGTTTGGATGCAGCAGGTAAAAATATTTTTATTTCTACCTGCTAGAGGTGAGCGCGTTGAGTCTATACTTATGCAGATTGGTATATACCAAGTTGATTACACTTCACAATCGCGGTCTGAAGTTTTCCAGATAATAGGTTCCCAGTATTCGCCTGTTGTTAATTTAGAACGATGTTTACGAAGATACTTTGCCCCTAAGTAGTACTTTTTATTCGGCTCTACATTGATTTCAAAGACTTTGTAATTAAGCATTTTGCCACGACGACGGGTAAAGTACGAATCGGTAATTTGCTCAACCACTTTAATTTTGTGCAAGCCTGGCGATAATTGAAAAGTATGGCTACCACTACCAACAGGAACACCATCAACGGTATTGATGTTTACCCAATAGATATTTTTAGATTGCGGCGGCTGTTTATAAATGGAGACAACACCACATTGGTTAGCCAGTTCTGCTGCTTTCGCGGAAGCTTGTTCAGAGTTATCGTCGGCGAACGAGACAAATGGCATAAAGCCGAGTAGTGCTATTGCTAGCGGTTTAGTAAGTTTCATAATTTCATCCTTTAATGTTTCATCATTTATTTTTTAATTTGTTAATCACACTGTATTAATAGCCATTAAACAAATTGCAAACAAGACAATGAATATGTCCATATGTAATAAAGTATGTCGTTCCAACACATACCACAGTTAACTATAAGCCTAGATAACAAAAAAACCAAGCTGAAGCCTGATTTTACCGGGCATTTACCGGAACTTGTGGGATTTTATCTAGCTTTAGTGAATATTTACTCACACTCATTCAGACACAATGTTAACAACTTGTTACAAAGCGAAATTATATTTATGAAAGAAATCCTGCGGTTTAGTCCAAACAGAGAGGTACATCTGTAGATATACCTCTCTCACTTGGTGGGAGCATAATACCAATTCCGACAATTTATTGGTCAATAAATTATCGGACTTGGTATGTTAAATGGAAAATCAATTATAATTTCGCTTGTTTGGCCACCTCCTCAGAATTAACAATTAACTTCATTTCTACCCGACGATCAAAATAATTCACCTCGGAAGCAACATTTTGATCTATCGGTGCCAGTTCACCAAAGGCACTGGTGATGATCCTTTGCTCGGTAACGCCTTGCATTATCAGTAAGTCTTTTACCTTGTTAACTCGCTGCTCAGCAATGACCAGATTTAATTGTTCTTCACCTTGTTTGTCGGTAAAACCGGACAAATCGATGTTTAAATGTGGCGATCTTTGTAACACTTTGGCCAACGCTATGACTTGTTGCTGATAATGCGGTTCAATGTCACTGGAACCGGTTCTGAACATTAAACTTACCAGAATGTTTTCCACCTGCGCTTTTTCACTGTTTTCATAAGCATTGGCGATGCTCATCATTTCTTGTTGATATTGTATTTCCAGGTTTTTGATCTCACCTTGATGGCGATTTTCATTATTACTGGCAGTACGCTGTTGTTTATCGACTGTATGTTCCAGCGCAATTATCTCTTGTTCTGCCACCATGTGCTTACCAATGAAATCACCCGCAAGTGCGGTAATGAACGCCCCAGGAGGACCACCGAATATACCACCGATAATGGCACCGATACTGAGGCCAACTTTTTCTTCGGTAGGGATGTCTTCAATCTGTTCAATTACATTTTTTGAAGGCTTGGTTTGCTCTGCGCTTTGGGCATGTGCCAATGGCGCCATTGTAATGACTAATGCCGTGGCTAATGCGATAGCGCTTAACTTGCTTTTCATTTTAGTGTTGCTGTTCATCTCAGTGTTGTTGTTCATTATAATTACCTTAGTTACTGTTGTTTAAAATAAGTTGTTTAAATATGCGGTGTTGCTTTAGTGATTTCATTACAACGCACAAAACTGACAATCCAACAGATAAAAAATGAACTATTAACGAGCAATTATGACCAATTATGATGATTAGCCTGTTATCATTAAATTTGGAAAAACATTCGTTATATTACAGACATCACTCACACCAATAAGAACAACTAATGAGCAAACGCATTGCAATTGTAGAAGACGATGAAGCGATTAGAGAAAACTATGCCGATGCCCTGCGCAAGCAAGGCTTTGTGGTGCAAACCTATAAAAATAAACAAACGGCATTAACCGCATTCGCCTTAAATTTGCCGCATTTAGCCATTTTAGATATTGGCCTGGAAGATGAATTTGATGGCGGCTTCGATATTTGTCGATATTTGCGCGAAAAATCGGAAACCTTACCGATTATCTTCCTCACCGCCAGAGATTCAGATGCCGATATCATTAGCGGTTTGCGACTTGGCGCCAATGATTATGTCAGCAAATCCATGAGTTTTGCCAATTTAAGCGCACGCATCCATGCGATCTTAAACTATTTAAAATTTTTAGAAAAACCGAAGCAAGATGACGAACTGACCCGCGGTGCATTAACCATTAACAAAGACCGATTAAGCATTCATTGGCAGCAACAAATAGTAAACACCACCATTACCGAGTTTTGGATGATCCATTCATTGGCGTTAAATCCGGGCCATGTGAAAAGCAAAGAACAATTAATGAATGATGCCAATATTGTCGTCGATGACAACACAGTTACGGCGCATATTAAGCGTATTCGCAAAAAATTTATTGGCCAGGACGCGAGCTTTAGTTGTATCGATACCGTTTATGGCATGGGCTATCGCTGGCACCAAGGCCAATAGTTTGCGATTAAATATCACCGTTAAATTAATGTTTTTTGCCTCCCTATTATTGGCCATTCCGTTTATTGGTTATAACTACATTTGGGACATGGAAAAATATCTGCGCCTGGGACAAGAGCAAACCTTAAAGAACAACGCCAAAGCGCTGGCGACCGCCTTACACGAACGACCAAAATTATTTAATAACCAGGCAAGTTATAAAGAAACCCTGGAAAAAGGCAAAGATTTTTTCCCCACGGTGATTTCTGCGGCGATTAAACTGGACGGCTTAGACAAAGACTGGAGCGAGATACAAAATGAGAGAAACAGTAATTTTTATGATTTTAACAATCAGATAAAATCGGCTTTTAGTGAGCAACAAGTCAGTTTAAGTTTTACCACCAACATTGGTCGCTTCAACGATTATGTTTATGCTTTGTTTGACGTTAATGATGATGATGTTATTTTTCGTGGCAAAAACAAATTATCGATATTTGATAACGATCATCTCGAAATTTCCACCATAGATAACAACCTACAACTTAACCGTTATGTGATCAGCAACCATCAGGCCGGCTGGATAAGTGCGTTTAAATTACCCGGTACAAATTCCCAGCAAACATTTCCAAAAAATGAAAATGGCATTCAAGGTCACTTACGTTTAACCACAACAGGTTACGTAATCGAGCTGCGCATTCGTAAAGAGTTGCTTGGCGAAAAGATCGGCTTTAACATTACCGATGTCGATTTGCCCAACAATGATTTCGGCAACACTGACTTTGCTAACAACGAATCCGACAACAAGGATGACGTTATTGCCAGTATTAACACACCCGTGGTTATTGGTACGGCCGACACCAAAGATTCTCAAGACTTAGGCACCTTTACCGTGCCCTCGCCGGAAATTGAACGCATCATCAAAGCCATGGGCCGAAGTCATTCGAGCATTACCGTAGTCGATAAACATCACCGGGTATTAACCACCCACGGCGATATTCATAATGCCAGCGGTGACTGGTCGAGTAATGAATTTTATGCGATAAAAAATTCTTGGTTTAGCAGAGCGCGGCAATGGCTGTTAGCGCCTTTTTATCAGTACTTTTTAACCAAACCACCGAAAGACTTCAGTACCGAACAATTTGAAAACCGTCAACATAAAAAGCGCCACCTAAAGCAAGCGCTTGCGGATGGTAAATTATCCTCGATTTGGTGGACCACCCCCGACAACAAAGCGGTAATATTGTCTGCTGCCCACCCCATTTACGTCGATAGCCAAATTAAGGGCGCAGTAATAGTGGAAGAAACCACGCACGGCATTCGCAACATTCGCAACCAGGCGGTTGAGGGAGTGTTACTCACCAGTATTTTTATTTTTGGCTCGGTAACCGCGCTGTTTTTATACACCTTACGTTTATCATACCGAATACGAAAACTGCGCAACCAAACCGAAGCCGTAGTGGATCAGCACGGTAGAATAACTGCGGAATTTTCTCCCACCAGCATTAATGATGAAATAGGAGATTTAGCTAAAAGCTTTACCAACATCATTGGCCAACTTGGCCAGTACAATGATTATTTGCAAAATATGTCAGCGCGCTTATCGCATGAGCTGAAAACGCCTATCTCGGTAGTGCGTTCATCGCTGGAAATGCTGGAAAACCAGCAAATAGAAGATAGTAGTAAAATTTACATGAAGCGCGCCAAAGACGGCATTCAGCGGTTGAATTCGATGTTACTGGCGATGAGTGAAGCGAGCCACCTTGAACAAGCATTACAATCGTCTGAGGTAGAACATTTCGATTTGGCCGAACTGGTTGAAGGGTGTAGCCAAAGCTACAAACAAGTCTATAACGTTCAACAATTCTCATTAAACATTATCACCAAGCCGCTATTGATTAAGGGCAGCGATGAACACATTGCGCAACTGTTCGACAAGCTCATCTCCAATGCGGTAGAGTTTAGTGCTAATGAAGATGCCATTAACATAGTCCTTGAACAGGTAAAAGATAACGCGATTTTGACCGTAACCAATAGCGGACCTTTATTACCCGATGAAATGAGCAGTAATATTTTTGATGCCATGGTGTCAATGCGCAGCGAAGAGCAGAAAATCCAGCCGCACTTAGGCATTGGCCTATACATTTGCCGATTGATCGCCGATTATCATCAAGGCAGTATTAGTGCCGAAAATTTGGCTGATGGTAGTGGCGTGGTGTTTACTTTAACCTTGCCGCGGGATTGCTGAGCCTGAGGTATGAATACACAAAGTATGTAAGCTGAGGTAGAATAATTTATGTGTGGTCGTTTTGCAGTGAATAAAAAACAGGTGGAAACCTGGGTTGTCAGCAATCTTATGAAAGAGTTTCACTGTCAGCATAACCTCGATTTGTGTCCAAGCCAAACGGTGAGTACCATCATCAAAAGTGATGAGCAGAACCGCTACCGTCAGCAGGATTCTTTGTGGGGTATATACCCGTCACCATTCAAGATGCAGGTTTCAGAGCGCTTGAGCGATTCCAATTCAAGGCGCATTTATACAGTAATGGTTATTCCCTTACAAATAGATGCAACGAAGAAGTGGGATTGCTCAAGCGCTTCTTTGATGGGTTTAAAAGTGATTTATGCAGCGTTATGAATTTTAACAATGGAATAACCATTCTCTAAAATTAATGCCTTGCCTAAATCACTTTCAATTCCCACTGAAATCCTGCACTTTGAATGGTGACGGGTATAGAACCCGCCTGGGCGAATAAATTAATCATTAATGCCCAAGCCGAAACCGTTCGTGAGAAAGCCACATTCAAGCAGGCTTTTGCCAAACAACGTTGTATTATCCCGTGTTCTTCCTGGTTTGAATGGCAACAGCAAAGTGAAACCAACAAACAAAAATTTCAATTTAGTGCTATTGATGATGAGCCATTATTCATGGCCGGAATTTACTACCAGGCAAAACAACAAAGTCAGTCATTAGTGGTGACGTTAACCACGACACCAACTGCACAATGTGAGGCCTATCACCGTAGAATGCCGTTATTATTACAAGCAAAAAATATTGAATACTGGTTGTTTGGGGATGCGGAGCAAGTGTCGCTATTGCTAGAAAGTACAATGGCGGATGAATTTAAAATTGTGCCTAACTAGTTATTCTCTAACTGGCTTCAATCTCTTTACTGTAATCGTCTTGTTTAATATCAAACTCGGTTGAATGAGTCATATAAGGGTGGTCTTCAAGAAAGATCTCAATCGCCCGTTTTACTTTGTTACTGATAAAATCAATTTTATCATCAAAGAAGTTTTTGCGATGATCTTCGGAATCAAAAATACCGATAACGTCACCATCAGGGCCAAAAATTGGACAACAAAGTTCCGATTTCACTTTTGCATCACAACGATAATAAGGTCCGGTATGGTTATCAACATCGGCAATGTAATACGGTTGCTTTTCCATGATCACGCGGGTGTTAATCGATTTTTCCAGGTACTCTTCCGAGATCTCAAATTCGGCTTTACTCATCTCGCCGTTATAGACATATTTGACTAATTTATCACCATGGCGAAGGTAAATTCCAAACCAAAGCACATCGGTTTTAATATGGATCCAGCGTACTAAGCGATTTAACCGGGCCAGTAAATCCAACAAGTTTTCTTTCTGCTCATTGCTGTCAACGTATTGCATTAAGTCGTAGGTATTACCCGGCTCTTTGTAGATAGGACAAGTACCATCGGCATTTAACTTAGGTTCGACATAAGTTAATAGATGGTCGTGGTTATCTAAAGTATTAATTGGCTCGTAAAGAACCCCTAAAATGTCAAATAAGCGCATATGTGTTTACCAATTAAGTCGTTGACTAAGCAATCATTGAATGTTGCCCGTTAGATGTTTAGACGTCTAAACATCTCGAGTTATTATACATAACTCCTGACCAATGCCAACATATTTTATCCCTAAACTTTGCAAGCTGCTATTAAGCGCTATAAATACTGGGCGTAAGCGACAATGGGTTTGGTCAGTAAATCAGGCAGTTGTGATAATTCAACCCGGTCAAGCATGTTCTTTATTGCCAAACCTAACTCTACATCGCCTTCAATCAGCAATTTTCGTTTAAAAAACAAGGTGTCAGGATCTACGGTTTGCGAGGCCATTAACACAAAAGAATTAAACTCACCCGAAATTACCACATCGCTATGGGGCTGGTCATTACTCACTTTAATTTCTTCATCGATGACGGTAAAAAACCACGAACATTGCACATCTGTGACTTTGATCTCTAAAAAAACATGTTCAAGAAAATCGAGTTCGCCATCGCTTAACTGCTCTTTTAACACTTTGTTTATCGCCAACTCAATGGTTTTTTGCTGGATAACATCCGGAATTATTTGGCTGGTTATGGCCGCAATTTTAGGCAGTAGCGGCACAAGTTTTTTTGGTAAATTGATCATAGTTTTTTGGCAATTAAATTAAATTCATGAGTAATACCAAGATAACAAATTAAAACTTGCCATTGTTTAATCCAAATCAAATATAACCATGGCTGAATGCTTAAACTAACTAATCTTCAATGACAACCGAGACTCATTATGGAATTACTTTGCCCTGCTGGCAGTTTACCCGCGGTAAAAGCGGCGTTAGAGCATGGCGCCGATGCAATTTTTATTGGTATGAACAATGAAACCAATGCTCGCCATTTTGCCGGCTTAAACTTTAACGATAAGCGTATTTTACAAGCGGCGAATCTGATCAATCAGCAAAATAAAGATTTGCATATTGCCATTAATACCTTTGCCCGCCCTGGTGATTTTAAAGCCTGGAAGTACAGTGTTGACAAAGCGGTAGATATTGGTGCCAAAGCATTGATCATTGCCGATATGGCGGTGCTGGATTATGCCGCAGATAAATATCCACAGGCCGAGATCCACCTGTCAGTACAGGCGTCGGCAACCAACAAAGCGGCGATCGATTTCTACCGTAACAATTTCAATATTCACCGAGTGGTATTGCCACGGGTGTTGTCATTGCAACAAGTAAAACAATTGTCACGGCAAACCGATATTGAATTGGAAGTCTTTGCCTTTGGCAGCTTGTGTATTATGGCGGAAGGTCGTTGTTACTTATCTTCGTATTTAACCGGCGAAAGCCCCAATACGGTTGGCGCATGCTCCCCAGCCAAATATGTAAACTGGCAACAAACCGATGATGGTTTAGAGTCGCGTCTAAACGATGTATTGATCGACCGTTACCAGGATGATGAGAATGCGGGGTACCCGACACTGTGTAAAGGCCGCTTCAAGGTTGATGATAATCTTTACCATGCTTTGGAAGAGCCTACCAGTTTGAACACCATAGATTTAATTCCTGAATTGGCCAAAGCCAATATCGCCTCAGTAAAAATTGAAGGCCGGCAACGCAGCCCGGCATACGTTGCTACCGTCACCCGATTATGGCGTCAGGCGCTTGATAAATATCAACAAGACCCAGAAAATTATCGAGCCGACCCAAGTTGGATGACAGAGCTTGGCAACATTTCTGAAGGCTCGCAAACCACTCTGGGTGCTTATCACCGCAGCTGGCAATAAAGGGGATAGTTATGAAATTTTCATTAGGGGCCAATCAATATTATTGGCCCAAAGCAACAATTGCAGAGTTTTATCAACAAGCGGCAACATCGAACGCCGATATCATTTACTTAGGCGAAACGGTTTGTTCAAAGCGCCGGGAATTGCGCCAAAAAGACTGGTTGAACCTGGCCAAAGAATTAGCCAAAACCAACAAACAAATCGTGCTGTCGACGATGGCCTTGCTGGAAGCACCATCGGAGGTGATGTTACTGCAAAAATATTGCGCCAATGGTGAGTTTATTATTGAAGCCAATGATGTCGGTGCCATAGAACTTTGCCGGCAAAATAAGGTAGAGTTTGTTTGTGGACAAGCGATTAATGCTTACAATGCGCCGGCGTTAAAGCGCCTGCTTGGCATGGGTATGCAACGCTGGGTTACCCCGGTTGAACTTGGTCGCGACTGGATAAAACAAACCTTAGATGAGTTAGACAGCCAAAATTTACGCGCCAAATTTGAAGTCGAAATTCAAGCATACGGGCATTTGCCTCTGGCCTATTCGGCCCGCTGCTTTACTGCCAGAAGTGAAAACAAAAGCAAAGATGAGTGCCAGTTGTGTTGTATCAATTACCCCAGAGGCCGATTAGTGGATAGCCAGGAAGATAAACAATTGTTTGTGTTAAACGGCATTCAAACCATGTCGGGCGATTGCTATAACTTAAGCAATGATATTGCCAGCATGGAAAATCTCATTGATGTCATTCGCATCAGCCCACAAGCAGAAAATACCTTTACCATACTCGATGACTTCATTGCCCGGGAGCAACATAGCGAATATCGAAAATTACCGACAAATCATGCCAACGGTTATTGGCATGAAATTGCTGGCATGCAAACCATTTAAGCTGAGCCCAGGTTATTTAGACTATTCTCACTCCAGAAAAAACAAGAGTAAAACGTTTAACGCTTTACTCTTTTTTTATCTCGACAAAATCATTTTCACTCGTATCAATGTGCGACCAACTTGTTATACTGAAGAAAGCATAAAAAAGAATTGATGTAAGGGATAGCAATGAGTTCAGTGCAAAACATACAAAGTAAAAGCAAAACGCTAGTGATGGAAGATGCCACTATAGATATCATTAACTTAAGGTTGCGCACTTATATTGGTTTTAACCCGGAAGAGATAAGCAAGCAGCAAGACATAGTGATTAATGCTCAAATCAGCTATCCGGCAGGAAATGCATGCTCAAGCGATGAAGCAACCCAAGCACTCAATTATAAGACCATTACCAAAGCCATGATCACTCATGTTGAACATGGCAATTTTAAGCTGTTGGAAAAACTCACTGCAGATTTACTCGAAATTTCCATGGCATCTGAGCTGGTCACCAGAGCCAAAGTTACGGTTGAAAAGCCGTATGCTTTACGCTTTGCCGATTCGGTTTCGCTTACGTTAAGTGCTAAACGAAATTAATTAATGATGCTTAATAATGCCATTTTAATTACCGGTGCAGGTAAGCGCTTAGGCTTTGCGTTGGCAAAAGCTCTGCACTGTATTGAAACTCCAGTAGTAATAAGTTACCGCACTGACCATCCGCAAATTCAACAGTTGCGAGAGTTAGGTGTACATTGCATTCAGGGCGATTTTGCTAACGATGACGGCATACAAGCCTTTAACCAGTTGATAACTGCACAATACCAAAGCTTAAAAGCGATTATCCATAATGCCTCAGACTGGATGGCAGAATCTGCTGAACTCAAACCTAGTGAAGTGATGGCGAAAATGCTGCAAGTGCATGTACAAGCCCCGTATCAATTAAATCTTGGCTTACAGCCATTACTATTAAACTACCAACGGCAAGCAAACAGCGCCGCAGATATCATCCACTTAACCGATTATATTGTCGATAAAGGCAGTAAAAAACATATTGCCTATGCCGCCAGCAAAGCCGCGTTAGCCAATTTAACCTTGTCGTTTTCGACCTTGTTAGCGCCTCTGGTGAAAGTAAACTCTATTGCACCCTCACTATTAATGTTTAATGCAGATGATGACGATAACTACCAACAAAAAGCATTAAAGAAATCACTGATGCAAATAACACCGGGGGCAGGAGAAGGTGTGGAAGCGGTGCAATATCTGTTAAATAGTAGGTATATCACCGGAACTACTATACACTTAGACGGCGGCAGACACTTAGCTTAAAGCATACATACCAATCCCTAAAATGATTTACCCACTTAGAACTGCATATACGGAATGGTATTGTTGGTGGCAAAAAGAACACCAAGTCTGTAACCATTAATGATGAGAAAAATATTATGAGCCCAGCCCAAGCGAAAAAAATTGCGCTAATACGAAATCATGGCGAGCTGTCAGAGCAAGCCAAAATTGTTCAAACGGCGTTAATTACCGCCGGTTTGGAAACCCCAATGCATAATGATCGGGCTTTAACTAATGATGAAAAGTACCAAAAAATTAAATTCGCCTTTACTGAAATCACTGAAGCTCTGGGACTGGATTTAACTGACGACAGTTTACAAGAAACTCCGCATCGTATTGCCAAAATGTATGTGCAGGAAATTTTCTCCGGATTAGATTATGCAAACTTTCCGAAGATCACCGTCATTGAAAATAAAATGGCCGCGGATGAAATGATCATGGTGAAAGACATCAATTTAACCAGTACCTGCGAGCATCACTTTGTCACCATTGACGGCCTTGCCAAAGTTGCCTACATTCCAAAAGATAAAATTATTGGTTTATCAAAAATTAATCGCATCGTGAAATTTTTTGCGCAACGACCACAAGTGCAAGAGCGCTTAACTCAACAACTGTTAATTGCGTTAAAAGCATTATTAGATACCGAACATGTTGCCGTAACCATGAACGCCGTGCATTATTGTGTAAAAGCACGTGGGGTGATGGATGCAAATTCTAGTACCACCACCACCGCCCTTAGCGGTTGCTTTAAAACCAATGCGGCAACGCGATGTGAATTCCTACAAAGCTAGTCGATAAATACAACATTAACAACAGGATCATTGTTTATTTAAGCTTATGAAAAAACTAAAAAACGAGAGTGCACTATTAAAAGCCGCCCTGAAGGTTGGTGAAACCTACGCGGTAAATAGAGGATATAAAAACTTTGGAGCCACCGATGCATCGAAGCAAAAAATAGAAGCGCTGTATCGCTTACTGGTTAATGACAAAATGATCCACCCATTGGCTGGCGATCAAGAAGATTTATTGAGCATGAAACACAAACTTGCTTTGTGGATCCAAAAGCAATTACCTGAAGGTCACGCGCTGCTTAAATAACCCTCTGTAAACTCATTCATCGCAAGGCTTTATTGCACTCTAATGTATAAACTATTTAAAAAGAGTTTAAAGTAAAGCCTTGTTGCTGCAATAACGCATTGGCCGTCATTGCCGATAATGACATGCTGACCCCGTCGATCAAATCTGACTTGTTAATTTTCAAATACGCCGCCGACTGGCCACAAATAAATACCTGTACCTTGTTTGCGAGCAACTGTTTCATCAAGTCTGCACTGGCATTTACTTTTGTTTGCTCAAATCGCTGCTGAAAAGATTCAGCATTCAGTAAATCTATCCCGGCTTTGCCATGTATCACCATGGCAAGTTCAATGTTTTCCAGCGGCACTCCTGCCCTTACGTGCATATTAATAAAGCGGGCCAAAGAATCAAAATTACGATTTCGCGTTCCCGGATTTGCCGCCTGATCATTATGAATGCCTTTATTGTTGTGGTTGAACTATCCGGTATCTTAATACTTTTAATATAAAGAATTCCAATTTTATTGGACTATACTTTAACCATTATTTTCAAGGGGGGATACACTATGTCGGGTGATCATTCGTGGGCATTATCAATGCATCAAGTTGTAATTGTAGCCGTGGTTGTGGCTGTCAGTTTGGCGGCTCCCCAACAAGTGCCAATGGTGGTTGTGATGCTATTTTAGGTTTTCTGGTAATTAAAGGTCATTTTAACGATTTGGACCTAAGCGGATTAAAAATGGTGTTTGTCGCCTCTTGGCCGGCAGCCATGCATGATGGCAATGGTAGTGGCGCATTATTTATTGACCGAGCGGCAAGTGAAGCACAAGTAACGGCTTTAGCTACCATAATGTCTGGTCAAGCGGGTGGTATGCCGGTAGAAGCCATTGCTACATTATTTAGCGCATTTGAAGGGCCTATAATTAGTGACATTGACATCGACCCACAAGACCACACGTCAACGGTTTCGATAGAAGGGGTATTAGAAGCTGGACATACACCACATATTAACCCCGTGACCGGCGAAGAAAATAGAGTTCATATCACTTTCCCTAGCGGTGGCTTTATGTGGAATGACGGCTCAATAGGAAAAACCACAACGTTAAAGGTTCAACAAGGTGATATAGCGTTTAATTATTCAGATACCTCTGCCGCTAAAGCCATCGTAAATTGGCCAACGCCATAGCAAATAATACAGTTAATGAAAGGAGGAACATAGTTGCAAGGCACGGCTAACCGGATAATGGTTTTGGTAACCATTCTCTTATGTATCTATTTAAGTTGGTACTACATGCTGTATCGCATGACCATGAATATGGAACCCGTTGCCACCTGGTCCTCCTATGACATTGCATTACTGTTTTTGATCTGGGCAATTATGATGGCGGGTATGATGCTGCCATCGGCCATTCCGGTCATTTTACTGGTTGAAAAAATTTCGCAAAAGCGAAAACAACACAACAGCAATTACACATCGCCAATTTTCTTTTCTTTAGGCTACATTCTGGCCTGGGCAAGTTACAGCTTATTGATCACCTTACTGCAATGGTGGTTTCATCATTTAACACTGCTTACGCCAATGATGGACAGTGCTAATGCAACCTTCAGCTATTCTATCTTGATCCTTGCCGGTATTTATCAATTCACCCCATTTAAACAGCGGTGTTTGCAATTATGCCGCTCACCGTTAGCAGTGATCAATAGTCATTTTAAAGAAGGTAAGTTAAGTGCAATCTATTTAGGCTTACACCATGGCACCTACTGTGTCGGCTGTTGCTTGATGCTAATGGCAATTTTGTTTGTCAGTGGGGTTATGAATTTAACCTGGATTTTAATTCTAACAATCATGGTGATGATTGAAAAAGCCCTTCCTCAGGGCGAAGTTCTCAGTAAAGCATTAGGGGTGATGCTGATCCTATTAGGGCTAAGTTATGCACTTTGACATTATGTGCCGTAGTGGTAGCGTAGTTGCGCGATTAAGATAGTATCTGCATGGTGTTTATAAACAATTCTATGTTCATCATTTATTCGCCGTGACCAATAACCAGCCAAACCATGTTTTAATGGCTCTGGCTTTCCTATTCCTTCGTAAGGTGACCTTTGTATATCTTTAATTAACGTATTGATTCGTTTTAATATTTTTTTATCTACGCTTTGCCAATATAAATATTGTTCCCAAGCCTTAGTAGAGAATGTTAATTTCATTCAATGAGCTCTCTCTCAGTACCGTTACCGGCTTCGAGCTCTGCAATTGATTCAAGTAAATTTCTTGCGTTAGCTGGAGATCTAAGTAAATATGTTGTTTCTTGCATTGCATTATAATCCTCTAAAGAAATCATAACGACAGGCTCTTCGCTCTTTCTAGTGATGATTATAGGGCTATGGTCATTGCAAACTTGTGCCATTGTATTCGCTAGGTTTGCTCTTGCAGATGTGTAACTTATTGCATCCATATCAAACTCCAAAACGTGCATGTACGGTTTTCAGTACATTATAGAATACGAGCACATAACAAGCAAATTAAAAAAATTTTTAATATTTCAGGAGACACCGTTATCTTTAAGTTTATTTTTACTGCATTACTATGCTTTTCATTTTCAACCCTTGCTGATGAAAGTGCAGTGTTAAATGTTGATCGTTCAGTAACCGCTAATATTCAACTTTCTTTTCCAAATGAAAATAATATAGAGCCAAAGGAAAGTGATTTCGAAGTCGTTAATTATGTTCTTATGAGTAATGAAATCGGTGAGCGTTTCGCCGTTATCACTTTATTCAACACTTCATCGGGTAACCGGGTATTAGAGCATAAACATATAATGGCGCTATTTGCTGATGGTTTTCGAAGAAGCCCATCGGAGATCAAATTGAATTTTTCAGGCAATGAAACTCAATCCACAACGATTTCATTTGGCGAAAGTAAATTTCCGATATTAACCGTATATTCAAATAATGAATAATAAATAACTATGCGTAAAACCGATAAGAAAATTGATAATCAACTTAGAACGGCGTTAACGGATGTATGTGAAACCGCGTTGAAGGAAATTGACGGCTTTCAATGGCTAACCCATCTGGTTAATTATGCCAATTTCCCTGAAAGTTTAAAGGTTGTTTGTATTTTCGATAGCAATGAAAACCTTGCTCTATTTCTGTCTAAAGGTAGCAAAAAAGAACTTACTTCTCTAATTCAGGTAAAACTTCATGGCATGGGTGTAAACTTGAAGAATGTGGTTGCACACATCTCTTATGACACTGAAGAAAATTGTGAAAAACAGCATAATGGCAAGTGGGCAAATAGGCTGAGCTAGTTTTGGATAAGCATCAAAAAATCATAGCAAGGTAAAGGAGTAATAAATGTATCTAGGAAAATGTTTGTGTGGAGCAGTACAGATACAAATCAACGGCGAAATAACTGACATAATCCATTGCCATTGCTCTTTGTGCAGGAAAAATAGCGGTACCGCTTTTGCGACAAATGGCTTTATAAATTCGACTGAATTCGAAATTACCTCAGGCAAGAACAGTATAAGTACATTTTCATTTAAGCCCGGGCGTAACCGACATTTTTGTTCGAATTGTGGTTCACCTGTGTATAGCTCAAATGCACAAGATCCAACACGTTTTAGAATAAGATTAGGTATACTGGACTCAGATATAGCAGAAAAGCCCATTTCCCATAATTTTGTATCGTCAAAAGCCAACTGGGAAAACCTGGATGCTAAGTTACCTAGGTACGACTCTTTTGAACCTAGTCGCAAGTAGCTTAGATTTAAATTTAAAAAATAATTTCACTGAGTGCTGACGCGAAGAAAATCTCTATAAATAAACCTCTGCTGAAGCTGGGTCTACCCCTTGGCTAACAAAGCATCTAGCCAACGGGTTGGTAATATGCGCTTTAACAAGGTAAATAGCTTAGTTGGGTAAGTAATACGATACCTTGCCTTGGGTCTGTGACTTTCTAAAGCGTGAATTAATGCTTTAGTGACCGCTGCAGGTTCAAGGGTAAAACCGCTGGCAGGATCAGAGCTGGCTAAACGCTCAATTTGTTTTTGATATTTGTTTAAATGAATACTGTTTTGCCAGTCAATGTTTTGCTTTAATGCGGTAAGAGCATTTTTTCTGAAGTTGGTGTTAATCGGCCCTGGTTGCAATAGACTCACTTGAATATTACTGCCAGCTAACTCGAGTCGTAAAGTGTCAGTTAGCCCTTCTATGGCAAACTTTGATGCATTATAGGCACCTCTATACGGCATACAAACAAAACCTAATACCGAACTGTTTTGCACAATCCTGCCATGGCCTTGCTGGCGCATTATTTTTATTACTTGTGTGGTTAAATCATGCCAACCAAAGACGTTGGCTTCAAATTGCTGACGTAATACCTGGGTGGATAAATCTTCTATCGCTCCTGGTTGACCGTAAGCGCCATTATTAAATAAATAATCCAGGGTGCCGCCGGTAATTTCCAATACATGTTTCACTGCCAACATTATTGATTGGCTGTCACTAAGATCTAAGCGAAACGCCGTAAAGCCAAGCGAGATTAACGAATCAACATCTTTTTTCTTTCTCGCAGTAGCAAAAACCTGATAGCCTTTTTTTACTAACGTCTTTGCGGCATCTAAACCAATGCCAGAGGAACAACCAGTAATAAGAATGGATTTTTTACTCATCTTTGCTCCACTATATTTTATCAAATTGGTAATTAACCACTCTGCATAAGTATACTGTCAACTCGGTGCTTATGCAGATCGCTATGATCCTATAGCAACCAGAATGCTAGTTTTATTGGCTTGTAAAAACAAATCAGAACTTTTCACATCCTTGTGAGTTCTGTATAAGTTCGTCCATGAACAAAACAGGGAGCTTTGCTCCCTGTTTCTATTAAGATTGGTACAAGCTTAATCTAGCTTATCCGATGCCACATGATACTGTGGATCTTCAATGTAGTTCACTTCTACCAAGTCACCTGCTTTGCTTAATAAGCTTTTACATTCCGCGCTTAAGTGACGTAAATGTAAGGTTTTACCACGACTCTTGTAGCGCTCGGCTAAAGTATCAATCGCTTCTAGTGCGGAATGATCGGCAACACGCGAGTTTTTAAACTCAACAATGACGTCTTTACTGTCGTTGTCGAAATCAAACTGCTCAAGGAAACTCGAGATAGCGCCAAAGAATAATGGCCCGTTAACGTCGTAAACAGTCCAACCATTTTCATCGGTTGAGCGATGAACAATAACGTGTTTCGCATGCTGCCAGGCAAATACCAGCGCCGATACAATCACACCGACAATAACGGCTACGGCTAAATCAGAGATAACGGTAATGCCTGAAACCAGCACGATAACAAAAGCATCTGCTTTTGGAATTTTGCGCATAATTCTTAGGCTTGACCATTCAAAGGTACCAATAACCACAATAAACATGACCCCAACTAACGCCGCCAGTGGAATAATTTCGATCAACCCTGAAGCAAATAAGATGAAACCTAATAACGCCAATGCGGCGGTAATACCAGAAGCTCGACCGCGACCGCCAGAATTAACATTGATCATCGACTGACCAATCATCGCACAACCGCCCATACCGCCAAAGAAGCCGTTAACTGTGTTGGCAGCACCTTGAGCCACACACTCACGGTTTGCTTGTCCGTGGGTCTCGGTTAATTCATCAATCAGGCTTAAGGTTAATAGTGACTCAATTAAACCAATGGCCGCCAATACTAGAGCAAATGGTAAAATGATCATTAACGTTTCCAGGTTAAATGGCACTGCAGGAATGGCAAAGCTAGGCAAACCACCCGCTAAAGTACTGCTTGCATCGCCAGTCATATCACGCACATAATCTATCACCGTACGCGCTTCAATATCGGTAAACAAGACAATCGCGGTAACCACAATAATGGCAACCAGTGATGATGGTACTGCCTTAGTTAACTTAGGTAAGAAGTGGATTATCGCCATGGTGACTACAATTAACCCAGCCATAGTATATAGCGCACTCCCCGTCATCCATTCGAGTTCACCGGCAGCGTTGGTGACTTTAAACTGACCCAGTTGCGCCAAGAAGATAACAATAGCCAAACCGTTGACAAAGCCGAGCATTACCGGATGGGGCACTAAGCGGATAAATTTACCTAACTTGAAGATGCCGGCAAATATTTGAATAATACCGGTGAGCAGCACCGCCGCAAACAGATACTGTACTCCGTGCAGTGCAACAAGGCTGACCATAACAACGGCCATGGCACCGGTTGCGCCAGAGATCATACCCGGACGACCACCAAAAGCAGAGGTGATTAAACCCACCATAAAGGCGGCATATAAACCCACTAAAGGATCAACACCAGCAACAAAAGCAAACGCTACGGCTTCTGGTACCAATGCTAAAGAAACGGTCAAACCTGATAACACATCGTTTTTCAGGCTAGTAACTTTACTTGCATGTAATTCAAACATTTTTTACTCACGGTTGTGATTAATAGTTCTGAAAAACTCAAACTTGGCGGTAAACGTAGGTAACAACCGTTAGAACAAGTTAAAGTTTTTACTCAAATTTAAAGGGCGAGATGTTAAAGATTAATGAGGTTATTGTCAATCAGCTTGAATAATAAGCTAACGATTTACTTATCGTTAATTGGTATGCTATTGAATTTGGCAGAGACAAATCAACACCTCTGCCTATTGTTTATATATGCGGAGTAACTAATTTTACAATGGCGTTAATGTGATCGTCTCTATCATTGAGTGCAGCAATATATTGAAATTTCTCACCACCGGCATCGATGAAGACTTTGTGACTTTCCACTTCCAACTCTTCGAGTGTTTCTAAGCAATCAACACTGAACGCCGGGCTTATTACCGCAACGTTTTTAATGCCCTGTTCGGCAAAATCACTCAAGCATGGATCTGTGTAAGGTTTAAGCCATTCCGCCTTGCCAAAACGAGACTGGAAGCTAATTTGAAACTCATCATCAGACAAGCCTAACTTTTCAGTCACCAGGCGAGTGGTTTTTTGACAAAAACAATAATACGGATCGCCATTGGTGTGAAACAGCTTAGGCATACCATGATAAGAAAACAGCAACTTTTCCGGCTTACCATGTGCTTTAAAGTGATCAGTAATACTATTGGCCAACGCCTCGATATAACCAGCATTGTCATGATAACTGGCAATAAAATGCAACGAAGGTACCCATCGCCACGACTGGATTTCTTTGCTAATCGCATCAAAAGTTGACCCTGTAGTTGGGCCGGCATATTGAGGGTATAACGGCAACACTACAATTTTATTGATACCTTGTTGTTGAAAGCCGCGCAGCGCTTGGGTAATTCCCGGGTTGCCATAACGCATCGCAATAGCAACTTCGACTTCGTCACCGTATTGTTGCTGTATTTGTTTTGCGACTTTTAGCTGTTGCGATTTACTGATTGCCAACAATGGCGAGCCATTTTCGGTCCAAATGCTTTCGTACAATTTTGCCGATTTTGCCGGGCGAATTCTTAAAATAATGCCGTGTAAAATAATCATCCAAATAAATTTAGGGATCTCAACCACTCGCGGATCGCTTAAGAACTCACGCAAATAGCTGCGTAAAGCGGATGTGGTAGGTGCATCTGGGGTGCCTAAATTACACAGCAATACTGCGGTTTTTACCTTACCGGTATCAGCTGGGCCATGTTTAATTTTATCGGTATGCAATTTTTTATGATGGGCAACAAAACGCGACATTAATCTTCTCTATTTTTAGTTTTTTTCACATTCAACATCATTAAATGCTGATGCCTGGTAATGCTTTTATACTTAGCAAGTGTTCTATGGCCTTAGTTAATTGTTCAGACTGAGGCTTAGTTCTTGAATTAAAGCGTTGAATTGTCTTACCATCTGCACTCACTAAATATTTATAAAAATTCCAATAAGGCGAAGCGGTTTGTTTAGCTAAGTGGGCAAAGATAGGATGGGCATCACTGCCCCTGACTTCAATAGTGGCAAACATTGGGAATGTTACGCCGTAATTGATAAAGCATACTTTTGCCGTGTCTTTTTCTTCATCTTCTTCCTGGAAGAAATTATCGGAAGGAAAACCTAACACCACTAAACCGCGGTCTTTATAGTCTTGATGTAAGGCTTCAAGCGCTTTAAATTGTGGGGTAAAGCCGCAATTACTGGCAGTATTGACGATAAGAAATGTTTTGCCGGCAAATTCTTTACAAAGATCCAAACTTTGTTTCGAATTTAATTTACGCATTGTGTGCTGCAAAAAATCAGGGCACTGATCAGCTTCTGCTAATACCAGTGGCTTCGTCATTGCAGAAAGTTGGGGCCTTTCTTCGGCGTTAACACTAAAACTTGTGATTAACGCCAGTAGCACGGTGAAGATAAATTTCATAAGTCGCCTTTTAAGATAATACCTACTAAAAACATCACTACCTATCTATTCGACAATGGTATCTATGGTTAAGTTTAACACTTCGTTAGCGTTTACTTTAACATTAGCCACCTCACCTTTATAGTCACCCGCTTTCGCCCCTGGTGTACCGGCATGTGAAATTACAGCAAGAACATTGACCATATCTACAGTCGATATAGTCATTCGCGGACTCATCGCTTTACTGTCATCTAAGGTGACTGTCATTGGCAAATCACTGGCTTTCGCTTTTACCGCCGCTAGCGGCATTCTCGAACCATTGCTGGCAATGGCATAGATAAATAAGGTTTTATCACCGCCTTGATTAAGCGCGGCAATAATTTGCTCAGATAAATCCACGGTAACTTGAATACTGGCGGTAGCCGCAGTTGTTGCTACCGTATTTTCTGTCGGCTGCGGATTTGCAACATCACTATTTTGGTTTACTTGTCTTGCACTCTTGTCTGCATTATTACCTGCACTGCCGCCTTCACTGGCTAGTTTACGCGCCTGCGCAATACCATCGAGTAATGGGCCTTGATTTGCCCCAGCACCGCCAGTATCAATAATTTGTTGCCATACTGATGCGGCTTGTAGATATTGCTCATTAAAGTAATGATCCATGCCAATTAACATCAAGGTCGTTGGGTCATTCGGGTCTAGCATTAATGCTCTATCTAACAAGGCATTAATTTCAGCATTACGTTGTTGCTTATTTTTGTAGTATTTTGCTTGCGCTTGCAGGGCAAGCACATCCGCTTGTTCACCTTCAATCTCGAGAACTTTACCATAGGCAATAAAGGCACTGTCGAACTCAGCCACGCTGGTTAACAGTTGCCCTAACTGGAACCAGGCATCAGCATTTTGCGGATTATCTTGCACTTCTTTGTGCAAGTTTTGCATCTGGGCAATCACAACTTGTGCTTCTGATTGCTCACCTTGGGGATGATTGGCTGGTTGACTGGCCGCCAATTCAACATCAGCATACGCGCCATGTTGATAGTAATATGCCGCAGAAAAGGCGACAATAAATAGCGTCAGCATAACTGGCCAAAGTATAGAGGTTCGCTTATCTTTGGCTTGTTCTTCTTTTGCCGTGGCACTCATGTCTAATAATAAACTTTGATCGAGTTCTTCTTTTAAAAACTCAAAGTTCTCTTTATCAACACCGCCCTCGCTAAAATCTTTTTCTAACTCTTTTAAATGTTCATGATAAAGGTCTTTATTGGTTTGGCCACGCATATTGCTTTGATCAGCACTGTACAAACTGCTTTTGAAGAAATGATGCCAGAGTATTAAACACGCCAGCAGCAAGAATAGCCCGGTAAAAATCCAAAGTGTTGTCATGATATGTGTATCTTTCCTGTATTTCTAGGGTCTGTAGTGATTAGTCTTTTAAAATTGATTTTAATTGTTGTTTTTGTTCTGCGCTTAAATGCTCTGGCTCGGTATCTTTGCGGCGAGTCAATAAGAACACCACAAAACCGCCAATCAAGATAAACACAATTGGCCCAAACCACAAAATATAGGTAATTGAGCTCACTCTCGGCCGATATAATACAAATTCACCGTAGCGCTGCACCATATAATCCATAATTTCAGAATCGCTTCGACCGTCAAGTAACATGTCGTACACTTCTTTACGCAAATCCTGGGCAATGGGTGAATTTGAATCTGCTAAATTTTGATTCTGACATTTAGGACAACGCAGCTCATAGGTTAGCTCGCTAAAACGTTTTTTCGTCACTTCATCGGGAAATTTGTAAGTATCAATTGGACCGGCACTAATGGTAAAAGTGGCAAAAACGATCATGGCAGAGCTTAACAGCACCATCAATGCTTTTAAATTTTTCGCCAATATATTCACCAGGCTATTTGTTTTCATCACGTTATTCTCCCTTGACCATTTCATCTTCAATGGTATTGATTAATGGTAAAAACTGCCGTTGCCAAACTCTCGGCTCTAGCACTCCGGCAAAGCGTTTTCTGATCACGCCATGGTGGTCAATTACAAACGTTTCGGGGGCGCCATATACGCCTAAGTCGAGTCCGAGTTTGCCAATATCATCAAAAATCGAAAACTGATATGGGTTTTGATAATACTTAAGCCATTGATTGGCATCCGCACGGTTATCTTTATAATTGATGCCGTATAAACTAAAACGGTCATCTTTCGCCAACTTCACCAAAAATGGGTGTTCCACTTTACAAGATGGGCACCAGGTAGCCCAGACGTTAACCAGTTTAATGCCAGGTTTAAAGTCAGCCTTGGTTACCTGCTGTGACTCATCTTCTAAACTCGTTAACGTAAATTGTGGAAATGATTTACCGATTAATGCCGACGGCATGCTTTGCGGGTCAAGTGACAGGCCGCGATATAACAGTACACCCAACAATAAAAATAACACAAATGGAATTAAACGAATTATTATGTTCATCTACTGTACGCTCGCTTGTGTTGCAGTAGCAGCAACTACAGCGCCTTCGGCGGCTGCAGGGGCTGTCGACTTATCGCCCAACGCCACCTTTTTCTTGCGACGATAGCGTTTGTCTAACATCGCAAACCCACCACCCAGCGCCATAAATATTGAGCCCAACCAGATCCAGCGTACAAACGGTTTGTAATGCACCCGTACTGCCCAGGCGTCACCGCCTAATGGGTCGCCCAAGGCTACATAGACATCTCTAAATAAACCGGGATCAATGGCAGCTTCGGTCATGCCCATCGTTTGCACCCGATATGTTCTTCGCTCCGGTTGCATTAAAGCGATATGCTCATTGCCATCAAACAAGTTTATTTGCCCTTGTTCGGCAGAATAATTTGGCCCTTCAACGTGCTTGACGCCTAAAAATTCAAGCTCATAACCTGCCACCGTGACTATTGTGCCCGGCTGCATTTTCACATTGGTTTCCGACTCATAAGTCGACACTAACGTAACGCCAACGATAGTCACGGCAATGCCGGTGTGCGCCACTGCCATGCCTAAATGACTTAAACTTATTTTGCTTGGCTGCCAACCACCATTGGGTAATTTGATTTGGTTTTTCACATCTTTTGCGGCAACCAAAGCTACCCAACACGCCAGTGTCATACCAAAAGCAACGCCGCTATTAAACTCACCCGCATATAAAAATGGAAACGCCAGACCAAAAATCATTGAGAAAATCGTGATCACACCTAACTGGTTTGAAAGTTCGCCTTTTTTCGCTTTTTTCCAGCGGATCAATGGGCCAATCCCCATAAACACAAACAAGATGCTCATAATGGGCACAAACACCGCATTAAAATATGGAGGGCCAACGGAGATTTTTCCCATGCCCATGGCATCAATAATTAACGGATATAGCGTCCCCATTAATACGGTTACGCAGGCGGAAACCAAAATCACATTACATATTAATATTGCGGTTTCACGCGAGACTAAATTAAAGCGAGAAAAGCTGCCCACATTTGAGCCGCGTATGGCGTAAAGTAATAATGACAAACCTACTGCCAGAGCAAGTAACACCAAAATAAACTTACCACGGGTAGGGTCTGCCGCAAATGAATGCACCGAGGTGAGTACCCCAGAGCGAACCAGGAAGGTGCCCAGTAAACTTAAACTGAAGGTAAATATCGCCAATAACACGGTCCAGTTTCTAAACGCGCCGCGTTTTTCGGTAACGGCTAACGAATGAATTAATGCCGTCCCCACTAACCAGGGCATAAACGACGCATTTTCTACTGGATCCCAAAACCACCAGCCGCCCCAGCCAAGTTCATAGTACGCCCACCAGCTACCCAAAGAGATGCCTAAAGTTAAAAACATCCAGGCAGCAATGGTCCAGGGACGAGACCAACGAGCCCAGGCAGCATCCATTTTTCCACACATAAGCGCCGCAATGGCAAAAGCAAAAGCCACAGAAAAACCAACATAGCCCATATAAAGCATAGGCGGATGAATAATTAGACCAATATCTTGCAGCAGCGGATTAAGATCTCGGCCTTCCATAGGAATATTTGGTAGTAATCGCTCAAACGGGTTTGACGTTAATAACGTAAAAGCCATAAAACCTACGGCTATCATCCCCATAATCGCTAACACCCGAGAAACAAACGCTTGATCTACATGTTTCGAGAACGAGGCTACCGCCATGGTCCAGGCCGATAATGAAAACACCCACAATAACAACGAACCTTCATGCCCACCCCACACCGCACTGATTTTAAAATAATACGGAAGATGGGAATTGGAATGACTGGCGACGTATTTCACCGAAAAATCATCCAGTACAAAACTGTAGGCGAGCAGCACAATACTTATTGTGGTAAAGGCAAACATGCCGAAGGTAAGAGGTTTGGCGTACGTAATTAACCGCTGGTTTTGTTGGTATACACCAACGAGTGGCACTATTGATAAGCAAATGGCAAATGCCATGGCAATAATCAGTGCAAAGTGGCCTAGTTCTGGGATCATGTAAAACTCCAACCTTAATACTTTCATCAAGCATTAAGAAAGCTATCAGATAAACCTTCCACATAATTCAAAAGATTGTGCGGATACGGCTATATTCATTCAAAAGTGCCTTATTATACCCAGTTGAAGGGGATTAAAAAAGACAAATTGATCTGTTCTAAATGTTGAAGAATTAAAATACTGCAAGAAATTGTTTCAAATCAAAATTAACTGCGTGGTCACCACGAATTGCATATCCGGGCGAATTTTTTACTTTACTATCTTCTTATTCATCGCGCAAACAAGTAGAATCGATTTCAATAATTAAAATTATCTTTGGGCGCAATATTGGCAACTCAGCACAGCGTATTACTAGCTGCAGATAAATTAACCTGCATACGCGAAGACCGACTGTTATTCGATCAATTATCGTTTGACGTAAGCGCCGGTGATATAATCCAAATTGAAGGCGCTAATGGCACAGGCAAAACCAGCTTGCTGCGCATCCTCGCCGGCTTGTCACAGCCTTATGATGGTGAAGTCCTCTATAAAGCAGAGAATATTCATCACTGTCAGGAAGACTATAATAGCGATTTGATCTTTCTCGGCCATTTACCTGGGATAAAAGGCGAGATGACCAGCGAAGAAAATTTACAGTTTTATCTAAAACTGCATGGCTTAGATCACTCATTAGCGGAACAAACGTTGGCAGAAGTGAGCCTGTTTGGCTTTGAAGACGCCCTAGCCTCACATTTAAGTGCCGGCCAACATCGACGCATCGCCTTAGCAAGATTGTGGCAAAGCAACAGCAAAATCTGGATTTTAGATGAGCCCTTTACCGCTATCGATAAAGCCGGAGTAGAGAAACTGGAACAGCTGTTTTTACGGCACGCTAAAAATGGTGGCGCGGTAATTTTAACCACCCACCAAGACTTATCCATTCATAGCAATGATTTCAAAAAAATCATTCTAGAACATCAGTTTATCTAGAGGCTAAGATGCAAACATCCTACAGCAGCGCCTTTTTTACTATTTTAAAACGTGATTTAACCATCGCCTTGCGTCATCGTGATGACATTATTAATCCGTTATTGTTCTTTATCATTGTGGTATCGCTATTTCCTCTCGGCATTGGCCCGGTAAGCAATACCTTAATGAAAATTGCCCCTGGGGTTATTTGGGTGGCGGCTTTGTTAGCAACCTTATTATCGCTGGAGCGATTGTTTAAAAATGATCATGCCGATGGTTCGTTAGAGCAACTGCTGCTTAGCCCGTGTCCGACGTTTATACTGGTATTAGCGAAAATACTCGCCCATTGGTTGATCACCGGGTTGCCGTTAATCATTATCGCGCCACTGTTGGGGGTGTTGCTTAATCTGCATCAAGATAGTTACACCGCCTTAATGTTAACGTTATTACTCGGCACCCCAGTGTTGAGTTTACTTGGTGCCATTGGTGTGGCGTTAACGGTAGGTTTGAAAAAAGGTGGCATGTTACTAAGTTTATTAGTGTTACCTTTATATATACCAGTATTAATTTTTGCTACCAGTGCCATCGATGCCGCAAGTATGAATTTACCTTATAACGGACAACTTGCTATAATAGCTGCGATATTTTTCGGGTCATTAACCTTGGCCCCTTTTGCAGTAGGCTCGGCCTTAAAAGTGAGTACCAATTAAAATGTGGAAATGGTTACACCCTTACGCGAATCCAGAAGTGTCTTATCACTTTACCGGCAAGTTAATTCCCTGGTTCACCGCCATTAGTGTTATTTTATTAGTCTTGGGTCTTGGCTTGGCATTAGCATTTTCGCCCGCGGATTATCAGCAAGGTGAAAGTGTTCGTATTTTTTACCTCCATGTTCCTGCAGCAATGCTCTCTATGGGCATCTATTTGGGTATGGCGATTGCCGCATTAACCGCCCTGGTGTGGCAATTGAAATTGGCGGAAGCCTCTATTGCCGCCCTTGCACCAATTGGAGCGACGTTTACCGCGATTGCACTGCTAACCGGTGCAGCCTGGGGTAAACCTATGTGGGGGACCTGGTGGATTTGGGATGCACGTTTGACTTCAGAGCTAATTCTATTGTTTTTATATTTGGGGGTCATTGCTTTGCAAAATGCCTTTGAAGATAAATCTTTGGCGGGAAAAGCCGCGAGTGTATTAGCGATTGTTGGTGTGGTAAACTTACCAATTATTCATTATTCAGTGGAATGGTGGAACACCCTTCATCAAGGTTCCACGGTTTCTAAACTTGAAAGACCATCGATGTCTGCTGACATGTTTATCCCGTTTGTGGTATGCCTTTTTGGCTTTGCATTTTTAGTAGCGCGTATCTTTGGCGAACGTTTTCGTGCCGAAATTATTGCTCGTAATTCGATGCGTCCCTGGGTTAAAGCCCTGGTTTTAGCACAGGAGAAAAACTAATGGCGTTTGACTCACTGAGTGACTTTTTCAATATGGGTGGCTACGCGTTTTACGTGTGGTTATCTTACGGTTTTTCCGCCCTGGTATTGATCATTTTAGCAATTAATAGTCATCGCATGGAAAAACAGGTATTTACACAAATTAAACAGCGTTTAAAACGTGAAGAAAAGCTTAAACAGGCTGCTCTTCGTCGCAAAGAAGGTAAGTAGTATGAATCCTCGTCGTAAAAAAAGGCTAACCATAGTCGTCAGTATTCTTGCAGGTGTTGCCGCGGTAGCTGGCTTTACCCTGTATGCCCTTAATCAAAATATCGATTTATTTTATACCCCGACAGAAATTGTTCAGGGTAAAGCCGATAGTGGCATTAAACCAACCGTTGGTCAGCGTATTCGAGTTGGTGGTTTAGTGGTAACTGGTACGGTAAAGCGCGACCCAGAAAGCCTGCATGTTGAATTTAAATTGATTGATACCGGGCCGATGATCACCGTGACCTACGATTCAATTTTACCGGACCTATTCCGTGAAGGCCAGGGCATTGTTGCTCAAGGCATTCTGATCAGCCCTACAGTATTGGAAGCCAGTGAAGTTCTTGCCAAGCATGATGAAGAATATATGCCAAAGGAGATTGCTGAGGCCATGGGTAAAGATCATAAAAAGCTTGAGTACAATAAAGATTAATTCGTTCTGCAAATTGAAAAATCTGTATTAGCAAACATACTAATACCAAACCTGCACTGCTTATTTCATCATAAGCTTTGCAGGTTTTTTGCTTTTCAAATACAAAAAGTAACTTAAACACACTCACTCGATAACCAATTAACGGGTGATCTGGCGCACCACTGTCGCAAAGTTCAATAAAAGTCTTGCAACATGACTCTATAGAGTTCCACTCAACAAAACAAACAAACAATATAAAATTCAAACGCTTATAGTAACAATGCCTCTGCATTTAACACCTTTGTTACACACCTTGCGCAACTGTTACAAGCTATTCTCTTCGATAACAAGATCACCATAAGATGTGTCCGACTCGTAACGAGCAGATAAAAAAGATAGCTCGATATAAAAAATTTTACTTCCCCAAGGAGTTACAATGTTTAAGAAAAACTCAATCGCCACGGCGATGGTGTTAAGTGCTACAGCGACGGCTTTCGTCTCAATTAATGCACAAGCCGAAAATGCGGCAACAGAAACCGCTGACGTAGAGCGTATTGAAGTTACCGGTTCACGCATCAACCGCACTGATATGGAAACGCGTTACCCGTTACCGTAATTACCGCAGATGCTATTGCTAAAAGTGGTTTCAGCTCAGTACAATAAATTTTAGCTGTTCAGCCTATCGCTGCGGGTATGAGCCTAGGAGCTTCATCGAACAATGGTTCAGGTGGTAAAGCAACAGTGAACCTTCGCGGTATGGGTGTGCAAAGAACACTGGTACTGTTAAATGGCCGCCGCATGGTTGCCACGGGTACAGGTGCTGATTCATCAGTGGATTTAAACACCATCCCGGTATCAATGATCAAATCTATTGAAATCTTAAAAGATGGTGCATCTGCAGTATATGGTTCAGACCCCCTGTGTGGTCAACATCATCACTAAGAAAGACTTTGAAGGTACTGAAGTAAGTGCAGATTTAAGCTCTACCGATAAAGGTGATGGCGAATCTGGTGGTTTTAGTATTTTACATGGTCGTGAACTTGGTAAGGGTAACTTAGTCGTTGGTTTCCAATACTCACAACGTGGTGAAGTTATTCAGTCAGACAGAGACTTTGTTCCTGAAGGCAACTCTTCTTTTGTTCCTGAAGGTTCATTGGGTGGGGAAACACCTGATGGCAACGGAGGTTTTGAAGATCGAGATCACGGTTACGATTATACAACATCCAGTTACGCACAAACCCCAAATGAATTATGCAGTTTCTTCACCCGTTATAATTCAGAAATTGCCACTGATACTGAGTTATCAATTGATGCTATGTATACTCGCCGCGAGTCAGATCAACAAATGGCACCGCAGCCTGCTAACATCGACTTAGACACGAATAAATTAGATGAAAAATACACGGATCAATTTAAAGACCCGGATACTGGCCTGGTACCTGAAGAATTAAACAACAGACGTCGTATGGTAGATGCTGGTCCTCGTATCTATGGTCAAGAAACCGATACTTACCGTTTATCAGTAGCTCTAGAAGGCTACCTGGATAACGACGATACCTGGAATATGTCTGCAAGCTACGGCTGTAATGAGTCTAAAGGTGTAGTAGAAAACTCTATCCACGCCGGTAATATGGAAGACAGTATCTATGAAAATCAAGATGACTGGTTCAGCGGCGATGCTATGGACAGAGATTTCCTGGTTTCTGAAGGCATCATCTACACCGATAATAATGAAGGTGGTAACGAACAATTCACTTTAACTGCTGGCTACAGCGGTATTAGTGAAAATGATATCGGCTATGCTTTTGGTATAGAAAGTCGTTATGATAGTGGCTATTACACCCTGGATGAAGTCACTCAAGCGGGTGAAAGTACTGCGGCACAACAAGATCCGACTGAGGGTGATTACACCGTAAATTCAGCATATGCAGAAGTTTCAGTACCTGTTACTGAACAACTTGCTGTAGAAGCTGCCACTCGTTACGATCGCTATTCAACATTTGGTGGTGCAACAACATGGAAACTAGGTGCGACTTATCGTTTTACTGAACAATTTATGATCCGCTCAGTTGCAGCAACTGGTTTTAGAGCGCCTAGCGTTAGCGAATTATACGCCGGTAATTCAGGTTCATACGATTACTTGGCAGATCCTTGGGGTAATGCTCAAGATGCGCAAATTTTAGTGAATTACACCGGTGATGAAAACTTATCTCCAGAAGAAAGTGAATCGTTCACATTTGGTGCCGTTTGGGAAATCACTGAAGGGGTTTCTACGACAATCGATTACTGGAAATTTGACATTACTGATGCGATCAGTCGTGTTGACGTACAAGCAAAATTAAATGAATGTGCTAATGGTGATACTGCCGCTTGAGATGCCATCAATATAACCGGTGATGGCAGTGCCAATGACTTAGATACTTTAACTTCATCACTGACTAACATTGGTGAGCAAAACTCATCGGTTATCGATTTAAATATCAGCTTTAATTATGACATCTTTAAGGTGATGTTAGATACCACTTACTTATTAGATTTCACCCAAGATGACATTGATTATACAGGAAAAATTGATGGCAACATCGGTGCTTACTCGAACTGAGATCAACCTTAACGTTTGGTGCTGATATCTCTGAAGACTTCAGCGTTCAGTATAGCGCACAATACATTCAAGGGATGGACGGTGAGTACTACGATGAAGCATTTTCAACCGATGATGTGGTATATCACAATGCTTCTGCCTCATACTTCTTAAACGACAGTTGGTTAGTGAATGGTGGTATGAAAAACATCTTAGATACCGAACCAGAAGAAGTACCTGGTGGTAATGATATGGGAACAGTGCCAAGCGTTTACGATGTTGTTGGTCGTACCTTCTTCTTAAGCACTTCTTACCAGTTCTAAGCACTAAACAAAGGGGCGATGGCATTCGCCATCGCCCCTTTGTTTTTTAACTTAATTACTCGTCAGCAGAAAGTAAGTAGCCTTTGCCCCAAATGGTTTTCACTTGCGTTTTTACCACCCCCTGGCTGATTAACTTATCTCTTAAACGCGATAAACGCACATCGACAGAGCGCTCTGAACCATCATATTCACGGCCTAGCAATAATTTGTAAATATCATCTCGGGTTAATACTTTTCCGGCATTAAACATAAGCAGAGAAAGCAATTCAAATTCAAATACGCTAAGCAATAAACCAATACCATTGACTTCACATTTTTGTTCACTTGGCGTTAAAGTAATTTCACCTACAGTAAGTTTCTGGCGATTAGTACCCTGATGCTTATCTTTAATACGACGTAACAAGGCAGCAATGTTTGCTGAGAGCAGTTGTGGGCTGACAGGCTTGCTAAGATAGGCATCGGCACCTACATTAAATGCCGCCAAGTGTTCCGCCTCACGGTTATTCGAGGTTAAAAATAATATCGGGCCTTTATAAGTTGTCCGTAACTCATGACAGACTTTATAACCGTCTTTACCAGGCAAGCCGACATCTAAAACGATCAAATCGGGCTGAATTTTTATTTGACTGCATGTCGCTTGATCACCACGAAACACCTGATGGACTACATAGGATAATTTTTCTAGATACGATTTTAATAACGATGACAAAACTTTATCACCTTCAACAATCATCACCGTTGAAAATTCAGTGATAGTGCCTGACTCTACGTTCATGGAAGGTGTAAACCTCAATATTAATTGAAATTAACTAACCGGATCTGGGGATAAGCAGCAATCGATATCCCGAGTTCAGGTTAAGTACTAAAAATGGCGTACTCTAACTGACCAGATTTTAGATGAATTAATTTCTAATAACTGTTTACATTTGTAACTCAAGGTAACAGCAGGTGTGGTGAGAGTATTTATTTTGGCAGGACACCCTCAAAAGACCTCCTACCTGTGGGTATAAGCATCTCCATATACAAAATATTAATTGCTTCGGGTTACGAGCTACGGGCAGAGTTGATATTGTTAGACGATAGGTTAATTCATCAAATACGCAGCTCGTTGCTAGAAGCCTGCCCCCCAAAAAAAGGCCTTCTGCCTGCCGGGTATAAGCACATCCTTGTGCAAAAAGTCAGTGATAAATCACTGACTTTTTAAAATTATTTAGGTTAATAATGACTACACTTGCGAGAGTTTAAAACAAGTCGTCGTCAATGTTATATAAGTGTTCTGCACCACTCAGTGCTGATGCGGCTAATGATAAACGACGTGGCAGCAAACGAGCAAAGTAATGACGAGCGGTTAATACTTTCGCTTTGTAAAAATCATCACTGCTGGCTTTTGCTAATGACACTTCGGCCATTTTTGCCCACATGTAAGCCAAAGCGGTATATCCGAATACATGCAGATAGTCGGTCGCTGCCGAGCCCAATTCATTTTTGTCTTGTGCTGCTGCCGCTAACACACCTTTGGTTAACGTATCTAAATCTTCGATGGCTGCAGTTAATGGTTTGATAAATTCAGCCATCTCAGCAGAAGTATTCGCGGCAATATAATCACGAACTTCATTGACGAAAACAGCCATGAACTGACCGTTGTTACTGGCAACTTTACGGCCAATTAAATCCATTGCCTGAATGCCGTTGGTGCCTTCATAAATTTGGGCGATACGAGTGTCACGAACTAATTGTTCTTGCCCCCATTCACGGACAAAACCGTGGCCACCAAATACTTGCTGACCAGCAATGGTATTTTCTAACCCGACATCGGTAAGGAATGCTTTCGCCAGTGGTGTCATCAACGCCGTTAATACCTCACCTTTTTGTTGTACATCGCCAGACGCATACTTGCTTAAGTCAAGTTGCATTGAAATGTATACGGCCAATGCACGGTTACCTTCGTTCAAAGCCTTCATATTTAATAACATCCGACGCACATCGGCGTGAACCATAATAGAATCAGCTTCTTTAGCAGGATTTTTCGCACCAGTTGCGCTGCGGCCTTGTAAGCGATCCTTGGCGTATTCTAAAGCATTTTGGTAGGACCGTTCACCAGCTCCTAACCCTTGAATACCAACACCAATACGTTCGTAGTTCATCATAGTGAACATACATGCCAAACCTTTATTGAGTTCGCCAACGAGGTAACCTTCTGCCCCATCAAAATTTATCACACAGGTAGAGGAAGCATGAATACCCATTTTGTGCTCTATCGAGCCACAAGTAACGTTATTCGCTTCGCCTAACGATTCATCGTCATTTACCTTAAACTTAGGCACTACGAATAATGAGATACCGCGGGGGCCGGATGGCGCATCGGGCAGTTTAGCAAGAACTAAGTGAATGATGTTTTCCGTGAGATCATGCTCACCACCGGTAATGAATATTTTGCTGCCTGAAATATCGTAGGCACCATTGTCTTTCGGCACGGCTTTCGTTTTGATAATACCAAGGTCAGTTCCAGCATGTGCTTCGGTTAAACACATTGAACCGGCCCACTCTCCCGAATACATACGAGTTAAATAGCGTTGCTTGAGCTCTTCACTCGCATGTTTTGCCAACGATAATCCCGCACCAGCACTCAAACCAGGATACAAGGAGAATGAAATATCCGCCGCACACAGCATTTCTTCATGCAAAGCAGTTATCATCTTCGGCATGCCCATGCCGCCAAATTCAGGATCACCACCAAGTGCGGTCCAACCACCCTCAGCATAAGTTTTAAAGGCTTCCTTGTAACCTGGAGCGGTAGTAACCATCCCATTATCAAAGCTGACACCAACTTCATCACCTTCACGAGAAATAGGGGCAATCACTTGCTCAGCAATTTTTGCACATTCTTGTAAAATGGCATCCGCCGTTTCTTTATCTACAGCTTCTGCTAACGCAGGAATGTCTTGCCATAATTGGTTTGCGTTAAACACATCAAAAAGTACAAAGCTCATATCTTTTAAAGGGACTTGAAATTCTGCCACGTGGCCTCCAAATTTGTTCCAATTTATTACATTACGTTTATCAGGTATAGATGAATAAGAATAGCATTCCACAGAATAATTCAAACTACCAATTAAAACAGTTGTTTTAATATTGCATTATTACATCACCGCTGTAAAGTGCAAAATTGGCAATCAGGGAATATTTGTTAAAAATAATGATAAAAAAAGTCGTGATGCATAACTACAAGCCAAAATAGCAGCCATATCTTTGACGTAACCATGCGGCCAAGAGAGATTAGTTTGTTGTATTTTTACGTTTCAAGTTAAGCTCTGCTGGTGATAGCACATACAAATCTTGCGCATAAAAGCTTTCACTACTGGTTTGTTGCCACCAATCTGCCCAAGGTTTATTTAATTCAGCGTCATTGAGCAAGCTGTTGTTCTCGCTAATGGTTTCAATCAGACTGTGACGTGGTCACACTATGTTCTTTTCAATATTTATTACGCTCTATTCGCGTTAATTGTTGGTCGGGTCAGCTAATGCCACAGGTTGTGTGAAAACCTTCTTAAGGTACTCACGTTTTTAAAACGCTTGGTGAGAAAGTGTGTCGAACCCATCCACATTTTAATCGTACCGAATGGGTGTTCAACAGTTTGTTTTCGAATAAGCATGGTATCGGGCTGAGCAATCAGGCGTTTTTGCATATCTTCCAGTATGTTTTCATTCTCCCATCTTGCAATGCGTCTGTTGTGAGAGCTTTTAGTATAACTTGGCTTTAACTCGCAATCGCGACACGTTTTCGTATCAAGAAAGTAGCGTTTTAATGTCATGCCACGCTCAATGCCAGACATTCTGTAGGTCAGCTCTTTATTAGCAGGACAAATATAAACATCTTTTTCTCTGTCATACTTGAACATCGAACGATTGAAGATGCCTTTCTTATCGCTACCTGAGGTATCAGTTTTCGGCACCAATACATCCATGCCTTCGTCCAATGCGTTTTTGATATCAAGAGCGCTGTAATAACCTTTGTCAGCAATAACCGTGAGCTCTTTATGTTGTAAAGCTTCCTGACTCATGCGACCCATTTCATCTAACTTGCCGTGATCTGTTTCGTTAGTAACTTTGTGAGCAACAATAAGGTGATGCTTCGTATCTACGGCGCTTTGGATGTTGTAACTTACTTGCCTAATCATCCCTTTAACCTTCATTAATCTTGAGTCAGGGTCGGTCTCTGAGATTTGTTTATCAGGCGCTGCTTCAACTTTTTTTTTGAGTTCTTTGAATTCTTCTAGTGTACTTTTTAAGGCATCTATTTTCTGGCTGATGGTTTCTTTAGATTCTGAGAATTCATCGTTATCAGCAGTATCGAGTTTGTTTAGATACTCTTGAATATGCTTTTCAACACGTTCAATATGAAACTTTAATTTGCTTGGTGTGTAGTTTTTCGATTTGTTGTTAACCGCTTTGAATTTACTGCCGTCTACGGCAACTACCGCGTCTTTAAACATACCTAATTTGCGGCAAATATCAATGAAAGTACGGCACGCATTTTTGATGCCTTTGCTGTTGTCCTTGCGAAAATCAGCAATGGTTTTAAAGTCTGGTGCTAAGCGGCGAGTTAACCACATAAGTTCAATATTGCGCTGCGCTTCACGTTCTAAACGACGGCTGGATTGAATTCGATTGAGATAACCATAAAGATATAATTTCAACATGGTTGCTGGGTCGTAGCTTGGTCGGCCGGTGTGACTTGGCTTAGCTCTTTGAAAGCCAAGTTCGCTTAGGTTTAACTCATCTACAATAATATCCAGAACACGTACGGTATTTTCTTCCGAGATGAAATCATCCAGAACTTCTGGAAAGAAAGTTGCTTGGGTTCGACTTCCACCTGTAATATAACCAGAAATATCAACACCTTAATGTTATTTTTATTCTATAGATAGAATAACAACTACAGCATTGATAGGCTATTAAATATACAATTCCGGTTAGACTAATTGATCATAAGATCGGCTTTATTATGACTGATTGGAATTAAGAGTTTTCACACAGTCTGGCCACAAAGCCGAAATGGCGGCAACTCACTTATGAAGCCAAGTTGATGATCACTATTGCGACACTTGCACCTTTCAGTAGTTTTATATAATGTAATCAAAACTCACGAGCCGCTGCGAGCGAGCATCGGCCGTTGGCGTCTAAGTTAAATTATCTATGGAAGGTTAAGATTTGTTTGAATGGTTTCGTAAAAGAAAACAACCATATGACGAAATTCAAATTCTAAATGATGGATTGATTTATGCTATGGAGTTTGGAGAAAATTGGCTGAAACAAATTCAGTCTAGGTTGATAAAACTATACCCTGAACTTAGCGAAGATGTATTAAACAAGTATGGTCTAAATCAGGACTAAAAGACTATCATGAGCGAGCAGCAGACATTGGTGAGTTAAACAAAAACATCGACTTAAACTCATTTAACATAAATGCTGTATCCACTTAATATAATTTAGATAACCAAAGGCGATGGTATCGCGAACATTTTTTTCACGTTGATATACCAATGACCGCTGTTCACGATTGAACGGCCGCTCTTCGGTATCGTTGGCAATAAAATATTGCTGAATTTCTACTCGATAAGATTCAAGAAAATAGCGAATGTAAGCGACAACAGGATATAAACGATTTAACGTGTGTTTACTGAAATAGATGTCATGAAAACCAATGGCAGAATAACTTAGGGTGATCAGCAAAACGATAATTGACCAAAAATTTCCAAGGCTGAAAAGCAAATAAAAAGCTAACAGGTTGCCCATAGTTGCTATCAACCAATATATTTTTTGCATTATGGTCATACATTATCCCTTTGTTTATATATTTTTATATGATCTGGTATAAGTATGTTCAGATCCAAAAAAAACTCCACTACAAAGGTGGAGTTTTACTATTAAGGTGAACTGTAAATTAAAGGATATTTTATAAGTTCTCCTCGGCAAATTGTGCTAATGAGCTTCGTACCACACCGTTTAAATTAATGGTCGCACTCCCCGGGTAATTCTTAAAGCGCTCAACAATATAGGTTAACCCTGAGGTTAAGGCGGTTAAGTAATTACTGTCAATTTGCGCCAGATTGCCCGAACAAATTAACTTAGTGCCTTCACCACAACGGGTAATGATGGTTTTTAGTTGAGCGGCGGTTAAGTTTTGACACTCATCAAGCAGCACCACCGCGTTTTGGATACTGCGGCCGCGCATAAAGTTCACCGATTTAAACTGAATGTTAGCTTTTTCCATGATGTAATTCATGCTGCCACTCATACTTTCATCTTGTTTGTGCAACACTTCTAAAGAGTCGGTAATAGCTGCCAGCCAAGGTGCCATCTTCTCTTCCTCGGTGCCGGGCAAGAAACCTATCGATTCAGCAATTTCGGGGGTTGAACGGGTGACAATAATTTTATCATATAAACCTCTTTCCACCACCATTTCAAGTGCTGAAGCTAAAGCTAACAAGGTTTTACCACAACCCGCGGGTCCGGTTAAAATAACCAGATCAATATCAGGGTCAAGCAGTGCATCCATCGCCATGCCTTGATAAATATTCTTCGGATGAATGCCCCAGGCATTACGTCCCATTAAGCGCTCATGACCTAAATCCATCACGGCCATTTTTTCATCATCAACGCTAACAATTTTACCCGCAAACGTTTCCGCTTCATCAATTAAATATTCATTAACAAAAGCCGCAGGGATCAAATTTTTATCCAGTATATGCTGGGTGTAGCGGCCATTAGTTTCACTTTCACAGTTATCAATTTGTGGCCAGAAATCGCCTTCAAACTTATGGTAGCCTTTGGTCAAAAATTTAATATCATCAACCAGTTGATCGGTACGATAATCCTCAACAAAAGCTAAACCTGCGCCCTTGCCTTTTAATCGCATATTGATGTCTTTGGTGACTAAGACAACACGCTTATCTTTACGGTTTTCTTGTAAATACAAGGCGGTGTTAATGATGCGATTATCATTTTCATTGGGCGATAAATCTCCCGCTTTTTGCTCCAAATTAAAATCATTAAAAATAGCGAGGTGACCCGGTTGTTTTTGGGTTTCACTTTGGGTGGGTATGGGCACGCCGGCGAGCACTTCTTCGGGGGTGGCATCTACTAGCGTGTCTTCTAATGCCCTGATAGCAACTCGGGCATCGCGGCTAACGTCTTTGTTTCTGTCTTTTATGCTATCGAGCTCTTCTAAGACAGTCATAGGAATTACCACGTCATGCTCTTGAAACGATAAAAAAGCAAAGGGTTCGTGGAGAAGAATATTGGTATCTAGTACATAAATGGTGCTTTCGTCATTCATAATATATCCTACAGTAGCTTTTGTTATTAACTGAATGATGTTGCGGGTTGCCGAAACTACTACTGGCGATGTACATAGCATCATTCGCTAAATTTGTTGTTTTTCGTCTGTAAAGCAGCTCCCTTGATTAACCAATCCATAACACCACCATGACACTTTCTTATCATCGATTCAATATAGATTGATGAAATATAGATGAATTTTTTTCATTTAAATCTATCCTTATAAACAGAGCTGTTGATGCGTAATACACACACCTTGCTCTGGCCGCGAACAAACAATGCAAAATGGATGAAATAATTAATGAAATAACACGGATAAATCGTTAACATAGCGGCCTTTTTGACCATACCCCGTTATTTTGGAGAGTTTTTTATGTCATTTTTTCTCGGTCAGCGTTGGATCAGCGATACAGAATCAGATCAGGGCTTAGGAACCGTAGTCGATGTTGCCGGCCGTTTTGTCTCTATCTTATTTACCGCCACCGGCGAATCTCGTCAATATGCCATAAAAGAAGCGCCATTAACGCGAGTCATTTTTAACGTTGGCGATGTCGTGCCATCGCACGAAGGCTTTTCAGTCACCATCAAGGATGTCATCGAAGACGACAATTTATGTACCTATGTCGGCAATCGCCTCGATAATGGCGAAGAAGTAAAGTTAAAAGAAATGATGCTGGATCATTTCATCAAATTTAACAAGCCACATGACAGGTTATTGAACGGCCAGTTTGATCGTCTCGACTGGTATCAGTTGCGTAAATCATCGTTAGCCATTCGCTGTGAACAACAGCAATCGGAATTAACCGGTTTAGCCGGTGGCAAGGTAAGTTTGATCCCGCATCAACTGTATATTGCCGAAGAAGTCGGCAAACGATTTGCGCCACGGGTATTGTTGGCCGATGAAGTGGGGTTAGGCAAAACCATTGAAGCCGGTTTAATCCTGCACCAACAACTGGTATCCGGCCGAGCTGAACGAGCGATTATTGTGGTGCCTGAGTCATTGATGCATCAATGGCTGGTGGAAATGTTACGTCGCTTTAATTTAAAATTCAGCATTTTTGATGAAGAGCGTTGTCAGCAATACAGCGAGGATGAAAATCCATTCAGTAGTGAGCAACTGGTATTGGTCAACCTGGACTTTCTCGCCAACAATCCGGAGCAGTTTGAAAACATTGCCAATGAAGATTGGGATTTGATGATTGTTGATGAAGCCCACCATCTTGCCTGGTCGGCAGAGTCGCCTTCGATTGAGTATCAATGCATTGAGATTTTAGCCGAGAGCATTCCTGGCGTGCTGTTGTTAACGGCAACGCCTGATCAGCTTGGTCATGAAAGTCATTTTGCCCGTTTACGTCTGCTCGATCCAAATCGCTTCTACAATTATCAAGAATTCATCAAAGAAGAAGAGCAATACGGTGCGGTTGCCGATGCTGCCAACGCCATTCTTGCTGATGAATTACTAAGCAACGAGCAACAAAGTACGCTGACTCACCTATTGCAAGAAAGCGACGTGAGTTCGGCCATTAATGCCTTGAGTAGTGACGTGGATGATGCGAGTAAAACCGCGGCACAACAAACTTTACTGGCACAGTTACTCGACCGACACGGTACCGGCCGAATTCTGTTTAGAAATTCGCGCAATACCATAAAAGGTTTCCCGGAAAGACAACTGCTGGCCACTGAGCTGAAACTGCCTGAGCAATACTTTCAGGCGTTACAAGAATATATTGTCAGTGATGACGATGAAGTGCTATTAACCAGCACCGTGAGCAAACAAATATTTACTCCGGAAGCGCTATATCATTTAAATCATCAACAGCAGCATTGGTGTGAGTTTGATCCACGGTTGGATTTCTTAATCGACTTGTTAAATCAGGACAGGCAGCAAAAAATACTGGTGATATGTGCCCATGCGCAAACGGCAAAAGATTTAGAAGAAGCACTACGAGTAAAAGAAGGCATCCGCGCCGCGGTATTCCACGAAGGCATGAGCATTTTTGAACGCGATAAAGCCGCCGCTTATTTTGCTCAGGAAGAAGACAGTGCGCAAGTGTTATTGTGTTCTGAGATTGGCTCGGAAGGTCGTAACTTCCAATTTGCCCACCACTTGGTGTTGTTTGATTTACCGCGCAACCCAGACTTACTGGAACAGCGCATTGGCCGTTTAGACCGAATTGGTCAAACTCAAACCATACGTTTGCATGTGCCTTATTTTGCCGATTCACCACAAGCATTATTGCTGAACTGGTATCATCAGGGGCTTAATGCGTTTGAGCATACCTGTATTACTGCCAGGGCAGTGTTTGATAAATTTGGCCGTGCAGTGATGCAAACAGCCTTGCAAGGCAGCTGGACAGAGGATGCTATAGCTAACATCATCAATGCCAGCCATGAACTGCATTTACAACTTAAAGCCGAGCTTGAATCGGGCCGTGACAAGTTATTGGAGCTGAACTCTTCTGGTCAGGGTAAAGCCGAGCAATTGGTTAACGACATCGAAAAACAAGATAACCAGCACGAGCTGGCCCAGTACATGTTTTCAGTTTTTGATGTCTTTGGTCTGGAACAAGACGATAAGGCCGACAACGCGATAGCCTTGCAACCAAGCGAACACATGTTGAGTTCAAACTTTCCTTGCCTACCTGAAGGTGGTGCCACAGTAACGTTCGATCGCCAGTCGGCGTTAAGTTGTGAAGATTATCAGTTTTTAAGCTGGGATCATCCTATGGTGAGTGGCGCGATGGATTTGGTGTTAAGTGATGAAATTGGTAATGCCAGCATCGGCATTTTAAAAAACCCGGCCATTCCGGTTGGCACCTTCTTCATCGAATGTATTTTCACTCTGGAAGCCATGGCGCCGAGCCAATTACAACTGGGCCGATATTTGCCAACTACGCCGGTGCGAATTTTACTCGATAAAAGTGGCAACAATTTATCGGACAAAGTGGCGGAAAGCGTACTCGATAACCAACTCAGTCCGGTGAAAAAACAAACCGGCTTACAATTGGTGAAAGCGTTAAAAGCCCAAATTCCACTATTGGTGGAAAAAGCCGAAGGCTTTAGCCAGTTGAAAGTTGATGACCTGCAACAACAGGCCTTAGCCGCAATGAACCTAACATTAGATGAAGAGCATCAAAGATTAACAGCACTGGCGGCGATCAACCCGAACGTGCGTCAGTCTGAGCTGGATTTTATTCGCCATCAGCAAACCGAACTGACTCATTTTATCAATAATGCGCAGCTGAAATTTGAAGCCATACGTCTGATCATTGTCAGCCAATAGTTAGTATTACCCAATAAAGAGCAGTAGTAGTTTATGAGTGCCAACCCTGATTTTGTCTACAAACCGCCAATGGATCCCTACCTTGATATTATTTATCGAGATGAAGACATAGTGGTGTTAAATAAGCCGAGCGAATTATTAACCGTAACCGGGCGCTTACCTGAGCATCAGGATTGCTTGCAAACCCGGGTAAACCGGGTATTGCCAACGGCGACCATAGTGCATCGTTTAGATATGGCAACTTCAGGCATTATCATCATGGCCTTGAATAAGCCCAGCCATGTCGCCATTAGTCGTCAATTTCAGCAACGACAAACCGAGAAATATTACATTGCTAGAATCTATGGCCACTTGCCGGAGAAAACCGGAGAAATTAATCTACCGCTGATCTGTGACTGGCCGAATAGACCAAAACAAATGGTGTGTTACGAACGGGGTAAACAGGCGATCACTCATTACAAGGTATTGAGTGAAGATGAGAAAACCACTCTGGTTGAGCTCAAACCGATAACCGGACGTTCGCATCAGTTGCGGGTACACATGTTATCGCTCGACACCCCCATTCTTGGTGATCGATTGTATGCGACCGGTGAAGCGATCACTATGAGTAACCGCTTGCAACTGCACTCTCAGTATTACGCAATTTTCCACCCGGTCAGTGGTGAAAAAATTGAGTTTAGGGTGGATTGTCCATTCGTGTAGCTATCCTGAGTTCAGGTTATTGACTGCTGATCAATTCGTACGCCGCTTGTATGTCTTGCGTTTTTTGTTTGGCATCTTCCATTAATTCTGGCGGTAGCCCTTTAGCAACCAGCTTGTCTGGATGATGTTGTGACATTAACTTACGGTAAGCTTTTTTCACTTCCTTTTGTCCGGTATTGGCGTCCACCCCTAATACTCGATAAGCATTGTGTAAGTGTTGTTTTGCCTGCTGTGGCGAATGCGCCTGGCCTTGTTGATGAAATTGCTCACCGGCAACAATGCGATCCAATAAGGCATCCAGTTGCCGTGCCGAAACACCAAGACTTTTGGCTATTTTATGTAAAATCTGCCGCTCTTTCGGGTGCAAGTCGCCATCGGCAAACGCCGCCTGAATTTGGATTTCGATAAACATCTGCAGTAGGTCATGACGACCAAAACAGGCACTTTTTAACTGTCTTAACTGCGCACTTAAATCAAAAAATTCTTTTTTGCCTTCGATAAACGCATTTTGCGCGATTTTGGTGGTCTCTTTATTCAAGCCCCAACGCTTCATTGCCCCGCTGGCGAAAGCAATTTCATCTTCACTGACATGACCACTGGCTTTGGTAATGTTACCCATCACCGCAAACGTCGCCTTAAAAAAGGCATTTTGACGTTCATTTTCATTTTGTTTATTGAAAGAGTTGAAGTCCATACTCAACCCTTTATCAAACTGATGGCCTAACCATAAGCCAAAAATTGCGCCAATAAACCTGCCGGCCATAAAGCCGAGTGCGAAACCAAAAACCTTTCCCCAAATTCTCATTAGTTGCCTTTTATAAGTGCATTTATTTGTGCTAGTCGTTGTGGGGTTCCTATATCACTCCATAAGCCGTGATATAGAGACCCTGATATTTTGTTATCTGTCATCGCGTTTACTAAAATGGGCGCTAATGGCGTTTTTTCAACACTAAGCCCAGAAAATAATTTCGGTGAGTACACGCCAATGCCAGAATAGGTATACTTATTGTTCAGTGCTTTTCCCGATTTTAACCGATTATCAACCATAGCGAAATCACCATTGGGGTTATGCTGCGGATTTTCGACCAACAATAAGTGCGCAAGTTCCCCGTGCTGTAATGCTGGTAACTGGGTAAATGCATATTGACAATAAATGTCACCATTAACCACTAAAAAAGGCTCATCGCCGAGTAAAGGCAGCGCTTTGACAATTCCACCGGCGGTTTCTAACGCCCCATTTTTCTCGGCACTGTATTGAATATTCACACCAAAGCGTTTGCCATCAGCAAAAAACTGCTCAATTTGTTCACCCAGCCAGGCATGGTTGATCACGATATCGGTAATGCCTGCCGTTTTTAAACGGTTTAAGTGATGTTCAATTAACGACATACCGGCAACCTTTAATAATGGCTTAGGACAATGATCGGTAAGTGGCCTCATGCGTTCGCCACGTCCTGCCGCCAAAATCATCGCTTTCATTGCAACGCTCCCGTTTGCTGTCGTTCAACCAGTTTAGCCAAATCGGGTAACACTTGGTTTTTTACTAAATCAGATAAAAACATTAATTCTGGATATTTGGCCGCAATATCGACAATGTAAGACAAGGTTAAAGGAATGTCCTTTAAGTATCCGGGTTTACCATCGCGGTGATATAAACGCGCAAAAATACCACTGGCTTTGATATGACGCTGTAAGCCCATTAAATCGAACCAGCGCTGAAACTGCTCACGATTAATTGTTATCGAGCTTTGTTGCTGAATTTTATCCAGGTAAAAATTTAGCAATGGCGCAATCAGGTCATCATCCCAACGCACATAGCAATCGCGTAATAGTGATACCAAATCGTAGGTAAATGGGCCGGTGACGGCATCCTGAAAATCGATAACGGCCAATTCGCCCTCATTTTCACCGTTATTACTGAGTAAAATATTTCGACTGTGGAAATCACGATGAACGCTCACTTGCGGTTGCTCAATGGCACTGCTGATTAAGTAGGTAAAACATTGCTGGAGTTGTTGTTGTTGTTTGCTGGATAACTGAATATTTAAATGTCTCGCTAATAGCCATTCAACAAAAATGTCCATTTCCATTTGTAAAAACGGCTGATCATATTCCGGTAAGGTCCAACCTTGGTCAGGCTGCACTTTTTGAATTTTAGGTAGCAGAGCAATGGCTTGCTGATATAAGTCTGACATAGACTCGCTGTTTAGCTTGCTACTTAACAAGGTATCGCCAAAATCAGTAATACAGATAAAACCATTATGCTGATCATAATGGATAATTTCAGGCACCACTATGTTCTGCCTGGCAAAGCCATGCGCCAAACTGACGAACGCCAGATTATTAATTTTATCCACTGGGCTATCAACAACAATGAAGCTGCCTTCTGGCAACTGCAAACGATAATAAATTCGAAAACCGGCATCGCCCGTTAATGGCACAAGATTAACCGGTTGATCAATAAACAGTTGTTGTAACCACTGTTCAAGCTGTTGCTTTCTAAGCTGAGATGACAAGAATAATTCCACAAATAATTGGTTTTAGATGCCCAATATAACCAAATAGAGAAATAATGAAAATTGCTATTAGCCAAAAACATAAAATTTCTATCAAAGCTTGAATTTATTGGTTCTATATAGAGACAAATTATTATGCTGCTGAAAGAAAAGCTATGATAAACTAATTGGCTATATGGCTGATTATCAGCAATTAAAAATAATTAATAATAATATTACCTGTAAGCATTTTAAATGATAACCAACGCAGGTATTAGCAGCATTTTATAACTCGGACTATGCATGCCACTTTCCCGTAAATCACTTTTTATCATTAGTTTTTGCTTTAGCAGTGCGGCTATAGCCGCAGCAGAGCCCCAAACTCTAGTTCCCTACGTTGAGTGTCCAATTCCGCAGCCAGAACCTATTGTGTTAACAAATCCGGAACTGTTAGATGATCAAGCGATTGCAATCGAATCAAAAAACTCTTATGTTGAAAAAAATCAATCAGCTCGATTTAGTGGAGAGGTAAAGCTTGCCGTCGGAGATAAAAAAATATCTGCCGATGAAATATTGATCGATAGAGAAAATGGCCAGATAAAAGCTTCCGGACATACCCGTTTTCAAAATAATTCATTGACCGTTGAGGCCGACAGCCTAGAAGGTAGCTCAGTAGAAAACAAGGTAGTGTTAACCAATTCTAACTATCAACTTAATGGTGCCCCAGGTAAAGGCAGTGCAGATATACTGGCGATAAGTGAGCAAGGTGTCATGTTAAAAAACGCCAATTTCACTACCTGTACCGACGTAGTACCTGACTGGCAAATTTTCGCCAGTGAAATCAACTTAGACCACGAAGAAGATATAGGCGAAGCCTGGAATAGCGTATTCAGGGTAAAAGATGTGCCAGTTTTCTATTTACCCTATTTTAGTTTTCCCTTATCGGATCAACGCAAAACCGGTTTTCTCTACCCACAAATATCAACGTCGAGTAAGTCAGGCTTTAAGCTCGGCCTGCCCTTCTATTTGAACATCAGCGAGAACATGGATGCCACCATCACGCCCTATCATATGTCAAAACGGGGCACCCAGCTTAAAACCGAATTTCGTCACTTAACCGGCCAGCTAAATACGCAGATTAACTTTGATTATTTAGACAGTGATGATGAGTTAACCAACAATGACGACGCGCGTTATTTAACACGACTGCAACACGCAGGCACGTTTAGGGAAAATTATCGAGTGCATGTCGATTATGGTGATATCAGTGATGATAACTATCTGGTGGATATCGGCAGTGATCAATTTAGTAAAAATGATGCCTATTTATTGCAGGTTGGTGAGTTATCATACTTTAGTACTAACTGGCACAGCTCGGTTAAAGTACAGGATTTTAAAGTGTTAGGGCAAAACAGTGAAAGTTATTCAACCTTACCGCAGCTGGAAGCCGAGCTTTACCAGCCTCTGGGGTTTTTAAATTCAACCCTTAATGTCTATAGTGAGTATTCTCATTTCGATATTTCAGACCCTGATCAGCCCACTGCCGATCGTCTACACCTGGAAGCAGGGCTTAACATTCCCTTTTCAAAACCCGGCTGGTTTGTTAATTCTGACTTACGAATTATGCACACCATTTATCAGCAAGATAATATTGATCAAATCAGCCAAGCCCTGAACTTGAATCTTGAAAAAGAGGTAAAGCGAACCTTGCCGAAAGTGAGAATTCATGCGGGTCTTAATTTTGATCGACCAACAACACTATTTTTTGAAGAAAAAATTCAAACGCTTGAACCACAAATTCAATATCTCTACATTCCGCAAAAAAATCAGGACGAAATCTACATTTACGATACTTCACCTTTGCAAGATGATTTTGATGGCTTGTTTCGAGATAAGCGTTTTAGTGGTTTAGACCGAATAGCGCAAGCTAACCAGATATCCGTGGGGGCCACCACGCGAATATTAAATAGCGATAATACGGAACTTTTCCGTTTAAGCTTAGGTCGTATATTCTACTCAGATGAAACTAGTCTCAGCTTTAACGAAGATGGCGAAGATGAAAATGCTTCGGCAGTGGCGGGTGATTTATTTGTCCAGTTAGCCAAACGCTGGCAATTACAAACCGACATTCAGTACGATACCAAACAAAATGCAACGGAGAGAAGTCAAGTGAGTATTGATTATCGAAAGGATTCTCGTAATGTATTTCAGTTAAATCATCGATACATACGCAACATCTCTGATGTCGGCATAGAGCAAGCATCGGTACTAGCAAGTTTTCCAATTAATCAAGATTGGCAATTTGTCGGCCGGGTAACTCATGATTTAATCAGAAAACGTTCGTTAGAGGCCTACGCAGGCTTACAATACGAGAGTTGTTGTTGGGCCGTACGCTTTGCTGTTCACCGAAGTATTAATACCAACTTAGATGATAGTGAACTGAATCAAGGAGTTCTCCATGCACTTGCGCAAGACACGCGCGATGAATTTGATAATGGATTTATATTACAGTTCGTGCTGAAAGGATTAGGCGGAAAACAAAAACCACTTGGTGTTGATGATATGTTAGAATCAGGCATATTTGGTTATAAACGCCCATATTTTCTAAGTAATTAGTAACAAAGCGATTTAAAAATTAAACATATTCAAAGTAATTAACCGTAGATTTTATTCAATGAAAAAAATAATTAGACTTGCCTTTATCATTTCAGGCTTAGCCCTTAGCGCTGTTGCTTTATCAACACCTGTTAATGCAAAAGAAAAAGAACTGGACAAAGTTGTCGCCATCGTAAATTCCGGCGTCGTCCTTGAATCAGACATTAATGAACTGGTAGGTAATGTAAAAAAACAAGCATTGCTTGAAAAGCAAAGCTTGCCTTCAGATAAGGCCTTACGCACCCAAGCCATGGAAAAACTCATCAATGACAGCTTGTTATTACAAATGGGTGAGCGCATGGGGGTCCAAATTAGTGATGCCCAACTTGATAATGCTATTGCCTCAATTGCCAAAGATAATGGCGACATGAGTACTGAGCAATTTCGTCAACAGCTGGTAGCTGATGGTATTAATTACGAACGCTACCGTGAAGGCATACGGATTGAAATGATCACCAGTGAAGTACGTCGCGGTAGTGTGCGCCGTCGTGTTGCCATTACTCCACAAGAAGTGAGCAATTTAGTCGAGTTAATGAAACAGCAAACTAACGCCGATGTTGAATACAATATGGGCCACATTTTAATCAGCTTTCCTGATGAACCCACTCAGGAAGATTTGCTAGATGCGAAAAAACGTGCCGATAAAGTGATTGAGTTATTAAATTCTGGCTCCGATTTTAAAAAAATTGCCATTGCTTCATCCGGCGCACCAACCGCGCTTGAAGGTGGTGATTTAGGCTGGAAAGGTATCAATGAAATGCCAACGTTATTTGCCGAATTGGTAGATGGTCAAGATAAGGATTCAGTTTTTGGTCCTATTCGTACTGGTTTAGGGTTTAACATCATTAAAATTCTTGATATTCGCGGCAAAGAAAAAGTTGAAATTAGCGAAGTAAGATCTCGTCATATTTTAATTGAACCATCGATTATTTTATCGGAACAAAAAGCCGAACAAATCCTGAAAGATTTCTTAATCCAAATAGAAGCTGGTGAAGCAGATTTTGATGCCTTGGCCCGCGAACATTCAGAAGGTCCTACCGCAAGTCGTGGTGGTGACTTGGGCTGGTCAGATCCCAACGGCTACGATCCTACATTTACAAACGCCTTGGCAACATTAGAAGTTGATCAGTACCACAAGCCATTCCGTTCATCATTTGGTTGGCATTTGATTCAGCTTACCGGTCGTAGAATTCAAGATGCTACCGAGCAAAACAACTCAAATCGTGCTTACAACCTTATTTTTAATCGTAAATTTGGCGTTGAAGTCATTCGTTGGATGAAAGAGACGCGTGATGAAGCCTACATTGAAATTCTTGATGAAGAAGGTTAGTCCAAATGGTGTATAAAATTGCCATTACCCCTGGTGAGCCTGCTGGCATTGGTCCTGATGTTTTAATTCAGTTGGCACAGCAAGACTGGCCGGTGCAAATTGTTGCGATTGCCGATCCACAATTGTTAGCAGAACGCGCTCAGAATCTGGGTTTGGATCTTAATATCACGATTTATGATGCAAAGGCAGAAGCGAAACCCCACAAGGCCGGCCATATTAATGTACTGCCGGTAGCTCTAGTGGAGCCTTGTGATCCCGGGGTGTTAAATGCAAATAACGGGGCCTACGTCGTAGAAACCTTAAAGCTGGCCTGTGAACTCAATATGAGTAGTGAATTTCAGGCCATTGTCACCGGTCCGGTACATAAAGGCTTAATTAACCAAGCCGGTATTCCCTTTAGTGGTCATACCGAATACTTTGCCCAACAAGCAAATTGTAACGATGTGGTGATGATGTTGGCAACCGAAGGCTTGCGCGTGTCATTGATGACTACTCACCTTCCGCTTGCCTATGTAGCAAAAGCGATAACTTTTGAGCGCATTCAAAAAATCACTCGTATACTAAACAAAGATCTAAAAGAAAAGTTTGGTATTAAAGAGCCTAAAATTTACGTTTGTGGTTTAAACCCACATGCTGGTGAAGACGGACATTTGGGACGTGAAGAAATTGAAATCATTATCCCAGCACTGGAATCGCTACGCAACGAAGGCATGCACATCACCGGGCCTTTGCCTGCCGACACCATATTTCAGGAAAAATACCTGAGCGATGCCGATGCAGTACTGGCGATGTATCATGATCAAGGGTTGCCGGTATTAAAATACAAAGGCTTCGGCTCTGCAGTGAATATTACCTTAGGTTTACCCTTCATCAGAACTTCAGTAGATCACGGCACGGCGATTGAATTAGCCGGCACCACGAAAGCCGACAGCGGCAGTTTCAGAGCTGCCTTAAATCACGCAATTGAATTGGTACAACATCATTAATGAGTAATAAAAATCATTTAGGTCATACGGCGAAAAAACGCTTTGGGCAAAATTTTTTACACGACGATGCGGTGATCAGCCGCATTGTTGATGCTATCGACCCGAATGCCGGTGAAAATCTGGTAGAAATTGGGCCTGGCCTTGGCGCCTTAACAGAACCCGTTATTGAACGCGCAGGTGATATATCTGTGGTTGAGCTTGACCGAGATCTGGCACACAGGTTAAGACACCACCCTTTTATCGCCAAACATTTAACCATTCATGAAACCGATGCCCTCAATTTTGACTTTTCCAGCCTGGCAACTGAACAACAATTACGAGTGTTTGGCAATTTGCCCTACAATATTTCAACACCATTAATTTTCCATTTATTATCTTTTAAAGATTGCATCAAAGACATGCACTTTATGTTGCAAAAAGAAGTGGTAAATAGAATGGCTTCCGGTCCAAACTGCAAGGCGTATGGTCGCTTATCGATTATGAGCCAATATTTTTGTCAGGTGATGCCGGTGATGGAAATCGGTCCTGAAGCGTTTCAACCGCCACCAAAAGTAGACAGCGCCATAGTGCGACTAATACCGCATAAAGAAATTAAATACCCGGCAAAAGATGTTAAATGGCTTGAGCGAGTCACCCGTGAAGCGTTCAATCAACGTCGTAAAACCATTCGTAATAGTTTCAAAAAACTGATCAGTGTCGAACAACTGCAAGCACTGGGGATAAACCCTAGGCTGAGACCGGAAAATCTTAGCTTGCGTGATTATATTGATGTGGCAAACTATCTGACAGATAACCCGCCACAGTTATAAAATTTGTTAAATGCTAAGGTGTAATTGATGGAAAAAACACAAGCACAACCGGGACAATTAGTAAAAGTCTCCACTCAAGTTGATTTTATTGAAGAGCAATCTGATCAATATCAGCACAGATTTGTCTTCAGTTACACCATCATTATTGAAAATAATAGTGATAAAACCATGCAATTAATCTCCCGCAGCTGGCTTATTACCGATGCCGATGGCAACAAGGTATCGGTTGAAGGCGACGGAGTTGTAGGTCAGCAACCGATCTTACAAAGTGGTCAACGTTATAGTTATTCCAGTGGTTCTATCTTAAAAACACCCATTGGCACCATGGAAGGCTTTTATACCATGAAAGACTTACAGGGCAATCCACATAAAGTAGAAATTCCGGTGTTTGGTCTTTCTGTTCCCAATATCCTCAACTAAGCGCATGGCAATTTATCTGGTCGGTGACATTCAGGGTTGTTACCAGGAGTTGTGCCAATTGATGACCAAAGTTAATTTTGATAGCCGTTGTGATCAACTGTGGTTTACCGGTGATTTAATCGCTCGCGGCCCAGACTCATTAGCGACCCTAAGGCTAGTGAAAAATTTAGGCGATAGCGCAGTCGTCGTACTAGGCAACCACGATCTGCACTTGCTTGCTGTTCATGCCGGCATTAAAGCAGTTAAAAAAAATGATCGCTTAGATGATTTGCTCAATGCCCCGGATCTCGATGAGTTAATGGACTGGTTGGCGCTACAACCTTTAGTAGTACAATTACCCAACGATAACGCTTTTATGAGCCATGCGGGGTTACCACCGCATTGGACCGCCCAGCAAGCGCTGCAACAGTCGAATTTTGTGCAACAACGGATTTCATCGGATAAACGTGATTACTGGCTAAATTTAATGTATGGCAATGAACCCAACTTATGGTCATTGGCAACCTCCGAAGAGCAACAGTTTCGATACAGTGTAAATGCCCTGACTCGCATGCGCTTTTGTAACACCAACAACGGTGCTCTGGATTTTAGTAACAAGTATTCCCCCGAAGATAACCAAGATACAAGTTTAACCCCCTGGTATGAGCTCTCCGAGCAATTAACTAGCTGTAAATGGGTATTCGGTCATTGGGCCAGTTTAGGTGGCGAAGTGACAAATAGCAATGTATACGCGCTCGATACTGGCTGTGTATGGGGCGGCGAACTCACCATGCTACGCTGGCATGACAAACAACTGTTCACCGTTGCCGGCATAACTTAAAATTCTCCTTTTGTAAAATCAAATAAACTCATATACTTAAAACACAGTCCTCCAGTTAAAACGATCAGAGAGTCTTTTATGGCAAGAGAGCAATTTGGTATTTGTGCCGAGCCAAACCTGCACAGCTATTATTTAATGTTTAATGTATTGGATAATAAAAATAATTTTATTCGTAAAGCTTTGGCGGCATTGCCAGCGTTATTTGATGATTATGCTGATCAATTTTCTGAGTCCAATTTAAATACAGTAATCGCCATCGGAGCAAATTATTGGGACGAATACTATCCGCAAGCAAGACCGCAAGGGTTTAAACCCTTTAGCCATTTGCAAGTGGAAGACAGGTATGCCCCGGCGAACAATTATGATTTGTTTATCGAAATTCGCAGTGACCGGGCTGATGTCAATCATGTGGTCAGCATCAATGTTTGTGAGTTACTCAATGATGCTGTGGAGCTAGTGGAACAGGTAAAAGGGTTTCGCTATTTAGACGGCCGTGATTTAACCGGTTTTGTCGATGGTAGTGAAAATCCGAAAGGCATGCACAAACGTGAAGTGGCTTTAGTGAGTGAAACTGAGCAAGCTGAATTTGCCAAAGGCAGTTATTTACACATTCAACGCTATAAACACAACTTAACCTTGTGGCAAACCTTAAAAGAAAAGCAGCAAGAAGATATTATCGGCCGTACCAAACGTGATGACATTGAATATGCATCTGAGGATAAGCCATTAACAGCACACATCAAACGCACCAATTTAAAAGACAGCAATGGCAAATCGCTTGAAATAGTACGCCAAAGCATGCCCTATGGGCATATGAAAATTCAGGGGTTATTTTTTGTCGCTTATTGTCACACTCCAGAGAATTTTGAATTACAGCTAAAAAGTATGATTGCCGGTGACGGCCATGGCAACTTTGATCATTTGTTGAAATACACTCAGGCGGAAACCGGGGCTGCTTTTTTTGCACCGTCGTTAGACTTCATTGCGGCAATAGCAGAAAACTAATCAGGTTAACTAATAACCGGTCTTTTTAAGCAGCTGCATCGCTCGCTAATGCGCTTTAACATAATTTCTTTAAGATTGTCTGAGCAAAACGAATTTTCAATGACCACAGTGGCGGCATGCTCAACCTTACCTACAAGTTTTTTAATAAAACTTGCTCCTGCTTTTTGCCCAAGGCCAATATTTTCTGCCAACAATAAAAAATCATGAAAGGTGTAATAGCCATAACTTTCATAGCTGGAACTGAAGATGCTGTCCAGTTCCGAATGAAGCAATGATAACGTCATATATTCACCATCGTATGCGGGATACGGGGCAATACTCAATACGTCGTAGATCGGATTAAAGTTCTTCATGGTGGTGGTATTAGACGTTGGCTCTCTATACATCGAGAAATTTTTCAAATGTAGATCACTGTTACCCACAATAAATGAAAATAACACCTGGTTAAACCCGTTCAGCAGCACTGTTTTTTGGTTTCCAGAGGCCTGGTATAATTCTTTCAACGTATTCTCATACGAGAGCGAGTCATCCCCCTTGTGTTTCGGGTGAATATTGCAAAGTGATGCACCATCTTCGATAAATAACCGTTGGCCATTTGACGTTATATCAAAGCGCTTAGTGACGTAAGCTCGTTCACCATTTTCAAATGGTATTAGTGAGCAATCAGCAACATCTAACCCTACAGCTCTGGCAAGGCACATGATAGCGTGTTCATTCTCGGCAAGTTCGGGGAACTTCTTAGGAGATGGCTTTACTATGTATAAACCATTTTCAACTACAGGTTTCAACACCCCGCTCTCTAATGTCATCAGAAGTTTGCGTTGCACACCAGAAATTGAGACACCATCAGTATAGTCAACAGCTAAATCATCAAAAGACTCACTGGTACCGGTTATCGACAAGCCATTGTCAGGGTATTTTGACAAGCCAAACATTGACTTTAAATGCGCAAGACTAAATCCGTTATCCATTTGCTTAGTTGATACCAGCTTTAAGCTCCCTTGGCAGACCGACTTAACCATTAATCATTCACCTCTACTTTTATGATGGATATAGCGCCAATAATTTCGGCACCATTTGCTAGCAAGAGACCAAACTCATCAGCTTTGTCTAATCGTGCTTTTGCGCTTTGGTGAAACTTAACCCATCCCTCACTAAGTAAATTGGTGAAAAATGGCGGCAGAACATCAAACTCATACTTTAATTGTTCAACCGGAAACCTATGACCAATGGGGACCCCAGATTTCACATACTCATCGTTATAAACAAATTCATATGTTTCGATTAAACCATCCCTATATTCCAGGATTTCACCCGCGAGTACACTATTGGCGTAAACCAAGCCTTTACGATTCAGCTTAGCCATTATTCTGCCCGATATAGAGACTCTTACCAAGCACGCCAAGTACTGCGGTAAGTGTCGATACTTTTGCCGATTGGGGGTCTTTGAGAAGTCGGGTTAAGGTGTTTGGTGAAATATCAGCGAGAGTGGCAATGTCGCTCAACAGTACCTTGTGCTCTTTTGCATGAGAATCAACGAGTGGCTTCAGAGAATCCAGTGACTGATAATCTTTCTTTGTGGTCTGCTCAACAAGCACAGCTTTAACCTGAGAAACCCTCTGCTCAAGCTCACTTAATATCATTATTGCTTTCTTGGTATCCATAATCACCACATAAGTAGAAAATTAGTTAACCACAACCATAAACACCATTAAAGGTGAAATCAAGATTAAAACACCTTTTATATTGATTTAAAGAGATAACCACCACAAAATCGCAATTTATTGCGAAATAATCCTTATAGAATCCATAAAAGGTGAAAACAAGTAATATACACACTAAAAACACCTTTTATAGTGATAATCAGTCCATACTAAGCTGAACTTGATTGCTATATGCCAGATAGCAAAGCAAGTCGCAATTGCTGATCAATAAGATTAGAACAAACAAAAAGGAGCTGCTGGCTCCTTTTTGTTTTAATAATTTTTGTAAGCACGTTTTGAATTTGGGAGGTCTCGCTCTCGGTAACTGCTCCATGCGTTACTCTACCTCCTGCGTCCATGCAGTCGTTCAGCAGGATGACGTGGTGTAAATTTTCAAAGTACGTTTTGATGGAGTTTAGTTTCTCGTTTCTCGTTTCTCGTTGTCAACTTTGACTCATATTTTGTTGCTCTGATAGTATTAATCACCCTCAAAAGACTTCCTGCCTGCCGGGTATAAGCACATATATGCAAAAAAGCCCCAAGTATGTATTTTAAACAAACGTGGGGCCTAAACAATGCTGCTTGTACCTAGGCCATTTTAATACATCTTCTGAAACAACAAATGCAACTTTTCTTTAGTTTCTTCAATATCACCAACCGCTGTTGGTGCAATAAAAATAGTGTCGTCTCCAGCGATAGTGCCTAAGACACCATCGGCCTTACTTAAAGAGTCTAATAAACGAGCAATTAATTGTGCTGCGCCCGGGCTGGTACGAACAATGATCATCACATCATTACTTTCTATATCTAATACTAATTGCTTAAGTGGGCTTTTCGCCGTTGGCACACCAAGCTCGGCCGGCAAACAATACACCATATCTTGTCTGGCGTTACGTGTTCGTACCGCACCAAACTTACTCAACATGCGTGATACTTTCGACTGACTTATATTGTCAAAACCCTGGCCTTTAAGAGCATCAACTATGTCGCCTTGTGAACCAAACTGTTCCTGTTTTAGTAACTCTTTAAATGCATTAACTAATGCTTCTTGTTTTTGTTGTGCGCTCATAAAGTCGTCTTTTGTTGTTAATATCTGGTTAACGGTAAGATTTATGTACAAATCATGGAGATCTAAACTAAAGTATCATATCAGCCTTTGCTCTGTCATGACAAAATAGTTTGTAATTTACGGCGAAATTCGGTATCTTTTGTCCGTTTTTAGAAAATAAAGTAATTACTCCAAACAATCTGAGGTAATTGCTCACCACAAATATTTTAGGAGTGTTTCAATGAAAGTTGCTGTTTTAGGTGCTGCCGGTGGTATCGGTCAAGCTTTATCATTATTATTAAAAACTCAATTACCTGCGGGTTCTGAGTTATCTTTATATGACGTTGCTCCAGTAGTTCCGGGTGTTGCCGTAGATTTATCACACATTCCTACCGACGTTACCGTTAAAGGTTACGGCGCTGACGCATTAGGATCAGCCTTAACAGGTTGCGATATCGTAATTATCCCAGCGGGTATGCCACGCAAGCCAGGTATGGATCGTGCCGATTTGTTCGCAGTGAACGCTGGTATCATTAAAACGTTAGCAGAAGGCATTGTTGCTAACTGTCCGAAAGCCCTGGTTGGTATTATTACTAACCCGGTAAACGGCACGGTACCAATTGTTGCTGAAGTATTCAAAAAAGCGGGTACTTACGAAGCAAACCGCGTATTTGGTGTTACCACACTAGACGTTATCCGCTCTGAAACTTTCATTGCTGAATTAAAAGGCTTATCAACTTCTGATGTTAAAGTTCCGGTAATTGGTGGCCACTCAGGTACGACTATCTTACCTCTACTTTCACAAGTTGAAGGTGTTGAGTTTACCCAAGACGAAGTTGATGCTTTAACTCCTCGTATCCAGAATGCTGGTACTGAAGTTGTTAATGCAAAAGCTGGTGGCGGTTCTGCCACTCTTTCTATGGGCGCAGCTGCGGCTCGTTTTTGTATGTCTCTTGTTAAAGGCTTACAAGGTGAAGACGTTATCGATTACGCTTACGTTGAAGGCAATACCGGTGATGCAACCTACTTCGCCCAACCTGTACGTTTAGGTAAAAACGGTATTGAAGAATACTTACCTTACGGCAAGTTAAGCGCGTATGAAGAAAAAGCGAAAAACGAAATGTTAGCAACGCTTAATGCCGACATTAAAGAAGGTACTGATTTTATCGCATAATTTGTGATGAATGAACACTTACTAAAAGCCGGTCGATTGACCGGCTTTTTTGTGTCCTTAAATACTCAACTCCCAACAAACTTTCCCGATGACAATAAAAAGTAATGGGTTATGTTATCCATAACAGATCGGAAAATAACCAATGAATGATGAACAGCGAAAAGAATTAATTAAAACATCCTGGCAACTCCACGCGATGGTAGAAACTAGCTACCTTAATAACCCTGCGGTTAAAGGTGATCAACAATGGCAAGAGAAACAACGGATCCTGCTGGCTGATATGGCAATACACTTACTACAAACAGCTATCAGCCCTGGTGACATAGAGCTTGATAAGTTAAAAAACAACCTGCATTCAATTTTAACGATTGCTGACCAGTTTTTGCCACATGCTGAACTGAAAAGTGCAACCGATAAATTATACTAGCCTCTCTATCCACCAACTCTTGCTCAAGAGGATAAAAACGCCATAACGTTTATTCAACCATCAACAGCTTTTGTTCTACACTTAGCATTTGACTGATACCAAGTTGATTAAATATCTGCTCATTTTTAATGGTTAAAACGAATAACTACTGCTTTATAAAATTTATAAGTAGAATAACTACTTACTAAATTTTATACATTGTATTTATCCGTTTTCCCTCATGAAAAAGTAGATCACATACTTAATCAAATTGGTATGTACCAATTTGATGGATCATCATGCTTGAAAAATATATCGGCTATGCATTGCTGCCAGTGTTTTATTTACAAGGTATCAAGGTAAAGCGAACGGTACCAATTTTGCCTGAGGCTACCGGTTCGCGACAAGGCCAGAACGGTGCCGGAAAACCATTAAAATTATTAGTCCTTGGTGATTCTGCGGCCGCCGGCGTTGGTGTTACTCATCAGCGTAAAGCGCTGCTTGGCAACCTGATAGATAATTTAAAAGAACACCATCAAATTGATTGGCAACTGCATGCCCAAAGCGGAGCGACAACGGCAGACATCATTTTTGAGGTAGATAATATAGAAAAGCAAAAACTCGATGTGATCGTGACTTCACTCGGCGTTAATGACGTAACATCAATGATGAGTGCAACAACATGGCTGAGCAAACAATTGCAATTAAGACAAAAATTAATTGCCAAGTTTTAACCCAATTTGTTGATCCTGAGCTCGCTACCACCAATGGGGAGAATTCCGGCATTGCCACAGCCGTTACGTTGGTTTGTTGGACAAAGAGCAAAACAATTCGATCAACTGTTAAAGAACAGTTGCTAAGGTGTTACTCAGCACTTATCAGTAAAAATTGATGGAATCGACGGCATGATTGCCGATGATGGCTTTCACCCAAGCGAAAATTTGTATAAAACCTGGGGCAAGCAAGTCGCCAGACTAATTCGGAAACGGATATAATTCTTAAATATTCCCGCTTTAGCAGTATCGATTTAAGCGTTTCTATCAACCGATAAATGGGCCAAGGCGATAAGAGCTTGCTTATAGTCACTGTCGCTAAGTATATCTAGGGCGGCAATCGCCTTTTCCGCTTCAGCTTCAGCCATCTGCTGAGTAAAATCTAATGCGCCAGTTTCTCGCATCACCGCTAACACTTGCTCGAGATGCTCCATACCGTTACCGGTTTCAATCGCTTCACGGATCACCAACGCTTGTGCATCATTACCATTATGCATTGCATGCAACAATGGCAATGTAGGTTTCCCTTCCGCTAAATCATCTCCTACGTTTTTACCCATTTTTTCGGCATCGGCAGTGTAATCGAGTAAATCATCGATTAATTGGAATGCGGTACCTAAATGCATACCATAAGCCGTCATGGCTTTTATCATGTCTTCACTTTGTTCGGTTACCACCGCGGCCAGACGTGTTGCCGCTTCGAATAACTTGGCGGTTTTGCAGTAAATCACCTGCATGTAACTGTCAACTGTGGTATCAGGATCATTGCAATTCATTAATTGCAGTACTTCACCTTCGGCGATGACATTAGTGGCATTGGATAACACTTTCATAATAGACATGTCATCGAGGGTCACCATCATTTGAAATGAGCGGGTATAAAGAAAATCCCCCACGAGCACACTGGCGCTATTACCAAATAGTTCATTGGCGGTTTCTCGGCCTCTGCGCATCGCCGATTCATCAACCACATCATCATGAAGTAATGTCGCCGTATGGATAAATTCAATAATTGCCGCTAAACAAATATGCTTATCACCGTTATAGCCCATCGCTCTGGCGGCCAATACCGTTAATAATGGGCGCATACGCTTGCCGCCGGCGTTGACGATGTAAATACCTAACTGATTGATCAGTGCCACATCTGAGTCTATCTGCGAATAGATCAGCGTATTCACCGCACTCATATCTTTAGAGGCAAGTTTCTGGATTTGGTTAATATTCATATTTGTTTGAACTTTTTAATATTTTTCAAGCGGTTAGTTGTAGAATTTGAGTTAGACTCAGCTATGGTTGATGATTTTACACTATTTTAGCCAAGTTCAAAGTTTTCAATGTAAATAAAGGTGAAAATAACATCGTTTTTTCTCCAATGAGAAGAAAGCTGTTAATATGAGATTGCCAAGGCAAATTTTTGAAAATTATTTTTCATAAAAATTATAGGAAAATACGCAATTAGACTTGCGAAGCCATAAATCTTCGCGTAGAATCCGCGACCTATTATTTTAATTTGTGCGTCTAACATCAATGGCGCAGTACGGAGTAGCAAATGTACGCTGTATTCCAAAGCGGTGGTAAACAACACCGTGTAAGCGAAGGTCAAACTGTTCGCTTAGAGAAGCTTGAACTAGAAATTGGTTCAACTGTAGAATTCGAAAATGTATTAATGGTTGCTAATAGCGACGACATCAACATAGGTGCACCTTACGTTGCTGGTGGTAAAGTTACAGCTGAAGTTGTAAGCCAGGGTCGTGGCGATAAAGTTAAAATCGTTAAATTCAAACGTCGTAAGCATTCACGTAAGCAGCAAGGCCACCGTCAGTGGTTTACTGAAGTGAAAATTACTGGCATCAACGGTTAATAGGAGTAATTAACGATGGCACATAAGAAGGCAGCAGGTAGTACTCGTAACGGTCGTGATTCAGAAGCGAAACGCTTAGGCGTTAAACGCTTTGGTGGCGAGTCAGTTTTAGCGGGTAACATTATCGTTCGTCAACGTGGTACTAGATTCCACGCTGGTACTAACATGGGTATTGGTAAAGACCACACATTATTTGCTTTATCTGATGGTAAAGTACAATTCGATGTTAAAGGTCCTCAAAGCCGCAAGTTTGTATCAATTATTGCTGATTAATAGCGATAAGCGAAACCGATATAAAAAACTCGCTAGCTAGCGAGTTTTTTTTTGCTTTATATATTGATTATTTGATCTCTGTAAATAAAGCAGCAGTTATTCGTTTTAACCATTAAAAATGAGCAGATATTTAATCAACTTGGTATAACTAGTGTATTTTTTGAACACTAGTTATACTAATAGCAATCACATTTCTTTTTATGTGATTGCTATAAATACATACATTTATGTTTGGAGCTTAATTAAAGCTAATGAAATTTGTAGATGAAGTAGAAATTCGCGTAGAAGCTGGCGACGGTGGTAGCGGTTGCGTAAGTTTTCGTAAAGAAAAATACATAGAATACGGCGGACCTAACGGTGGTGACGGTGGTGACGGTGGCGATGTATACCTGCTTGCCGATGAAAACCTGAACACCCTTATCGATTTTCGTTTTGAGCGATTTCATAATGCCCAGCGTGGCGAAAATGGCAAAAGCCGTGATTGCACCGGTAGAGGTGGTGTAGACCGTATTCTAAAAGTACCAGTGGGTACTCGCGTGCTCGATGTTGATACTGGCGAGCAAATTGGTGATTTAACCAAACATAAACAAAAAATTATGGTTGCCAAAGGTGGCTGGCATGGTTTAGGTAATACCCGTTTTAAAAGTAGTACCAACCGCGCCCCTCGCCAAAAAACCTTAGGTACGCCGGGTGAAATTCGTAATTTGCAACTCGAGCTAATGCTATTAGCCGATGTGGGTTTATTAGGCCTGCCAAATGCTGGTAAATCTACGTTGATCCGTAGTGTTTCGGCGGCAAAACCGAAAGTGGCAGACTACCCGTTTACCACTTTAGTGCCAAATTTAGGCGTAGTTCGCTTAAATTCGCAACGCAGTTTTGTGATTGCCGATATACCTGGGTTAATCTCAGGCGCATCTGAGGGTACAGGTTTAGGCATACGTTTCTTGAAACATCTTGAGCGTTGTCGAATTTTAATTCATTTAATTGATGTGTTACCTGCTGATGAATCCGACCCTGCTGAAAATGCCTTAACCATCATCAATGAATTAGAGCAATACTCGGAAAAACTTGCCGGTAAGCCAAAATGGTTGGTATTTAACAAGCTTGATTTACTGCTTGAAGATGAAGCCGAAGAAGTGATCCAACGCGTCACTAAAGCGCTAAACTGGGAAGGTGAATACCACACTATTTCAGCGTTTAATCGTGAAGGTACCGCCGATCTTACGCAAAAATTGATGACCTTTATTGAATCCTTACCAGCGGATGCGCTTGAACAAGAAACGGAAGCAGAAGAAGTTGAGTTTAAGTGGGATACTTATCATCAAGATGCCATCGATAACTACAACTACGATGACGACTTAGACGATGACGACTTCGATGAAGACGACTACGACGTAGAAGTAGAATACCGTAAGTAATCGTGTGATTCGATGATAATCGAGTAGGCCAGATTGATACCAAATTGATTAAGTAGGTGTTCTATTTAATCAACTTGGTATAGTACTCTGGCCTTTTTTTATGACGCTATTCTAAACTCTTTATACCATCTTTTTTGAATGTATTTTGAATCGATAACGTGGTACAGCCTGCAATTAGCCCCCAAAGCACGGAACTAAAACCCCATAGCGCGATATCTGACGCGGTAACCAAAAAAGTAATTATCGCCGCTTCTGACACTCTTTTGTCAATTAGTGCTTGCCCAATACTGTTGGTGATTGTGGTGAATAAAGCGATACCGGCTAATCCATAAATTAGTGCCGACGGTAACGCTGAGAATACCGCCATTAAGTAACCCGCTGATATCGCCATTAAAATATAGAAAGCACCAGCAAAAACTGCTGACCAATAACGTTGATCTGGATCTTTGTCTACCTCTTCAGACATACACATTGCGGCGGTTATTGCCGCTAAATTTATCGCATAACCGCCAAAAGGTGCGGTCAGTACGTTTACCAGTCCGGTTACGCTTAAGATAGAAGATACCGGAGTTTTGTACTGGTGCGCTTGCAACACCGCAATACCCGGCAAATTCTGGGCTGCCATAGTGACAATAAACAAAGGCACGCCAATACCGAGTAACGCCTCAACGGTAAATTCAGCTGAGATGTAGGTAAACTCGCTGACTTGCCAGGAAAGCTCGCTAAATGAGACCAATTCAAGCTGCCATGCCAAAACAATACTGCTCAATAATACCAACAACATGGTAAATTTCGGCAACGTCTGCTTACAGACTAAGAAAGTGACAAACATTGCCATCACTAGTAAAGGCTCTTTATTCATCTGATTAAAGACATCAATACCAAAGTTAACCAAGATACCCGCCAACATTGCTGACGCTAATTGAAATGGAATTTTATTGATTAATTTTTCAAACCAGCCGGTGACGCCAGATAAGAAAATCAGCAAGGCCGAAAAAATGAAACCGGCTATCGCTTCATTGATAGAAAAATCTTGGCCAATGGTAATCAGTAATGCCGCACCTGGGGTTGACCAGGCAATTAAAATTGGCACTCGATAATACAGCGATAAACCGATGGAAGTTATCCCCATAGATAAACCTAAGGTTAAAATCCAACTTGCGGCAAGGCTAACATCTCCGCCTAAGGTAATCACCGTTTGGTAAATCAAAGCCGCTGAGCTGGCAAAGCCAATCACCACAGCCACCAGACCCGCGACCGACGCGCTTAAAAGGCGATTGACTAACATCGTAAATACTCCCATAATAATATTTCGTCGTGCGTTTTAACGCACAAGTTATCATCGTATGTTATAACGCACAAGAAAATAATGACTAAAAATATAAATAATGCGGTTGGCATCCAGCTAAAATTAGCGAGAAGCGATAACGGCTGGAGTCTTGATACCGCCTGCGAACATACCGGGGTTTCAAAGGCTATGCTCGGGCAAATAGAACGAGGCGAGTCAAGCCCTACCGTTGCTCGGCTGTGGAAAATTGCCAGTGGTTTTCATTTACCATTGACGTATTTTCTTGGCACCATCGAAGATGATAGTTTGACAGAGAACGTGTTAAACACGGAACAAGGGATTTCAGTTACCACGCTTTTTGCCTTTGATAAAACCACAAAAAGTGAAGTGCTTTCGTTAATTTTGGCGCCATCGCATCAGCAAATGTCACCACCTCATAATGCCGGCGTGATCGAACACATATTGGTCATTGAAGGTGAAATGGAATATTTTCTCGAGCAACAATGGCACCCTTTAACAGCGGGCGAAGTGGTAAAATTTGCTGCCAATACAAAACACGGCTACCGTAACGTCTCGGCAAAGCCAGCAAAATTTCATAATATAATTTGCTATACCGACGAAGAAAAGTTTTAGCTTTGGGCCAATAAAGCTCCCTCTTTAGGTTGTGTAGAATTGTTGCTCAAGGCTATTTGTTGCTCAAGGCTAATATTATTTGCTATTCTACCGGCAAATTTTTACGCATAATTTAAACCATCTTTAAGGTTCTTAATGACTATCTTATCTATGATTGTTGCTCACGCCAATGGCCGGGTAATTGGCAAAGACAATCAAATGCCCTGGCACATGCCGGCCGACTTAAAATATTTCAAACAAACAACGTTAAAAAAGCCGGTGATCATGGGCCGTAAAACGTTCGAGTCTATCGGTTTCCCGTTACCTGGGCGACGTAACATTGTGATATCTCGAGATAGCAATTATCAAGCGACTGGTGTTGAAACGGTAACCTCGGTAGACGCCGCATTAGCGCTTGTAACCGACGTAGAAGAAATTATGGTCATAGGGGGTGGCAGCATCTATGAGCACTGCTTAAAGGCCGCTCAACGCTTATACATCACTGAAATTGACTTAACCGTGGCAGGCGATACACTATTCCCTGATTACAATGCCAACAACAGCTGGCACTGTGTTAGTGATGACGCCCACCTTGGCGATGAGAAAAACCCGCACAACTACAATTTTAAAGTATACGAGCGCATCTAATTTTACCTCCTTGGTTATGTTGTTGCCGCTACTGCCAGCTCTTACAATGTTGACTGATCATTCTAACCTAGAGCTGGATTTCTGCATTTGATTTTTCAATGACTTAGAGAGGACATTCTAGTTTAGTGAGATCAGCTTTTTAATTAAAAACTAGAATTCTGTCGGCAATTACACTTAACAGCTAGATTTATGAGATTTAGCTATATAACACCTTATTTTTAAAGCGCTATATTTATTTCAGTATATATTAAAACGTATTTTTTACACTGGAAATACTACAGAAGCCATGGATTTACCTCTGATTTATTAATAGATCTGTCTTTCCGCACCTAAAAATTTAATTAAAAAAGCTTGACGTAGATCCCCATATTTGAGCTATTACTTATCTTTGGGTGATGGAAAAATAATGGCGACGTATTC
>MABC01000094.1 GCA_002162925.1 Thalassotalea sp. 42_200_T64 | reverse complement strand
AACTGTCCTCGGAAAATCATTAACTCTTTGTTAGAAGAAGTGCCTTGGAAGTGGATGCGCATTTTAGGGGTTTTTGCGCTGGGGTCAACTGCTTTTTGCAAATAAATTAAAATAACTTGAAATAACGGTATTTTTGTTTATTTTCCATACAAACAGTAACGTCTGATTAATATTCTTATGCCATTTAGCTACAATGATTTTCCACCGTCTCAATTTTCATCTTTTACTTTAGTCATTAACTAATAGTGCTTATTTGTATCTAATCCACTGTTATTAGCTACTTTTTAATCAAATGCCATTGCAGTTTGTTAAAATGTGGTTAACATAGGTTTTGATTAGATAAATACTTATCACTATTTAAAAAAATAAAAATCAGGTAATAATCATGAAATTTCCACTTATCTTAACCTCTGCAGTCGTTGCAACTGGCATAACTGTTATTGGCTACTTAATTTCTGAGTATGCTTCTTTAGGTGATCCTATGTCTGTTGCGGTTGCTTTATTTATAGGTGCTTTACTTTCCCCTTCATTGATAACACTTATGAAAGGTGAAGAAACCGTCTCTAGTGACATTAAAACTCTTTATGTCGGTAATTTACCTTACCGCGCTAATGAATCTGCCGTTCGCAGTTTATTCGCTGAATATGGAATGGTACATTCTGTTCGTTTAATGAAAGACAAACAAACAGGTAAACGCCGTGGTTTTGGTTTTGTAGAAATTGCTTCTGCTGATGCCGCAAGTGCGATTAATTCATTGAATGACACTGAGTTTCAGCAACGCACTTTGAAAGTTAGAGAAGCAAAAGAGAGACCAGAGCCAAGTGGTCAAGAAGATTAACTAATAATTCTTCCATGAATAATCACCCTTTAAAGGCTATCCATGCCTGTCGGGTATAAGTACTTATATGTACAAAAATTAAGGGCTGCAGTAAACTGCAGCCCTTTTTTGTTTTATATGTCCCTTCCTGAACTCAGAATAACGACTACTGTTCTCTAGCGATTGCGCGATACGCAATATCGGTTCTGAACTGTACATCTTGCCAGTCAATTTGATGGAGCAATTCATAAGCCGCTTGTTGTGCTTCAGTCACACTGTTACCTAGTGCCGTTGCACACAACACTCGCCCACCAGAAGTAACAATATTGCCATCTTGCTCTGTTGTGCCAGCATGGAACGTTTTACGATCCGTTAGGGTGTTTACATTTAAACCAGAGATCACTTTACCTTTGGCATAAGCACCAGGGTAACCACCCGCAGCAAGTACCACACCAACTGCAGCGCGAGGATCAAAATCGATAGTCGCTTTATCTAGCTCGCCATTACAGGCTAATAAACACAGTTCAACTAAATCTGATTGTAATCGCATCATGATAGGTTGTGTTTCTGGATCGCCAAAACGACAGTTATATTCTATCACTTTTGGTGTACCATCAGCGGCGATCATTAAGCCGGCATATAAGAAACCAGTATAAGGGGCGCCTTCTTTGGCCATTCCTTCAACCGTTGGCATGATCACTTCATTCATCGTACGTTGATGAATTTCACTGGTCACCACCGGTGCCGGAGAATAAGCGCCCATGCCACCAGTGTTCGGACCTTCGTCACCATTATAGGCACGCTTGTGATCTTGGCTGGTGGCAAACGCTAATACATTTTCGCCATCAACCATGACAATGAAACTGGCTTCTTCGCCTTCTAAAAACTCTTCAATAACGACACGGTGACCGGCATCACCAAAAGCATTGCCAGCTAACATATCTTTAATGGCATCTTCGGCTTCGGTGAGCGTCATAGCAACAATCACGCCTTTACCTGCTGCTAAGCCATCGGCTTTAACAACGATTGGTGCACCTTGTTCACGAACATAAGCAAGAGCAGGTTCAATTTCAGTAAAGTTTTGATAATAGCCTGTAGGGATATTATTACGGGCCAGGAAATCTTTAGTAAACGCTTTTGAACCTTCAAGTTGTGCGGCTTTCGCACTCGGTCCAAATATGGTTAAGCCTGCGGCTTGAAAAGCATCAACCACGCCATCTACTAGAGGTTGTTCAGGGCCTACGATAGTAAGCGCAATATCTTTCTGCTTGGCGAAATCAATTAATGCTTTAATGTCGCCAACTGAAATATTTACATTTTCTAATTTTGGCTCAGTAGCAGTACCGGCGTTACCAGGTGCGACAAATACTTTCTCAACATTGTTAGATTGAGCGGCTTTCCATGCAAGAGCATGTTCACGACCACCGCTACCAATAACTAAAACGTTCATTTTTTATATTCCTAACTGAAATTGAAGCCGACTTATTTAGCCGGTTTAATAAATTTTAATGTCATGCGATCACTCTCGCCTATGGCAGAGTATTTCGCTTTATCTTTATCACCTAATCGATATACCGGGGGTAATGTCCACACCCCTTTAGGGTGAACTGCGTTATCTTTAGGGTTGGCATTAATTTCACTACTTGCCGCTAATTTGAAACCAGCAGAAATGGCTAAATCAATGGCCATTTGTGTTGGAAAATAGCCACTACGCATATTATCAGCCAATTTTTGTGAGGTCGGCATTCTATGCTCTACCACGCCTAATACACCACCAGGTTTTAATGCTTTATAACTGTCTGCAAAAAGTTGCTTAACACCGGCTTCTCCCCAGTTATGCAGGTTACGGAATGTTAATACTAAATCAGCACTATTTGCTGGCGCCAATTCACTTGCCACTTTTGGGGTAAAGTTGGTTAATTTCACTTCACTAAATACAGCATCACTGGCAAGTTTGGTTTCAAGTTTACGACGTGATTTGCTGTAATAATCATTTTTACCGGTATCTGGGTAATGGGCACCGTAAAAAGTACCAGTACCTTTAAGGGCAGGAGCTAGAATTTCTGTATACCATCCACCGCCTGGCGCTATTTCGACAACTGTCATAGTTGACTTAAAGCCAAAAAAATCTAAGGTTTGTTGTGGATGACGATACTGATCCCGAGCGCTATTTTTGGCGTTACGGTGCTCACCGGCTATTGCTTGTTCTAATTGCGAGTGGCCAGTATCATGAGCCATAGTGCTGGTAATGAATGAAGCTGACAAAATTGAAGCGGTGATTAACGATGTTATTATTTTCATTGCTGTGTTTTCCAAACTTGATTAGTCAAAAACTATTATACCAATTTGATTATGTATTTAATCAACTTGCTATCTCTTGCTATGTTATAGCAGAATTTTAAAAGAGAGTCAGTGTTATCCACCGACTCCCTTTAGATATTGAATAAACTAAGTTTATTTAGCAATTAATTAATGACGAAAGTGGCGCATACCAGTAAACACCATAGCGATGTTGTGCTCATCTGCGGCAGCAATAACTTCCGCATCACGCATTGAACCACCTGGCTGAATTACTGCGGTAATTCCTGCTTCGCCTGCTGCGTCTAAACCATCACGAAATGGGAAGAATGCATCCGATGCCATTACTGAACCAGTAACTTCCAAGTTTTCATCTGAGGCTTTAATGCCAGCAACTTTTGCGGAATATACGCGGCTCATTTGACCTGCACCAACACCAATGGTCATATCATTTTTGACATAAACGATAGCGTTCGATTTCACAAATTTCGCCACTTTCCAACAGAATAATAAATCACTCATTTCTTGTTCTGTCGGCTGACGTTTGGTTACTACTTTAAGATCATCTAAGCTAACCATGCCATTGTCACGGTCTTGCACTAATAAACCACCGTTAACACGCTTTTGCTCTAACCCAGTAGTTTTAGTCGACCACTGGCCACATTCTAATAAACGTACGTTTGGCTTAGCTGCAACAATTTGTGCAGCGCCTTCAGAAATACTTGGCGCGATAATTACTTCAACAAATTGACGAGAAACAATGGCTTCGGCAGTGTCAGCATCTAATTCCTGGTTAAAAGCGATAATGCCACCAAATGCTGATGTAGGGTCTGTTTTATAAGCTTTTTCGTAGGCTTCTAAAATGTTATCACCTAATGCAACACCACATGGATTCGCGTGTTTAACAATGACACACGCCGGTTTATCAAATTCTTTAACACACTCTAATGCAGAATCGGTATCGGCAATATTATTGTAAGAAAGAGCTTTGCCTTGAATTTGAGTCGCGGTTGCAACGGATGCTTCTTCAGGCTCAGCTTCAACGTAAAAGGCAGCATCTTGATGAGAGTTTTCACCGTAGCGTAAGTCTTGTTTTTTAACGTATTGCGAGTTGAAAGTACGTGGGAATTTACTCACACTTTTATCTTTGTCTCCGTAAGCTGGTAACATTTTACCGAAGTAGTTAGCGATCATACCATCGTAACTAGCGGTGTGCTCATAAGCAGCAATCGCTAAGTCAAAACGAGTTTGGTACGTTAATGAACCATTATTCGCAGCCATCTCTGTTAATACACGATCGTAATCTGATGCATTTACCACAATAGTTACGTCTTTATGGTTTTTTGCCGCAGCACGAACCATTGTCGGGCCACCAATATCGATGTTTTCAATAGCATCTTCAAGGCTACAATCCTGTGCGGCAACAGTTTTTGCAAACGGGTAAAGGTTAACGACAACAATATCGATTGCTGAAATGTTGTTTTCAGCCATTACCGCTTCATCCATACCGCGACGAGCTAAAATGCCACCGTGTACTTTCGGGTGAAGCGTTTTTACACGACCATCCATGATTTCTGGATGACCGGTGTAATCAGAAACTTCAGTAACTGGAATGTTGTTGGCTGCTAATAATTTGGCAGTGCCACCTGTTGATAAAAGATCAACACCTTGTTTCGATAAAGCCTGAGCGAACTCAACAATACCGGTTTTATCAGAAACGCTTAATAGTGCACGTCTAATAGGGCGTGGAGTATCCATAGTTTTTGTTTACCTTGTTTGCTAGTGATAAATGTAAAGTGATTCATTGAATTTTTTTAAGAGCTATTTTTTTAAGAGCTAAAAAATAGCTCTTAAAAAAATAAAGCACCCGAAGGTGCTTTGTGGCAGGCAAAACCTGCCAGTAGATTAGTTCATGCCGTATTTTTTAAGTTTCTTACGTAAAGTACCACGATTGATACCCAGTAAGTTAGCAGCGCGAGTTTGGTTACCGCGCGTATATTGCATTACTTCTTCTAACATTGGCGCTTCAATTTCTGACAGTACAAGGTCGTACATATCATCAACGTCATTACCGTTTAATTGTGACAAGTAGTTTTTAATTGCTACTTTAGCTTGGGTACGTAAAGGTGATGCCTTGGTCTGAGTTTGCAGGTCACCGATAACAAATGGAGAAGTAATATTTTGTTCAAACATAAAGTTCAGACTCTTTCTAAGTTAAATTATCAAAAAAAATATTCAACGCATCTAATTGCTCAGCGGGCAATTCAAGAGCATTGAATATGGAACGAAATTGTTTACCCTGATCATGCGTTTGCAAATACCAAGATACGTGTTTACGAGCAATCCTTGCGCCCATAAAATCACCATAAAATTTGTGCAACTCTTGCACATGAGCCATTAGTATAGCTCGTACTTCTTCCACTTTGGGTGGAGCTAAATGCTCACCCGTTTTTAGAAAATGGTTAATTTCTCTAAAAATCCATGGTCGACCTTGTGCTGCTCGACCAATCATAATGGCATCGGCATTGGTATAATCTAGTACCTGCCTGGCCTTTTCTCCGCTGGTAATATCCCCATTAGCAATAACAGGTATGCTCACTGCGCTTTTGATTGACTTTATGGTGTCATATTCCGCATTGCCTTTATAAAAGTCATTGCGAGTTCTACCATGTACAGCTAACGCCTGAATTCCATTTGCTTCGGCGATTTTGGCTATTTCGATACCGTTACGAGTGTTTTCACACCAACCAGTACGAATCTTCAAGGTTACTGGTATCTCTACCGCCGCCACAACAGATTTAACGATTTGTTCAACCTGTTCTGGTGCTTTTAGTAACGCTGAACCAGCTAATTTTTTATTTACTTTTTTTGCCGGGCAGCCCATATTGATATCAATGATTTGCGCGCCATTTTCAGCATTCACTTTTGCAGCAAAAGCCATCTCTTGCGGATCAGAACCTGCGATTTGAACCGAACGAATTCCGGCTTCATCACCATGCTCCATTCTTAACATCGATTTGCCACTCTTCCATACCTTAGGGTTAGAAGAAAGCATTTCAGATACAGCCATACCGGCCCCTAATCGACAACACAGTTGTCTAAAAGGTTTGTCGGTAATTCCAGCCATAGGGGCTAAAATCACATTACTGTTTAACTGATAAGAACCTATATTCACGTGATGCTTTTTTGAGCTACTGTTCAAAATGGCGCTAAGTTTACGTGTTTTTTCGGTGAAAGAAAAGCATATAAATTGAACAATTATGTTTTTTTCGTAGTTTTTGTTATTGACTTTTTTTTGAATCACTTTGATGATAAAAAAAAGACAGTAAATAGGAATTATGTACTGTCTTTTTTGATAATAATTTGCAAGTTTGAATTTACTATACCCGTGCTACCTCAAGATGCATGTTTCAGAGTGACTGAGCAATTTCAACTCAAGGCGCAGCTATACAGTAATGGTGATCCCTTGCAAATAGGTGCAACGAAGAGATGGGATTGCTCAGACACTCCGTTCCGGTGGGTTTAAAAGCAATTTATGCCGCGTTATTAATTTTAACAATGGAACAACCATTCTCTAAATTTAATGCCTTGCCTAAATTACTTTTAACTCCCACTGAAATCTTGCACTTTGAGTTAGCACGGGTATAGTTGTTTATCTTGTACGAACCCCACTAAGATGAACCCACTCATCTTGTACCGCAATAGGATCCATGGTGCACCACTGACCATATATATTTTGCAATTGTTCACCTTGTTCTTCTAATATTCCCGATAGCGCTAATAAGCCATTATCATCTACGTAATCGATGATAACCGGCGCCAGTTCACGCAGTGGTCCGGCTAAAATATTGGCAACCACCACATCGGCTTTAAACTCTGGCTGGTCTTTCGGCAAAAACAATTCTAAGCGGTCGGCAACACCGTTGCGCTCAGCATTGGCAAGGCTTGCTTGTAATGCTTGCGGGTCGATATCGATACCAATCACTTTTTTTGCACCAAGCTTCAGTGCAGCCAGCGAAAGGATGCCTGAACCACAACCAAAATCGACCACCGTTTTATCGGTTAAATCCAAGGAATCTAACCAGGTTAAGCAAAGCGCTGTTGTCGGGTGGGTGCCAGTACCAAATGCCAGGCCAGGATCTAACATCACATTTATTGCATCTGGCTCTGGTACTTCTAGCCAGCTAGGACAAACCCATAAGCGCTGGCCAAATTTCATTGGATGAAAGTTATCCATCCATTCACGCTCCCAATCTTTATCTTCTAACTGTTCCATCTTATATTGCATTTGCTCTTTATCTGGGTGTATAGCTTTTAAATAATTAATCGCGATATCCATATCATGGCTAGCCTCATATAGGCCCATCACCACAGTATTATTCCAATAGATCACTTCATCTCCCGGAAGAGGCTCGTAAATAGGAGTATCTTGGGCATCGATAAAGGTAACCGCTTGTGCGCCACAAGCCATTAGCCAATCACTATATTTTTCTGCTGTTTCTTCATTGGCCGCCAGGCGCAATTGTATCCAAGGCATGGTTTATCTCTAATTACGTTTAATAAGTTATAGTTTACCACTTCTTCAGCGTCTGGTTCTAGATAAGCATGCCAACAAGAAAATTAAGTAAAGTATTCTTTACCGAACAAGTTCTTAAAAGAGCGTACTTTTAAAAATTAAAACTAGCTATATGTTGTTGTTAATACTATGTTTATCTATGCTAATTTTGATTAATAAAAATAACAAAGGAAGACAACATGACGACAATGAGTAAATTATTATGCATTATGTGCTTTACCTTGCTGACCATGAACTCTTACGCGGCAAAAATAGGCCCGTGCCAGGAAGACGAGTGTGTAGAATATTTTAAGGAATATAAAAAATACGCGAAAGCCGGTTACGCTGAGGCCATGGCAACTTTGGCTGAAATGTATTATTACGGTCATGGCACCGATGCCAGCTTATCAAAGGCATTAAAACATTATCGTAGTGCCGCTAAATATGGTTCGGTCAAAGGCCAATACAAAACGGCAATGATTTATCTGACTAACGAAGAATATAAAGATCTTGATAAAGGCGTAAAATATTTAAAAAAAGCAGCAAGGAGTAAAAACGTCGACGCGGCTTTTCTGTTGGGGGTGATCTATTACAAACCAGATTTTTATGAACGTGATTTAGAAGAAGCAGACAAATGGTTGGCGAAAGCTTACGTGTGGCGCCATAAAAAAATAAATGCGTTTATCGAATTTGTCAAAAAATCTAATGATTTCAGCCCGGCTAATTTCCCTGACTTATCGGATGAAATTGCAGATAATCCAATTCCAGTTGAAATAGCCAAAGTACAGACCGCCGCGATAGAAGAGAATAAAGCAGAACCTAACGCTAGCGAAACCGTAAAAGCTGAGCAATTGACCGCAAAAACTGAAGTTATTTATCCTGAACAATCCGACATAGAAGTCATAACCGTGACCTCCAATTTACATGATTTATTCAGAAGCCAATTGGCCAGTCTAAGAAATACTTACCCTGAAAAAGGTGCAGTCAGTACGGGTACTAAAATCATTGGTAAAACATGTGCCCAAACAATGTCGTGTGGCGTAGTTGAAATTGGCGATTATAATCGACTTGTAAACAATTTAATGGGCAATCATGCCGTAGCGATGTTCTACCCTTAATAGCATTTACATTATTTTAAATTCAAACAAGATAAAGGGATACAACATGAAGAAAACGCTCACATTGATTTCAATATTTGTTGCGGGCTTGCTCAGCTGCAATACATTTGCAGCTACTGCAACTATAGGCCCATGCCTAGATAGCGACTGCGTTGACTATTTCAAACAATATAAAAAATATGCTCGCATGGGCTATGCCGACGCTATGGTGACTTTGGCTGAAATGTATTATTACGGTCATGGCACCGACAAAAATATGAAAAAAGCGCTCAAGCAATACCGGAGCGCGGCGAAATACGGCTCGGTTAAAGGCCAGTACAAAACAGCGATGATGTACATTAATAACGCAGAATTTGTGGATTTGGACCAAGGCGTCAAATACTTAAAAAAAGCGGCAAGAAACAATAATGTCGGTTCCTCATTTCTGTTAGGTATCATGTATTTCAGCCCGGACTTTTATGAGCAGGACTTTGAAGAAGCAGATAAATGGTTAAGCAAGGCCTATCGAAAAGGCTTTAAACAAATGCCTGCCTATATAGAATTCATGAAAGAATCTGGCCACTTTAAAGCGGCTAATTTCCCCGATCTTATGGAGGCAATCGAAGATGCCCCGATTGCGATAGCTGAAGTTGCACCGGCTAAAGTTGCATCGGCTATAGTTGCACCGGCTATAGTTGCACCGGCTATCGCTGCACCGGCTATAGCTGCACCGGCTAAATCAACAGCTTTAACGAAAACATCTGGCCAAACAGCACAAAATGCCAAGAAAAGTGACATCGAAGTGATCACTGTTTATGGTAATCTGAACGATATTTTTGATGCTCAATTGGCAAGCCTGAGAAATACCTATCCTGAAAAGGGTGCCCAGACTACTGGTTCAAGAATTATAGGTAAGACCTGTGCGCAAACAATGTCTTGCGCCCCCACCAGTGATGCAGATTTCAATAGAGGTGTTAGAAGGGTTATGGGTGATCATGCAGTAGCCAAGTTTCATGAAGCATTCATGGGGAAAGCTGGATTTTAATAAAAAGATTGACCTGCGCGATAATAAAAATCGGAAACTACGAATGCACCAGCTATATATGTAAAGATAGGGATTGCTGATCTTTCTTGGTCATTTTATTCACGACCAAGATGAATGAGTTATCCATCATCCGCTCTATCTCACCTTGTGGGATTGAACCATCAAGGATAATGGTGTTCCATAACCGCTTATTCATGTGATAGCCGGAGATTATTGAGGGGAAAATATCGCGGAGCATAACGGCTTCATCTGGATCACACTTTAGATTCATCCACCAATGCATATTTCCGGCATCGTCACCTTTGCCCATCTTGCCAGTGGCCATGGTGGCAAACATTTTATTTTTGACTTTAAAAACTTTTACATCTTCACCAAAAGGGTAATCGAGAGTGCTTCCTGGTTTTGCTAAAAGGTACCTTTCTATTTGTTCGGCACTCATCAAGAATCAACGATTATTGTGGCTAATTCGTTTTCTAACCATTTTATCCCTTCATCCCGACCAAGCTGCAAACCAGAGAATTCTTTCACGTTCAAATTATCTTGAACACGATGTTTGACGATATTTTCGATTTCTTTTTTCGCTTCCTGATTATAAGTGATAACCGCAATGGCTTTTACATTTTCTAATGAAGCAACATGTAACTTAGCTTCATAAGTGTAAGAATAATTGTGTAATTTATTGACTAAAAGGCCAAAAGGCTGAAGAAAATGGTCAAGCAGAAAGGCATCATATTCTTCACACATTTCTAACGTCATAACAACGCCTTTTTCAATGATCACTTCTGCTATAGATTCACCAATAATGTTGATGCCACCAAAACTTAGATAATATTTCATGTTAAGTTACTCAAATAGTTTGAAAAAGAATTATGCGTTAGCGCTCATTTTGGAAAGCTCAAGCTCGAGCCATCTAATGGCATGGTTGCGTCCCATTTCAAAAGCTGAGAATTGTTTCAAATTGATCTTATCATTCGCTCTTACCTGTAAGAAATCATCGATTACCTTGTTATTTTTATTGGTATAACTCACGGTTGCAACACCAGCTAATTCTTTACTCTTCGCCAATTGCAATTTTACTTCAGGGGTTAAATAGTATTCATTTACGCTGTTTATCAAAACTGCATAGGGTTTGGTAAAATGAGTTTCAAGAAAATCTTTATATTCCGCATACATTTCATTGTTAATAGTGGCACTGTTGTCGACTAAGACTTCGGCTATATTATCGGCTACTTTATTAATGTAACCAAAACTTAAGGTGTATTTCATGGTAACTCCGAAAAAGTGTGATGATTAAAATACACGCTAATTATCATTTGTACAATAAGTCAAAAGTCAAAAGTCAAAAGTCAAATAATAAAATTCATAACTATGCTCATAGCAACACAACAACACCACAATTACGTGGTATTGAACGGGAATTTTGAATTTTTAGCGCAAAAGGTGTTTCTTATATATATAAAGGTAGGTTAGGTTTAAGATAAAATCTAATCTGATTTATAATATTTATGTAAAGTTTTGTAAAGAAACTCGCTGAAGCTATTCATTTATTCCAAATCAATTAAATGCAAATCTCAAAGCTTTAACCAATTGGCTTTAAGTGGCACAATGAATAAAAATATTTTTAGGATGATTAATGAAACGTTTTGTTGTACTGGTGTTCAGTGTTTATAGCTTTATCTTAGGCGCTACCGAACAAGCCCAGAAAATATTTCAGGATATGGCGCCATCTCTTTATCAAATTCGACTTATTGACAAAGCCACCAGCGAGAAATCGTCTATTGGCTCAGGCTTTCAAATTAGTGATAATGGTTATATCGCCACCAATTACCACGTTATCTCTGGCTATGCCCAACATCCTGAAAAATACATTATTGAATACGAAAATGATCAAGGTAAAAAAGGTCACTTGTCATTGCAAACCGTTGATGTAATAAATGATTTGGCCATTGTTTTATTAGCCGAAAACCCGCAAACACAACATTTTATGATTTCCGAACAAACGCCTGAAAAAGGTGAAGAGCTCTATTCATTGGGTAATCCCCATGATCTCGGCATGATAGTGGTTCCTGGCACTTATAACGGCTTAAAAAAAGAAGCATTTAATGACCGAATCCATTTTACCGGCTCAGTAAACCCCGGCATGAGTGGCGGCCCTGTGGTTAACCGCTTTGGCGAAGTCGTTGGCATAAATGTGGCTTCCTCTGGTAACCAAATTGGCTTTTTAATCCCCCATGACAAACTCGCCGCGCTCATTAATAATTTCGATGCACAAGTGGAAAAAACCATTGATCAGCAAATAACTGAGCAACTAAAAGCCAATCAAAATCGCTTGTTAACAGAAATTATGGCGAATGACTGGCAAACTAAATCGTTTGCCGATGCTTCAATTCCGGATACCGGGGTAAATTATATTCGTTGTTGGGGTGACTCAAACGCCGATAAAACCGATGCTTTATTGTTTAAAGCCGTGACCAATTGTCAGATGGAAGAATATGTCTACATCTCTGAAGCGTTTACTACTGGCAGTATTGATATGGAATTTCATTTCTTCAAAGGTGAAGAAATCAGCAGTACTCGTTTTTATCAAATTTACCAAACACAAATTAATCGAGCGGGTGCCAGTAATCGTGCCGGCAAAGAAGATGTCAGTGAGTTTGAATGTCAGCACAATATCACCACGGATAGTGATGAGAGTATTCGCAATAAGGCGATTTTATGTATCAGAGCATTTAAGAAATATCGAGGATTATACGATGTGATGTATTTATCGGCTTCGATTGATCATGATAAGCAAGCACTGGTAAGCCACTTTACCTTATCCGGGGTTGATAAGAACTTTGCTCAAAGCTTTAGTAAGAAGTTTATGGAGTCAGTAAAATGGAATTAATCATTGAAGAAATCAGTCACGGTAAAAAACTGATTGGTCGTCATAAGTTTGCCACTTCATCGGTAAACATTGGCAGGGGTTTTCATAACGATATTATTTTATCTGATCCCCATGTGTGCGCTGAACATTTATCACTGCAGTGTGAAGGTGGCACATGGTTTGTGGAAGATTTGGAATCATTAAATGGCAGTATATTCGCCAACAAGCAAAGCATTACCAGGCGCCATGCGATAGAATCTGGAGATATTATCCAATTAGGGAAAAGCCAGCTGCGTTTCTATTTTGCCAACCATCCGGTAATAAAAAGTGTCGCCTTTAGTGAGCTGGAGAGTTTGGTCGAGAGATTTGGTCGTTGGCCAATGATCATCACCATGATCGCGCTATTTAGTGTGATCAACTTTGCCTTACTGTATTTAAATAATCCGAATAAAGAAATCGTTTACAGCCAAATATTCATCGGCGTGATTTCAGTTACGGTCGGTTATGCATTGTGGCCCTTATTGTGTTCATTAATGGCATTTCTAAATAAGCATGAACCTAGGGTAGGTAGCCAACTTGGGGTGAGTTTTGTCATTATCAATTTATTTTGGTTTACTGACTTTTTTAAAGCACTGTTCAGTTTCAATTTATCCAGTCAATGGTCTTGGGGTTGGCTGATAGCATTAATATCCATAGCGTTAACGTTTAGCCTTTTTTGGTTTAACCTTTATATCGCCTTTGCCCAAAGTGCCAAACGCAGGTTCAAAATTGCTGCTGGCATCACCGTATTGGTTTACGGTGGTTTATTTTTGAATGACTTAAGTGATAAGCCTGAATTTAACCCTTACCCGGTTTACGATGCAACAATATTAACGCCTGTTTTTTCCGTTGCGCCAGCAAGCACTACGGAAGCATTTATCAAACAAAGTGATGAGTTATTCATTGATGCTGAAAAGCAGGTAGATGAGAAGAAATAAGTAGAGAATTAGCGGCAGGATCAAATCAACTTAACAATAATTTGACCCTGCCGATATTAGGGTCTGTTGATCTTTGCTGTGCATTTTTGCAGCGTTTAGGCATCATTTTAGCAAGGCATCGCTTTTTGTCGTGTGGTGATCCACATAAAAAAAGTAGAAACGCCGCAAAAATGATGCCTAAACGCTGCCCTTCGGGTTCAAACAGGCGAGCTTTGCTCCGCGTTATGGCTCAATCATTTGGAACAACCAAACTTCTATCGCCATGCCTTGTTCAAAGCTCGCCTGTTTGCACAAAATTTGTACCGCAAAGATCAACAGACCCTAGTTTATGGACGTGGGATAAAACCTACCGCATCATATACCGAAGTGATTATCTTAGCGGCTCGCTCTGAAGCCTTATTAGCACCTTCACGCATTACTTCATTAAGAAATGTTTGGTCCTCACGATATTGGTGAAATTTCTGCTGGATCGGCTCAAGCATGGCAACAACAGCTTCAGCCACATCGCCTTTTAAATGACCGTACATTTTATCTTCATATTCTGGTACTAACTGCTCTACCGTTTTACCGGTTGTGCAAGAAAGTAAAGATAACAGGTTGGAAACACCAGGTTTTTCCGCTGTGTCGAAATAAATTCGTGCTTGCTCGTCTGAATCGGTTACCGCTCGTTTAATTTTTTTCGTGATCTTTTTCGGATCTTCTAATAAACCAATAAAGTTGCCCGGATTGGTATCCGATTTAGACATTTTTTTCGTTGGCTCTTGCAGGCTCATCACCCTAGCGCCAAATTTCGGAATGTACGGGTCAGGGATGGTAAAGATATCGCCATGTAAATTATTAAAACGAGTGGCGATATCACGAGCAAGCTCTAAATGTTGCTTTTGATCATCACCAACAGGAACCCTGTCAGCACCGTATAGTAAAATATCTGCCGCCATCAATACCGGATAAGTAAACAAACCGGAATTCATATTTGCTTCCGATTTTTGTGACTTGTCTTTGTACTGAGTCATGCGGTTCAGTTCACCCATTTGGGTGTAACAGTTTAACACCCAACTTAATTGCGCATGCTCTGGTACATGTGACTGAATAAATATTGTACTTTTCTTTGGTTCAACGCCACAGGCTAAATACAATGCTAAACCATCTAAGGTGGCGTTACGTAACGCTTGTGGATCTGGGCGTACGGTAATCGCGTGTTGATCAACCAGCATATAAAAGCAGTTGTGATCATCTTGCATATTGACCCATTGTTTTAAGGCACCTAAATAGTTACCTATTGTAAGTTCGCCTGATGGCTGACAACCACTTAGTACGATTGGCTTAGTCATAATTATCCTTTAAAATCTCTTACTGTTAATCTACTTGCGCTAAGTTCAAGCGCATTTTGTCAATCACTGCTTTATAATCATTTTGCGAAAATATTGCCGAACCGGCAACAAACATATCCGCCCCGGCGGTGGCGATTTCTGCGATGTTTTCGACTTTTACACCACCATCAACTTGCAGACGAATATCTCGGCCACTGGCAACAATTTTCTCTTTAACCAGTTTTAATTTGTCTAATGTTGCTGGAATAAATGATTGGCCACCAAAACCAGGATTTACTGACATTAATAAAATTACGTCGAGTTTATCCATGACAAAATCAAGTACTTGCAATGGCGTTGCCGGGTTTAACACTAAACCCGCTTTACAATCGTGATCTTTAATTAATTGCAATGTACGGTCAACGTGATCCGTTGCTTCCGGGTGGAAAGTAATAATGTCGGCGCCCGCTTTGGCAAAATCAGGAATAAGGCTGTCAACTGGTTTTACCATCAAATGCACATCAATTGGTGCCGTTATGCCGTAAGCTCGTAATGATTTACAAACCATAGGGCCAAAGGTTAAATTCGGCACAAAATGGTTATCCATTACATCAAAATGAACGACATCGGCACCTGCCGCCAACACTTTAGCAACATCATCGCCTAAACGCGCAAAATCTGCGGATAAAATTGATGGAGCAATTAAAAAAGACATATTTTTACCTTAGTTTTTGCTGATTATATGAATCAGTACGATTATTGCCGCTACTTTACCTAAACTCAGTGCTAAGTTGAAGTAACAATGTACAAATTGCCGATATTTTAACTTAAATCACATTGAACAACACCTTCAGTTGCTTTCTGTATGTCAGGTATAAGTGTATCGCCCAATATAGGCGCACAAAAAGTGCACAGCATGCACCATTTTCGAGCGGCAATAAATTTTTCCCTAATTGATTCCGCGTTACTAGTATTACATTTCCTCTGCTATGAACGGGCTACAGCTAAATTTTCCATTATTTTTAATAATCGGCATCGACTTTGCATTTTATCAACAAGTTAGTTTATTAACTCAAAAAATTATTAAAAATAAAACAGGGCGATAACATGAAAAAAACATTAACGACTTCATTATTACTTACAGCAATGGCTTTAGGTTCAACAGTTTCAACTTCTGCACTAGCGCTTGAAGGCGTTAGCGGCAACGCTGGTGTTGTATCTCAATACTTTTTCCGTGGTATTGCACAAACAGGAACGGCTTCGGCAAGTGCTGGTCTTGACTACGAAAATGGCGGTTTGTATCTAGGTACTTGGGGCGCAGACGTTCAAGACGGTCTTGAAATTGACTTTTACGGCGGATACGGCATTGAAACAGAATCAGGCTTAGGTTTAAGTGCTGGTTTTACTTCATACCAATATACCGGTGATTTCGATTCGGCTTATAACGAAGTTAACTTAGGGTTAAGCTACAGCTTCTTTTCACTGTCATACAATGTTGGTACTCATGAAGAAGATGACGATTTAGACATTGAAGAAGCTGATTATGACTTCCTTTCTGCCACCGTTGAATATGAAGGATATTACGCCACTGTTGGTACTTGGGGCGATGACTTTGAAGGTGATTACGTAGAACTTGGTTACGGTACTGAAGTCTCTGGTTTTGATATCGGTGTAGCCGTTATTGTTAACTCTGAAGAACTTGATGTGGAAACTGGAGAAGGCGAAGAATCTTTAGTATTTAGTATTGGTAAATCTTTCTAAATAATTGAAAAATGCTTTTTCAATTTAACCCACTCTAAAGGCTTTCCTGCCTGTCGGGGATAAGTTCATCCATGAACAAAACCCACTCTAAAGGCTTTCCTGCCTGTCGGGGATAAGTTCATCGATGAACAAAAGGCAACTGCGTGCAGTTGCCTTTTTTAATTTTAACCGGCAGGTTTATCGAATCTTTACCTACTGATTTCGCCAAGCGTCGGCTAAGCCAAGATAAATTATACTCGTACCACTGCAAAGTGCCGATGTTGAGCATCTTACAGTAGCACGAGTATAGAACCTCGATATCAATGAGTTGGTTAGTTATACCCTAAAATAAAGCATTGCTGATCAGCATCCGGCAAATCCTGAGATAACAAAAAATTCATCGTCGCTTGCTCGTCACTTACTGCAGTTTGTGGTAAACATTGCGCCTGTTCAGTTATCGTTGCCGGCACACTGGCTTGTGCTAATTTACTGTCACTCATTTGATGATAAATCCTAATCTTGAACTAAAAGTCGTTTTTATTCAGCTAACTTGCAACAGAGACAAACAATTCAGTAAATTTATCTAAGCCTTCATTGGCCAATTCATCACTGATGGTTAATGCTGGTAGAAAACGAATAACGTTACTGTAGAATCCACAGGCAAGTAGTACTAAACCATATTCAGCCGCCTTGGCAATGATTGCCTGAGTTAGCTCTGGGTTAGGTTGCTCGAAATCTCCTTCCTTCACTAATTCCATCGCGATCATCGCCCCTTGATTTCTAACCTCACCAATCAGTTTGGGGAATTGCGATTGTAACTGGGTTAAGCGCTCATTGAATAATGCACCAACCTCATTAGCACGAGTGATCAAATTTTCTTCTTCAATCACATCTAAAACGGTTAACGCCGCGGCACATGCAACCGGTGAACCGCCGTAAGTGCCACCTAAACCGCCAGGTAATGGAGCATCCATGATCTCGCTCTTGCCAACTACCGCAGCTATTGGGAAGCCACCGGCGATACCTTTCGCCATTGTCATTAAGTCGGCTTCAACATCGGCATGTTCAAAACTGAACATTTTCCCGGTACGACCAAAACCCGTTTGAATTTCATCGGCAATTAATACAATACCATGCAGATCACATACCTTACGTAAGGCTTGTAAAAACTCTGCAGGGGCGGCATAAAATCCACCTTCACCCTGTACCGGCTCAACAATAATTGCCGCCACATCGGTAGGCGCAATATCTACTTTGAACAAATTTTCTAGCGCTTTTAATGATGATTTTACTGAAACATCATGACATTCGATAGGGAATGGTGCATGAAAAATATCGCTAGGAAACGGACCGAATAAGTTTTTATACGGAGTGATTTTACCGGTTAAGGCCATGGTTAAATTGGTGCGACCATGAAAACCACCGTTAAAGGCAATAACACCGCGACGACCGGTATGTGCACGAGCAATTTTAACGCAATTTTCTACTGCTTCTGCACCAGTCGTGACAAATATCGCTTTTTTCTCTGAATTTCCCGGGGCAATATCGACCAGTTTCTCGGCCAGTTCAACGGCGACTTCATAAGGGTTGACCATCACGCAGGTATGACTAAACTTTTCAAGTTGCGCTTTTACTGCGGCAACCACTTTTGGATGACTATGGCCAGTATTACAAACGGCAATACCGGTACCAAAATCGATATAGCGTTTGCCTTCTACATCCCAAAGTTCAGAATTTTCAGCACGTTCCACGTACACCGGATACATGTTGCCTTGGCCGCGGGCGATTGCTTTGACTTTTCTTGCTTGTAATTGTGAGTTATTCATTTTCTTTACCTGTTCTAAATCTATTTATCGTTAGTCTGTCAAGGCTATCGATTTACCTATGCTAACCAATAATATGGCTAGCTCTTTAGCAGCGAGCTATTTATCTATGCCGCCCATACATAAATACTTGATTTCCATATAGTCGTCTAAACCATATTTTGAGCCTTCGCGACCATTCCCCGATTGTTTAACGCCACCAAAGGGTGCGGCAGCATTGGAAATAATGCCTTCATTAATACCCACCATGCCAAATTCCAAACCTTCACCGACACGCCAAACCCGGCCAATGTCGCGAGTGTAAAAATATGCCGCCAAGCCGTATTCGGTATCATTTGCCATGGCAAGCACTTCATCTTCATCAGCAAAAGGTATAATTGGTGATACTGGCCCAAAAATTTCGTTACTGGCGATCGGCATGTCATTAGTGACATTGGTTAGTATCGTCGGCAGGTAAAAATTATTACCTTGCGCATGGCCTTCGCCACCAAGAACTAAGGTGGCACCTGCGGCAATCGAAGCCCTAACCAACTTATCTACGTCCGCAACGGCGGTTGCTGAAATCATTGGTCCAACGTTTACACCATCATGCAAACCATTGCCTATCGAAAGGTCGGCAACTGCAGCTGTGAATTTTTCGGTAAATTCAGCCAACACACCTTGCTGGACAAAGATTCGATTGGTGCAAACACATGTTTGCCCGGCATTGCGATACTTAGATGTCATTGCACCTTGCACAGCAGCATCGATATCAGCATCATCGAAGACAATGAATGGTGCATTACCGCCGAGTTCCATCGACACCTTTTTAACCGTGCTGGCACATTGAGCAATCAAGGATTTACCGACTCCGGTAGAACCGGTAAAGGTAAATTTCGCCACATCAGGGTGCTGAGTTAACACTTCGCCGATACCACGTGCATCCGTACCCACAACCACGTTGAATACGCCCGCGGGAATACCCGCTCTTTCGGCCAGCTCTGCCATCGCTAACGCTGACAAAGGGGTTTGGGTTGCTGGACGCACGACAAAAGTACAACCAGCAGCCAATGCTGCGGCCGCTTTTCTGGCAATCATCGCATTCGGGAAATTCCAGGGCGTTATCGATGCCACCACACCCACGGGCTGCTTGATCACGACAATACGTTTATCATTGGCAGGAGCCGGAATGGTGTCGCCATAGACACGCTTGCCTTCTTCGGCAAACCATTCGATAAAGGCGGCACCATAGGCTATCTCACCTTTAGCCTCGCTTAATGGCTTGCCCTGCTCTGAGGTCAAAATTCTGCCTAAATCGTCTTGATGTTGCATCATTAAATTGAACCAGTTACGCAGCAAGGTTGCTCGTTCATTGGCTGATTTTGCCGACCAAGACTTTAACGCATCTTTTGCCGCTTTGACCGCCAGCTCAGTTTCGGCGATGCCGGCATCGCTTACTTTTACGATTTCTTCGCCATTTGCCGGGTTAGTTACGACAAACGATGATTCACTACTGTGCCAGCTACCATTAATGTATGAAAAGGGTTTAACTAAATGCTTATCTTGTAACTGCTGCATGTTTATCTCCAACGCTAAATATTTTTCCGGACTTTAAATTATCACGGCTGTAGCCATTGAATAACAAATCGAATTGATGTTAAATACTAAACATTCAACCTTATGTTTGGAGTAAACAAAACTTTGAGTCAGATTTCGATTATCCCAAAACCGATCACCGAATACGATCTACGCTTATTGCGGATCTTTACATCGGTAGTTGAACATGGCGGTTTTGCCGCCGCCGAAAATTCCTTGGGCATTACCCGTTCAACCATTAGTGTGCATATGTCTAATTTAGAAACGCGGATGAATTTAAAGCTGTGTTTGCGTGGCCGAGGCGGGTTTTCTCTCACCGAAGAAGGACAAGCAGTATACCGGGCGGTGATCGGCTTATTCGATTCTTTGAATGATTTTTCTTTGTATGTGGGTACCCTGGGCAAAGAGCTCAGCGGTGAGATAGTGATATTATGTGCAGACCAGCTAGATACTCGACGGCAACAAAAGTTGGCGCAAGTTATCGGTATCATCCACGACAATGCGCCTAACTTACACATTGTATTAGATGGCGATTCAATTTCGAATATTGAAAAATCGTTACTTAAAGATAAGGCACATATCGGCCTATATCCTGGTTATCAGCAAATAGAAGGGTTGAATTACTCACCAATATACAGTGAGCCTATTTACCTGTGTTGTGGTAAAACACATCCGTTTTTTAATAAAGTTGATAGCGATATCAGCGATGACGATTTAGCTACAGTTGCCGCCATTCATCCAGGCATAGATATCGATGGTTCAGGCCGCAAGCAGCTACAAAAATTGAACCTGGCCGCTAAGGCCTATCAGTTTGATACTCGTAAGGCGATGATTTTATCTGGTCACTACATTGGTTTTATGTCGCAAAGCTATATTCAAGAAGAATTAAACCAAGGTGAGATCCGGTTGATCCAGCCAAGTACTCGTACTTATCAGTTTAACTTGTCACTGGTACATAAAAAATTACCGCGAGAGGTAAACAAAGTTAACCTGCTGAAACAAGCTTTTGTCGAAGTATTTAGTTAAGTGATTACGACAATATTGAAAATAGGCAAATCAATATTCTCAGGAAAATAGTCAGCCTTACCCAATTAGGGTATGTTCTCAGCAATCAATTTTTGAAATAGTATCGGCTGATCTTTTTTAACACTCATAAATGGAGTAACGCATGAGTAAACCACTTTCCCCTTTTAATTGGCAAGACCCACTATCCATTGATAGTCAACTCAGCGAAGAAGAGCGGATGATAAGAGATACCGCTTTCGATTTTTGCCAGGAAAAACTGCTATCCAGAGTGTTGGAAGCCAATCGAAATGAACATTTCGATCCAGAAATCATGCGTGAATTGGGCGAGCTTGTGCTATTAGGCGCAACATTACCCAGCCAATATGGTGGCAGTGAAGTTAACTATGTGAGTTATGGCCTGATTGCCCGTGAAGTAGAACGTGTTGATAGCGGTAATGGCATTAGCGATGAATTTGGTATTATTCGCCATGTGATGAACCTTGAGGCAGTCAGTACTTATGAAGGAACTCATGACGTACATGCGCTAATTTTAGGTCGTGCAATTACCGGCATACAGGCGTTCTGCTAATGGCTGGCGCACTGGATGGCATAAAAGTTGTTGATTTGAGTCGCATATTAGCGGGGCCCTGGGCCTCGTAAATGCTGGCCGATATGGGTGCCCAGGTGATCAAGGTATAACGCCCTGAAAAAGGTGATGATACCCTGTTCTGGGCCCCCCCTTTTGTTAAACCGGCGCGCGATCAACAACCGCCACAAGCCGCTTATTTTCATTGTGCTAATCGTAACAAGCAATCTATTGCTGTTGATATCAGCAGCATTGATGGGCAACAAGTCATCAAAGGTTTGATTGCGCAAGCCGATGTACTTGTTGAAAACTATAAGGTAGGCGGTCTTAAAAAATATGGCCTGGACTATCAGCAAGTGAAACTCATTAACCCGCAACTGGTTTATTGTTCGATTACTGGCTTTGGCCAAGCTGATAAAGCCGGTTATGACGCGATGATCCAGGGTGAAGGCGGATTGATGAGTTTAACTGGCAAGCCAGAAGGAACACCAATGAAAGTAGGTGTTGCTCTGGTCGACGTAATGACCGGGCTATACAGCGCCAATGCAATATTAGCAGCTTTATTGGCACGTCAACACACCAATGCCGGTCAACATATCGACATTGCTTTGCTCGATGTGCAAACAGCAGCCCTTGCCAATCAGGGAATGAATTTTTGGTCACCGGGCAAAACCCGCAACGACTGGGTAATGGTCACCCAAATATCGTGCCTTACCAAACATTTGCTACGCAAGACGGCAGTATCATTTTGGCCATTGGCAATAACAGACAATTTCAAAAATTTTGTCAGCTCGCAAAATGTAACGAACTGGCTGAGGATCCCTTGTATGGTACTAACGAGAACAGAGTCATCAATAGAGCGACATTGATCCCATTACTGGCCACAATTTTAGCCGGACGCAGTAGCCATTTCTGGGTTGAACAACTTGAACAGGTTAAGGTACCTTGTGGGCCAGTTAACAGCTTGGAACAAGTGTTTGCCCATCCACAAATACAGCATCGTCAAATGGTACGAGAAGTTACCGATAATGACGGTAATAAAATTAAAACTGTTGCCTCGCCGATAAACCTATCGGCAACGCCTTTGCAATATAACAGCGCATCACCCGATTTAGGTCAGCACAGTAAGCAAATTTTAGCCGAGGTGTTGAACTACTCTGACACGGATATTAGTGACTTATTTAAGCGTAACATCATTAGCTAGTTCTCTAAAACCTTCCTTGAAGTTACCTACCTAAAACCTTATATGAACCCACTCCGTTTGCATTCCTTCGTCCCTGAAGTATCGAGTAGAAGGGTGAGGATTTTTCCTCATCCCTCTCACAGAACCGTACATACGGACCTCGTATTGATGTGCTTTATCACAAACTTGATGAGCAAGTCGTGATCCTGAATTATAAATATATATGCTCGGCACGAGTATAGATATCTCCACCTTTTGGTTTATGTTCTTTCAAATCAGTAAACGGATGTAAGTAATGAGCCTTATCCAAACCCTTCAACGTTTTAAAAGTATTGTTTGCTATATTCAATTTTCTATCCTCTTTACGTGATGAATACAAGGCCTCTATTAACTACTCTTTGGGGTTATCGTCGGCTTTGCTGTCTTAATGTTTAATAGTGTTACATAAATAATATCCAATTGGATTACCCCTAAAGAGTTGTATAGGAGCCAAATTAAATGAATCTAAATAAACCTGTTGTCGGTGTGGTATGTGATGTCATCAAGTATGGTGCCAATGGATTTCATGGCGTCGGCGAGAAATATATCAATGCCATTGCACACCGTGCTAATGCCATCCCTATTTTAATACCGGCACAAGTAGCGGGCGAAGATCTTGAGTCGTTGCAACAACTAAACGTTGCATTAGGCGGAGAGTTGTACCAATGTTTACATCAGCACGAGCAATTTATTGAACACCGAGAAAACAAACAAGGGACACGTGATGAGCAGTATCAACCGGCGCATCAAGTAACCCTCGCCGAGGATGGCTTAGTTGCTGAAGCTTATGCCCCAGATGGTTAAGTGGAAGCTATTCGCTACCAAGATAACAAGAGCCAAGGTGGCAACAGCCAAGATGACCAAAATCAAGATACGCAAGCTTTGCGGTCGGGGTGCAATGGCATCCTGAATGGAAATTTAATCAGGATAAGTTATCAACAGCATTGTTTTCGGCTTTTGGTGATGCGGTACATAAACGATATTTACAAAAATATTTGGAGAAATAAATGCAAGACTGTCGAAAATTTTATATTGATGGTAGCTGGCAAAACCCCGCTAGCACTAATGACTTTGCTGTTATTAACCCAGCAAATGAGCAAGTGATCGCCAACATAACTTTAGGGTCCAGTGCTAATGTTGATACTGCAGTCGCGGCAGCCCGTAAAGCCTTCCCATCCTATGGTATCAGCAGCGTTGAGCAACGCATTGCACTACTTGAAGCACTGCTTAAACAATATATCGACCGTTATGATGAAATGGCACAGGCAATTTCACTGGAAATGGGCGCGCCAATTGATTTTGCCATCAATGCTCAGGCTGAATGCGGTAAAGGTCATATTGAAACAACACTGACAGCACTGAAAGAATACGAATTTCAGCGAACAATAGCCAATGCGCAAATCATTAAGGAGCCTATTGGTGTTTGTGGATTTATTACCCCGTGGAATTGGCCGATAAACCAAATCGCCTGTAAAGTGGCTCCTGCCCTGGCTACGGGCTGTACGATGATCTTAAAACCCAGCGAAATTGCACCTTTATCTGCGCATTTGTTTAGCCAAATGGTTCATGATGCCGGTTACCCGGCAGGTGTGTATAACATGATAAATGGTGACGGTTTAACCGTGGGTGCGGCAATATCCGCGCACCAAGATATTGATATGGTGTCATTTACCGGGTCAACACGCGCCGGTATTGCCATTGCAAAATCAGCGGCAGATACGGTTAAGCGAGTGGCGCAGGAATTAGGCGGAAAATCGCCAAATATTATTCTCGATGATGCCGATATCGATGCGGTTGTTACTCGTGGTGTTAAAGCCTGTATGAGTAATACCGGTCAATCATGTAATGCACCGACTCGTATGCTAGTACCTGAAGAACATTATCAGCAGGCTATTTCAGCAGCTAAGGCTGCGGCAGAAACCGTTAGAGTAGGTAATCCTGCTGAAAAGGGCTCGCACATTGGCCCATTGGTTAGTGAGCAGCACTTTGATAAAGTTCAGGCGATGATCCAGGCTGGAATTGATGAAGGGGCAACACTATTAATCGGCGGTACGGGGAAACCTGAAGGTTTCGCAACAGGATATTATACCAAACCGACCATTTTTACCGACGTAAATAATGATATGACTATCGCCAGAGAAGAAATCTTTGGTCCAGTATTGGTGATGATCCCGTATAACAGTGAAGAACAAGCGATCGAAATTGCCAATGACACACCTTACGGCCTTGCTGCTTATATTCATTCAGCAGATCCACAAAGAGCTCAGCGTGTCGCACGGAAAATTAGAGCCGGGATGATCAGCATTAATAGTGCAGCGCATCATTACACCTCGCCTTTTGGCGGCTATAAGCAATCAGGAAATGGTCGTGAATGGGGTGAGTTTGGTTTTGAAGACTTTTTAGAAACCAAATCAATCAGCAGTTAATCGCTCCAGCAACAAAGGGGGAATGGTATAACCTGAGTTCAGGTTATACCATTCCCCCTTTTTTTTAATTAACCACAGGTTAATTAAATTGCTCTTCGATCTTGGTTACAATGTAATGACCAATCGGTATCGCCGAAGTTGTCGCCGGAGACGGTGCATTACAAACATTAATGGTACGTTTGCTATTGGCGAACAAAAAATCGTGCACTAAACTGCCATCATCCATCACCGCTTGCGCGCGTATGCCCGCAGGATAACTCTGCAAGTCGGTCAATTGAATTTGCGGGCAATATTTTTGCACCAATGCCAGATAACCACGTTTAAAAATGGAGTTTTTAAACTCTGTGATACCCGATTTTAGATTTTTCTGCAGTACTTTCCAAAAGCCTATAAAAGTAACCATATCGAAGATATCCGTTAAGCTGATATTGATTGTTCCGTAGCCTTCCCGTTTAAAGCCTGATACCGCATTAGGACCAACCGTAACACTGCCATCAATCATACAAGTGAGATGCACCCCTAAAAAAGGTAAATCTGGATCTGGGATCGGATAAGGTAAATCGGTATCGAAATATTTGGTTAAAATAAAGTATTAAAAGCAAATCAACAAGTCCATATTGAAATACAGAATGCGCTTTTGAACAGAGAATCGGAACGTGCGCAAAGTTTAATTTTAGAGCAGTTGCTGACGCCGGTTGAAATTATCAAAAAGGCGCTAACAACACAAAGTTTGATCAAGTCATAAGTTTACTATTCTCTTACCGCATGCGTAAAACAGAATTAAAACCATCTATGGCAATTCTAAGTTAATTCATCCTTGAATTATCACCCTCAAAAGGCTCCTGCCTGCCGGGTATAAGCACATCCTTGTGCAAAAAACCGATTGCCTGGACAATCGGTTTTTAGATGACGAACAAGAGTCTAGCTCAGTAGAGCTCGCTAAAGCTCAGCTAAAACTTAACTATACAAAACTCTTCTATACAAAACTCAACAGGTCTTCATCGAGTTGCATCAAGGTTTTTGGGTCGGCCATCATGGTTACCGCTAACGACTTAGTTCTGGGTAACATGCGCTCGAAATAGAATTCGGCGGTTTTGATTTTCGCTCGATAAAAATCTCTATTTTCCACATCGGTTGCCAACTTTTCGTAAGCGGCTTGTGCCATTTGTGCCCAAAAATAAGCCATAGTGACATAACCCGAATACATCAGATAATCGACCGAGGCAGCGCCAATAATATCTCTGTCTTTTTTCGCTTTGAACGCCAATCGCAGAGTGTATTGCTGCCAATTTGCTGTCGCTTTACTCAACGGCCAAATAAAGCGATTCATTGCGGCTTTATGCGGGTTGCTCGACACCATACTATTATCTTTACAGAAATTTAAAATTTCAACGGCGAATTGTTTAAACGATTTGCCGCGATTCAACAGTATTTTACGAGCCAATAAATCTAATGACTGAATTCCTGTAGTCCCTTCATACAAAGTCGCGATACGAGCATCACGAACAATTTGCTCCATGCCCCACTCTTTTATATAACCGTGACCGCCAAATATTTGCATGCCATGATTGGCACTTTCAGAGCCGAGCTCGGTTAAGAACGCTTTTAAAATTGGGGTGATAAAGCCTAGACGGTAATCGGCCTTCTTACGCTCTTTCTCCGTTTTTGCCATTTCGATATCATCGACTATTTTGGCGGTATAGTAGATCATTGCCCTACCGCCTTCACTGATCGCTTTTTGAGTCATTAGCATCTTACGAACATCGGGATGGACGATGATTGGGTCGGCAATTTTATCCGGCTGTTTTTTACCGGTTAACGAGCGCATTGATAAACGTTCTTTGGCATAAATAAGCGAGTTTTGATAAGCAAGCTCAGCGGCACAAACACCCTGTAAAGCGGTGCCAACACGGGCGGTATTCATAAAGGTGAACATACATTCCAGACCTTTATTTTCTGGACCAATGAGCACGCCTTTGGCGTTGTCAAAATTGAGTACTGCCGTAGCCGAAGCTTTAATGCCCATTTTCTCTTCCAGAGAGCCACAAGTGACACCATTGGCTGCACCGATAGTGCCTTGTTGATCGACTTGCATTTTTGGCACGATAAATAACGAAATGCCTCGGGTACCTTTTGGTGCTCCAGGCAAGCGCGCCAACACAATATGAATGATATTGTCGGTTAAGTCATGCTCACCGGCAGAAATAAATATTTTCGTGCCGCTAATGTTATAGGTGCCATCGCCGTTATCTTCCGCTTTGGTTTTTACCTGACCTAAATCTGTACCACATTGTGGCTCAGTTAAACACATGGTGCCGGTCCAGGTGCCTTCAGTTAATCGAGTAAGATAAAGCTCTTTTTGCTCATCTGTGCCATGCACTTGAATGGTATTCATGGCACCATGGCTCAAACCTGGATACATAGCCCAAGACCAGTTAGCTGTGCCCATCATTTCTGATTTCACCATGCCTAACGATGGCGGTAAACCCTGTCCACCATGCTCGATTGGATGCGACAAACTTTGCCAACCACCATCAACATATTGCTGATAAGCCTCTTTAAAACCTTTCGGCGTGGTCACCTTGCCGTTATCAAAAGTACAACCTTCTTTATCACCGCTTTGATTTAACGGCAGTAATTCATTTTCACAGAATTTGGCGCATTCGCTAACGATAGCATCGACTAAATCCGGAGTTGCTTCAGCAAACTCCGGGTGCTTTTGATAATGATCGTAATATTTAAAAACATCTTCAAGTAGAAATTTTATGTCTGTTATCGGTGCTTTGTAGCTCAGCATACTGTAAATCCTAATCCTGTTACTTATAAATTATTCATACATTGTTGACCGAGTATAACAGAAAAGCCAACTGGTCCAACCACTATTTTTGTTTATATCCGTAACGCTAGTTCTTAAAGCACCACCCGATAAAGATGTTTTCCAGCCGCAGGATTAGTACATCCCTTCTACACATATCTTACGTATTCGCTTGTTGCCTGCCTTGCTAATGCCTTGTTCGCGAACGCTATCGCCACTGTCATACGGCGTGGGAGATAGTCCTGCACAGGACGCAACTTGTTTTCTGTTTTTAAAACGGCGCCAGGCAAAGAACTCCATCCCCATTACCCAGCTACTTTGCCAGCCAACGCCTTTTAATAGCATTAACCGGTTTATTATTTCTACCGATTTACTATTGTTTTCTTTCGCTCGGGAAAGCTGCAATTTTTCTAACTCTTTAATTTGATTGTTTACTTGAGTATACCGTTGGTATTCTCGTCGAATTTCGGCTTTCAAATCTTTAGGCAAGTCATAACCAACAACACTCGCGGTCACTGTCGGTAATATTATTGGCACTTCACGCATTTTATCGATGCGAATACCGTGCAGTACGAATAATGATTTTATCCGTGCACTGTGAGCGCCTCGTTCTTTAATTAAGCGCTCTCGTTCTCTGTTTAAGCGACGCTCATCTTCTTGTTCCACACTTGGTGCATTAATGATCTGTAACGCTTCATCTTCGCCATTGTCATAGCGCATCAACAACCTGAGCAATGCAATGACATCAACACGATCAGTTTTGACTTTCTTTTGACGACGGCTTACTTCAATGCTCGCCGAATCAATGACTATAGGTTCTGAATCCCCTCTGCAATTAGGGCTCAATGTATCCAAAAACCATCTCGTCCCGCTTCATAGCAAGTCACAATATCGCACTCAGCTGTGCAATGTAATTTACTTTTCGCTAGCGATATTTCTTCAATTAATTGCGGCCAGTTGCCGGCATCAATTGTTTTAATGCGTCGTTTGACGCCATTACTGAAACCTAATTTCCACTTTTTAGAACTTAATTCGAACGCAATATACAATTTATCGAATTCTGCGTTATCTTTAACTTGAAGGACAGCTTTCATCATTTGCTCCTTATTGTTTGCTTAACTTAAGGGTAGTTGATTGTTGTCCTTCATAGTTTCTGTCAAGAAAGCCAGGGATTACAATGAGCTGTTTGTTTTTTTATTAATCGCCACGAATGCAACGGGGATAGCATTTCAACAAGCATACAGAATGCTAAAAAGGAGGTGTTTAACTAATTTTTTGGCTGACGAGCAAGTAAACATAACATTTCTAATGCTAACGTTGCGCCGACTTTTTGGATCGATAATGCCTTCTTGTACCGCATGGTTAAACATGGTGCCATGGTCAACCTTACCTTTACTGTCATTCCAGGTATCGTAATGCGCATCAAAATGAATTAAAGAAAGGCCTTTACCATATTTTTTGGCATAAGTTTTCAGCACGAGATAGGTAATAAAATGATCACCACCTATGGTGACCGGTTTAACATTATGATTAATAATGTTGTTCAATAATTCGAATTGAATCTTTCAGGTTAAAGGTGTTGGTTGGCGCATCACCAATATCGGCAATTTGAAAACTGTCGAAAGGTGCCGCTTTGGTATACATACCGTAAGGGCGCACCAACACAGATTCAGCCCGAATATCGCGTGGGCCGTATCTTGTACCACTGCGGTTGCTGGCGCCAATATCTAACGGTACGCCGACAATACCAATATCTAAATCCGCTGACACTTCACTGCTTGGTAAGCGAAACTTTGTACTTGGGCCACCAAAACGGGGCATTTGATCACCGCCCAATGTCCTACCGTATTCTAACAAGGCAAGATGGCCTACATGCAATAAATCAAACGTACCTACAGTGTTTTGGGCGTTTATTATGCAGCAATGATTGGCATGGTTTGGGCTGTAGCTTTTGATTGGGCAGACGGACTTATTGCTCGTAAAATGAAAGGGAGAACCGGTAATGACCGTGCATTTGGTGGACAACTTGATGTGCTCATATACCGATGATCATTGAAAACACTCTTTTTTCAAACAAAACCGTTGACTCTTAAATTGACAGGATCATGATAGTCACATGCGAGAAATAAACCTAACATCAAAACAAATCAAAGTGCTCACACAGCGCCATAAAGCTTGTCGTGAGCAAAAAGAATGTGACCGAATC
>MABC01000004.1 GCA_002162925.1 Thalassotalea sp. 42_200_T64 | reverse complement strand
ATCTTTGCAAAGTTCTTGCTCAAAGTTCAAACCGGAACCCAAATCTTCCAGCACAACATCGCAATATTGGCTGAGGTATTTAGCTTGGGTGACTAAATCTTTTTTCTGATCATGGGAACTAACTCGGGCATAACCAACTTTGATTTTCTCGGATTCGTTGAGTTTATAACGACGGTGATTGCCTAACGTTCGGCTATGCGAATTCAGTTTGTTATTGCGATCCCAGCGCCTCATAATTTCGACTGAAACACTATAATGCTTTGCGGCCTCGCCTATACTCACTAAATCGAAGACTAAAGTTTTCATAATCACCACCTCATGATCAGGTTTAGGCAATTATTCGCTAACTAGCAAGAACCCTACTATGGTGATAATCGTTGGCTTAGGTTTTGGTGTGTTGTTTGAACAATATCCGTTTGTTCATCACATCATAAAAGTGTTGGGTATCACTTATCTGTTGTATCTATCATTACAGCAAGAGAAATATCAGCGCAGATTTAATGTGACTATGGCATTACTGCTAGTCTTATCGATTGTTCCAGTATTATTAGAGTATATTAATTAGTTATCACCTTAGAGTTCTTCAGCGGTAAGGTTACGATGATTTCGCGATTGTCTGAATTTGCTGATTCTCTATCACTGTAAAAGCCGCACAATTTTTAGGCTGATTAGCGACTGTTATCATTGCCTTTGCTACATCGGCGGCCTTAATTGGTTTAAAAGCTGCCAACGGGCCGATAAACATAAAACCGATCAGTTTGAACAGCAGCGCACTCATTCGTTCTGCTAAACGAAACTCTTCCCGCTCGCCCAATAACAAACTCGGTCTAAACACATAAGTTTTAGTGATGTTGAAGTTTATCACCTGCTGTTAAAGCTTTGGATGATGTAAGGCAACCCTTTCCCTACGGCAATGATCACACAATGGTAATTGTGGTTATTTAACAGATGCATTAAACAAGCCTTACCGGTTAAACCGCTAGCACCAAAAATTAACGCTGTCTTCATCTAAACCTATTCTTTTTATACCAATAAGTAGTAAAGATTAGCATTTTCATGCAAAAAAATATAAGGAAAATAAAATATCGAAAATATCGAAAATATTTAAAAAAGTGCTTGCAAAAAATCAGGGCAATAAGAATAAGGGGTGTAAAAAGTTATCCACCGATTCTGTGCAAAACTTTTAAATTTCCAATTATGTAGAGTGTAATAAAACTGTAACCGCCATGTAATCTTGCATAATTCTGTAATTGTAAACCATCACTTTCCCTACAATGCTTAATACATATGGGGTTACAATATTGCTCACAGACTTATCCACAGACTGGTTGAGCAGTTATAACAGCATGAAAACACAAAATATGAATGGCCGATATAGCCAAAAGAGACTGTCAATCGTTTTTATCTCGTTTCAATTTTAGCGCTGACAACAAAATTAACGATAAAAAATTGGCATAGATTTTTATTTAGGTGAGTTATCCGACAATATGCTGTATGCCTCTACAGGTCTTTAGTGTTAGGCTCTACAGCAAAGTTGTACAATTTTAATATTACCAAGAAGCTAGTTATTTGTAATAAATAGCTAAGAGGTGAGGAGAAAGCCAGATAACCTAAGGGCTTGATTGGTAATAATGACTTAGTTGTACTTAAAAACAATAAATCGAAGTGAAACCAATAACTCAGTAATTAAACCGTGGTTGTTAGATGTCCACGTAGTCAACTTATCAACAGCAGTCATTTGCTGAAAATAAAATGGAAAGTTATCGTTTTTTCACCTTCTGAGCCAGTAACATGCCAACCACCATAAGCAAAATAAACACCAATATCTTTTCATTTCCTGTCGTTATATTTGCAATGGCAGGACCCGGACAAATGCCAGCAATGCCCCAGCCAATGCCAAAAATTGTTGAACCAATAATTAGTTTTTGATCAATAACGGTATTGGTTGGGATATTAAAATTTTCGGTCAATAAAGGTTTTTTCATCTTTTTAATAAAAAGTTGATAACCTATGATGTAAGTAATAACGCCGCCACCCATAACAAAAGCTAAACTGGCATCCCAGGAGCCGAATAGATCTAAAAAATTTAGTACTTTATTGGGGTTAACCATTTGCGCAATGGTTAAACCAAAACCAAAGACTAAGCCACATATTAGCGCAATGAAATTGTTCATTATTAAGCTCCAATAACATGACGAATAATGAAAACAGTCACTATAGCGCTAGCCATAAAGGTAACCGTGGCGGCAATTGAGCGTTTTGAAAAACGACCAATGCCGCAAATTCCATGGCCACTGGTGCAACCTGAGCCATATCGAGAACCAAAACCTACTAAAAATCCGCCAATGATAACTGCAGCCCAACTTAAATCAATGGACTGCGGAAGCGTAAAACCCAAAGGCGAGGCTAAAACAGGACCAATAATTAAGCCCAGGACAAAATACACCTGCCAGCTTAACTGTATTGGAAATTGATTCATTAGCTGGGTCAATATCCCCGAAATCCCGGCAATTTTACCGCTTAACAGCATTAATGCTAATGCCGCAAGGCCAATCAATATCCCGCCTATTAAGGCAGAGTAAGGAGTAAATTCAGTCATAAAGTGTCCTTATAATTTGGTGTGATACTATGTTTGATTTTTACTAGTAGATTAATTAAATTCACTTATACTAAGTGTAAATTAGATTTGATGGGACTATCTTAAACTATGGCGCGAAAACTACCAGCATTACATTTATTTAGTATTTTTGAGGCCGCGGCTCGGCTTGAAAGCTTCAAGCTTGCCAGTGCCGAACTGTTTATTACCCCTTCAGCGGTAAGCCATCAAATAAAAGCCTTAGAACAGTTTGTTGGCTTTGAGTTATTCATTCGAAAAACCCGCGGGGTGCAAGTTAATCCTGCCGGAAAAGTGTATCTGCAATACGTGCAACAATCTTTGGCATTACTCGAGCAAGGGATGAAAAAAATTACCAATCAATTTTCATCACCGACCTTAAAAATATCTACCTTTCCAACAATGGCATCCAATGTTATTATCCCGCAATTAGGCCTGTTTCAACAAGCCCATGCAGATATAGACATTCGTATTGAAACGGGGATGAAAGTAGCCGATTTACGCTATGAAGATTTTGACTTAGCCATACGGATAGGGGACGGAAAATGGGAAGGAGTCGAAGTGAGAAAACTGGCCGATATCCAAATCGTGGCAATTTGCTCTGCCGACTTTGCCGAAAAATACCAGCTAAACAATATATCGCAACTCAATGATGTGCCGCTTATTGATTTGTCGAATATGGATAACATCTGGAACACCTGGGCGTTTGGTTTTGGCATTAAAGATTTCTCATCAGAGCATAAACTGACGTTCAGTAGCTACGATACTGCATTGCAAGCAGCAGAGCAGGGCTTAGGCTTAGCGTTAGCAATGTTGCCAATTGAGAATACATTACTAGAGCGCAAACTTGTGGTTAACCCGTTTAACCGCACGTTATCATTCCCGCAATCCTTGTATGCGGTATACCGCAAAGAGGATAAACAGCGTCATGACATTCATTGTTTTTTAGATTGGCTAGAAAAATCGCCGGCGCTATTAACTTAAAAATATTTAGGATAATTTAATCACTCACCATATAGGTGAGTTATATTCACCTATATGGTGAATATTATGCTTTTGTCAGCATGCATAAACTTCACTAATCTATATCTTATCGACAAACGTTAACCCGTTGTTAGGAGAGTAAGTTGATTAGTCGCAAAAACAATACCTTATACAGAGTTATTACTTCCACCATAGTGATTTCACCAATTTTTGCCATGCAGGCTTTGCCATGGACAATGATAACTAGCTTGATATATGCACCACTATTGAGTTTATTGTTAGCATCGATAGCTAAATATATTGATTTTCAGCTAGTGAAAAGCATGCTGCTGCAAGAGTCACAACCACTCGTGGCAAATATGCCGGAACTATCGACCCGCAGCAAATTTCATTCAGCTGTGGTGAAACATACAGAGAAAGGACAGCCGCAAGCGGCTTAAATGAAAAACTAATGCCGTTCGCTGTTATAAAGCTTAACGGGGTGAAAGGAGTAACAAAGCATGTTGTTGATCAATTTCAAATTGAAAATGTTTCAAGAAATTCATCCCGAGTAAGCCATCCGCCTTGTCTAAACTGGTCAAGTCCATGACCACCACTTCAAAGTCGTAAAGCACTTTATCGCCTAGCCAAAATTGTTCGATAATAATTGAGAATGCTCCTTGTTCACCGCCGGCGGTATTAATATTTAATTCTCGTTTTATTGATATTTGATCTGTAGTTATCAGTTGTTGATACAATTCGGTTGAAATAACCGTTAATGATGCCCCGGTATCAATTAACAGCGATGTCTGATGTTGTTGATTCAGCATCGCATCCACGACGAAATGCTCACCAATAGCGGTTAACTCAATGCCTTGCTCTGCGTTGGTGAAAGAGTCAATTAAGCTATGTAAACCATCAATTTGGCTGGCGTATTCGCTAGAGTATTCGACATTATCGAGATAATTAATGGCGGTAGGGAGCTCGCCTAAGTAAATGTATGCTCGAGCCAGTGCCAGTTGATAGGGCGGATAAGAGAACTCATCGGCCAGTAATGGTGTGGTGAAGTTTACCAGGTGTTGCCATGCGGTTTGATTTTGTAAGATATTACTATGCTGAACAAAAAGTTTATGTGCCTGATAACGCCATAAATCTTCTTTTTGCTGATCAAACGCATTATTGATCAATTGATAGTAGGTTTGCATCGCCAGCGCAGGTTTATTTATTGCCTTTAGCCATTCTATTTTGAGTAATTGCCAAGCTTGCTGGTGCGGGAACCTGTTCTGGTAGGCGGTGATAAAATTACGGAATACACTGTACTTGCCTTGGTTTAACCATTGCTTTGCTGCTGTTTGCCATTGCTCATTTAACAGTCGACTGTTGTAATCATCGATCTCTTGTAATTGTTCTAAGTGCTCTATGGCGCTGATAAACTGGTGCACTAAAAACAGTTGCTCGGCTTTTGCCGCCAACAAATTTGATTGATCATTTGCCCGTGGCGAAGTTTCATTTTGAGCATGACTTTTTTTGCGGTGATTTATCGAATCGTCGTTAATTTGAGTTAATTCACCAGAGTTTTTACTCGCCACTTTATTGTTAGCTGAAAGACGGCTATTGGCATCAATGCGACTAATACCTTCAGGTGTTGCCAATGAATGCTCGGTTAATTGTTTTAACAAAAACAGGTTGCTGGCAATCGATACTGCTAACAATATGGTTAAAACCCTTACCAATTTAGAATTCACCTTGCATCCTTTTACAACTATTATCTAATGGCTAATCATTATATTAGCCTAGTTTGATTAAGATTAAGCTTTTCGCTAGTCATTGTCATGGGAAAAGCCTATATTAATTTTATGAGTAAAAATCATTTACCTGTTTTTAGTTTTTTCTGTTAGGTGAAATGGAACGCGATGTTATGAAAAAAATTTACCAGGTCAATATTCTTCTGATCGTACTGTTAATAAGCAGCGGTTGCTCGTCTTTAGGGGTTGAGCCTTGGGAGAGAGATTTATTAGCTCGCAAAGAGATGGCACTAAATGCTTCCCCCATAGATGCCGCACTCGATGATCATATTTACTTCTCAAAAGAAGCTTCCAGCGGTGGCCGCAGTTTTGCCGGTGGAGGTTGTGGGTGCAATTAACTGAAAAAATTGAGTTAGCAAACCAACCAAGGTTAGCGAAAAATAAAGCTAAAAATTTGAAATCGCTGTTAACCGCTGCCACTTGTTCTTTACTCGGCACAACGGTGCCAGCCAATGGCCAAAGCCAAGCAGAAGAAAACCAATGGCAATTTGACACTGCCCTAATGTATTACGGTGAATCCGATAGAGTTACGGCCGTGGAAGGCATAATAGCCGCGACTAAAGAATTTGATGATGAGGAATTTCTCAGCCTAAAGCTAACCATAGACTCGTTAACCGGAGCTTCAGCTAATGGTGCCGTGGCTCAGCCGTATGTTCAAACCTTTGCTCGGCCATCGGGCAAAGGTACTTTTGCTGTACCCTCAGGAGAAACGCCACTCGATGATACTTTTAAAGATACCCGGCTACAGGTTAACGCGTCCTGGACGCGACCTTTAACTACTGACTACACCATAAGCACAGGGCTGCATGCATCGAAAGAGTATGATTATTTATCACTTGGCCTCAATGCCAGCCTGACAAGAGATTTCAATAAAAAAAATACCACTGTCGCGATTGGTTTCGCCGCTTTTTATGATGAAATAGAACCCGAAGGGGGCATTCCCAATCCTTTAGCGATATTACCAAACCCACAAACAACGGCTTTTGATGACAGTCATCGCATTGGCTCTAGCGATAATAAAACCACTATCGATGTGCTGCTTGGGGTTACGCAAGTGATCAATCGCCGGGCGATCATGCAGCTTAATTATTCATTCTCTATGGTAGACGGTTATTTAACCGACCCGTTTAAAATTGTATCATCGGTTGACGAATTAGGTGTAACGCAACATCAAATTTATGAAAAACGCCCCGACAGTAGACAAAAACACAGTGTATTTTGGCAAACCAAATATCATTTTACCTCAACGGTTGTCGATTTTTCTTATCGCTATTTGTGGGATGACTGGGAAATTAACTCCCACACTTTTGACGTTCGTTATCGTATTCCGTTAGGCACTGGCTATATTGAGCCGCACCTTAGGTATTACATGCAAGAGGCCGCAGAATTTTATCGACCCTTCATTAATCAAGATGACGTGTCTCCAAGTTATGTAAGTGCCGATTACCGCGTTGGTGAGATGAATGCCTATACCCTAGGTTTTAAATACGGCATGCCATTAAAAAATGGCCAGGAGCTGTCTTTTAGAATCGAATATTATCAGCAAGACCCTGAAAATCCGGGTTATGAATTACCCGGCGTTTTACAAGAGGTTGACTTGTTTGAATCGGTTGAAGCCTTGATTGCCCAGATAAGTTATTCATTTTAGTGATGAGTACAAAGTCAACTCGAAAAGTTGTAATGCAATCAACAGGTTTTGGCTTTATTACTCAATTTCACGCGATGGCAAGTCCCTGTGAGGTGCTTATCAACTCAACAGATAAGAGGCTTGCTAAGAAAGTAGGGCAGGCAATCGCCAATGAAGCGTGGCGCATAGAAGATAAGTACTCGAGGTATCTGAGTACTAGCATCTGCGCTAAAATAAATGCCAGTAATGGTAAACCTGTTAGCCTTGATGAAGAAACCTATAAATTATTAGATTTTGCCAGGCAATGTTTTCTCATGAGTGATGGCGCGTTTGATATTACTTCAGGTGTTCTTGCTAATGCATGGACGTTTGATGGTAGCGACAATATTCCTGAACAAGATAAAATACAGCCGCTACTTAAATACATTGGTTTTGATCAAATCACCTTAACGGCAAATTCTGTAACCCTTAATCAAGGTATGGCAATTGACTTTGGTGGTATAGGCAAAGAATATGCGGTAGATACCAGCTTGCTTATCGCTAAAAGCCTAACCTCATTACCGGTGTTAATCAATTTTGGTGGCGATATCGCGGCATCATCGAAGCTGCGCAATGGCAATCCTTGGCAAGTGGGTATTGAACATCCTGGTTTTGTAAATTCAACGTCTGAAAAATTACCACCATTAGTTGTCAGTATCAGTACCGGCGCGTTGGCAACCAGTGGTGATGCGAGACGATTTTTGCTCAAAGATGGCAAACGTTACTCACACGTGTTAAATCCGAAAACCGGCTACTCGATTGTTGGCGCGCCAAAATCAATCACGGTTACCGCGCCAAACTGTATCCAGGCAGGATTCATTGCCACGTTAGCCTTATTGCAAGGCAAACAAGCCGAGCAGTTTCTGCAACAACAAGACATCGGCCACTGGTGTATTTGGTAGTTTTCAATTCGATCACTAATGTTGATCATCGGCAAAGTTTAATTAATAAAATTTAACCCCCTTTCAAGGTAAAAAAATATTGAGTATTTATTCGCAAAAGAATAAGATTTCAACATATATTGAAATTTCAATTTATTGTTGAAACAGTAGCTTACATTAACAAAAATAGTGACTTATAAGGTAATTCTTCATGCTTAAAGGACAGACAAGCTTCTTTGTACTAAAACCGGTTTTATGTATATTAATGGCCTTGCTCGTATCTTGTGGAGGTGGTGGTTCATCTAAAGGAGGTTCAACTCAGCCCTCTGTTCCAGCTCCTGAACCGGTTGATATTTTCACCGAATTGAATACCCCAGAAATAGCGACTTCTATGTTGCTTTTAGGGGAAGGTATTATCGAAGTTTCAGAATTAATAGAAGCCGAGGTGTATTGGTTATATCACTCTCCAGATAATATTTTTACCAGACATTGTAAGCAAGGTGGTCACGTTGAATGGCAATTAGAATCAACCAACAAAGCGAATAACTCAGGTAAGCTAATATATCATAACTGTGTTATCGAAGAGCCTACTAGTTCTACAGCAAGTGGGGCATTACCCCAATTTAATGGCATTATTAATGTTGACTTTAATATTAAAATGACCAATGAGATTAATGAAAAAAGTCAAAAAGCTAATATCGATGGAATTCATATAATTGTTAATTCGACTAATTTAAATGTCAGTCAGGCGAATTTATCTCAAGAGTTTGGGGCGAATTTAAATTTTAATTATCAAACGCTTATAGAAAATACATGGCAAGATATTAGTGCGAAGCCGCTTGAGAGAATAGCCACGACGAAAGAAATAACCATCCACAATTTCAGCGTCCCATTTTCAAACAACCAACAAGAAAGCATTACTAATGGGCTGCTAAAGCAATACCAGGGAAATAAAGGAAACAGCGAAGGTCATTTTTATCACTTTACTCTAAATGGCAAATATAATAGCGGGCAATATAATTTTAATGCCGATTATATTATTGATGTTTTTAATGATATTGAAAATTCAACAAGGGAATTTTGGCAAAAAGAGCAAATAGATGGCTTTATAAAAATTCAACTGGATGAAGAATATATAAGAGTGGCTTTTGAACCCGGAAATTTCAAAATTATAGCTACCTCAACCAGCCTTTATGCCGGCACAGCAGATATTGATGATATGTTTGAGGACTTTATCTTTAGGTTGCCTTCGCCGTTATCTTTATATAATTTACTTGAAAGAAACACCCCTTTAGCCCTTGTTAAAGTGCTGCCTGAAAACTTAGTGCTCACAAAAGATACTACGGAATTGGAATTTTACTTTAATAAAAATATTTCTCATCTTCATAACGAACAATATATTAGGTTTAATAATTGCCATGGTTGTGGAAAGAACCTTTATATCGCTCAAAAAGTGGATAATTACTTCTCGATTAACTTAGCTGAACTTATACAACAAGGGCTAATTCAATATGAGCCTATGATGCGCTTATTGGATATAAATATAGTGATTGAACCTTTCCTATTGGGCTTTGGCAGTGAAGCAAAAAAAAATATTATATTTATTGATGAAGGGATGGGCGATATTCTCGAACTAGATAGGGAAATTAAACAAGTCGCGTATCATACAAACACATTGGTAGCCACTACAGCGACAGCAGAACGTGGTCGCACTTTAATCACCCTTGACTCAAAAGGCAAAAAGATAAAAGAAGCCTATAATATCGGCAATCCAAATTATCTTTGTACCACAAAAGAGCATATTTATATCACAGATATTGGCAATAACACTGTTGATAAATATGATACAGACCTGATGTTATTGCAGCATTCTATAGACAGCCCTTATATTATTGAAAATAGCGAGTATAACAATACCATAGGCATATCTTGTAATGATGATCATATTTTGTATTTTAGAGATCGAATGGTCAGTTACTATGACTATATAACGGATAGTTGGACCTGGTTTGAACAGCTCGCAGATCATAGTTTGATCCAACCGAAGTTAAACCCGTTTAATAAAAACCAAATTTATCATTTAGACAATTATCCTGATTGGACGTTAGATACCGTTGATTTTTCAGGATCGCCTGTTGTCGAAGCTGAATTTAAATTAGACCAGCTTAATCTTCCTGGTTTTGGAGAACTTGACTACGGCCTGGCAAAAGAACCGCTGTTTATCGATGTGATTCATAACCAGTTATTTTTTTATAACTCGGTTTTAGATTTAAGTGATAATAATAATGTGATCCATGAATTTGAAAATAATAATGTGTTTGGCAGTCCGGAATATGTCAGATACATCAATCAAGAACACCAATTAATTGTAACTACTCATGCTGTATATAAAATGGGTACTTTTGAAAAGCTGCTAGATTTACCCTATCTAGACATCATTAAAACTTCTGAGAATTGGTTTGTCGATAATGAGCTAAGAGTTAACTTTTTTTATGATGATAGCAAGCTTTACCGGACGATTAGCTTGGAAGGATTATTAAATCAATAACTGCTATGTTTTTAGCTTAGTTGTTTTGCCCTTACCTAGGGTTTTAAATTATACTTGAACACTAAGATTAAATTTCAGTTTAAATTTTACTTTATAAAGATCAGATGTTTAAGAACGCTATTGAGATAATTACGATGAAAAAAACTGTTTTACTAGGCCTGTCTGTCGCACTTCTTGCAAGTTGTGCAAAATCTCCTACCGGACGGCATCAAGTATTGCTGCATTCTCCCGGTCAGCTAAATACCATGGGTGCACAATCGTTTGAACAAATGAAAGAGCAACAAACGATCAGCTTTGATAAAAGCGTGAATGAATTTGTGCAATGTGTCGCCAATGCGATCACCCCGAATGTGGACTCGAAAGTACATAAGGGCAGTTGGGAAGTGGTAGTCTTTGACTCGGAACAAATTAATGCTTTTGCACTGCCAGGGGGCAAAATTGGCGTCTATACCGGTATTTTAAATGTGACAGAAAATGCTGGCCAACTTGCGGCGATTATTGGCCATGAAGTCGGGCATGTTATTGCTCAGCATTCCAATGAAAGATTATCATCAACGCAATTATCGCAAGTAGGCTTAGTGGTAGCCGGAGCCACAATGGCAGCTTCTGATGTTGATAATAAAGCGTTGATCTTGGCCGGGTTAGGTCTTGGTGTGCAATACGGGATATTAATGCCTTATGGTCGTGCCCATGAAACGGAAGCCGATATCATTGGTCAAAAATTGATGGCTGTATCAGGCTTTGACCCGCGTGAAAGCGTGGCACTTTGGCAGAATATGGCCAAACAAGGCAATGGTGCACCACCAGAGTTTTTTTCCACGCACCCGTCAAACCAAACACGGATTAATGGCCTGAGCAAAAATTTAGCAAGCACTGAACCGTTATATGCGCAAAGACGTATTACTCCAAACTGTAATAAGCCGAAAAGTCCAACGCCAAAAGCTAAAGACGCCACTGCCGCTAAACCGTAAATGGACCAATTATAAAACCCTGCCATCATGGCCATTGAAAAAATAGCAAATAGTCGCTGTTTTTTGCCTTAAATCGCTACTGTATTCGGGGTGAGTGTGCTAAACTTGCTGCCGAATTTTTTCCGAATAAGAACTGAAGATGTCTGAATTTACTAGTATCGAACAACGCGTAAGTTACGGCGTAGGCCGCCAATTAGGTGAGCAATTACGTAACAACCCTTTTAAAGATTTTGAAGTTTCAGCAGTACAAGCTGGTTTAGCCGATGCATTAGCTGATGCCACTAGCCAGGTTAGCCAAGAAGACTTACAAGAAGCTTTCTCTGTAGTTTCACAAAAATTGCAAGCACAAGAAGCTGAGCTTTCGAAAGAAGCGTCAGCTGCTGGCGAAGCATACTTAGCGGAAAATGCTAAACGTGAAGAGATCACCGTGACTGAATCAGGTCTTCAATTTGAAGTACTTGTGGAAGGCGACGGCGAAAAACCAACGGCAGACAGTACAGTACGTACTCATTACCACGGTACTTTTACCGACGGTAAAGTGTTCGACAGTTCTGTTGAACGTGGTCAACCTGCTGAATTCCCAGTTGGCGGTGTTATCGCTGGTTGGACTGAAGCATTACAAATGATGGCTGTTGGTTCAAAGTGGCGTTTACACGTACCATATAACCTAGCGTACGGTGAGCGTGGCTCACAGGGTGCAATCCCTCCGTATGCAACATTAGTATTTGAGGTAGAGTTGTTAGCTATCGTTTAATATTTTGAAAAGCCGGGTATTCCCGGCTTTTTTGTACATATATGTACTTATACTCCCGGACCATGGATGGTGGATAGGGAGTGTTTGTGATTAAACGACGAGCAATGAGCAACTGGCTACGAGCAGTATATTGGCACAGATGAGTATATTAAAGTATTCACAATCTGCCCGAAACTAGAAGCCGAAGCTATTAGCAGAAAGCGTTATATTTGCACTATATTAATCGATTAACACTGACTGCCCGAAGCCCGAAGCTTTAAACACTTTTACCATAACAACTCGCCGAGTTGCGATCATAAAAATGTTTAACTAATTTAAGAGAACAAAAAAATGACAAAAGTTGCCATATTAGGCTGTGGTGGTCGTATGGGCCGTAACTTATTACAAGCGGCATTAGAGCACGACAGTATCGAACTTGTTGGCGGTTTCGTCCGTGAATCTTCCAGTTTAAACGGGGTAGATGCCGGTGAACTTTGCGGGTTAGGGCACAAAGGTTGTCTAGTCACCGCGAATTTAGACGATTTGGTTAGTGCCGATGTGTTTATTGATTTTACCTCGATTGAGTCAACCAAAGCCCATGTTGCCTGGTGTAATGCCAACAATAAATCCATCGTTATTGGTACCACGGGTTTTAATGATGATGAAGTTAATGAGCTGCAACAACTTGGCGCAGCTATCCCTGTGGTATTAGCACCGAATACCAGCGTGGGGGTGAATTTATTATTTAAACTGTTGGAAATCACCGCCAAAGCCATTGGCAATGATACCGACATCGAAATTTTTGAAGCGCATCATCGCTTTAAAAAAGATGCGCCGTCGGGCACGGCAATGAAAATGGGTCAGGTTATTGCCGATACGTTAAACCGCGACTTAAACAAAGTGGCGGTTTATGGTCGTGAAGGCATCACCGAAGAACGCCGTAAAGACACTATAGGGTTTGCCACCGTACGCGCCGGCGATATTATTGGTGAGCATACCGCGTTTTTTGCCGATCTTGGTGAACGTTTAGAAATCACCCATAAAGCAACCTCAAGAATGACCTTTGCGTTGGGCGCAATGCGCGCCGCAAGCTGGCTTAAAAAAGCACCAAAAGGATTTTATGACATGCAAGATGTGCTTGGATTGAAATAGATAACTATTGGTTTTAACTGCTTAATCCTATTTTAACGATTAATCGCAGTTAAGTTATAAAATTGTTTGAAATTGTTATAGACGAAATACGCTGTAACACGTAAAATACGCGGAATTTGCCGGAAATACAGTTTTGGCACTTAAATCACATAATAATGACTAATTGTTCGCTGCTTCGGCATTGATTGTTAGTACTTATTGATACTTTTATTGGTTATGGAGGTTAAATTGACTAAATCTGCCATCTTGGTACTGGAAGACGGTACTATTTTTAAAGGCACTGCAATTGGCGCAGAAGGTGTATCTATTGGTGAGGTGGTATTTAATACTGCCATGACTGGTTATCAAGAGATATTAACAGACCCATCTTATGCGGAGCAAATAGTCACTTTGACTTACCCACATATCGGTAACACCGGTACCAATACGGAAGATGCGGAATCTGCTAACGTTTGGGCGAAAGGCCTGATCATTCGCGATTTACCGCTACTTGCCAGTAACTTCCGTAACGAACAAAGCTTAAGCGAATACTTAATTGCCAATAACATTTTAGGCATTAGCGAGATCGATACTCGTAAGCTAACCCGTATTCTTCGTGAAAAAGGTGCTCAAAACGGCTGTATCATCGCCGGTGACAACCTCAACGTAGAAGACGCTTTAGCGCAAGCAAAAGCATTCCCCGGCTTAAAGGGCATGGATTTAGCGAAAGTGGTTTCTACCAAAGAAGCATACACTTGGACTGAAGGCAGCTGGCAGCTAGGTAAAGGCCATGTAACGCCAGATGAGTTTCCCCATCACGTAGTGGCTTATGATTTTGGTGCCAAACGTAACATCTTGCGCATGTTAGCTGACCGCGGTTGTAAATTAACCGTAGTACCGGCACAAACTCCAGCAAGCGAAGTGTTAGCGTTAAACCCAGACGGTATTTTCTTATCAAATGGCCCGGGCGACCCAGAGCCGTGTGATTACGCCATTGCCGCAATTAAAGAATTTTTAGAAACCGATATTCCTGTGTTTGGTATCTGTTTAGGTCACCAGTTACTTGGTTTGGCCAGTGGTGCACAAACCATTAAGATGAAGTTTGGCCATCATGGCGCGAACCATCCGGTGAAAGATATTGAACGTGATGTGGTCATGATCACTTCACAAAACCACGGTTTTGCGGTTGATGAAAGCAACTTGCCAGCAAACTTAACGGCAACGCACAAATCATTGTTTGATGGTTCATTACAAGGTATTCATCGTAATGACAAGCCGGCGTTTAGTTTCCAGGGCCACCCTGAAGCAAGCCCAGGTCCACACGATGCCGCACCGTTATTTAATCATTTCATTGATTTAATTAACGCCCGAAAAGCCCAATAACCCAATAGATAGAGTAGAAATAATGCCAAAACGTACTGACATAAAAAGTATTCTTATATTAGGTGCCGGACCAATTGTAATTGGCCAGGCCTGTGAGTTTGACTATTCAGGTGCACAAGCGTGTAAAGCGCTGCGCGAAGAAGGGTACCGAGTTATCCTGGTTAACTCTAACCCTGCCACCATCATGACCGACCCGGAAATGGCCGATGCCACTTACATCGAACCAATCCATTGGGAAGTGGTGCGTAACATCATTGAAAAAGAACGCCCAGATGCGGTGTTACCCACCATGGGTGGCCAAACGGCATTAAACTGTGCGCTTGAGCTTGAAGCAAAAGGTGTACTCGCCGAATTTAACGTCGAAATGATTGGTGCAACGGCGGATGCTATCGATAAAGCCGAAGATCGTAGCCGTTTCGATAAAGCGATGAAAAGCATTGGTTTAGACACGCCACGTGCCAAAATTGTGCACAACATGGAAGAAGCGATAGCCGCTGCTGAATTCTTAGGGTTCCCATGTATCATTCGCCCATCATTTACCATGGGTGGCTCGGGTGGCGGTATCGCTTATAACCGTGAAGAATTTGAAACCATCTGTACTCGTGGTTTAGATTTATCACCAACCAGCGAATTATTGATTGATGAATCATTAATTGGCTGGAAAGAATATGAGATGGAAGTGGTTCGTGACAAAAACGACAACTGTATCATCATCTGTGCCATTGAAAACTTTGACCCTATGGGCATTCACACCGGTGATTCGATCACCGTAGCCCCGGCGCAAACGTTAACCGATAAAGAATACCAAATCATGCGTAACGCCTCCCTTGCGGTATTGCGTGAAATCGGCGTAGAAACGGGTGGTTCCAACGTACAGTTTGGTATCTGTCCAGATACTGGCCGTATGGTTATCATTGAGATGAACCCTCGTGTTTCACGTTCATCGGCATTAGCATCAAAAGCAACCGGTTTCCCAATTGCAAAAGTCGCCGCCAAATTAGCGGTGGGTTACACTCTTGATGAGTTATCAAACGATATCACCGGTGACGTAACGCCAGCATCGTTCGAACCGACTATCGATTACGTCGTGACAAAAATACCTCGCTTTAACTTCGAGAAATTTGCCGGTGCAGAAGACAGATTAACCACGCAAATGAAGTCGGTTGGTGAAGTGATGGCGATTGGCCGTAACCAACAAGAATCATTGCAAAAAGCATTGCGTGGACTCGAAGTTGGCATGAACGGCTTCGACTCTATTGTGGATGTAACCAAGCCGGGTGCGAAAACCACAATCATGCACGAGTTGCAAGAAGCTGGCTGCGACCGTATTTGGTATATTGGCGATGCTTTCCGACTAGGCCTAACGGTAGATGATGTCTTTCGCTTAACTAACATTGATCGCTGGTTCCTGGTCCAAATTGAAGACATCATCAAGCATGAACAGAACGTTTCTGCCGGCGGTTTATCCTGTTTAACGCCAGAATATCTACGTCAGCTAAAACGTAAAGGTTTCTCTGATCACCGTCTTGCTGACGTGATTGGTGTGAGCGAGTCTGAAATTCGCAAGAAACGTCACAACGCCGGAATTTTCCCAGTGTACAAACGTGTTGATACCTGTGCCGCAGAGTTTAGCTCAGATACGGCTTACATGTACTCAACGTACGACGAAGAATGTGAAGCCAATCCAACCGATAATGACAAAATCATGATCATTGGTGGTGGACCTAACCGTATCGGTCAAGGTATTGAATTTGATTACTGTTGTGTTCACGCAGCACTTGCTTTACGTGAAGACGGTTACGAAACCATCATGGTAAACTGTAACCCGGAAACGGTTTCTACCGATTACGACACGTCTGACCGGTTATACTTTGAACCAGTAACGTTTGAAGACGTATTAGAAATTGTCCGTATTGAAAAACCAAAAGGCGTTATCGTCCAATACGGTGGTCAAACGCCGTTGAAATTAGCACGTGCGTTAGAAGCCGCTGGCGTACCAATTATTGGTACCTCACCAGATGCAATCGACAGAGCCGAAGACAGAGAGCGTTTCCAACAAGCGGTTGACCGTTTAGGCTTATTACAACCAGAAAACGCAACGGTAACGTCAATAGAAGAAGCGATGGCGAAAGCGGAATCCATTGGCTTCCCATTAGTGGTACGTCCATCGTATGTTCTTGGTGGCAGGGCAATGGAAATTGTTTACGACTTAGACGATTTACGTCGATACATGACCGAAGCGGTAAGTGTATCGAACGACTCTCCGGTACTTCTGGATTTATTCTTAGACGATGCCATTGAAGTCGATATTGATGTGATTTGTGACGGCACCGATGTGGTTATTGGCGGTATCATGCAACACATCGAGCAAGCCGGAGTTCACTCTGGTGACTCAGCCTGTTCATTACCGTGCTATAGCTTAAGCCAGGAAGTTCAAGACGTAATGCGAGAGCAAGTAACCAAACTTGCCTTCGAGTTAGGTGTTGTTGGCTTAATGAATACCCAAATGGCGGTAAAAGATGGCGACGTTTATTTAATTGAAGTGAATCCGCGTGCAGCACGTACGGTACCATTTGTTTCAAAAGCGACCAGCGTGCCACTAGCAAAAATTGCCGCTCGTGTGATGGCCGGAACGTCATTAAAAGAGCAGGGCATCACTACCGAAGTGATCCCAGATTACTTCTCGGTGAAAGAAGTGGTGATCCCATTTGACAAGTTCCACGGTTCAGATCCTTTAATTGGCCCTGAAATGCGCTCAACCGGTGAAGTGATGGGTACCGGTGACACCTTTGAAGAAGCTTATGCAAAAGCGAACTTAGGTGCTGGCGTGTCATTGCCTAAAACCGGTCGTGCGTTAATCTCGGTACGTAACTCTGATAAAGAACGTGTGGTCGAGTTAGCCCGTCAATTAGTTGACTTAGGCTTTAAGGTTGATGCCACTCACGGCACTGCGGTTATTTTAGGCGAAGCAGACATACCAGTACGTTTGGTAAACAAAGTACACGAAGGTAGACCACACATTGTCGATAGAATTAAAAATGGTGAATACAGTTACATTATTAACACCACCGAAGGTCGTAAAGCGATCGAAGATTCTAAACAAATTCGTGGTGCGGCATTACGTTATAAAGCAAATTATACCACCACGTTAAATGCGGGATTTGCTGCTTGTATGGCGCATTCTGCAGATGACAGAAAAACCGTAACGTCTATTCAAGAATTACATAAGAGGTGTCAATAATGAGTCAGTACCCTATGACTGTTCAGGGCGCCGATGCGTTACGTGAAGAGTTAGTGTATTTAAAGCAAACCAAACGTCCAGAAATTGTGGCATCTATTGCGGAAGCGCGTGAACACGGCGATTTAAAAGAAAACGCTGAATATCATGCCGCTCGCGAAGAGCAGGGATTTTGTGAAGGCCGTATTCAAGATATCGAAGGCAAATTAGGTAACGCACAAGTTATTGATGTCACCAAAATTCCAAATGCGCACAAAGTAATCTTTGGTGTTACGGTGACCTTACTTAACATTGATACTGACGTTGAAGTGACTTACCAAATCGTTGGTGACGATGAAGCGGATATCAAAAATAACCGCATCAGTATTAATTCACCAATCGCGCGTGGCTTAATTGGTAAAACCGTTGATTCAGAAGTGGAAGTAAAAACCCCAGGCGGCACCGTTGAATACGAAATCATCTCGGTTGAACATAAATAAATCGAAATGATTAAAAACTAAAAAAACGTGGCAATGCCACGTTTTTTTAGTTTTATTATTCAGGTACGAAGTACCTGAATTTATATTTTTGGAATGGTCATTTTCTTTTCGTCTGATTGACGGAAGATTACTAACGTTTTCCCTATGGTTTGTACTTTAATTGAGTTGGTTTCTCTCACAATCGCATCGACAATAAGCTGTTTCACTTCTTTGTCGTCGGTAGGGATTTTGACTTTAATTAATTCGTGATGACCAAGGGCGTAATCAATTTCTGCAACAACGGCTTCTGTAAGACCATTATTGCCTAACATTACCACTGGTTTTAACGAGTGCGCGACACCTTTTAGGTGCTGAATTTGTTTTTTAGATAGATTCATTTAAAAAATTTCGGTTAAGTGACTTGAATTAGCTACATTTTAACGCCATCTTGTCCTTATTACTAATTTATCTCAGTTATTTTATGTCTAAACCGAATAAATCCAGAACCGTTAGCTCACAGCGCTGGATGAAAGAGCACTTCGACGATGAGTATGTTAAAAAAGCGCAAAAGCTAGGTTTACGCTCGCGCGCGGTATTTAAAATTGAAGAAATCAACAACAAAGACAAGCTGATCAAAAAAGGCATGACCGTTGTCGATTTAGGCGCAGCCCCTGGTGGCTGGTCTGAATACGCCGTTAAGGTGTTAGGGGATAATGGTCAGGTAATTGCCTGTGACATTTTACCGATGGAATCGTTACCCGGCGTTGCCTTTTTACAAGGCGATTTTCGTGAAGAGACCGTATTGAATACCTTGTTAAGCAAAATTGACGGTCGCAACGTAGATGTGGTGATGTCAGATATGGCACAAAACTTGAGTGGTAATGAAGCAACCGATCAGCCTAAAAACATGTATTTAGTCGAACTCGCTTTAGATATGTGTCATCAAGTGTTGAAGAAAAATGGCAGCTTTGTGGTCAAAGTTTTTCAGGGCGCTGGCTTTGAGCAATACATGAAAGATGTAAAAGCATGTTTCAATGTGGTCAGAACCCGCAAACCAGAGTCCTCTCGAGCACGATCTAGAGAGGTGTATATAGTGGCGACAGGTTACAAACTGTAGTAGAGTTAAGTAATAAAATCTTTATAATAACGGTCATTATAATTATGTTGTAAAACATGCATTATAAATCATCGCAGAATTATTTTAACAAGAGGTCCTCAAGTTGAGTGATATGGTAAAAAATCTTATTTTATGGTTAGTGATAGCCATTGTCTTAATGTCAGTTTTTCAAAGTTTTACCCCAGGTAATACGGCGGATGCGAAACTCGATTACACTAAATTTATTAATGAAATCCATCAGGGGCAAATTAGTGAAGTTAGAATTGAAACCGATGGTGTTATCAACGGTACCAAAAGTAATGGTCAATCTTTTACTACCTTAATTCCTACCGCTTATGACAAAGATTTATTAAGCGATTTAATTGCCAACAACGTAAAAGTTGAAGGCGTACCACCAGAAGAGCCTAGCTTGCTCGCCAGCATCTTTGTTAACTGGTTCCCAATGTTACTGCTGATTGGTATTTGGATATTCTTCATGCGCCAAATGCAAGGCGGTGGCGGCAAGGGCGCAATGAGCTTTGGTAAAAGCAAGGCGCGCTTGTTATCGGATGACCAAATTAAAACCACCTTTGCCGATGTTGCCGGTTGTGATGAAGCGAAAGAAGAAGTGGCGGAATTAGTCGATTATTTGCGTGAACCGTCAAAATTTCAAAAGCTGGGTGGACGTATTCCATCGGGTATTTTAATGGTTGGCCAACCAGGTACGGGTAAAACCTTATTAGCCAAAGCGATTGCCGGTGAAGCAAAAGTGCCATTTTTCGCGATTTCAGGTTCCGATTTTGTTGAAATGTTTGTCGGTGTTGGTGCCTCACGGGTACGTGACATGTTCGAACAAGCGAAAAAATCAGCGCCATGTATCATCTTTATCGATGAAATTGATGCCGTAGGTCGCCAACGTGGCGCCGGTTTAGGCGGTGGTCATGATGAGCGTGAGCAAACGTTGAACCAAATGCTAGTGGAAATGGATGGCTTTGAAGGTAATGAAGGCGTTATTGTTATTGCTGCTACTAACCGTCCAGACGTATTAGATCCGGCGTTACTTCGTCCAGGTCGTTTTGACCGTCAGGTAACGGTTGGTTTGCCAGATATTCGTGGTCGTGAACAAATTTTGAAAGTACATATGCGCAAAGTTCCGCTTAGTGATGATGTAGATGCGGCAGTGATTGCCCGTGGTACTCCGGGTTTCTCTGGTGCCGACCTTGCTAACCTGGTTAACGAAGCGGCATTATTTGCTGCCCGTACTAGTCGTCGCGTTGTGTCTATGGTGGAATTTGATAAAGCCAAAGATAAAATCATGATGGGTGCTGAACGTCGCTCTATGGTGATGAGCGAAGAAGAAAAAGAAATGACTGCCTATCACGAAGCAGGCCACGCCATTGTTGGTCGTTTAGTGCCAGATCATGATCCAGTGTATAAAGTAAGTATCATTCCTCGTGGTCGTGCCTTGGGTGTCACTATGTACTTGCCAGAAAAAGATAGAATAAGTCATTCTAAATTGCATCTTGAAAGTATGATCTCCTCTTTGTACGGTGGTCGTATAGCTGAAGAAGTCATCTACGGCAGTGAGCGAGTGTCTACCGGTGCATCGAACGACATCGAACGTGCAACTGAAATCGCTCGTAAAATGGTAACCCAATGGGGTTTATCTGAAAAAATGGGCCCTATGCTATACGCCGAAGAACAAGGCGAAGTATTCTTAGGCCGAAGTGCCGCCCAGCAAAAACATATGTCGGATGACACCGCCAAAGAAATTGATGATGAAGTTCGCTGTTTTATTGAGCGTAACTATAAACGTGCAGAAGATATCTTAAAAACCAATATGGATATTCTGCATTCGATGAAAGATGCGCTAATGACTTATGAGACTATCGATCAATGGCAAATTGATGACTTGATGGCTCGTACCACGGTGCGTGCACCAAAAGGTTACGGTGATGAAGGTTCGTCTGGCACTCCGCCGACAAACACTTCAGCGCCTAAACCGGATGTGACTAAACCGGCTGATGAATCAACGAGCTAGTTGTTAATTAAATAGTTATTAACCATATATATACAAAGTCCCAGACCGAAAGGTTTGGGATTTTTTTGTATATGGACATACTTATACTCCTGAACCAGAGATGAGGAAAAAGGAAAGACTGAAGTCCCGCAAACTAGAAACCGTAATCTATGGTTGGCGGGGTTTCAACCTCGCATAATTGCCGCAGGCAAATTAGAATGGCTACTATAGACCACTCATTGAAATCCCCGACAATTGCTTCCGGCATTACTCTTCTAATTCGCTTTTATTCTCATTCCTGAGAAAAATCAACATAGCTAATCTTATATAAAACACGGTATCAAAACGAGCAAGCTGAAACGTTTATCGTAGCCATTGTGAATATCTAGACTATAGTTACTGACTGGAATCGTGAATATTTTTTGTAATAAAGGCAGGGATTGAATGATGAAAAAACACAGAGCTCTATTAGGAATTGCCGCCACGGTTAGCGCTGGTTTACTTGGACAAACTGCACACGCAGTAGAGGATAAGGTTTATTCGCCGTTTGTCGTTGGTGAAAATGCCAGCCAGGTGTTTTGGGGCGATACCCATTTACATACATCATATTCGGCCGACGCTGGAATGGTGGGCAATACCTTAGGCCCAGAAGTCGCTTATCGGTTTGCCTTAGGGCATGAAATAACCACCAGCAGCGGCCAACGTGCTCGCTTAATTCGGCCTTTGGATTTTTTAGTGATATCTGATCATGCTGAAAATTTGGGACTTGCGCCATTGATCGCCAATTCTGATGCTGAATTGTTAAAAACTAAATACGGTAAAATATTGCATGACCTGGTTAAGGACGGTAAAGGTCATGATGCCTTTTTACTTTGGATCAAAGATGGCATGTCGAAAAACACTGACTTGATCGATAACCCGGTGATGGGCAAAAGTGTCTGGGAAAGTTCCGTGGATTATGCCGAAAAATATAATGATCCAGGTCACTTCACCGCCTTTATTGGTTTTGAATGGACATCGTTAAATACCCCACAAGTGCCAAGTAATTTGCATCGTGTAGTTATTTTTAAAGATGATGGCGATAAAACCAAACAAGTAATGCCTTATTCTGCTTTTGATTCTTACGATCCCGAAGATTTGTGGACATACATGGAACGCTATGAACAGAAAACCGGCGGTGATGTATTAGCGATTGCTCACAACGGCAATTTGTCCAATGGCATTATGTTTGCCACAGAACGTTTAAATGGTGAACCCATCGATAAAGCCTATGCTGAGCGTCGAATGAAATGGGAGCCTATCTATGAGGTCACGCAAATTAAAGGCGATGGTGAAGCGCATCCGCTTATTTCGCCAAACGATGAATTTGCCGATTACGGCACCTGGGATCTGGCGGATATTGCCGGACTTCATCCGAAAAAACCGGAAATGCTGCCCTACGAGTATGCCCGTACCGCCTTGCAAGTAGGTTTGCAACAAGAAGATAAGCTAGGGGTAAATCCGTTTAAAGTCGGGTTTGTCGGCAGCACGGATTCACACACCTCCATGGTATCAACCCGTGAAGATAACTACTGGGGTAAAACGCCAAGAGGTGAAGCGGCTGCCGATCGTTATAAACATAAAATATTGGGCACCGTAGAGGAATTATCCACCTATGAATCGGATACCATATCCTCGGGTTTGGCGGCGGTGTGGGCACGTGAAAATACCCGAGCCGATCTTTATGATGCCATGGCCAATAAAGAAACGTATGCAACAACCGGTACACGCATCACGGTGCGTTTCTTTGGTGGTTGGGATTATCAAAACGACGATGTTTACCAAGCACAAATGGCTGACATTGGTTACCAAAAAGGCGTTCCTATGGGCAGTGACTTGTCGAAACCAACGGCTGCTAATAAAGCGCCGGTGTTTATGGTTGCGGCGATGAAAGATCCCAATGCGGCTAATTTAGACCGAGTACAAATTGTCAAAGGTTGGGTGGATAGTGAAGGCGAACGGCAAGAACGAATTTATGATGTTGCGGTATCGGGCGGTCGCAAAATTGACAACGATGGTCGCTGTAAAACACCAGTAGGTGATACGGTAAATATAACTGAAGCCACATACTCAAACTCGATTGGTGACACTGAATTAAGAGCGGTGTGGACAGACCCCGATTTTAACCCCGCACTTTCTGCTGTTTATTACGTCAGAGTCTTGGAGATACCAACCCCTACATGGCAAGCCCATGATCAGAAATTCTACGGCATGACAATGCCAGATGGTATTCCACTAAAACATCAAGAACGTGCCTATACTTCGCCAATTTGGTATGGCGAATAAACGTTTAACTGAACACTAGCCTTGTTCATTTTGAGCAAGGCTTTAGATAACTTAATCACAATTGCGATGGTGAAAGTATCTTCTTCTATATTTTAGTGACAAGCTTCTTTATAATACCGCAATAAATCAACAGTTTTGATGAACACACCTTCAAATATCATGCAATTTGGCGCTAAATTTCTCGACCTGTCAACTCCAAATATTATGGGGATTTTAAACGTTACCCCAGATTCTTTTTCCGATGGCGGCAACTTTAACCTCATTGATAATGCCTTAAAGCAGGTAGAGATGATGATAGCGGCTGGCGCCAGCATGATTGATGTCGGTGGTGAATCTACTCGTCCTGGTGCCAAAGATGTTGAGTTACAGGAAGAATTAGCCAGAGTTATCCCAGTTATTGAGGCGATCAAACAGCGCTTTGACGTAGTGATTTCTATTGATACCAGCAAAGCCGAAGTGATGCAGGCGGCAATCGATAGTGGCGCTGGCTTAATCAATGATGTCAGGGCTTTGCAAAATCAAGGTTGTGTTGATGTCGTCGCCAATTCAGATTTGCCTGTGTGTTTAATGCACATGCAAGGCATGCCAAGGACGATGCAAACCAACCCACAATACAACAATATTGTTGACGATGTGAAATGCTTCTTCGAGCAGCGTATTCAGGTGTGTCAGCAAGCCGGTATTGATAAAAATCGTATTATTATCGATCCGGGTTATGGCTTTGGCAAATCATTAGAGCAAAACTATCAGTTGCTGGCCAATCAGCAAGAATTGTTAACACTTGGCACCCCGATACTTGCCGGGATCTCTAGAAAATCGATGATTGGCAATCTGCTCGATGCCCCGGTAGAACAACGTTTAGCCGGCAGTTTGTCCGCCGCAGTGCTCGCTTGTTTACATGGTGCTAAAATCATTCGAGTGCATGATGTTAAAGAAACCATTGATGCCATTAAAGTGTTAAGCGCAACATTAGCGCAGCAAACGCCTTAGAATAAAGAATTAAATAATAATCCCAATTTGATTAAAAATGAGTAGATATTTAATCAACTTGGTATAATCCCATTTTATGAAAATGGCTTTACAGAAATATACACGCAGGGAGTAATGTTACGTGTCGACGAGAAAATATTTTGGTACCGATGGTATCCGTGGTTTGGTAGGCAAAACACCTATTTCACCAGAGTTTGTGATGAAACTAGGCTGGGCCGCAGGCAAGGTACTTGCTACCCGTGGCACCAAAAAGGTATTAATCGGTAAGGATACCCGTATTTCAGGTTATATGCTTGAATCGGCACTTGAAGCAGGGTTTTCTGCGGCAGGTATCGATATCGGTTTAATGGGACCAATGCCAACACCAGCGGTGGCCTATTTAACCAAAACATTCCGAGCGGAGGCGGGCATAGTGATCAGTGCATCGCACAATCCTTTTTATGATAATGGCATCAAGTTCTTTTCAACTACCGGTGAAAAGTTGCCTGATGAGGTCGAATTGGCGATTGAAGCAATGCTCGATGAAGACATGGATTGCGTGCATTCGGCCAAGCTGGGTAAAGCGGTGCGCATCGACGATGCCGCCGGGCGTTATATCGAATTTTGTAAGAGTAACTTCCCATCAGAATATTCATTAAATGGCTTGAAAATTGTGGTCGATTGTGCCCATGGAGCAACGTATCACATCGCCCCAAGTGTGTTCCGCGAGCTTGGCGCTGAAGTCATTGAATTCGCCTGTGAGCCTAATGGCACCAATATCAATGATGATTGTGGTGCTACCTCAATGACCAACATTGCCAAACTGGTATTACAAGAGCAAGCCGATTTAGGTATCGCTCTGGACGGTGATGGCGACCGATTAATGATGGTTGACCAAAATGGTGATGTGGTTGACGGTGATGAAATTATTTTCATCATCGCTAAAAATGCCCAGCAGCACAGTAAGCTTAAAGGCGGGGTGGTTGGCACGTTAATGAGCAATATGGGCCTTGAGCTCGCATTAAAAGATTTAGCCATTGATTTTAGTCGGGCCAAAGTTGGCGATCGTTATGTGATGGAGCAACTTAAAGAAAAAGGCTGGAAACTTGGCGCTGAAAATTCAGGCCATGTGATCAACTTAAACTGTACTTCAACCGGTGATGGCATCATTGCCGCGTTAAATGTGTTAGAAGCCATTTGTCAATCTGGAAAGTCGTTAACCCAGTTACGGCAGGGCATGACAATGTTGCCGCAAATATTGGTGAATGTACGCTTTAGTGGCAAAACCGACCCGTTAAACGACGATGCGGTGAAACAAAGTGTTATCGATGTCGAACAAGAGCTTGCCGGTACGGGTCGAGTATTATTGCGTAAATCGGGTACCGAGCCACTGATTCGAGTCATGGTAGAAGGTCCTGATTTAACAGAGGTTAGCCGCTTAGCCAACATCATTGCCGAGCAAGTAAAATCCGTTGATGCCGAGCATTAATACCAAAACATCGATAAATTGACGTTAAAGTAATCAATTAAACGGCTTAGGTATTTAATCGCTTGTAACTTAGCTATGAGTTCGATAATATCTCGCCGTTATAATAACCATAAGTATGGAAAGATGAGTAGACAAACAATAGTTGCCGCTAATTGGAAAATGAATGGTAATAGTGATTTAGTTGCAGAGATTTTATCTGGATTAAATGTTGAAAGCTTTAGTGATAATCATCAAGTTGTTATTTGTCCTCCTGCACCTTATTTAGCTGCTGTACAATCGGCGATAACAAACTCGAAAATTGCCACTGGCGCCCAAAATATTAATGAAAATGAAAAAGGTGCTTATACTGGTGAAATTTCAGCTTTAATGCTGAATGATTTACAGGTACAATATGCGATTCTAGGGCACTCTGAGCGTCGTGCTATGTTTGATGATAGTTCAGAAATTGTTGCCGAAAAAGTGGCTTTCGCTTTAGCAAGTGGTTTGAAACCTATACTTTGTATTGGTGAAACCGAAGAAGAGCGTGAAGCTGGTGAGACTGAGTCAAGACTGACTTCTCAACTTGCTCCGGTTATTGCTAAAGTTGGTATAGAAAAATTTAAAGACGTAGTTGTAGCCTACGAGCCTGTATGGGCGATAGGCACTGGTAAAACTGCCTCTGCTGAAATTGCTCAGCAAACCCATGAATTTATTCGTGGTTATTTGGCATCGTTTGATGCTGATGTGGCGCAAACAGTACCGCTGTTATATGGTGGTAGTGTTAACGCAAAAAATTGTGAAGAATTATTTGCTCAAGCTGATATTGACGGTGGTTTAATCGGCGGTGCGAGTTTGAAAATTGAAGAATTTAAGAAAATCTGCCAAGCAGTATAGGGTCTATAGAGAATGTTGTATCAAATTTTAATCGTTTCTTTTTTACTTGTTGCCATCATTTTAGTTGGCTTTATTCTGATCCAACAAGGCAAGGGCGCAGACATGGGCGCTTCTTTTGGCGCAGGCTCATCAGCAACTATCTTTGGTTCAAGCGGTTCAGGTAACTTCATGACCAAAACGACCGGTATTCTAGCAACGCTATTTTTCGTACTTAGCTTGTTCTTAGGTAACCTTACTGCCCAACGCACTAAGCAAACTGAAGAGTGGAGCAATTTAGGCGCAGAGCAAACCCAAAGCGTAACGCCAGCAACTGACGTACCACAAAGCGAAGAGCAAAAAGAAAGCGACGTACCAAACTAAACCATCGCTGCTCTAAAGAATTAGCGGGTATGGTGGAATTGGTAGACACGCAGCCTTGAGGGGGCTGTGCTTAACAGCGTGAGAGTTCGAGTCTCTCTATCCGCACCAATACAAGGTCCAACGAGGACCTATAAAGACCGGAAGTTCCTGATAAATAAGGGCTTCCGGTTTTTTTATGTCCGAACTAGTCCAATGCCTGCCCGTGACATCCGGAAGTTTTAGTGGTGTTTTTAGTGGTGTAGGTACACTAACTAAAAAAGCGACACCACTAAAATGGCTAGAACAACCAATCCACTCACCAATACTCAGGTTAAACAGACTAAACCTACAGACAAGCGACAAAAGCTGTCTGACGGTGATGGACTCCAGCTTTGGATAAATCCAAATGGCTCTAAGTCATGGATGTTAGATTACCGTCACCCAATCACTAAAAAACGTTCTTCAATGAGTTTTGGACTTTATCCAGCAGTGTCGCTTGCTGATGCTCGCAAGAAAAGAGTAGAGGCTAAAGAGAACCTGGCTAATGGGATTGACCCAAAAGAGTGGAGAGAGGATTTAAAACGAGAAAAACAATTAGCCGCCAGCAACACCTTTGAAAAAGTTACTATTGATTGGTTTGCTATTAAAAAGACAAAAATCGCTGAAACCACCGCAAGAAGCTTGTGGCGTAATTTTGAAAATCATATTTTTCCTAAATTAGGACATAGACCAATTGATAAAATTCTAGCACCTGAAGCCATTGACGTATTAAAGCCGTTAGCGGCAAAAGGAAGTCTTGAAACTACAAGTAAACTTGTAGGTTATTTAAATGAAGTAATGCGTCATGCGGTTAATACAGGGCTATTACACCACAATTCATTAGCAGGTATTCGCAGTGCATTTGAAACACCTAAAGTTACTCACATGCCAACTTTAAAACCTGAAGAATTACCAGAGTTAATGAAGGCGATTAATTACGCCAGTATTAAATTAGTTACTCGCTGTTTAATCGAGTGGCAATTGCATACTATGGTACGCCCAAGAGAGGCTGCAGAAGCTAAGTGGTGTGAAATAGACTTTGAAAATTCTTTATGGATTATTCCTGCTGAGCGTATGAAAATGAAAGTAGAGCACATTGTGCCATTAACACCGCAAGTCTTGGCCATATTAGAAATTATTAAACCTGTTAGTTCCCATCGAGAGTACATATTCCCATCTGATAGGCATCCTGCTAAGCCAAGCAACCCTGAAACCGCCAATAAAGCATTACAACGTATGGGCTTTAAAGGAAGGTTAGTTGCTCATGGTATGCGCTCTATCGCCAGTACCACATTAAATGAACAAGGTTTTGATGGTGATCTTATTGAATCAGCGTTAGCGCATCAAGAGCAGAATGAAGTTCGAAGGGCCTATAACCGTGCGCAGTACCTAGAACGTAGAAAATCCTTGATGTATTGGTGGTCAGAACGTATTGAAAACTGTGTAAAATCTAGCTTGAGTGCTATTGCTAATATTAGCTAAACAATTTCAGTATTGAATAAATGAATTTAGCTAATTTTCCTCATCTATGGTTTCTAATTGAATATCAACTTTCCGCTTAATAGCATACCCCGGAGAAATAACCATAGAAGACACATCTTTTAAGTCGTATAAATTGAGTAATTGGTATTGGAAATAATACGGATCTAATGACGAATCTTCTGAGCAATCTACTGCCCATTCAGATAAAAGGAAACCCGCTAATGCATCTGTAGTCTGAAGATTAAATAGCGGTTTTTTATCTAAACCTAAATCACGTTTTAGGCCTTTTGAAAAACCATGTTTGGGGTGAGGGCCTAGCGTTAATATTACCGGGGCTTTCCATTTTACATCCTCGGGAATAGATATATTACCAATACTTTTCGAAGTTATAACTTTGTTAACTCTATTTATTTTAAAGTTTTTGTAGCTGTTATCCTCTAGGACGCATACTCGCACATACCAACGATTGCGACTTTCAAAAATTGCAGTCGGTACAATTTCTCTAATTTCATTGTCGGAATTTGACGATAAGTAATGTATTAATAATCGGCTAGATGAGTAGATTGCTCTTGTTAGTATAGATGATATTTCTTTAGATAGCTGATGGCCGCAGTTATGCTTTTGGTCTAGACCAATTGTATTTGAATACCGAGAGGGCTCAATTTTTCTCCCATATGCAATCAATGCTAATGCAGATTCTACGTTGAAATCAAAACCAGGATTAAATGTAGAGGATTTTTCATACCTTTTATTTCCAACTTCGTAATTAATATTGTCAGGGTAGCGCTCCCTGTATGTTTTGAATGTACGGGTAGCAGTAGCTATCGACATACCAGTAAGCTCCATCAACTGCTTTCTATTAATAGAGCCCGTATACATTAGCAATACATCTATAAGTAATAAATTATCTGAAAAGTTCATTTTGATTCCTGTAATCATTTTAAACTGTATAAATACACTCTATCACATCATTTGATTCTGGTGTAGTATTATGTCATCAAAAATAACAACAAAGATATTATCGAATTTAATGGTGTTTTCTATAACCAAATTAATTCGATAATAAGTACAGGAGCTTACTTGTCACACTTAAATCGTATTATTGCGGTAGACAATATTAGTAGAGGTCAGTTTGTAGAGATCCCTACAATTGAACATACTAATTTCAATGGCGTAATTCGCGCAGGTAAAACAACAACACTTCGAGCTGCATTGCTTTTTTATGGCACACGCCCAGGTGATATTGCAAAAGCTAAAGGAGATGCATTTGAAGGATTTGCGACATTTTATTTCCCTCGCCCGAGTAGTTTTTTAGTTTATGAGTATATCAAAGGTGATAAGACGTATTGTGTAGTTTGTTCAGGCAAGAAAAACCAAGTGCAATACCAGTTTTTAGATACAGCTTTTGAACAGTCTTATTTCCTACATAACTCGCAAGGCATAACGACCATTGTCGATACGGCGCAGCTGAGAGTGTTTCTTGAAGCAAAGGGGTTTGAGCTTACAGCAAAAATTGGCTCAGAAACTTATGCGAAGGTAATTCAGTCAAATAAGCGTTATAGAGGAAAAGGGGCAAATGCTGAGCAGATCAGAAGACTCCGCCCTAAGTACTCATTGCCTGCTAATGGTGGTTCTATTGAGAATATTGACCGAGTGTTATCGAATATATTTTCGAGTAAAGCATCCGTTGCGAATATACGAAGTGCTCTGACTAATATCTTAGTTCAAGAGGGGTTAATCTCGTCTCGCACATTAACGTTAGATGAGCACGCAGGTCAAATTGGTGATTGGTTCGATTCTAGAGAAGCGTGGATGGATCTAGAAAATCGTCGTGAGGTAGTATTTTCCTTGGCAGAAACGGCTGCTGGTTATCAGGGAGTCACTAATAATCTGTCTGGTTTGATGGGGCGTTGTAATGATATTGGACTACGCTAGAGGATTTGAATACACAAGCCAAGCAATGGTGTGTCAGTACAAGCCGCAACCGAAAATGTCCCAAACAACTGGATATGAGTGTGGGCGAGGCTTTTCA
>MABC01000078.1 GCA_002162925.1 Thalassotalea sp. 42_200_T64 | reverse complement strand
GTGGGAAACTCGCAAAAATAAAGAAAAAGCATCTATAAATTGGATGTTTAATGTTGATAAAGCACGTCAAAAACTTACACGTGCCTATGATCAGCTCAATCAATCATAATCAATGAGTCAAGGTACTAGCATGGCGGAAGGTAATTCTAGGCGTGTACTATATATTTCGCCATCAAGAGAAAAGTTAACGGTTATATCACTAATCTCATCGTCAATATCAAATAAATCGACTCGATAATACCCGTCTCCGTACAACACAGTTCCTGGGTGATAATAATCTAGCAAATCATATGAACTATCATCTAACGTCAAGGTAAAAACGCCTTTAGAACTTACGCCGACATGTTGATTTCTAGTGTCCCCTGTTTGTTGGTTGACCACATCTTCATACAGGTGAATATTTAGAGCAAAGTTTGTCATATTTTTAGTATTTTCCGTATCAGAAATATAATTAACCATCCTAAGATTTAGTCGAATTATACTGTCACTGTCGAGTCTTGATGAGTCCTTGTCGCACCCAATTAAGCTAAATATCATCATAAAGATGAATGGCATTCTTTTCATTTTAATCATTCCTTGAAATAGGTAAAAACACGATATTGATTAGTATTCAGTACAGAATAATAGTTGGCCAGACTGAGTCGCGAAGCAACAATGATCCAATGGTTACGATTGCGTTTGGAAGCCTTGTTACCTATACATAGCACGTTGTTCAGCATCTCGGTTTGGATCGGGATCGTCTCTGCACTCAGTAGATTGAATTAGCTCAAGATATTGAGAAGGCACATTGGTTTCTTTCGCCCCGACAACAACGTGATTGAGATACCAGGAAAAAGGCTTTAATGAGGGGGCAGTATTAGTGGCGTAATACGTTAATGTTGCAAAAACGTCACCAGGATCATTTTTTACCGTTACCATTTTTTCTTCGTACCCAAAACCTAAGCCTTCAACTTTATCTAACGCTTTTTTTTCATCCTCAGTAATTTCAAAAAGAGCACCAAAGATCATATCGTCTTCGTTGTTGGTTTGATAAGCGTCACACTTCCCAGATCCATCTTTACTCACTTTATGGAAACGTAATTGATGCTCTTTAAGAATAAAGACACCAACTTTTTCCACACCAGGAGCTCTTTCTTTTAGCCTAACAAGAGACATATTTGAGCCATAGGCAAAATACTTCACGAAATCTCCTAATTCAGAGGAACAATGCTACATAGCCATAGTAGTCATGAACCTCCATCTCCTTTAAGTAGTTAATCTAACTCGGAAAAAATGTTAAAGCAATGATCTATATTGGATTTTTAGCATTAGATGGCCCGGTTTTCTTGAGCACTACACCCGCTACCTGGCAGGTAACTTTTTATTTATCCCAAGGCATCAAGAAACATCCAATAACTAAACCCCAAAATTCAGTGAACTCGAGTTACTTGTGATTAATTATCGCTCAACCGCTGCCAGGTGTTGGGCAAAGTTATGATGACCATCGCTGTCCCAATGAACGCCGTCGATAATGGAAGGCTTGACGACTCGTCCGGCATCAAGAAAATGAATGTTCAGCTCTTTACACAGCGCATAATAAGCTGGTGCTATGCGCCTTGAGGTCGCGACCGTCTGAGAAAATTCTTCGCCAAGCTCTGCAGATGCCACTAACGGCGCTGGGGCAACTAACATCACTTGCGGACTATTATATGGCGCGTAATCAAATTCCAGAGCTTGTTTACACAGCCATTTGGCACCTTCATAAATATTGTCAATTGACTGGCCAAAACTGGCTTTGAGATCGTTGGTGCCCAGCATGATGATCACCATATCCAGTGGCCTGCAACTTTCCAAATACATCTTTAGCAATTTAGCACCATTGCGAAATGCTCTATCCGGCGCATCGCGCATCGTAGTGCGGCCATTTAGGCCCGCTTCATATAGGCTAAATTCATTGCCTAACAATGACTGAGTCATCGCAGTCCACCTAGTTGCTTCATCATATCGATAACCAGAGCCCGGTATATAACCCCAGGTATTGGAATCTCCGAAACACAATATATTTCGCATCTAATGTTCTTCCCTAAGGTATTGCGGTAATGGCATAGTTTATTGAGGTTATCGCATTACCCCCAACCAGGGGTTAAGCATCTCGCCTTATTTTATTGTTAAAAGACTACTTTTAAAACATTTCGAAATTTAGCTTTTACCGACGGTTCCTCATCCCTCATTGCCATTCCAATTTACAATAGCTACCAATATGCTCATGAGTGCCCTATGCTCGTAGCCGCCTTACTAAGAGGCAAATAATATTGGCATGTGCTTTTTGCAAAAAAAAAGAATAAATACAGCAATAATTAAATGTATTCAATAACTGACTTAAACAACATCAATGAAGAACTCAATCCGTTAAAAATATTGGCGGATAAAGAATTAAATGCAAATACCAACGTCGCTTTGCCCCACTAAAATTAAGCAAGTCTGGAAAAGTCGTACAAAAATGGGCGAAATTCTGGCTCAAACTCGACGCTGAGGACAAAGTAAACCAAGAGTGGGAAATACAGGTAAAAGAGATATGGCCCGAATATTTTATCATTCGAGCGTTTGATATATAATCGTGATTTGAGTTAATTAAACTGATTGCAAACGAAGAATATCTGACCTTAAAGTTTATTGCTTTTGTCCACACATTGCGTTTGTTTTTTATTAGTTACAGTGGGGGGCTTATTTAATTATGCCCCTGAATTAGTGATGACAGATGGGCAAAGAATAAATTATCGGCAAGGGGGGTAAGGGACAGCTCTGGTTAGTTGACTAAAAATCATCAAACATTGGCTACAATTAAGCAATCCCCATAGTACAGCGTTAACTTCCCGCGGTTTCCTCATTGTGAGCCTTTTAGACATCAGCCCTTAGGTGGTGAACTGCTGATAGGTTTTATGCTCTGGCTGATATCTAAAAACCTTAACATTAAATAGATGCTAATCAATTTTTTCCTTGCAACATAAAGGTATTATATTCCAAGTCATCAAATTGAAACTTCAGCAAATAGAGGCCAAACAATGAAGTCACGAGCATCGATGCGGTATAGCCATATCCATAAAAATATGGTCCCGCCCATACCGACAGCGAACTAAAGACTGCATTAGTTATTAACAACACCACGGCCAGTAATAATGCAGTTGTTCTTTTATCTAAATAGAACAATATATTCAACAACGACATCAGCAGCACTTGTAACGCGACCCCTGGTAATAATATATAAAGTAATTGAGCATAATGGCCGTCGATGCCTAGCCACATTAATAAATTTTTCCCCCAAATTAACAGGGCCACCATAGTGATCCCTTGAATTTTAAAAATTTCATAAATCCCTTGTTTAGCAACAAGCACCATCTCACCTTTAAGCTGAAACATTTCTTGTAGTGAAGCTTGGTTTCTTATCGCGTCATAAAAATTCTCATAGGCTTCCGCAAAATCAGTTTCCATACGAACCATAAAAACGGCCATCCCGGGAATTATCGATAAATAAGCCAAGAAAATAGGAAAGTCATAGATAATTGAAACTCTCAGTGGACCAACAATAGACTCACTGGTTTCAGGACTGAACCAAAAGATTACTTTATCTATCCACACGGCTAAGTTAAAGCAGGTACCGGTAACAAACAGTGACCAGAAAGATTTTTTCGGATTAAAGCTATTAAATGAGATAAATCGATCGCTACTATGCTCGCGTACCACAGCAAACAAAAAAGCTGCTACTAAGAAAAGGTTACCAATAAAGAAAGAAATAAATAAACCGAGTAAGCCAAAACTATTTAATGCCATGCTTAACAGTACCATCGCACTATAACCAATAAACATTACGCCGACGATTAACTTATAGCGTTTCATCCCTGACAAAAATACGACTAACAACCATAAGTTACAAAGCAGAATCAGACAACCGACAACGACAATACGAGTTGAAACCATGAGTTCTTCAAACCAGAAAAAACCAAAAAAGGAAAGGACGGCAACGACAAGGTTGAACAAAATAAGCAATGTGATTAAATTTGGAAATATTTCATCATCTTGTTTAATGAACATTTGATCAGAGACAAATCGGGTAAACATCAATTGCATACCACCGGTTAACACCAATGAGATGCCAACAAGATAGGTAACCATCACCAAAAACTGGGTGATTTGAATATCAGGCTGGACATTTCCGAGACTAATAAAACCGATTACCAACAATGCTAAAATCGACAGAACCCAAGGACCCGAACCAATTAAGCCCGCATAGGCATAGGCCTCAAATATTGAAGATAATGAATCTTTTTTCAGAATTTTCCGAATTTCAAAACCTATTCCAGCCATTATTCTGACATTTCCTGATATAACGATTGATATGCGGCTAGCATCGCTGGCCGAGTATAAAATTGCTCAACGCGCTCAATGCCTGATTGTCGACATTGCTGCCATAAAGCAGGATCTAAGAGCATATCGCCAATGGCTGTCGCCGTTGCGTGGCCATTAGCAATTGGCGTTAAACGCCCCGCACTACCTAACGCTTTGTCCTGCGCATCACCGCCATGAATTATTGCTGCACAAGAGCCAACATCACTTGCCACTACAGGCACCCCTGCAGCCATGGCTTCGAGCAACACTAAAGGTTGTGCTTCCGAAATGGACGTTAGCACCACCAAACCAACCTGAGGTAAAATATCGAGTAAGTTTTGCATGCCGGTAAACTTAATTTGTTTTTCGAGCCCTAGACTGGAAACCAATAGTTTACAGTCATCAACATATTCTGGCGATTCATCGACCGGGCCAACAATCCACCCCTGCAGTTCAGGAGTTCGGGCACTTGCCTGTTTGATGGCGCGAATAAAGGTTTTAATATCCTTTATCGGCACGACCCGTCCAATTAACGCGGCAACAGGCAAGGGTTCTTTGGGGTGTTCTTCACGGGCTTTACGAAAATGGTCAATATCTATGCCATTAGGTATCACTTGAGTTCGTTGTTGTTCGGCACCATCTCGAATTTGTCGCAGTTGATTGTTTTCATATAGTGAAATGATTTTATCAGCATTGTCATATGAAATTCGGCCAAGTTGCTGAAAAAAACGCATCCACATTTTACGAACGTAACTCATTTTGTATTGAAGCTGACTACTGGAACTTGTATCAGGATCTTCAATCCAAGTGGCTTGCGATAAATCAATATTTCTTTCTTTGGTATAAATCCCATGTTCCGTTAACAAATATGGGATTTGGCGCAGCAGAGAAATCACTGAAGCTAAAAAACCTGCATAACCCGTTGATACCGAATGCACCATCTTTGCTTCAGGTAAGCGTTTGATGATTGAGGACATCTTAAACAATGGTTGATAAATGGTTCTATATGTCCAGAAAAAATCAATAAAAGAAGGATCCGTACTGTGCTGGAGGTAAGTGTTTTGTAAAACCTGCCACGATTGACGGGAATAGAGGAAATCTGATAATGAGAGTGACTCATCAAGCAATAGTTGATAAAACTGACACAATGACTCTTTAGCTATCGTCTTGGACGGATCTTGAAAGTGATGAACTATTTCTTGCCACAATTCAAAATGCTCAGCAGTGCCATCCCCCGCCTTAGGCTCTGGGAAATTTTCACCTTCTGCCAATAGGTAATGATGATCTAAAGAGATGACATTCGCTGGCAACGAATAGGCCATTTCGCCGTACATTTCGGGTTGCCCACCTAAAAACACCAATGCGAATGTTTTATTGGGACAGCCGCGAATGATTTGATCAACCCAGCTGGATACCCCCCCTCTTACATACGGGTATGTTCCCTCTAACAGCATCAATACATCCGCCGTCACAACCAGTACTCCTTTAATTGATTCAGGGCACTTTGCTCAGTCTTACCCAGTTGTGCTAGTGATGAAGTCACTTGCGAATATCGTTTTTGCAAAAATGCAACTTCGGCAAGATATGGCAAAACTCGCTTTGCCGGCTCTCCCGCCGCTTGTGCGGCAATAAAAGCTTGATGAGCAAGCTGATATTGGCCAAGAGCTAAATAAATGCGCCCCAACATTAATCTTAACCCAGTGCTCTCTTTATTTTTTAACGAACTTTGAGCATGAACAAGTGCCTGCTCAAGGTGATACCGTTGTGTTTCACCTTCGCTAAGCCCCAAATAGCTTAATTCCCATAATTGTTCGGCAATCAATCGATGATATGTGGTTTGCGTTTGCAGGTCTTCACTATCAAGTAAAACCTGATATTGGTTTATTTGATGAGTTATTTCATTTTCTAACTGATCTAGTCTGGCATACGCTAGCAATCGAACATCATCATCGATGTCGCGCAATGCAATCTTCAATAATGGTATGGCGTCTCGCTCGGTGACATTATTTAAAGCCATCACCGCCATTTGCCGTTTCTCTGGATCGGCTGCATGTCGAATTATTTCCCCTAAGCCTCCGAGCCCCTGATGAGGAGCATCAGAAAATTTAAAGGGTTCAAAGGGAAGACTTTTTCGATTGGTTACCTCAATGAAATCGTCCTGCTGTTCTTTAGGAATAATCAACGCGATGAATACCGCCATAACGATCACCCATCCCATAGGAATGAAAAAAATCAAGCCGAAAAGACATAGCAACAGAACCCACCGTGCTTGCTGATAATAAACAGATATCAATGACTGAAAACCAAACGCAAAGCCTGCCGATGCGAGACCATGATATAACAAATAATCGACTAACGGTTGCGCTGATGGTGTAAGCAACAAACCAAAAGTCGCAATAATCTCAAACAATAACGCTATCAACAGGCATAGATATTTCATCATGCAACCCTACATTATTCAAAAACGCCGGTAACTCTTCGAGCTCCATCGGCAAAGCCAACTGCTTGATGGTGGTGATACCACAACGTTGTAAATTTTTACCGTGCACTTCAGTACACCAATTTCCAATACGATCGACAAAGCCTTCGCCGCCTTGTGCATTTGCTAAAGGCAAAAGCGCGATTAAATGTTTTTCTGATTGGTAATCAAATTGAAAGTAAACATCGAGGCCACGTCGAGTACGTTGGAGAAATTTAAAGATATTTTCTACACTTTCACCCTGTCCGCTAAAAGCAACGATATAGCTGTCTATATCAAAGTTGGCAGCTCTGTCTTTGCTCATTGAAATATGTTCAAGGAAAATATCTCGTTGCCCTATTTGTAGCACAGGATAAATGAGCTCTCGACGCAAAGTACTCGCTAATTGATCAGCCATTAGCGACAATAAATTTAGAATATCATTACGTAAAGAGAAAAACTGAATATCTTCAATCAGAATAGCGCCATATAACCGTCCATGGATATCACAGATCGGTAAGCAAATCCGGTACCGTGCATGTTCATGCGGTAATAGGGTCAGATCCTTTAGACTGATCAATTTTTTAGTGGTCAGCATTTTTTGATAAAGAGGATCTTCAAAGTCAGGTTCCGCAGGGTTTCCGATATCAGCAATCAATTGATGATGCAGCCTCTCATCAAAGAACTGAATTAAGGTCGCCTTTTGTAGCCCACCAAATTCTGCAAATAGCGACATCAATTGATCAGCACTATGGGTAAGCGGGGCATGACTATTTTTTTCCATTAGCTGTTGAACCGAAGTTAACGCACTGCGCAGGCTCAAGGTATGGCCCGCCAGCTTACGCTCTAATTGATCGTGTGACGCTTTTAACAATAAATAACTATGAGTAAATGTTTTTAAGCGCTCATTGGTATAATTCAAAGATAAATTGAGCCCTTCGTTGCGCTTGAACCAAACATCACGAAATTCACCGGCAAGCATAATAATGATCACGCCGCCGAGTGTCTGACCAAATGGGTAGTCTTGCTCGCCATTAGAAACCAAAAATAAATCAATAACATATTGACCAGCTAGCACCATTATCATGCTGGCCAGTCCCATGGCAAAGCCGTAGCGTAACGCGACCAATACCACGCCAAATAAATACCAGTTAACCTCAGTATCGACAAATAATGGATCTTCAGGTAGTAACCAGAAAGTTAGCAATAGCATTAATCCACTGAAGCTGATGGCTTCAAACCATGCCTGGCGTTGATCTTTAGCACCTTGCAGTAAGAAATTCGCGCTACGCACCACTAATCTCCTAGAGGCAACTCGGCTAACAGAGTTTCTAAAACCTGATGGGCGGCATAGCCAATACTTTCTCTTGCCCAACCACTTCGAGCGCCACTAGCGCTCCAAATTAATTCATTGGTTGATTTGTCACGCAAAGTTAAGGTCACTGTAACCGCCGGCTCACCATCTAAACCGGTTTTATAATGCCATTCCTGAACACTCCCCGATAAGACATAATCGGCTTTTTGGTTTGCTAACCATTTTCGGTGAAATTCTCCAGTAGGACTTGCCGTTAATTGCGTTAAACTAGAAATATTATCCTGACGGGGGTAATGGGCCAAAGCAACACCTTTTTGAAAAAGCAAACTGGTTAGCAAATCTTCTAACTGTTCACCGGCAAGAGGTGACTGCGAATAATTCGCCACCGGCATCATTGCCCACTGGTTACTGCTGAGCACTGTTGGTACCCGTTCAGCATGATAAGAGCTGCATCCAAAAATAATCAGGGTGAGCAGAAAAATAAAGCAATTGCGCATAAAGCGTCTCCTGTTAGTCAAAATATATTTGATAATTAATATTTAATTTAAAATCATTGTCTTGTTGAAAGTTGCTCGATTGGTATTGACTGGTGATACTCAATTCATCCGCTCCCAATAAACGCCAACCCAAGCCAGTGGATATGCCAAAATCGATTTGATCAGCAAAATATAAATAGCCAATATTTGCATCAACAAAAAACCGTGGTGATGGTAAGTCCATGCCAATTGCCCCTGGCAGTCCTCGATAAACACGGCTACCCAAAGCCAATCGGCCATAACGAGGAGTAATTAACTCGGTTGCAGTAACTGCAGCTCCTTCGAAAGCATTAGCGATCCCGACGATAGGACCCTCAACTAAATCGTTCTGCTGCCAGCGCCAGTCGAAATAAACTTCCCATGCAGGGTCTTGAGCAAAAATTCGTTCCAAAAGGGTCAATGACAAAGCCTGGCCATCGCCTAACTCGTCACCATAGTGGCTATCATAACGGAATGATTTGACCGCCATAGATAATGATTCCCGACCACTTACAGACCAATTGGCACTGATGCCAAAAATATCTTCTTCAGCCAGTGCATTTGCTAACCGGCTGGCATTAGATACCTGATTAATTTCCCAATATCCCTTTGTCATTAGTGATTTAGTCCAACGCTTGTCCCATGACAACGCCATACCATCTCGACGCCAGCCATCTCCCCAGCTGATATCACTGGCAAGATTGAAATCATCGTCATAACTAAACCATTGCCACTGATTCTTCCATCTAAGTTGTTCGGTCAAGGTTAAGCTCGGGCCTGTTTGAAGTAAAATATCATCAGAGTGATCACTGATAAGCTCTGTCTGCCAATGCTGAGCCCCGCCCCATGGCATGCCATAGCTAAAACTAAAGCTGTTTGCTTTAAATGCCGAAGAAGAATCAAAAGACCATTTGGCAAAATGTGCATATTTAGGCTTAATAGCAACCATCTGCTGCCGCAACTGACTCTGCTCAGCTAAAGGCAGTGCATCGGTTAAGTGTTGATTTGCCCAGCTGATGGCTTCTCTATCACGGTCAAGCATAACGAGTGCCGAAATACGATCTGCAGGAGGAAGATTAAGCCCTTTAGCGACTAAATGCCGTAGCTGCTCTTTATCGCCGCGTTGCAAAGCCAACCGTAGCGCCAAACTATCATCAATATCGATATTTTGTCTGTTAAGCTGTTGGTAGAGTTTCTGCGCAGAAAATTGGCGATTGCCCTGCAATAAATAAGACATTAATAGGTTTTCATTGCCCAATTCATACAATGAGGGCGAGCTTAACACGCCAGCCACGCCACGGGATTCATTCCAGATAGCCAGTTGTAAAAACGTAGATATTTTCTTAAATTGTGCTGCATTTTCAGTCAATTTCGCCAGCATATAACGCTTAACTCGATGGCTACTTACCGCAAAACCACTAGCTTTAAGTGCTTCTGCATAATTAAACATCATTTCATAATTTGTCTTATTCTCAGCCAGTGTTCTTTGATACCAAGGTATAGCCCGTTGAGGCTTTTTCAGTCGCTCAAAGCTCAATGCTATTGGTTGCCAAAACGGTGATTTATTAACCACGACTGGCTCTAGCTTATTAACAAGCTCACTGAGTGATTGCTCATTACCATGTGCTAACACAGACCACAACAAAGCCAATTGAATATTGCTATTATGGGGTAAAGCCGCATATGCTTTTTGTAAGCTGAGAATAGCTTCGGCATATTTTCCTTGCTGCTCAAATAACCAGCTTTGGTATATACGCACCAAGGGTAGCTGGTCGAAGGCACCATTTTGCTCAGCAAGAGCCATTAACGAGCTTAATTGTTTAATTTCACCTTGTTTAATGAGTATTTCTGCAGACAATAATAAGTAACGAGGCAAACCGTAGCGTTTAAATTGCAGAACCAATAGGCTCAGATATTCTGCTGGTTGATACCTTGCCAATAGGATCTCGAGCCGTCCGACTGTTTCACCTTCAGCTTCAGGCGCAAGCTGCAAATGCTGTTGATAAGCTATTATTGCGAGCTCCGCTTGCTCTCCTAGCCATGCGAGATCGCCATACAGTTTCCAGAACTCAACTGTTCGGTCATGGTGAGGTACTCGTTCAAGTGCCGCTAACGCGGTTTCAAAATCACCTTCTTGCCACAAAGCCCCAGAGTATAAATTATAGGTCGCCGGTGGCAGCTGATAAAAACGCCCATACAAGGCCCAGTCACTTAACAGTTGCTGATAATCGCCCAAATCACTGGCTACTCGGGCTAACATTGCGACCAGATGAGCACTTGCACCGTATTTATCCATATAGCTGCGAAGTGCATCTGCTCCTTGCTCTGCCGTTCCAGCTTGATAGTGGCTTTCAAACCAATTAGTTAATTCTAAATCAGATAATGGTCGGTATTGAGCTAATTTTTTATAAAGCCAAGCAGCCTCGTTAAAATAATATTGACCGATAGCAAGAGGAGCTGCTTGCGCTAAATCTGTGGGCTCGGGAGAGTGTTCGGTTAACCAAATAACCTGTTGAAGATAATTTTCAAATTGTCCTAACCACAAATAAAGATCCCTGATCCGACGATGCACAATAGGATCGTTGCGGTTATCATTCAATTGCTGTTTCACCAGAGGTAAAGCTTTTAGTAACTGTCCTTGACCAAGATAAGCATTAGCCAGTTGCTCTCGGTCTTTCGCCAAAGCGGTTATTGCATAAATTTTTTCTTGTGTGACCAAATACTGGCTTTGACTTCCTGCCGCCATAGCTAACTGTGCTGCCACTCGCCAATATTGCAGTGAAGTTTCACCTAAGGTTAAAGATAAGTACCATTGCAATTGCGAACTAGTTACTTGGTTTGACAACACCGCCTGCGCCCAAGAATATAAAGTTTCAGGGCTGGGCTGTAGTTGATACAATTTTTGAAAAGTATTTTCGGCTGATTTAGGCGCATTGCCGGCAAGATACTGACTACCGGCGAGTTGCAAATATTGCAGATCACCACTGTCTTGTCCCAACTTGGCAAAAAGCCGAGCCGCCCAAAGGTGTTGCCCCATCGCTGCGGCAATATTCGCAACCTCGACATCTGCGGATGTAGAGGCCAAAACTTTCGCTAACATCGCTAGCACATCTTGATGCAGTACATTGTTATCGTTGGCTACTTGCTCGGCATTAATTAATTGTTGGTAACGGATTTTAAGTGCTAAATAGTTTACCCGTGCATCATCTTCGTGAACGAGGGGAGATATCGTTTGCCAAGCTTTATCCTCTTGCCAAAAATGAAATTGCTGATCAGCTAATTTAAGCCGTATATCGATATCGTCTGGATTTCGAGACAGTAAAACTTTCAAATATGCTAAAGATAGCTTAGTGACCTTATTGCCCTCTTCCCTTTCAATAAACAAACTGCGTGGATAAACTAACCAAGCAAGCACAACAACAACAACAAAAATAAGCAGTAGGCCTCGCTTTGAAATAAATTGCGGTCTTTGCGTGCTGTCAATGGTTAGTGCTGCAGTCTTCATTGACAAACGATTGCCATGAATTGTTGTTGTACCGCATGCGCTAGCTTAAAACTATGCTGTTGGTCCAAACGATCACTGTTATATTCTTGTCCGTTAGCCGATAATCGACATTGTCCGGGATGTGACAGGGTCAATTCAAAGGGTAAATAACTGCTTGCAACAAAACTTAGTTCGTTGCGATGTCCTAATTGACGCGAACGCCATTGATTTAATTCCGCAGAAGAACTTACCAAGTAACCTAGATCATTACTGGTATCCGTTAAGGACAACTGAATCTGTTCGCCGTTAAGGTGCAGATAAAAGCTATCCGTGTGCGATTTATACCCCATAACACCAGTGGCATTTTTTAACAATGGTGTTCCCATCGCCTTCGATACTCGTAAGGTATTAATTTCATTTAATTTTGTTACCCATTCGCCGCTAGGGGTTTTAGCTAAGCCATAGCGATAGAATTCTTCAGCTTTTCGAGCGTACTCAGAAAGATACATTGGATAGACTTTCTGGTTAATTACATTGTCATAAACTCGTCTTAACGTTCGTAAGCCCGCGGGATCTTCCGCCGAATAAAAATGGTAATAAATACTAATAGGTTTATATCGGCGAGGTTGTTCGGTTAATTGATACGTCTCAAGCACTCTTTGATAACCAAAGTGAGCTCCCTGCCATAATTCGGTATAAACATTTTCATTCATGACCGGAGCATACACCTGAACTCCATATTTTAGCGGACGACCAATGGGCCATAAATTGGTTAACGACTCTTGCCCATTAATTAATTTGGTATCGCCACCATTAACATTAAGCACGCCCATTTCCTTGGTGAGAGCAATTGCTCGTTCACTAGGCATAGCATCACCGGTCCATAACATCACCGACACAGGTTTATCTTTTGTGGTTAAATGCTCATTGATATAGTTAATCGAGCCAATAATTTCACGCTCTTCGAAAAAGTGATAATTCTTTATCGGCAGGTGATTGCCATAATCCAGGCTAACCTTCGTTGAAGTCTTACGCCAATAAAAGGGATGGCTATAACTATGGCTGGCAATTTCAACATAAGGTTTAGCAAATATTTTACGAGCTATCGCTTCAGCCGCCTGCGATTGTTCAGGATAAAGGCCACTGGGTCCCACTTCCCCTTCGATCACCGAAACAGTGATCGGTAATTGATAATGTTCTATCAGTTTTTCAAGCATCACCTCTGCCGCCATAGGCGTGCCCGGAAACTTAGCCCGCGAAACAAAGCCGTCGCCATCGATATGACTAGTCATGATCCGGCGGCCATTTTCGGTGGTAATATCAGCCACAGGTATAGCGTCAAGCTGAAGACCCTGCTGCAACAGAGTGACAGGATCGAGCAACCACTTTTTTTGTCCTGCAGGTAGCGATAAAAACAAGGCAGGTTGTAAAACAGCCCCCCCCCAGCGCCCCGTTAAAGCAATCACAGCTTGTTGCTGGTTATTCAATAGAGAAAGCTGTACATGATTTTCTGGGTTAATATTTAGCAGAGCGGTTTCAGGCTTTAACCACCTAGGCAAATCCTCAATATTCGCTTCAAAGGTCCATTTACCAGGCTCAGAAATGAATGTCATTTCTGAGCCTGCGTCTACTGATGTTAGTTTGACACCTAATTTTTGAAGAAAAAATTCATCGGTCGGCATATCATTTAAAAACAACAACGGAATTCGATGCTGCCACAATGCTAGTTTTTCAACTAACAGTGGAGAATACTGACTCGCACTCAAATAAAATAACGCTCCGGCATACCTTGCTTGATCAGGTTGTGGCCACTCCCCATTGGCAATATCTATATACTGTGGCAAATAACCAAGATACTCTAAATGTGGGACGAACAATCGGTGGGCGACACTTTCACTATAAATCCCCTTCCGGCTGTCATAGGCAATCAACACCCGACGAGCGACCGGTCGTAAATCGCCTGTTCCCAATTGAGTCAGATGACCATCAGCTACCCAAGGAGTTATTCCTAATTCAATAATTTCATTGGCGATACCTGCTCGTTGTGAATGATCTTTCACATAATCAATCGCAATGGTTTCCAGCCCCATTTGTCGAGCACTATCAAACTGTTTAAGTAACCATGTTCGATCTGATGAATTCACCAGTTGATAGCTATCATGTGCGGCTTGATAACCTGAAAACAATGATTCTGCAGCGATGGCATCAATCGCAGCTTTAGTATCAGACAGTAATTCAAAACCTCGATTTTGGATCAATACCCTTGCGCCTAGAGCCTTTAATTGCAAAATTAACGAAGAAAGCGCTTGCTGTTGGGCAAAAACCTGCTCATCGCTAAGCTGTGCTAACCAATAACTGTCGAGGGTGTCTAGAAAAAAGCCCTGGTAACCTTGTGATAACAAATGCTTTGCTTGACCAAGCACATAGCTTTGCCAATTAGGATCGGTTAAGTCCATTACTTGGCTATGCCAATCATGGTTTTCAGTGAGAACTTTACCCTTTGATTTGGAAGATAGTGACGAGTGCCGTTCTCCTAAGCTCAGATATGACAATACCTGAACTTTGTAAGCACTTAACTGCTGTAATTGTTCAGTTGATGTTTGATCTGGCTGAACGACTACGCGTTGATAGAGTGACAGTTCATTTACTGGTAAATCGTGACCATAAAAGATAGCAATATTTGATGCTAAACAAACATTAAACAGAGATAAGCATAACCATAGCGAGAAACATGAACCAGTTGCAGAAAAATTCACCACCAAAAACATCCTTAAATCTAATGAAGGCAATAAAGTCAAAAGCACAACAACAATAATAATAATAATAATAATAATAACAACAAAAGCGTAACAGGGGTGTAACGGAAGTGTAACTAACGTGTATCTAAAACACTATAACATGCAGCGAAGGTGCGGCCATGTGTGACAAAACGTGATTCTACGCTTAAAATGTTCGGTTTTGTTTTGGTTTTATGCGTAGTAGAAATTCAAAGTTTAAAAAATAAATAGATTACCTAGCATTTTTATTTGATTTAAACTGTCATTTTTTATTGTTATAAAAAAGTAAAGCTCACCTTAAAAACGCTCTAATGATAGTATATCAAACGTTCAATTGGCTAAAACCACCATTAAAGACAGCAATAATTAAATGTATTCAATAACTGACTTAAACCACATCAATGAAGAGCTCAAACCGTTAAAAATATTGGCGGATAAAGAAATAAATTCAATCATTGGTTTATCGGGGATGGTTTACACACCGCATATCGATGCATATAACGACGTCTGCGTGAAAAAAGCCGCGATACTACGCTCTTTAAAAGATTATAATGTTATTGCTTATTCTGACATAGAAACCATTAGTGCGCAGCTAGATCTGTTACATAAAAGAATTAAAAATGGTGAAACAATTGAATACAATAAATGCAAATACCAACGTCGCTTTGCTCCACTAAAATTAAGCAAGTCTGGAAAAGTCGTACAAAAATGGGCAAAATTTTGGCTCAAACTCGACGCTGAGGACAAAGTAAACCAAGAGTGGGAAATACAGGTAAAAGAGATATGGCCCGAATATTTTATCATTCGAGCGTTTGATATATAAACCAATTTGGGTCAATTAAACTGATTGCAATACGAAGAATATCTAACCTTAAGGTTTATTGCTTTAGTCCACACCTTGCGTTTGTTTTTTATTAGTTACAGTGGCTGTGTTATTTATTTACTGAAATATTTCACATATATTTTCCAATGACTTGTTGGATAAGCCTCTTAATTGTTATCCTTTAAATTCTCAAGTGATATCAAACATATTTTACAACCTCACCCACAAAAGGAATTGTTATGTTGACCAAGCTTTTAAGGTCGTTCTTAAATATTGTAGAAAACCCTCGCTCACTACCAAGTTTTTTAGGTATTTATTCATTGCTTTGGCTGATATGGCATTATCAATTTTTATTACGTTTTGGATCTGCGACAGGTAATGTGGTTGAGCGACTCGGTAACGCAAAAACAGCCATGGATGAATTTCAATTCTTTTCGGTGTTTTTTGTCACCATAACGTTATTTATTCTATATTCTGGTTTTCAAGTTTTCATTAAATATTCAAGAGAGCATGTTGATAAGGTGGATCGTGAAAAAAATAACAACCTGACTGAACTAGATAAAAAGAATGATATGGAACAACTAGTTTCCACGCTGGAAATTCTTCAAAATAAACTTAGAACATCCCAGGAAAACGAAAAAAAAGCCAAAATAGAAGAAAAAAATATTATGGCTAAATTAATGGTCGTTCAAACTAAGCTAGATGAAACCGCCGCTGATCTCGAAGTTCTAAAAAACACACAAAGTGAACTACCCAGCGACGTCACTTTGTGCTGATCACTGGGTTTTCTCGCCAAACATTCGATAAATAGACAGCCACTGTAACGGCCTATAGTTACAGTGGCTGTCTTTTTTATTGCCAGTTTGGCTTTACCACTTCGAGGTCATTGTTACATTCGTAAGTAAACGTAGAATTTGCAAGGCAATTTTAGTCACCACTCGATAACGTCAATAAGCTATAGGGTTGTTTCACTTTCATTGTCTCTTGTCGCCATATTGCGCGGATGAATAACTTGGAAACTAACACCAATGAAACGATATGAGCCAAGGCTATGCCGACAAGCACACCTGTTATTGAGGCATACCAGCCACCTAGGGCTGAAAATAGTAATATCAGCACTATTTTATGAGCAAAACCTAAAACACTGGCGTTCGCTGATTTACCTATGGCGTTTAAACATGACAATGCCAACATTGTGCATCCTGCGCCGATAAAACTAACAGGAACAAAAATAAGGTAATGCTGAATATATTGCTGTAAGTGGTTACTTTGGCTAATTTGAGCAGCAATCATTTCGGCATTCAGGTATAACACAACAGCAAGCAGTGCTTGAGTAATGGTAATAATAACAACCCCCTGGATAATTAAGGCTTTTACCCGGTCAAGGTTACCTGCCCACCAATTTGCCGCTAATAGCCCAGGTAGTGAAGCAGTAAAAACCATCGGAATAAATAAACCTAATGCCTCGATACGAAATATTATGCTTAGTAGTGCGACTTTGTCTTCAGCGATGGTAGCAACATAAAAAGTAAGTAAGCCAATGGTAATAGGCAGGTATAACTGTTGCAGGCTTGCATTTAGGCCCGTTACCGACATTTGCTTGAGAGTATTTTTCCACTGCATCGCTGACACTTGGTACTTTTGTATACCCAAGTCACGAAAGAGTATCGCTAATGAGATAAAAGCAAACAGAGTATCTGAAATCAAGTGAGCATAGCCAGCGCCTAGAATACCGGTATCCAAGAGCTGAGAGCACTGCCCGTCGCCAATCAAGCTAAAACTTAAAATCGATTTAACCAACATCCAGGTGATTAACAACACACTGGCTTGTCTGATATAGCCAAAACTGCGCAATACACCGTTAATTTGCCAAATCAGTACCAGAGGTATCCAGCCGATCAACCTGATTTCGGTGTATTTCGTCACCAGCGATGTCATGCCAAGTTCTATGGCAGGTTGGGCAGAAGATTGAGTACCAAGCAAAAGGTAGAGTGTCGGGGAAAGTAAGTATAACAATGCAGATAAAATAAAGGTTAAACTTGCGACTAGAATAAGCGCTCGTACTAAATTACTTTTCAGTGCATTTTGCTCTTCAATACCACTGTTGCGGTTAACAGCCGATTTAATGCGGCATATCCAACTATTAGTGGCAATCGAAAAAGCAATGGCTGCTCCTGTCATTGCCGTTGTGACTGGCGCACTGAAACTTAATGCAGCAAGATGACTAGAACAAAGCCTTGCTATTAACCCGGTTTCAAATAAATCGTAAGCACATAACAAAAAAACCGCCGGTAATATCGGCAAAGAACATGACAAGATAAGCCTAAGTATTGGCGTATTTAACATCCAATGTTGCTTGCAATGTTCCATTTAAGGTCCTTTCTTACTACCGCGAGACTGAAATGAAGTTTGATTGATGGAGAGTTTCTATACCAAGTTGATTAAATATGGGCAGATATTTAATCAACTTGGTATTTACCCCATTAGTGGAGCGGAGATTAACCGAGAAATTGCTATTCTGGTTTTTTGAATAATAAGGTGAAGCGATCTGAGTTACCGCGAACCGTTTTACGACCCACTTCATAACGCAACTCATCATCTGACTTATAATGTAAATTTGAATAATCGACTAAAACAAAACCAGCTTGTTGAATTTCTTTAATCGCCAACACCGGATCAAAACGTCGACCATTTTCATCATTCTTTTTTTGCATATGTCTACGAGTGTGATCCACTACGCCATATACGCCGCCGGGCTTTAATGCCTTAAAAGCGGCGTTGTTAACACTAGCCCGTTCATTTTCATCAAAATTATGATAATTTCGGAAAGTCAGTACCGCGTCGAGATCGTCAACTTGAAAGTCGAGGTTTTCAAACTCGTAACCTTCACTACCCACTAATTGAACTTTATCAAATGGTTTCTTTTGCAGCAGAGAATCTTTGAGCCTTTTCGTCCCCAGGCTTAAATAAAATTGACCATTATCTCGAAGCGCAGGCGCCAGTAATTTTGAATACCAACCACCACCTGGCACCAATTCCAAGATTTTCATGTTATCTTCTATGCCGAAAAACTTCAACGTTTCTGCCGGCTTTCGGTTTCTATCACGATCTTTATCTTTGTCGGTACGAACATCAGATGACATCGCTTGTTTAATGTTTTCAGAAAAATCGGCTGCGATAAGCTCAGTCGAAAATAGTGTGGTCACCATAAGTAAGGGTAATAATAATTTTTGCATGAATACTTCCTTTAAATTGTTGTTGTAAATTTAATCGCTTTTTTTTGCTGCAATTTATTTGGGGAAATTAAAACAAGACCTGAAAAAATAGTCTTATAAGAAACTTATAAAACGCCGTTATAGAAATTTTATAGATTTTTTGATGCATCTTTGATCAGAGTTTTGATGAAAGTTTTGATATAAGCTTTGCCAGTTTCATCCCGAATAAGGTTGGCTTAAACTACATTGCGCATTTACATTTAGACATACTTAAATTCATTTAAACCCTGAAAACCAGCACTTCACCTTTATCTTTATCTTCAATATATTAGTAACGCTTGCAGCAATGATACGATAAGATGTAAACCAGACATTAACCAAACATTAAAACAATAAAATTTAACCATTAAAAACAATGCGTTATACATTTAAAGAGTTCAACTTTGACAGTGACAGCTTAGTGCTGATGAAACATGGTGAGGTTATCGCTATTCGTCATAACGAAGCGAAAGTCTTAGCACTATTACTTGAAAACGTTGACAACGTATTAAGCAAAGAAGGTATTTTATCCCATGTTTGGCAAGATAAAGTAGTTTCAGAACAAGCGATTTTTCAAAACATTAGCAGCTTAAGAAGCTTGTTTGGCAGCCAAGCCATTAAAACGTTCCCAAAGCGTGGCTATCAATGGCAACTTAGCACAAAACCTCAGGCTGATGTTTTACCTTTAATTGAAACACCAGTAGGTGATTTACCAGTAGCTAATTTACCAATAGATAAGGCCTCGGTTAAGTCAGCACAAACTGGCTATTGGCGTTACGTGTTTTTGCTGAGTTTGTTGGTGATCATTATTGCTTTTGCCAATTGGCCAAATAACACTGAGGAAGAAAGTAATCCTCCTGCCATCCGCTTAGCGTATATTCCCATGGTTGATCAGCAAGCAACAACTAGCCTGACTTTACTCGATAATAACACTTTTGAGTATACCGAGTTAACGCACATAAATTCAGCAACTTTTCTCACTTCTGCTGAGCTTGAATATCCAAATTTGGCTGAGCGGTATCCGTTTGTATTGACCGGTAAGATACGAAGATATCAGCAAAAAGTTTACCTCGATTTCTTATTAAAAGGCCCTTATGCTGACTGGCAAGGACAGCTTTTTGCCAACTCTAATGAGGAACTGATCCAACAGTTACAACAACATTTACGTCAGTCATTTATATATCAATTCTTGAGTAGCCCGCAATCACCTGAGTTTAAAAAATCGAGTCTGTCTCTTGCTCATCAACAGTTCCCGCAAGATCGCATTATCCTTGGTCAACTCATTAATACCTATATAGAAACAAAAGAGCACGACAAAGCGATGGCGTTAGCAGAAAAATTGGCTACGCAGGCAAGAACTCAAGATGATTGGCAACAATTAGGGAATGCGCTACTTTATCAAAGCACCATTTTAACCGGTAAAGACTTGTATCAACTCAGCGCCGATAAGTTGGCATTAGCCACCAAAGCTTTTGAAAATATAAATGATTTATCCCGTCAAGCTGATGCTTGGCACGCGCAATCTTGGTTAGATCACAAATATGACGATTACGCAGCGATAAAAACGAGTTTATTAAAGTCGGCGCAATTGGCTTTTGATGCTGGAGATAAGCCACGGGAGCTGCATGCACTCACTTATCTTTCAATCATGGCACACAAACATCACCAAGAAGATGATAAATACTCATATCTTCGTCAAGCTGAAGCTAAAATGAAGGACTATCAATTACCCATTTATCATTTTGCTAAAGTGCCATTCCATTATGCGATATTTGCGCCAACGTCTCTGGCTAAAGAGCCGCATTTAAAGCAAGTTTTAGAATTCACCAAATTGACACCCAACCATTGGGTGGCTCAATCGAGTCGTAAGCAATTGGTAATGCAATATATTGAACAAAAACGACTGCCGGAAGCGCAAGCGTTAGTCGATGCGATTAAAACCGATAATGCAGACAACTCTTATCTTAAAACCTTGTTAGCAAAAGAAAACCGGCAAATGGAAGAGTTTATTGCTCATGCGCAACGTACTTTTGAACAAGCACAGTTAGCGGGCGATCATACCCTAAGTTTAGATGTTGCTCTGCTATTATGTAGCACGGCAAATATTGATGTTAATTATGATTTTTATTCGTTATACATTGATGAAAATGCGTCCCTAAATTGGCGACGAGATAATGAAATAAAATTGCTAGCACTTAATCAATAACTATGATTTTAATTAGAGTTACCTGTTAGTTTTTCGCCATTAATTCTAGATACATAGTTCTAGCCTTATACAATGGCAGCTGCTGTACTACTCTATCTGGGTTATTATTAACTAGCTTTCCAGTTAATTTATATGCTTTTGCAGGTTTCATTGTTTCCACAAATTTAGTTAATGATTTAGCTCTATCATTCGTGCCACTCTTGACCTCAATAGGAACTAGATTATTGTTAGCTCCTATGGAAAGCACAAACTCAATCTCTCCTATGCCAGGACTTTTGAACGCGTAAAATTTATTTTCACTTGGCACACTAATAGTACTCATCATCTCATTTAACACATATGTTTCCGCAATAAAGCCTTTATAGCTAGAACTGGCTGCTCTGATTGCTTGATAGCTTAGATTAACCATCGCAGATAATAAGCCGACATCATGAGGCACAAGCTTAAAAGCATTTTCTTTGACTAAAATGGAATGAGGAAAATCTTTATTTTTAGTCTCTAATAATCCGAGTCTTGAAATAAGGCTTATTTTCTCTAAAAAGCTGATTGGTCCTGACAAGTTTTCATAAGATGTATTTCTTTTTCCAATAACACCTTTGAATTTAAATTTGGGTAACTTGCCATCCTGATTATCCATAATTTGATGTGGCATACTATTATATATTTTCTCTATATGTAGTGCGTTAGTTTTATCCTCTGTACTATATTTACCAAAATCATTTCGGTAGTCTTTTAACAGAAGAGCTTGCTTTTCTCTGACTGCATTTATACGTTGTATCGGATTATCTTCGCTTATTGAAACCCATTGTTTAACAACCGCTGGCATTCCGCCTACGAAGAAATAATCAAGCAAAGCACTAATTAGTTTGTTATGTGCAACTTCAGAAATATTTTCGCATAAGGGCTGCTCCACATATTCTACTAACATACGATGTTCTGACGCCTTTAAGAACTCGCAGAATGTCAACGGATACATATTTATCCTATGAGTTTTACCCACAGGAAAACTTTTCATTAACCCAAGATTAGAACCCGTTGCTATTAAATGGATATTAGGCGCATCTTCTGCAAAAAACTTCAATGATGTTAGTGCTTTTTGCGAACAGCCAACCTCTTCAAAAAAAAGTAAATCTCTTTCTGAGTCAAATTCTTGTTCGGTAAGTAACTGGGCATTTTTCAATATTTTTTTCGGTGATAATCCTTCCTCAAAGATGCCTTCAAACTCTGGGTGTTTCATAAAATCTAGTTTCAAAACTCGACGATAATATTTAGGTGCAATGATTTCATTAATCAAAAAAGATTTGCCAACTTGACGAGCTCCATCAATTAACAAGGGATAGCGTTCTTCCTTATCAATCCATGCTTTGACAAGTGATTCTGATGCTCTCTCAAATACTGATTTCATTGATTCTCCAAGGCAGAAGTAAAAACTTCATTTTAAAAATGAGAAATACTTTAACTATTATCAAACATAAATGAGAATTTATAAACATTAAAATCAACAAAAACGAGAAAAAAACACTAAAAAAATATAAAGCAATGAGAAAAAAAAGAATAAGTGATTGTCATATTTATTTTATTCTGTTTTAAAAGTCTAGAGCTGTCTGCTCATCAAACTTGTACCCAAGTGCTTTATAGCCATTCTCACGTTTCTTCCACATTCGCTTTAAAGTCGGAAAGTCATCAACATAATCGTAAACTTGGATATACTTCTTATTGCTCCACTCCCTCTGAATTCGCCCGGCATATTGCGCTAAGATGCCTTTCCAAGCGATAGGTAGTGTAATAAACAATGTATCTAAATGAGGCAAATCAAATCCTTCCCCTACATATTTTCCTGTAGCTAGAATAACTGTAGGTTCACATTCTTGGGTTTTCTCCCCTTTACCCGATAAGAAAGCGATGCGTTCCTGTCTTTGCTTTGTCGAAATACCACCGTGCAACTCAACAACTTTCATACCTTTACTCGCTATCATTTGTGCAAGCAATTCAATATGCTCTTTTCGTTCAGTAAGTACCATTACAGCTCTGCCGTCATCTGCTGACTGTTTTATGCCTTTAACGATCATATCATTTCTTGCTCGATCACAGAGCAAGAGCTTATAAACCTGAGATATATGAGGTTTAGTTTCAGGTACCAACCATTCTGGTGGAAAGCGTGTAGTGGTTTGAGTAACTTTCACATGTTGCTCAAAACCACAAGCGGTTGTGGCAGCTTTGTAAACAACAGGACCTAACTGGAAGTGCATTAACTTTTCTAACCCATCTTGCCGCTTTGGAGTAGCGGTTAATCCATAAATAAATTTAGCGTTAACTGATTTTATTAAACACTCATAGTTTGATGCAGGCAAATGATGACATTCATCTATTAATATTTGTCCATACTTTTCAATGGCTGGTTTAATATCTAATCCATTACGACTAACCAGACTTTGATAGGTTGCCACATCAACTTCATAGGTTAATTTATCTTTTCCACCTAACAAAGAACCAACCTCTACATTTGTTAAAAATACTTTGATCCGCTCTAGCCATTGATCCGCTAATTGACGATTATGAACCAAGATTAAGGTGTTTACTTTTCGTTTGGCAATCAGGGCTAATCCGGTAACCGTTTTTCCAAACCCCGTTGACGCAACAAACACCCCGTTTGTCTGTTCGAATAAAGCGTTAACTGCTTTTTTCTGTTGGCTTTTCAGCTTGCCTGTAAACTTAATTTTGCCTAATTGAGTACCAACAAAACGTTTATCACTATGTTCCAGCTTTATATGCTGATTTGATAAGATTGTTATCACATCGCTTAAGCAACCTCTTGGTAGAATAAGGTAGCCATCTTCTATGTGGGCCGCACAAATGTAACGACTTGTGCCAATAGTCGATAAACGTAGAGCTTGTCGTTTGTAAAATTCAGGATTTGAAAAGACTGCACATTGCTTTAATGTGGATGTGAGCTTTCCAGGCATATCAACGATAGATAGATAAAGTTGATCGGCCAATGTCAGGGTTAACTGCTGTGGACAATTTGCTATTTCAACATATTCTATTCGTTCTAATTTTTGCCAAGGCTCTACCTTAGCGCCCTCTTCAGAGGTTAATTGGGCATAATCATCCAATTGATTTAGGTGTTGGTGAAGCTGCTCTTTTGATAGTTTTGTTGTTGCGGCTAAGATCGCCCACTGATCATTATAGGCAATACCTTCTTTATTAATAAAAACACTGTTGCTGTATTTTCTCGGTTCAAACTGCAAAGGTAACGCAATTAAATTACCAAAACCGCCTTCGGGCATCACATCTTGGTTGGGGAACAACCTATCGAAACAATCAAAAGAAAGTGATGGATAAAGATCCATTGTTTTACGGAGCAAGCCATTACCTAATCGTCTTGCATCAGTTGCCGTCACCGCTTCTGAAAAAAAGATCCATATGTGTCCACCATTACCGCTCCTTGAACGCTCCAATAAATAGGGAACCTCTAATGATTCACAGGTTGTAGCAAATGCTGTAACTGCATCAAACCAGTCTTCTTTATCAAAATCAGCCGCTAACAGGTAAGTTGAATTATTAGTTAAAAGTGGATAGACACCTATGGTTTGAGCGCCTGTTAAATGCCCATAAATGGCCTGATGATCAGGTGCTTTGAATCTTTGGTTTGTACACTCGGAACAACTTATTTTCGGTTTGTTGCAAATTTTAGGCTGCCATTCATTCCAGCAAGCTGGCGAGTAACCGCTCCGGCCATTTTTAGACTCCCACCTAAACGGGTAAATGTCTCCGCGACCTTTGAAGTATGAAAGAAATAATTCAATTTTTGATTCGGGTGAAGCGTGCAGATTAAAATTTTGAGCCAAAGTAGCTTCATGCTGTGCAATTATCGCCTTACGCTCATTAAACAGCGCAAGACGCTCTTCATTAAGTATTTTAAGACGAGCATCTATTTGCGCGAGTTGCTTTACATAAATATCTGACATGCAACAATATTATCAGAATCCATTAAAAATGTTTAGCTGAGTCCATCCGCTGATGGAGAATGCGCGCGACAGCAATGTCAGTTGTACAGGGAAATAATACTTGAAAGTTGGGGGGCGTCCATATATGTCTTTTTTATTAGCTTCGAGAAGAAGTTAAGCGCTTGAAAATGGAGAAAAAAATCTAAAAAAACCACGGTCTTCTTTGCCAAAGAAATGAAGTGAAATACTCATTTATTGTTCAGTACAAGAAGACCTGGCCAGTAGCCCTAATGTGTAAAGTATTAGAGGTTAGAGGTTAGAGCAATAATTATTATAGTTTTCAAAAGCGCAATGCATATAGTGCTTGCTCATCAACAACTCCATAAAACTAAAAGACTTTCTCCTCTCACTGATAATTTTCACTCCAAGGGCTGATTATTTATTACTTAACAGCCGATCGCTTTAATACGTTCTTGTCGTATGGTACTTTTTGCGCATCGGAAAGAATTGCACGCATTTCGATCAGGTGTTCATATCTCAGCCGCATGATCTGTGTTTTTGCCGCCATAAGCTCCTCAATTTTGACATTAACTTTTTCAAGTTTAACATCATCAAGGATGGTCATTTCATTGAGTTCTTTAAGTGCCTGCACTTCTTGTGCTTTAAAGGGGGCCTGATCAATATGCAGTTTGTGATGCATTTTATCTATTGCCGCTTTTTGGGATGCATCAGGATCCGGAATTTGAACGGCCAAAAGAGGCATACTGATAAGGCAGAACATAATGAAGAGTGGAAATAACCTGGATACAGATCTGTTTTTGTATAAATTCATGAGTTTCTCCCGGTGAAATTATATACATATTAGACCATATTTTACATATTATCTTTACGTTCAACCCAGCTCAAACTTTCTGCAAACCAATGGCCGATTTTCGTAAATTGCACACCTCATGGTATTGCATGAAATAAATAAGACAATCAAAGAATATAAAAATCAAACAAATAGACAGTGAGCTTTTTTTAAATTTATCGAATGGCATAGAGAAAACCCAGTGATCTTTAGTCGCTGGGTAGTTCACTAAATGCCTGAATGCCTGTTACTTTACACTTAACAGACATTTGACATTTAACATTTAATTTTGAGATGCTTCTTTCTAAAAGACTAGATACTTGATGACAGCAAAAGAGTTAAGTAGCAATTAATGGACTTAACTCTTTTGACAACCTATTTATTTCGCGCTGCTTGTGTGACGTAGCGTGATTTCTCTTTTTGACTAATTAAACCTAAGTCGACTAAGCTCTTGGCTTCTTTAGCAACACAACTAACGTATTTACCATGGTTAGGTGAATTTTCAATAGAACACTCTTTGACGATATGCTGCTCTGCATTACAACCATCTTGCGTAATAGCTGTATTTATCGGTGTTAATAAGCAAAGATCTAAATCGTTGCCAATTCCGTCACCATCAATATCACTATCACAAATGTCTCCAGCGCCATCATAATCAGAATCTAGTTGATCATAATTACTATGATTTGGACAGTTATCTTCGAGATCAACAAAGCTATCGTTGTCATCATCAACATCGCAAACATCACCAGCACCATCAGAATCATTATCAGCTTGGTTAATATTTGTTATTAAGGAACAGTTATCTACAGCATCAGGGATAGTATCACCATCGATATCATCATCACATGGGTCTCCAATCAAATCATCATCTAAATCACTTTGATCAATATTAGAAAAATCAGGGCAGTTATCTATGTTGTTGTCGATAGAGTCACCATCAAGATCTAAGTCACAAATATTACCAAGCCCATCATCGTCTTGATCTAATTGATCTGAATTAGCCATTAGCGGACAGTTGTCAGCTGAATCGGCAACACCATCTTCATCAGAATCTAAAATTGGGGTGTCACAGGAAATATTCAGGCTAATGGCTTCTTCTCCTTCTCCAATAACAACATTTTCTGCGGGTAATATTGCACAAGGTGATTCGATGTTAATGGTTGTTGATCCTAAGCCATTAATGTTGATTCGATAGCTACTACCTGAATCATCCGTTCCATGTCCTGCGGGCATCAAATTTAAGGTTTGCGCACCAGACCATTGCTTTCCAGCCAATGTATAATTTCCTAAATAATCCCCAGGGGTAATTGTTATTGGTATCGTATTTAAGCTTATATTATTACCTTCGGCATTAACTCGAGTAGAGTCAGAAGTTACATTACCTTCATGATCTAAATGGAGTTTGGTTCGGAAAGGCCATGTGCCATTACTCAGATTCCAAACATTACCGAAATCATCTTCACCAGTACCCGCACGGATCAGATGAATTGTTTGTGCTCCAAAGTGATTGCCGGTAATCATATATTGTCCCAAATATAAATTTGGATTTACTTCAATAGGGGTCGTTAACAATGTCATTTGGTTGTTTAACACCGTGATCCGTGTTGAGTCTGATGATAAATGACCATTTTCATCGACATAAACATACGTTATCCAAGGCCAGGAACCATTACCCAAACTCCATTTGTTTCCAATATCCATCTCTCCAGTCCCCCCTTTAATAAGATGGATTGTACTATTCCCACGGCTAGACTTTCCTATACCATAGATTCCTTTAAATAACCCTGCCTCTACTTCAATGGGGGTAGTAATAAAAGTAAGTTTACTACCATCAAGCATTAACCTTGTAGAATCTGATGATATATTTCCATCGGCTGTTACCTCAATTTCGATCCTAAATCCTCCGGTACCATTACCGATTGAATATCGACTCCCTTCATCCATAGAACCCGTACCGGCAGGAACAACAGCTATAGTTTGTATGCCTGAAAGATACCTAAAAAAATGATACCTTCCTTTAAATTTTTCAGGGTCAATTGTAATCAACGACGTTTTTAAAGTGATTTTATTATTAACAATTGTTGCTCTTGTCGTATCAGATGACACAACCCCATTTTCATCTATATTAATTAAAAAGCGGTTAACACCATTACCAGCCCAGCCAATAGTGATGTAATGTTCTGAATTATTCGCCAGTTCAAAGTCTTTAGTTGCCCCGGTATCAACCCAACCTGCTCCCCCCGCATAAATTCTTGTTTTAACACCATTAGCATCTATGGTGACTGTTGCGGCAACACTTACATTGGTTAAAATTAAAAATATAAGAGATAGCACAACTATAGGTAGAGATAATTTATTCATTTTCTTTCCTTTTTTATTCTTAGTGTGTTCCGATCACTTTCCATAGAAAAGCACTCATACTCCTAATGAAAGTATGATAATAAACATTCAAGTAATTATTTAATGAATAAATCAGTATAGTGTATGATTTTTGAATTGTTATTTTTTGGTAAAATCAATTAGCAAACTTAGCTGAAGAATTTATATATCTAATTGATAACAGACTAACAACTATGAACACTAGAGTTCACTTACGAGCATTAAAACAGGCTGAATATATAGCAAATGATTACGAGCACTTATACAATGCAGTGGATACGTTAAATAAAGGTTGAACTAGTTGTGTCTGAGAAAGTAATTAAATTCGAATTTGAAAAGCTCAATAAAAACAGTATTCGCTATAAAGAAGTAGCTGAAAACGGGATGCCACCTGTTTTGGGGTCTATCTACGTGCAAAAATGGTTTGCGGGCGATAGTAAAAATATTGAAGTGACAATTAAGACTAAAGCAAAATGAATCAAGCTAAAAGCAGTACATATTCCATTGCTCAATTAGGCCATGCGGTATTAAGACAAAGAGCGGCTGAGGTTGAAAATATACTTAATGATGAATGCCAGCAATTAATTGATCTAATGATGTTGGCGGTGTCAGAAGCCGGAGGTGTCGGTATTGCCGCGCCACAAATTCATCACAGTGTGCGCATTTTTATTATGTGTTCTCAACCCAATGCACGGTACCCCGACGCGCCCTTAATGGCACCAACAGCAATCATTAATCCTGAAATATTGCATTGTTCGAGTGAGAAAGTAAAAGGCTGGGAAGGTTGTTTAAGTGTACCGGGTCTGCGTGGCTTAGTGCCAAGGCATAGTCAGATCACGGTACGTTATTTTGACCAACAAGATAATGAGCATAAAAAAGAGTTCACCGGGTTTATTGCTCGTATTTTCCAGCATGAATTAGACCATTTGAACGGGCTAACTTTTATTGACCAATTAGAATCGACGAAAGACTTGATTAGTGAAGTCGAATGGTATCAGCAGTTCGCTAAGACTCCGTAACTCTAGGCGGTAAGTAAACAACTTGGACATGCGGGTAATTTTCATTCGAAAAATATCCCCCTCACTCAAATGGAATATAGCCATTTTTTCGTAGCTAAAAACAGTGTTACAGTGGGCGTCTTACTTATTTATCTGACCGCTCGACTTTAATTGGATTGTATTCATAAATAACCTTGGATCGACAATTTTATCCAGCATTGAAATATCCGGCAAACAATCGTCATCGACATAGTCAACAAAATTGGCCGCCGAATCAAAAACTAAGATATCCAACGCTAACCGATCCAATCCGTATAGACCACGGTGGATCATATCAGCCGAAAAAAGTAATAAGTCGCCAGCGGCTAACTTAATTTTCTTACCGGTAGAGAGATTTTCACTACTCACTCTCCCTTTTTCTTCTTGTCGCACATCAAATTCTTCATCACTATCCCAACGCTTATGCGTTCCAGGAACTAGCTCAATGCCGAGTTCATCAAATAAAGGAACGCGCAAATGTAATACTTGAGTGTCATGAATGGCTTTTTTTTGATCTTCAACGTCATGATCATATTGACAGTCTCGGTGCCAAAAATCTTTTTGTTGACGATTAAAAGGGTTAAAAAATAATTGAGTATTCATAAAGGCTGGATTAGCCGGTATAAGCGATTCAACAACATTCATTATTTTTTTTGAACTGATAAAATTAAAAAGCATCACCCGATCGTCGAACTCTAAGTACTTACTTCCGGTAATTAAAGAAGAATTGAAAGCTTCCTGCTGATAGAAATTTGCGTTGTCATGTTTCCATAACTGATGAAATTTTAATATTATTTTTCTAAGTACTGAAATTTCAGACGCATTAAAATAATTTCTAATTACAAAGTAACCTTGATCGTCATAATTGCTATTCAATTGACTTTGATTGTCTCCCATTAACTACCATTTCCTCCGCTTTATTATAAGAACTGGACTTACGCCTTTCACTCGACAGCTTGTAGTTCAGAACGATACGCGTCCTCAAACTTAGCAGGTGAAACACAGCCGGTATTGATTCAGGGGCTTAAATGCACCTCTACATATTAAATTGTCTTTCGCATGGAATACCATCATTATCACCATCCATTTTAGTATTTGGACAATGTTGAATGAAGTATTTTGCTTCTTCATATGAATTCATTTGAGAGCAGTGCTGTCTACCATCGCATTTGTAAACGGCTTTAGGTTTAGCTATTTCTTTGGCTTTAGCTAAAGTTTGCATCGCACTGCTATTTGAAAATTCAGTTACCGCACTTTTTTAGATGATTCAACCATGGCACTATCTTTAAAAAAGAATTGCCAAGCTACTACACAAATAATTATGAAAATTAATAAATTTTTCAATTTAACAGCATCCTTGATAAAACCAACGCCCAAATAAGGCGCTTATAATAGTTGGCTAAAATGTGAAGCGAAGCCGAACTCAGCCAACAGTTACGTGTAAGATATTAAATGCCTTATAGCTAAAAATGATACGAAAATCCTAGATCAACAATAACATCGCTTTTAACGTCACTTTTCCCGTAACCTAACCCTGAAGAAAAAAACCAACCAGAATCGAACGTGCCTGAAAACTTGTATGAATATAATATTTTAGCACCATAAGCTAATGAAGTATCTTCACCAAGCAATAAGAATTCATCCCTTTCTTCTGCATCCGTTAAGTCATCAAATTGATGGACACCAATAGCGCCTATCATCCCCTAGGGCAAACGAGTCTAAATTATACAGTTGTTAACCCAACAGTGAGCACTTTCATCATATAATCATCATCCCATCCAGCTTTAAGGCGTTTATTCTTCACGCCTAAGCGTATACTTTT
>MABC01000093.1 GCA_002162925.1 Thalassotalea sp. 42_200_T64 | reverse complement strand
GCATTCTACTTCTTGTGTTAGCGAAACTTCCCATTTGCCATGGCGTATTTGAAAGGTTGCTGACTTTATTTTACTGGCAAGTTCACGATGCTGAACAATTTCAACCGCACCAATTTTAGGAATGGTGATGCATTTATTTTCAATTCGAATGTTTTCATTCGTGTTGACTGAACGATAGCTATCATTGTGCAATTTCTTTTGTTTAAAACTGATTTTAAACGTTGGGAACTGCTGTAATTTGCCTTTGTTGAATGAGTTTTTAAGGGCAGTTTCAAGATCGAGAGCGACTTGCTGCGCTGCGGCTGAGTCGAATGATTTGAGCCACGAAAACTCCTCAAACGTTTTGAGCTCTTTAATGAGAGCAGCCATTTCGTTGTAAATCAGAAAGGTTTTATCGTAGCGATATCGACGCATATTTTCAGATAGCAACAAGTTCCATACGCCACGAGCGTATGACCCAAACTCCACGAGATTGGCTTCTTGTTCTGCTGTCGGTTTGAGCCGAAAGTTGTATCTGAGCATTTTTTTCATACACTGTATAGACCACTGTACATTAGGCGTTTGTCAAATTCGGACTTTGTTATTGAGGAAATGGAAATCGACAAAGAACATATCCATATACTCATCAAAATCTCGCATAGATACGCGATAGGGCAACACGTTAGAAGAATTAAGCAACAATCGAACAAGTTGCTTTGGAACCGATTTCCACAACTCAAAAGGCAATTTTGGCAAGAAAATACTTTTTGGTCTGAAGGCTATTTTTCTTGTTCTGTTGGCAATGCCTCTGCTGAAACAATTCGTAAATACATTCAAGAGCAAGGTTAGTTTATCGATTCATCCCCGCAACTTTCGCTGCGCTCGGATCACGGGGTTTTCTCAACGAATTCGATAAATTTATCATCTCTGATATTTTTGAGCTCTTATTCAGTGATTATCGGTTGGGGTTTCCACAAGGTCTATTTTCATTTATGATCCCTCGAAATAAAATAAAACTAATGGATCGAGTCAATCAGGGATCATCATGACATTCAAATTACTACCATTAACCTTGCTTTTAGTGTCTACCTCAGCACTTTCAGCAGAAACCACTGAAAAACAGCAACTTTGGTCCGGCGATATCGAGTTTGGTTACACAAACTTATCCGGTAATACCGAAGAAACCACTACCGTGGGTAAATTTAATTTACTGCGGGAAAGCGCGCCCTGGAAATTTGTTGGTCATGTTGAAGGACTTAATTCGGAAAAAGAGAAAGAAAGAACGGCCGAAAAATATTCAGCATTCACTCGCCTAGAATATAATTTTACCCCAAAGAACTACATTTTTGGTCGTTTATCTTATGAAGAAGATAAATTTAGTGGTTACGACAATCAATACACGGCTACCACGGGTTTAGGTTGGAATGTATATGATCTTGAGACCTTTGACTGGGATCTTGAAGGCGGTGTCGGTTACCGTGCTGGAGAACTTGAAGATCCACTGTTAGACGATGAAAAAGAAACTATCGTTCGATTATCGACTTTAGTCGATTGGAAGTTTTCAGAAACCGGGACCTTTACTCAGTTACTCAGTACAGAAATGGGCGATGAAAACACCATTAGCTACTCTAAAACGGCGATAAAAGTGCAGGTGATTGGTCAAATCTCTTTAAAGTTAAGCTATAACATAAAATACACTGAAGAGGTTCCTGACGGTACCGAACACGCAGATAAAGAAACGGTTGTTAGTGTCACTTATTCTTTCTAACTGCATTAATACCAATAAGAGATGGGCTTGCTCATCTCTTATTTTTTAATTTAACTCTCATCTGAGCTAATTCGGCATCGACTTCAGCAACCATCTGCTCAAACTGCGCTTTATCACTTAGCTGCTTATAAATCGGTTCTATTTTGGCATTCCATACTTGCACCCAACCTGCGTCTATTGCCCCCTGAAGGAAACTAAACATCTCTGCTTCCTCATTTTGCAACGCTTTAATCGCCGCCATGTTGTAATAATACGCTGGGTTTTTGGCCATTTTATTCACACTCTGTTGTAAAAACAGAGTGAATTCCGTGAGCAAAGCCGTCATTTTTTCTGGCTGTTGCAATTGTTTATAGGCAAAGGCTAAATGCAGTGCCGCTTGTCCGTCGGCCAGGTGGTAAAAAGAATTCTTATTTCTCATTTGCGCATTTTTCAAGGTTTCAAATGCGCTAACGGCGGCACTGTAATTTTGTTGATAAAATGCTAACTCGCCCTGAATATATAAATTCATTCCCTGGTGGCCATCGGTGGATTTAACCTGTTCTAAATAAGTTATGGCTTGCTCGAGAGCACCTTGTGCGGCATAAAACCGTGCTCTCATCAGCACGGTTTCACTGTCACTTAACAGCGATGGGTTTTGTTCAACATAGGTGAACCAGAACTCGGTGGCTTCAATACTATTGATATCCATATTCGCTAGCAGCAACCCTTGAACTGCGCTCTTGTTTATCGGATCGACTTTAAGGGCTCTTTGATACATAGCGATCGACTCATCAAGACGTCCACGGTTTCTCAAAATATCGCCGACTAAATTATAGGCTCCTGGGTAATAGGGATCATTACCGATAATCTGAGAAAACAAATCCATCGCTTTGCTTTCAGAGCCGGCTTGATAGTAGCACCAAGCCACATTGTAGGCGGCGACCGGCGATTTTGGATCCAGCTCAAACGCCTGTTCAAACAATTGATGGGCGCTGGCAATCTCACCCTGATCGCGCCGTAACGTGCCATACCACATATAGGCCATGGCATAGCTAGGATTTAGTTCGATAGCCCGCTTAAATGCCTGCTCGGCCTTTTCGTTATCGGACGCGGTTAATAACAAACCTTGAGAAGCATAAGCTTCACCTAAATGTTCATTAAGGCTAAGGGCTTTGTTAACGGCTGCTTGGGCAGCAGTCCTTGCCTGTAATTCCGGCATAGAGCCGTATAATGCTAATAAAACATTTGCGTCGGCAATACCTACGTAGGCTCGAGCATAATTGGGATCTTCAGTGATCGCCTGACGGAAATGAGTCAGGGCTTTTTTAATGGCCGGTACGGTACGGTGGGATAACTCTTTTTGTCCTTTGCCATATTCAACCATTGCATCTACGTTCTCGGTGCCGACCACAAAGTGTGAAGTTGCCGTATCACCCAGTAAGGTAATTTTCATTTTATCAACAACGGCTCTGGCAATGTCATCTTGTATTTGAAAAATATCGCGATATTCTCGATCATAAGTTTCTGACCACAAATGCTCACCGGTGCTTACTTTTATCAGTTGCGCGGTAACTCGAATTTTATTGGAGGTGTCATTTTTGCGAATACTTCCCTCTAAAATAGTATCAACGCTTAACTCTTTCCCTATTTCAACAATCGATTTACTGGTAACGCCTTTATAGGTAAAAGACGAGGTTCGTGCGGCTACTTGTAAATCAGGAATTTTAGCCAGCAAATTTAACAATTCTTCCACCATACCATCGGCAAAGTATTCGTCTTCCGGATCCGAGCTAAATGGTACGAAGGGTAATATGGCAATGGATGTTCTGGTGTTGTTTGAAAGCGATTTATTATCGCTCGGCGGTTGTGGAATAGTTGCAGGACTCGCGGCACTTTCGTTGTCGGTTACTTGGTTATCGAACATTAATTGGCTTGCAAGTGTTACTAAGACGGCCAAAACGAGAGCCCCTGCCACCGAAAAAGTAGTGAGGATATTAACCTTCTTGGCATTACCTTGTTCAGCATCGTCCTGGTCATCAGCGCGAACAATGCCATGGGCAGTAAAGTTAAATAACCAGGCAAAAATTAGACTGATGGGAAAGCCGATGATGAATATTTTTAATAACAAAGTCATCACACTATCTGGCAAACCCAATGCTGGCACCGCCAAATCTGCGATTTGGATCAATGGCCAGGCCGCTACCGCATAAATGGTTGCAACTTTAAATACCTGTCGTTGCTTTAATTGAGTAAGAATATTTTTCAATTATCTATTCCAACAATAAACCGCTAATGTCTTTTAAATCATCCTATATCTTTAAATTATAAGATACCACAGTTAAAACTTTTTGAGTTAACAGACTGAATAACCAGAACATTAAAATATGACATTTACCTTCATTCAGGTGAAACGGAAAAACCTAATGAATTAGGGTCTGTTGAACAACAAAAGTTCAGCCTTGGTAAAAGTGCCATATACTAAACATAAACAATAATACCAAGTTGACTAATTATCTGATCATTTTTAATGGCTAAAACAAATTGGTATAAGAAGCCAACTGAAGGGAAACTCAGCGTTGAAATTAACATTATCTGTAATTTTATTTTTATGTTCTTTTCTGAGTATCGCTAATGGCGTTTCAGTGTCTGTCGGCCAGTCGCCCCCCAGGTATTCCGGTTATGATTACAATGACGCATTCAGGATTGCTTATATTATTCCCCTTTCGACAAAGATAGAGTTTTTAGAACAAAATCATATTACTGTCGATGTTGAATTTTCGTATATGCAATGGCGGGATAACAGTAAAAAATGGGGCTCGTTTGGTGACGACTGGTATGACGATATTGAGGGCATTTCGATAACCCCCCTATTCAAATATCAATTCGCTAGGGTGTCAAACAACCTGGATTTATTCATCGCTGCCGGTATTGGCATCAGTTATCATGACGGCATAAATTGGGGCTATCGAGAATTAGGAACGCGCTGGTTATTTGAAGATAAACTTGAATTCAGTTTGCTCTATAAGCACAAGCACCAATTTTCGTTATCGTTAATCCATTATTCTAATGCGGATTTTGAAAAGAAAAACCAAGGTGCTAATGTCTATTCAATTGGTTATGGTTATCATTGGTAATTATTTGCCTTATCTTCTATTTACAGGTCTGTTAGGCCCCAAACAAAGGCAACCATGGCAGTAATACTAATTAACCCGGTGTAAGCCATACCAACAATAGCGTACTTAACTGTCGTCAACACATAGCCTTGCTTATAGATACGCTTTTGCATGATGAATAAGTAAACAGGTATCCACGCCAGCAGGCCAATAGCCACAACATTTAAACTTGTATCTAACCACGGCAAGGTAGTTACTAGCTGATCTTGTACCATATCAATAATTTCAAGTAGTAAAATAGTAAAAAACACAAAGCTGTGACTATGTAGGGCAACGGTTAAATGCTCCATATAGAAACGCCTGGAAAACAGATACATAATTTTCAGTAAGGCGGCAAATAGTGGTAACAGCACAAACATTAATTGCGGTAACTTACTTATGACTTGTTCTAACAAAGGGCCGGTATCGCTTTGAAACGCTTTCGAAGCTTTTTTCTCTAACTGGCTAGCAAAATCGTTCAAAATGGTATTTTTTTCTTCCGACAAAAATGGAAATGACAAGGTGCCATCACCATTATTGCCAATATTCAGTAGACTCACCTGTTTTCCATTTCTCACTTTGGCGAGTTGTCTGGTCAAATTGTTGTATTGCTCTTGATGGCTTGCTTTTAGCGGTTTAGCCGAATTAATTTGCCGAAATTCCAGGTCAATAAGTTCGCCTGCTATCGCCTTTCGTATTTTATTACTTTCGTTGCCAAGATCGGTTTGGTAACCAGTAAATTTTTCCAATTCTTGCAAAACCTGCTGTATCGCCTCTGACTGAGGTGGTTCATCTTGGACTTCATCATTGAGCAACAGGTCGCGTTGTTGCTCTAATTCGCTAATGTGAGTCGTCACTTGGCTAAGCGCGCTTTCATCATTGTTAATAAGGTTACCATTTTCGCTGACGGCAAAAAATTTCAAAGTGATAAAAAAGATGATGCTGATGAATAAATACAGCCTTAGCGGTGGCACATAACGCACTCTTCGGCCGAGAATATATTCATTGGTAAGAAAACCCGGACGGGTTAATAATGGCCAAATGGTACGGCTTGCCCGAGAGTCGAAACTAAAGATATCGTCAAGCAAGTGCAACATAACTAACCAGAAATATTTTATCGTCGATTCTGAATCTTGGCCACATTGAGCACAATAAGGGCCATTTAGCTGTGCTTTGCAATTGCTACAAATCGACTTTTCTTCAGCCACTGCAGACGCAGTACTTAACTGTGGATCTTGTATTTCCGTATTCGCCATAAGGATAAAAACACCTGAGTAATCAACGCCTGATAAATTCACCGTAATGTGAACATAAATGGAGTAATTACAATAATTTATTCAACTTAATTGATTTTATTATTGAACAAAAAATAACTGATTCATACTTTTAAACAAAAAAATTAAAATATATGCGCTGTAGAGGGTGGTTTATTGTGAATTCTCTGTTAAATTTAAGGGGTTAATAATAGAAAATTATAATAAACGACATCCATAATTAGGAGAACGATAATGGCGTTTGAAGTTACCTTCGAATTAAAAGAATCAGATTTGGAGCATTTTCGTGGGGTTATGCGCAAAGCTCAAGATGGGGCAAAATCATTAACTGAGCAAGTGATTTTAGCGAATGCTAAAACCCTTATAGAAGATGTGAAAGGCAATGTTCCTGCCTTTGTTAGTGAGCGAATTCAAAAATTAGAAACCTTGATCGCGATGATTGAAGACAGTGAATGGAAAATTCCGAGTGAGGAGCGCGCCGATGTATTAAGTGCTTTAGCCTACTTTAGTGATCCGCAAGATTTAGTGCCTGACGATATTCCGGTACTCGGCTTTTTAGATGATGCCATTATGATCGAATTAGTGGCTGAAGATTTAAAAGACGATATTGAGGCTTTCGATGAGTTCTGTGCGTATCGACTACGCGAACAAGACAGGGCCGGTGATGAAACGATTACTCGAGATGATTGGCTAGATGCCAAACGCCGTGAGTTGCATTCACGGATGAGACATCGTCGCTCTTCTCGCCGTAGTGGTAAATCATCTTTTCGTTCAGTATTTTAATGTCGATGCTTTAACCTCGAGACTTTAACCTCGAGACTTAAACCTCGAGACTTAAACCTTGAGACTTAAACCTTGAGAGCAAGTCGTGAACTACCCAGCGACTAAAGATCACCGGGCTTCAAAAGCAACAGTAAGTTGCTTAATGTTTTTTCGCAGATCCCGACCTAAACTGAACTTGGTTATCATCCAGACTTTCGTTTTAGTGAGGAATTTCTGCTGCGCTTTGGGCTTAACCCGCACGACTATCCCAGCCGCACAAGTAGACTACTAAGTATTTATACAGTAGTCAAGCAATTCATCCCCGCGACTTCGCTTCGCTCTGATCACGGGGTTTTCTTGCAATTATTCGATAAACGGTCAACAGCAAATTGTCACGGAGTTTATATCGCAAAACGTTTACAATAATTTATTCATTTTCTGATTTAAAATTCGCCCACGGATCGGTTGATGAACTTGATTTCGATTTGTTATCCGCTCTTGAGGTTGAACGCTGAGGGCGATCCGAGCGCGGTTTAGAACTGCCTCTGGAGTTTCCTCGAAAATTCGCGGCTCGTTCCGCCTTTCTTTCGTTGAGAGTTTGCAATAGTTCTACCGTTAATTCCATTGGCTCGCCAGGAGTTTGATCCAGTGGAATTATGCGTTGTCGCGGCGGTAAATCGTATTGGCTGTCATTCGGGCGAGGTAAGTGTTTAAACTTGTATAAATAAAACGCCTCCAACTTTTCCTGTGCCCAATCGGTTTTTCGCAAAAACTTTAAGCTTGAATCTATGCTTGGATTCTTTTGAAAACAGTTAATGTTGGTTGCTACGGCAAGTATTTCCCAACCATAGTAATCTACTAACTCATTGAGTAATATTTCTAATTTTAACCCATGCAGTGGGTTATTCTGTTGTTCTTCTACCGATATACTCATGATTTTTCCTGACAATGGTTAATACTATAGATTATAAATTCAGATAGAAGCTTTGAATAGGTTTATCGCCAACTAATGATAAATTTGTATAATTTAATTCGCTATTAGCCAATCACGCTTAACAAAGGCTATAGCAGAGACTTTGTTAATCTCTGTCAAACCATGGTGACTCAGAGCTACCTTTACCTTTAAACGGATACCACCACATTTGCACTAATGAGGTATACCACATATATGCTGAAGCTACCGTGTAACCTAGGCCAGAGATAATCGTTAACCAGGCAAAACCCGGATGAATTTTGGTTAACCACCAGGACATCACATCGATAATTAAAAACAATTATTGTTGAAATGCGCCTCTATTTTTACATCCCATTGCTGTTTATCGGCCCCTTCTCTCACCCATTTGATGATATCTTGCCTAACCACCCGGTCGGCTTTATCTTGCATCGAACCATTTAATTTGTTTTCCAGCTTACTGCTTTGCCTATCGCCATAATAACTGTACACCACGTCATCAATCGACAAACCAAATTTGCCATCGGCCATGCCATGAGTTAAAAGTATTTGCCCACCGGCGACTAATAGTCCGATACCGATCACCAGTAAATAGCCGGTAAATAAGCTTCTTATGGTGTTGCCCAAGGACGGTAAATTAAACCCTCGTTCTTTATTTGTATTCATCTTGCCTACCTTATATTTTTATAAATTTTTTTCTGAAACCAGTAGCAATCAATACTCACTAGCTTTTGATTTCTTTAATTTCTGTTAAGACAGAAAAGAACAAATAATTTTTTTCCGCTACCTGGTTGCTATTTTTTGCCTAACCAAAACACTAATTTGGAACCTAGCTTAAAAAAGCGCTCTAATAATTTTCTGTCCATGGTTCGCATTTGACGATACCAAACATCCATGGTTTGCATAAAACTGCTCATCGATTGAAATTGTCTGGTGACATATTCAGAAGTCTGTTCATCTTGTTCGGCCTCTATTGCACATTGCTTAAGCAATTCCATGGTTGGGTCTATTTCACGTTGTTTACGTTGCTCAGCTAGTACTAGCAACATTTCCCAGCAATCTTTCAACGCTTCAAAATAGATAAATTGATCTAGATCAACTTTATTGCCCTTTATTGCGATGAATTTCTTGTTGTCATTGGCATCAGCACAGTAGCTAGTAGCAGAACCGTGACAAGCAGCATGTTATTGGTTAACCTGAGCTTAGGACTAACACTAAAGAATGGAAATCTAAATGAATAGAGTTAAATTATTCACCCCTTTGATATTAATTTTATTACTGGCAAGTTGTGGCAGTGACGAAAAACATGGTTCTACGGTGATAGAGCTCGAAGCTCCTAGTGCCTCGACAAAAGGGTTTCGCCATGCCAATAATGCTGAGGAAACCTTAACCAATCTTCGAAATGGTATGCTCTACTCGGCCAATAGGTATTATTTTAATGGCTCAACATCCACACCAATGGCAGCAGAAAGCGCAGCAACTGATTCCAGTGTGGCCGATCCCGGCTTTTCAGAAACCAATACCATAGAAGCCGGTATCGATGAAGCTGACCGGGTAAAATATGATGGTGAAAACTTATATATTATCGCCAATCAAAACTTTGCCTATATTGGCATTGGTGGTGTTGGCGGTGGCGACGTCGGCGGAGTTATTGCTGCTGATGCGTTAGCCACAGAGCCGGCAGTCGATACTCCCTGGTACTCGCAAAATTCCTACGTTCGCATCATGCAGACCAACGAAAACAATCAATCCACTGAAATAAGTCGTATTGAATCTTCTGATGAATATGAATTTCAATCTATGTATTTGGATGATCAGCAATTGACTGTTTTTGCCAGTGAGTACAATTATAATGAGGCCGCGGATGATTGGGGGATAGCCGAGTATCAATCCAGACACACTCTGCATATTCTTGCCTTTGATACCAGCGTACCAGCGACGCCAACGCTGACAAAAGACATTGAGATTGAAGGTTATTTATTACAAAGTCGTCGTATTGATAATAAGTTGTATGTGGTTAGTTCGTATAATCCCAACCGACCTGAATTAACTTTTCCAGCCCCTGCATCAAAGGATGAATATAAATCAAACGAAGAACAGGTTGCGGCCTTATCCGCACAACATTTTTTACCGATGATCCGTTTCGATCAACAAAATGCACAATTGCTAAGTCTGCCGGAAAATTGCTATATACCCGCAGATAACAGCAGTAATTCAGTGCAAGGCAATATCATCAATATCACTGTTTTTGATTTAACCGCTCCCGAGCAATACCATTCCACCTGTATTAACGGCTATTACCATGACTTTTACATGTCGAAAAATGCCATTTATCTCACCTCTACCATTTGGCAAGAAGATTATAACGATAGTAATACCGTGATCCAACAAATGCAACTTAACGAGCAAGGCGTTGAATACCGGGCAACCGGCATCGTACCCGGTTACTTAGGCCGTGGTGCAAAATTTAGGATCAATGAAAGTAATGATTTAGTTCGTATCATCACTAGCAACAGAAGCGATGATGAAAGTGACTGGATAGATCATCAATTATTTGTCTTGCGCACCAATGATGAAAATCAACAACTAGAGGCCATTGGCCAGTTGCCCAATTCAAACCGTTCGCAAAAAATAGGTAAAGATAATGAAGATATTTTTGCCGTTCGTTTTTTTCAAGACCGTGCCTATGTCGTCACTTTTGAGCGTACCGACCCTCTATATGTCATTGACTTAAGCACAGGTGACGATCCGCGCATTGCCGGTGAATTGGAAATTCCTGGCTTTTCTACCTACCTGCACCCCCTTGGCGAAAATCACTTATTTGGTATTGGTCAGGAAGGTGATGGCCGTGACGGCGTTAAATTGGGCTTGTTTGATATTTCTCAACTCGATCAGCCGATACAATTGGCAACGAAAGTCATAGGCGATCGTCATAGCCGGAGTCAGGCGCTGTATGAACACCATGCCATTTCCATTTTAAGTACTGAAAGCAATCGCTATCGCTTAGCATTTCCCGTGACCGTAAACGCTATGGATGACAGCCTTGATTATAGCAATTGGGAGCATACTGGCCTGTATCTATTTGATATTGATCTGGAAAATGAACAACTGCCACTTAGCAGTACCGGGGTGATCAAGGCCGAGCAAAGCCACCCAGAACGCAATTATCCTTACTATTACTCGAATGGGCGCAGCGTGATCGATGGAGATAATGTTCATTACGTTCATGGTCCATTTGTTTTTTCTGCACTATGGCAAAGCCCAGAGCTGGCCATTGGCCCGCAATAACTTCGTTAAATTTGAACATACGAAGGCAAATACTAAAACAAATAGTACTGACATGAAATTGCCGATGGTTTGATAAAGGAATATTTACCCTGTACTCAGGTTTTATACAGTTATCTAAAAAGATAACTGTATAAAACAACAGTAGTGATGTAGTATTAATTTCATTGTACAAAATACTATCGAGTGTATTCGTTGAAATTATACATTGCCGAAAAACCTAGCCTTGGCAGAGCCATTGCCGCAGCATTGCCAAAGCCTCATAAAAAACAGCAAGGCTTTATTGAGGTAGGTAATGGTGATGTGGTTAGCTGGTGTATCGGTCATATTTTAGAACAAGCCGATCCGGATGCCTACGATGACAAATACAAAAAGTGGCAAATGGAGCACCTGCCGATCATTCCGGAAGTGTGGCAATTAAAACCGAAAAGCAATACTCGCTCGCAACTCACGGTGTTACGCAAACTGTTAAAGCAATGTGATGAAATTGTGCACGCCGGCGATCCTGACCGCGAAGGTCAGTTACTCATTGATGAAGTGATCGAGTATTTAAAAGTCAGTAAAACTAAAAAAAGTAACATTCAGCGTTTACTGATCAGCGATTTAAACATTGCTGCGGTAAAACGTGCGTTACACGCCTTAAAACCGAATAGCCAATTTGCGCCGCTGTCAATTTCAGCTCTGGCCCGCTCTCGTGCTGATTGGTTATATGGCATCAATCTCACTCGTGCTTATACTCTGCAAGGACAGAAATCTGGCTATAACGGGGTATTATCGGTTGGTCGAGTGCAAACACCACTACTTGGCCTGGTGGTCGAGAGAGACAAGGCTATTGATTCCTTTGTCAGTAAACCATTTTATGAAGTATTGGCTCATATAGAAACCAGTGAAAATGAAACTTTTAGCGCAAAATGGCAACCGAGTAAGGCCTGCGCACCTTACATGGATGATGAAAAACGGATACTGGTAAAGCCGCTTGCCGAAAATGTTGTTGCCCGGATAACCAATCAAGATGCTGTCGTTAGCTATATTTCGGTTGAACAAAAACAACAACATGCGCCTTTACCCTATAACTTGTCGACGTTGCAGATTGAAGCCGCAAGAGCGTTTTCAATGAATGCTAAGCTGGTGCTCGATGTTTGTCAGGCCTTGTATGAAAAGCATAAATTAATCACCTACCCACGCTCTGATTGCCGTTATTTGCCAGCAGATCATTTTAAGCAAGCACCATCGATTTGCAAAATACTGGCCAGTTCAACGTTAGAATTTAGTCAATATGCCCAAGGCGCTGACCTTGGGATCAAATCTAAGGCCTTCAATGATACAAAAGTAAGTGCTCATCATGCGATTATTCCGACCGAAAAATCGGCCAACAATATCAATATGAATGCCTTTGAGAAAAATATTTACGCGCTTATTGTGCGCCAATATCTTGCGCAGTTTTATCCCGCTTATGTGTATCAGCAAACCAAAATAACATTAACCATTGCCGGTGGGGAGTTTAAGGTAAACGGCAAAGTTCCTCAACACATTGGCTGGAAAGCCATATTTAAAAAAGCGGCAGTTGAAACTAAAAAATCAAGCGAAGCCGATGAGCATCAGCGTTTGCCTAAATTAACCAAAGGCGATGTATTGCATTGCAAGCAAGGGCAGCTGTTAGAAAAAAACACGCAACCGCCGCAAAGTTTTACCGATGCCAGTTTACTTTTGGCGATGACAGGTATTGCTCGTTATGTGAGTGATGGCGACATTAAAAAGATCCTCAAAGATACCGATGGTTTAGGCACCGAAGCCACCCGAGCAGGGATCATTGAATTATTATTTAATCGTGGTTTTTTGCAACGTATTGGCAAACAAATTAAAGCTACTGAGGTCGGCAACGCGTTAATTAATGCCTTGCCAAGCATGGCAACAAAGCCCGATATGACGGCACAATGGGAAGCAACATTGAATGCCATTTGTGAGCAAACCGTCAATTATCAAAGCTTTATGCTGCCCTTGCATGAGACCATTCACACTATGATCAATGGCGCTAGTCAGCAGTCTTTTGCCAATTTACCACAAGTGAAATTTAAGCCTAAACGAAAACGTAAGTTTACCCGCGCTAATAAAACAACGAATAAAGTAACGAAAAAAGTAACGAAAAAAGCGTCATAACATTATTGCTGATAGATGTCAGGTTGCCATATTTGCATTAATATTTCGGGGTTTTCTACCGGCTTAAAGCCATACTGCGCGTATAAACTATGGGCATCTCTGGTGGCTAGCACCATACGCCTCAAGCCTTGTAAATCTTGGTGGCCAACAATTGTCTCTACCAGCCATTTACTTAACCCCAAGCCTCGATGTGATTCAACAATAAACACATCGGCTAAATAGGCAAACGTGGCTTTGTCGGTGATGAGTCGAGCAAAGCCAACTTGCTCACCGTTGTTGTTGAAAACAGCAAAGCAGAAAGAGTTTTCAATCGCTTTGCTAAGCACGGCTTTAGGCATGCCTTTAGCCCAGTAGCTAGTGGCAAGAAATGCATAAATGAGGTCAAAATCAAAGTCATGTTTATTGTTACTAATGGTATAACCCTGCACTTTTTTACTCCTGCTCTAGCTGTTCTTGTGCTAACTGTTCTTGCTCTAACTTGGCCCGCTCCGCTTTGGAAATATATTTGGGCTTGTTTTTTGGGTTATTCTTGGCATTAGCTCGTTTTAATTGCGCTTTCAGCGTTGATTTTACTTTCTTTTTTCGATTCATAACAAACCTTGATTAAATACGGTTAAGCAAATGAGTTTAGGCACAATGGTAGCATACCAACTTTACTGTTGATAAATATTCGATAAAGGCTTTGCTCTGGCTATGTTGATTAATCGTTGAAATGAGTTTGCGCATATTCCACTCTTTCATCAATGCTAATCGGGCGTTTATGATTTAACCCCTCTATCTGCCTTAATCTTGGTAGCATGCCCATGCCGTTAGCAATTTGAATGGCCAGGCCAGGGCGCGCATTAAGCTCTAGCACTAGAGGTCCTTCTTGCTTATCCAAAACAATATCGGCCCCTAAATACTTTAATCCAGACATTTCATAACAGCCGGCCGCTAACGTCAGTAATTGTTGCCAATTGTTGATTTCCACATCGGTTAAGCTCTTGCCAGTATCCGGATGAATTGCAATAGGACAGTCATATTGCACCGCTCGCTTAGCCTTCCCCGTCGCGATATCTATGCCTACGCCCACGGCCCCTTGATGCAAGTTGGCTTTGCCATCACTGGTATGGGTGGCCAAACGCAGCATTGCCATCATCGGGTAGCCCTGAAATACAATTAAACGAATGTCTGGAACACCTTCATGGCTAAGGCCTTCAAAAATTGGATCGAACTCAATCAAGGCTTCAATCAGGGCGACATCGGCAGCGCCACCTAAACTGAACAAACCGGCGAGGATATTGGAAATATGGCGGATCAATTCATCATGTGAAACGTATTCACCACTGGCTTTTTTATAGCCATTGTCATCGGTTTGTAAAATTACCAATATGCCTTTACCACCGCTACCTTTAGCGGGTTTAATGCAAAAGCCATTATGCTGTTTTAAAATATCAAACACGTGCTTAACGTCATGCTGATAACGAACGATACCAATTAAATCTGGCACCGCAATATTGTGTTCGAGCGCCAATTTTTTGGTTTTTAATTTGTCATCAACATTTGGGTATAGAGAGCGATCGTTATAACGGCCGATGTAGGAAAAATTCCGTTGATTCATCCCCATAACGCCGCGCTCGCGCAGTTTAAACGGGTTGGCAAAATTAAACATGTTACCCCTAGGGTCTGTTGACCTTTGCTGTGCATTTTTGTTCAAAATTTGTACCGCAAAGATCTACAGACCCTTGTCTTCGGCAATAGGTTTGAAACGACGTAATTCTAACAGACGATAACCTGTGTATTGGCCCATTAATAATACCGCCGCCATGATCAATAAATGCACACCTAAAAAGTTGAATGCCCAATGGCGAATTAACAGGTTGTCCATCATCAAATACGCGATTACCGCCACAATTAAGCTACCACTCCCTTGGATCAACACCTCTTTACCGCCCTCTTCTTCCCACAATATTGACATCCGCTCAATGGTCCAGGCCATGATGATCATCGGAAAAAAGGTAATGGATAATACTTCGGTTAAGCCCATCCTAAAGGCGATAACAGTAAATAAAACTATGATGCCGATCACTAAAATCACCACCGCCGATATTCGCGAAACGAGCAATAGATTAAGGTGTGACAAATAAGAGCGAATAATTAAGCCGGCCGAAACTATCACTAAAAAACCGACTACACCGGTGACTAATTCGGTTTGAATAAAAGAAGTGGCAATTAATATCGGCATAAACGTACCGCTGCATTTAAGGCCAATAATCACTCGCAAGAATACGACAACTAAGGCGCCAATGGGCAATAACAATATCCCTTTAAATAAATTTTGTTCTTCAATGGGCAAATGATAAAGACCCAAATCGAAGACGTCGCCTTTGGTAGCCGCGCTGTTAGCCTCTCGCAAGGCACTCTGGGTGCTATGGCTGATAGAAAATGACACCTTCGAGTTTTTACCCCCGGTTACATCAAGTAAAGAAGGGCTATCTTGCTGCCAAACCAAAATCGGTAAATCTTTACTGAATTTACCCGCTTCCACGTCAAACATTTGCCATTGGTTATTGACATAAACTTTTAACAACGGGATCAGCTGTTGATTACGACGGCTGTCTTCTAATACCAGACCACGTACCATCATTGCTGGCACTTTCGCCATTATCATTAACTGCACAAAAATTTCAGTTTTTGAATATTTCGATAACAGCAGAGCAACATTCTGATTGTCAGAATTTAATAAATTGAGTACTTGTAAAATCAAAAATTTGCGATTTCCTGATTTATCATACGCTTCATTTAACAATTCTTGTGCCGAGCCTTGATAAGGCTTACTTAACATTTCAGTTTCTCGCAACTGTTCTGCTACCGGCTCATCGATTGGATTTAGTGCCAGTTTATAGCTGGCCTGATAGTATAACGTTTGTTTACCTTTTACCTGACGTTTACTCCACACCACTTCTGAGTGTTGTTCATCTCTTATTAGATGTACGCCGTAGGCTGGTGAGGCAGTAAACTCATCGACCAAGTCAAAATTAGGATCCTTTGGCAAAGTAAACTTGGCAATCACCGGGGCATCTTTACCAATAAATTCAATTTCTGCTTCAATTTGCCATATATCAATTTGTTCACCAGCCGTTAGTGGTACGCCCATTTCAGCGTGCCGATAATAGATACTGCTTAATCCGGCAAGGACTAATGCCGTAACTAAAATGAAAAAAGGCAAACGAGAGCTCAAAATTATTTCCTACCTAATAAATGTTCACTGCTGACATCAACAATCGCGATATCTCTCAAAAACTCTCGGCCGAGCAGAATTTGATATTGCAGGTGATCTCTGTCTGCCAGACTAAACTCAGCAGTATAAGACTTACCACCGAGCATAAATTTTAACTTAACCACCGGGCGACGATTTTTTTCTTTACTGGTTTGTTGAATAATACGAATAATACGATAGACCGGATACTCGTAAGTTTTGGCGCCTGTACTCTTAGTTAAACTAAATCGGAGCCAGTCTTCACCATCACGCTCAAAAGTAGTCTCGTTATAAACGCCAATGGACGAGGTCACAGCGCCAGTATCAATACGAGCATCAACACTTAACTTTTCTTTACTCAAAAATACCGTTTCGACGCTGCCAAGCAATAACTTATTGGTGTGAACATTTGTTTTTTTATCCTTAATTGAACAGCGCTCAATGTAAACAACTTCGGGTTCCGTAGCGTTAACTTTGACGCTAGATTGCTGTTCGGTAATTGCCATCGCAAGTTGCTTGGCCAACTCTTGGTTATCTTGTTTATCCTGTTGACAATGTGAGGAAATTTGATCAGTAATTGACTTTTCCAGATTGGCGATGTTGCGGTTAACTTGCTTTAATTCTGCACGGTTTTGCTCAATATTCTCTTGGGTTGCAACACAACCAGTCAAAACAAGCAAAGAAGCTGCTAACATTATGTTTTTGAACATACTAGTAACTTAAGGAATTTTTTTAGAGATAGTTATAATTGTATGCCATATTGGCAAAAATGTGCTTTTAATTAGTGTAATAATATGTACGATAGACGGTAATTATTTTGCCAAGAATTAGTTCATCATGTCTCTTGATAACGCACCACAGCATATAAAATTAGCCGTTGATCTCATTCAACTGCTCGAAGAAAATCAGTTTGACGCTGAAATTGTGCTTAAAGCCTTAGCCATAGTAAGCCAGGATTTTAACAACAAACTGGTCAACACAGAACCAGAAAAAGGTTAATTTTTCCAGCAATATCAAGTGGTTTCACTATAATGAGTAGTAATTCAAGTTAATAAGAATAACAATTGAAAATTTGCCATAAGAATATTTTTGGATTACTTTGCCGTTTATTGTTACTCAGTATCGGGGTTACCGTGCCTATTGCTGTGGCGGAAGAGCCATTGGTGTATCAGTACAATTCTAAAGCGGGTATTCCATCATTTACCGACATTGAACCACAGGGAGTGCACTATAAATTAGTAGAATTTGGCTGTTACGCCTGTAATCTTAGCTCCATGGTTAACTGGCATAACACACCGCTAAACACTACTGCTTATAAAGATACGATTGAAAAAACTGCCTTTTTACACAATGTCGATCCTGCCTTGATCAGGGCGATCATTCATGCCGAGTCACACTTTAAAGAACATGCCACTTCAAAAGTGGGGGCACAAGGATTAATGCAATTAATGCCGGCGACGGCAATCGAGCTGGGCGTTAAAGACTCACTCAACGCCAAAGATAATATTAACGGTGGGGTGAAGCACTTAGCCAAACTGATGAAGAAATATCGCGGCAACATTAAACTCGTCGCGGCCGCCTACAATGCCGGCGAAGGCGCGGTGAAAAAATTTGGCGGCATCCCGCCATATTCTGAAACTGTGGTCTACGTTGAGCGCGTGAGAATTTTGCATTCACGCTACCGCCAACAAAGTTAATCACTTACGAATTTTTCCACCTTGCTAACTTTCCACCTTGCTAACTTTCCACTTTGCTAACTTTCCACTTTGCTAACTTTCCACTTTGCTAACTTTCCAACTTTCTAACTTGCTTCCTTGCTTCCTTGCTACCTTACTACCTTTAATTCTGTCTCAACGACATAAAATACTCAAAAGCTTGCCGATTTTGACGTTTTTGCGAAAACGATAAGCCTAACTCCACCAGTTGCTGGTTTTGCTGATAATTTTTTACGTAGTCCGTTAATAACGAAATCGCCTTTTGGGTTTCACCATTACCATCGAGAGCCAAAGTATAAATATAAGGATATTGTGGGTCTTGAGGTGCTAAAGTTATTACCTTCTTGAACAATTCAATCGCATTCGGCAATTTTTTCTGTCGAACAAAATGCAATCCATAGGCATAATGCAGTAATGCCGAATTAGGGATTTGATTGATGCCTTTATTTAATACCGAAGCCACTTGATTATCGTTGCCCTGACTACGATACAGCTCGGCCAGATTTGAATAGGCGGCATCAAAATACGGATCAACGTCTATCGCTTTTTTATAGGCCTGCTCAGTGCTCTTGAGCTGATTTTTCGCCATCGCCATCGATGCCAGATTTAACCGTCCTTCACCACGCCAGCTACTTTGCTGGTTCGCCAAAGTTAATTCTTTAAATGCCTGGTCAAAGCTTGCTACGTTTGCTTGTGGTATGTAAACGTCGGCTAATGATCTGGCCGCGGCTACTCGAATGGCTTTTAGGTTATCATCGAGCAAAGGTGCTAACAATTCGGCGCGAAAACCCGGATGAATCAATCCACCAACATCGGCACTGGCTAAACGCAGCAATTGTTCCTGGTGCGTTACGTAAGGTTTTAATAACGGTGCGCTGAGTTGCGCTGTGCTTTGCCCTAACATTTGCAAGGCCGTCGCTCTTGAGATGATATCGAGGTTATCATCGGCAACAATTGCCAGGTGCTGTTCAACCGTGATCGGCTGACCATTTTTTATGGCCCAAAAATGTTGTCTGGTGATACTGTCAGTTCTGGGGTTTACCTGCCAATTTTTTAATATCGCAACTGCCCAATCATTATCTTTCTGCTGATGGCAACTGGTACAGGCGTTTGGACTGGCAAATTTTTTCGATAAATCGGGCCGTGGTATTTTAAAGCTGTGATCACGTCGGTCATCAACCCCCATATAGCGATTCTCTGTCATATGACAATTCACGCATTGAGCACCGTCGCTATTGGCTTGATGATTATGATGCTGTTTTTTATCAAACACTTCACTGGCATGGCAAACATAAACCGTTGCCAGGTATTTTGATTTTCATCGTGTGCTGATCATGACAATCAATACAGTTTACGCCATTGGCATACATCTTACTTTGTAAGAATGAACCATAAACGTACACCTCTTCTTTGATTTGACCACCAACATGGTAATTAGGGGCTTGAATGAGTTGTGGCGAAAATTGGTCTAAAAACGGTTTCTTCGGATCGATGCCATCGGTTAAAGGTGCACGTAGAGCATGACAGGTAAAACATTGATCCATAAAGCTGTTGTCACGCTTTTCGCCCTGCCACTTTGCCGTATTTTGACCGGCTGTTCGATGCCATGCTCCTTGCTTTGTCGCTACTGTAGACGATTGCTTAGTTTGTTGTTTGGTTTGCTGCTGGGATATGTGTGTCTCTGACATTTCACCATGACAAGATAAACAACCAACATTAATGTTGGTGAAGGTTGAAGAAAATTGATTTTTATCGAGATCGTAGTTACGTTTTAGACCATCCGAATGACAATCGGCGCACATGCCATTCCAGTTTTGCAGCGGCTGCCGCCAATGCAACCTGTCGGCAGGCTTTATTTCTTCATTTTGATAATTATGATACCAACGTTGTCCGCCTTGATCTTTCACCCTTGAATCCCAGGCGAATGGCAGCACTTGATAACCACCGGCTTTAGTTTCCACTAAATACTGCTGCAATGGATAATGACCAAAGGTATATTCAACGGTGTAAGTTGATATTTTTTATCATAGGAAACATCAACTTTGAATGCTTTTTGATCAGTATAAAATTTAGCTTTTTGGCCATAGTGCTCGGCAACTTCATTATTAAAATGCGACAACACACTGGTTTTATTGGCTATTGCCATCGACTTGGCGTGGTCAGACTGTTGCCAGTTACTTATCTGTTGTTGATGGCAAGCAACGCATTGTTGCTCAGTTTGAGCGATTACAATCGATGAAAATAAGGTACTGGATAAATCGCGATGGGGAGAATAATTTTTAAAAATAAATGCACGCTTGGCCTTGCTTGTTTTAAGTTGCTAGTAATAGTTGCTTGTTTAGATAATCTACAACAGTGTAAAGAATTAATTAATGATGTAAACCATAAAAGTAAATAACCAGGTTAATTAGTCAATTCCTCTTATGGCTGCCCTAGATATTAAGCTTGAACTTTAGCTTAATAACATTTGTTTATAGGCTTTATGCTGTGGAAATACCTTTATTATTTGACGGTCAGATAGTTGCCAATGTTGTTGTAACATCGCCCCTACCCATGAGAAAGTATTGCTGGTTGGCATTAGATCACGGCCGTTAAAGAGTTGTTCCGTTTTTAACCCCGGCCATTGCCCTAATACTTGTCCACCTTTAATGCCACCACCGGCGATAAACATCGCACTGCCCGTACCGTGATCTGTGCCTCCGGTACCATTTTCTTTTGCCGTTCGGCCAAATTCAGTGGCAACCATCACTAGCGTATTTTGCCAGTAATCCCCTAATTCATCTTTTAGTGCGGCAATGCCTTTATCTAAATCACCAAGTTGCCTGGTTAAACGCAGATCCTGGTTATTATGAGTATCCCAGCCACCAACCTCTAACATGGCACAATCAGTGCCATTATCGCTGGCAAGTAGCCGGCCACACGACTTAGCCAAATCGACAAACTTACCTCTACGTTTCACTGTTTCATTCCCCGCCATGGCCTGGGTATTAAGCCCTTCTTGCAAGCGTGATAATAACAATTCATCATCTTGATACAGGTCCATCAGTGCTTCATAAACATTTTCATCGGCATCCTTTAGTCGGCTTGGGTACCAGGTGCTAACTTTGTCGGTACTGCGCATACTTATTGGCATTGAATTGGCGACGGCAATTCCTTTACTGTTGGTTTGCAATTGCTCCATTGCTCTACCCAACCAGCCAGTATCATGGTCCATAGTTTGCAAACCACTTTCTAAATAATCCTGGCCATCAAAATGTGACCTTTTTGGATAGCCTGAACCCACCGCAACAATTGGCAATAATTGCTTTTGCAAATACATTTGATGCAAGTTTACTAACGCCGGATTTAATGAAAACTCACGATTCAGGGGCAGCAAGGGTTGTTTAAAAGCCCTGGCAAGTTTCGGTCTTAGCGATGAATAACTGGTATCTTGGGTAGGCACAATGGTATGTAATGAATCCATTGCACCACGAAGCACCACCCAGACTATTTTCGCTGGTTTCTTATCTTTGTTGTTCATTGCTGCAAGTACTGGTGTTTGCAATAACACTAATGATGCGCCCATCATTTTTACTATTTGTCGACGCTGTTTATTGATAGTCATAATAATAGCAATTCTATCTCCGTAAAAATTCTGGGCTCAAAAGCGTTAAGACTAGTGCCTGTCTTCGACTTTCGGCTCTGACCACACTTTTATAAGTATGCTCGGTTGGTTGCAGTGCTAGCGTTTGATTGATCACATTTTCGGCATTTGCTGAGTACTTTCGCACTTGCATCGCGGTCCAATCGATTTTCGCCATTAACGCGTTAGCACCGTCCCAATCTTGCTGTTCATCACTATAGCCGGCCGGTGATCCTGCTTGAAAGGGTTGCTGTCCGAATGAATTCAAGCTAAAAAATAGCGTCTTAAAGTTAACCTCTTTAACTTGCAGTGCTCGATACGAAGATTGCACAAACTCTCTCGGGGTTTTAAATTTTTGTCTTGCTGGTAACCAGGCTTGTTCCGCATGAATTAACGCCAGCATCACTTCTTTAATATTGCCGCCAGTTTTTTGCCAGCGCTTTACCAAAATATCTATTAACTGAGGTTCTGGCTTATCACTGATGAAATGTTTTACTAATTTAGTACAAACAAATTTAGCGGTTGTAGGGTGATTGGCCAAATCTTTTAGCATTGCCTCACCTTGGTTGATGCCCTTTTGTTTATAGGTTTTTCCTAATAACACGCGGTTTCCTGGCTCTTTACCCCAACTGCGATATTTAAAACCGACGGCATCGTCTTTAACCGGGTTAGCAACACTCCAGCCCGTTATGCCTTTGGCCAGTTCGATAACATCTTCCTGACTATAGCCAGCACTAACTCCCAACGTATGTAATTCAAGAATTTCACGGGCTAAATTTTCATTGAGACCGATAGTCTTTTTCGCCTTTCTCTTATTTTTGCTGTTTTTACTGCTTTTTGCCAGTCGCGATTTCACCCCAAATGAGCGCTCATTGTTTAAATAAATTAGCATTGCCGGATGTTTACTTACCGCCAGCAACATATCTTCAAAACGGTTAAATAAATTCTCGGCAATGGCTTCTCGCTCAAGAGTTGCGGCGATCACCGTCATTACCGGGCCGTTCGCTGAAACGCTAAAATGATTAGAGAAAAAATCGAGCAAACGCCAGGCTAAACTGTTATCGCTATTAATGCTTTGCACAAAGGCATCGGTTGCCACTTGCCGATAGGTTGTTTGAATAAAACGACTGCGCTTTTTGTTGTCCTTTTTATCTTTGTCGGCACTGACGTTGTTTTTTTTATTTTGCTTTTTAATCGCTTGATAATCACTGAGCTGTTGAAATAAATCATTAGAGCCAGGTAAATCTTGAGTAAAAGTTACTGGCGTTAATTGCGCAGTTAACCATTTTTGCGGATTTTTTTCGGCCTGTTCAAGATCGCCAGGTTTAGCGCCTAAACCAAAGCGGTTAGCCGCAATAACGGCGTTGGTTTTATTCGATGCATTACTCATAAAGCTTACCTTTACTGTTATATGTCTTAACCCTAACAATTATTTTACAGAGCTCTAGTGCTTTTACATAACTTTACACGTAAAGTCTTTCAACCCCCTATACTTAAAGAATATCATCGGGCAGTAAACTTTATATATGCGAGAAAATGAGAGTAGGTGAATATGTTTAAAACAAAGAGTGTTGTTTTTTTTGCTGTAGCACTGTTATCCGCTTGTGCTGCAACAGATAATCCGAAGCAAGAAAAGGCGCCCGATATTAGGCTGGGAGAAGAGGTCAATCAAATCTGCTTTAACCGCAATATGGACGGTTGGCGCCCGCTTGAGGATGATAATAAGGCACTAATTGTTTTTGACCGCCGCCGGCAGGCCTATAAATTAGACCTAATTGGCACTTGCGATCCGCAATGGGCGATGCTTCGAATTGCCACCATAAGCCGTGGTAACTCTAGCTGTTTATCGCGTGGTGATAAAGTGATCACCGATGCCGATATGTCTCGCCATGATAGCTGTACCATTATGAAAATTCATAAATGGCATCCTGAAAAGTTACAGGATGAAGATAGCCAGGAAACACCAGCAACAAGTGAGAAAGACGGCAAGAATTACTGATGATTTCGTAACGGGTAATACTCACTTAGGTAAAAGCGTTGCCACAGCTTTTTCACATCGAAGCTTGCCAGATAAAGACAGGGCACAAAAAGCAAGGTGATGATGGTGGCAAATAGCACACCGTAAGCGAGTGATACTACCATAGGTACTAAAAACTTAGCCTGAATACTTTGCGCCCATAACATAGGCAGTAATCCAATTAACGTGGTTAAAGACGTTAATACGATGGTCCGAAAGCGAAGTTTGCCAGCGGCAATGACAGCCTCAAATGCACTAAGTCCTTTTTCCCTTAAGCGATTAATCGCATCAACCAGTACCAGATTATCGTTTATCACTACCCCGGCAGCGGCAAGAATACCTAACATCGAAAACATCGTAAAAGTGGCACCATGGAGTAAATGACCGGTCACGGCGCCTAAGAAAGCAAAGGGGATAGCCGATAAGATTAAAAACGGCTGCATATAAGAGCGAAACGCAATCGCCATCAGCATATAAGAGACCAGTAACGCCAAGCCTTCTAACCGCAGCACGGTGGCGATAAAGCTCTCTTCATCGCTACCTCTGTCACCTCTACCGAACTGAACTTCAGGGTGACGCTTTTTCCATTGCGGGATAAACTCGTGATGAATTTCTTGCATCAAGCTGTATTGATCATCCCCCGCATACTCCGCATGTAAGCTGGCAATTTTAGCGCCATCGCGGCGATAAATTCGTTGTACCCCAGGGCGCTCTTCTATATCGACAATACTCATCAACGGAATTTCACGTCCGTCTTTCGTACGGATATTTAAACGAGCCAAAGTATCGATTGATTCACGCTCTTGCTTTGAATAGCGTACTTTAACCCTAACGTCACCTCCGGGTTTGGCAATGCGCTGAACTTCTTGACCAAAATAGGCTTGTTTTACCTGTTTACTTACTTCGCGCAAATTCACTCCCAGGGTGTCAGCGCCGGGTTTTAAATTAAATACCAACTCGGTGCTGCCTTTATCCATAGAGTCACGAATTAGGTTCACCCCCTGGTACTTGGCCAAATGGGTCTTTAAATCGTTTAATGCGGCACGCAAGCTTTCAGTATTGGCTGAACGCATGACAAAGCCAATTTTTGGTTCCTGAACATTTAAGGTCGATTTAAATTCGATGTCTTCGGCATCAGGGATGTCCGAAATATACGCTTGTAATCTATCCGAGGCCTCTTCAATTTCGATGCCCCTTATTTCCGCCGGTACCAATTTTATTTCGCTAATAATACGAGTACCCCACACCTGATTGTAAATATGTTCAACCAGTTGCATGTTTTGCTCAGTGACATACTGCTCAAGTTGTCGTTGTCCCTCATTAATTTGTTGCAACACTTGCATGGTACGTTCATGAGTCGTATTTTCCGGCATAGTTACCACTAATTAAATTTTATCGCTGGCGATTTTCGGCATGAACGACTGCTTAACGTAATTATTTGCCAACAAGTTAGCAGCCACTAACAAACCACCGACAAATAAGGTAATTACCAGGTATTTATGCTTGATCATGCGTAGTAAAAATGGACCATACAGATCATTGCCTAAATAGCTCATGCTGTTGGCAACGCGTCGTTGAATTAAGGCTAATTTGCTTGGTTTTTGCGGATCAATGGCAGCACTTTTCTTTAAATGGCGAAGATGTGACGGCAAGATCAGCAGCGCTTCAAGAATTGAAAAGCTTAACGCTAACACCACAACGATTGAAATTGCCCGGGTATATTCTGCGGTACTGCCGGGCAGAAATGCCATTGGCGCAAACACCACCATGGTAGTAAGCACCCCGAATAATACCGGTTTAGCAACCTCGGCAACGCCAATGATGGCAGCATCATCTCCCTCGACACCTTGTTCATTGGTAATATGAATACTTTCGCCAATGACAATGGCATCATCAACGACAATACCGATCACCATCATAAAGGCAAATAATGACAGCATATTTAGCGACACATCAAACAGCGGTAACAGCGGTAACAGCGCAAATGATGCGGCGAAAGAGGTGGCAATGCCAACAGTCACCCAAAGCGCAACTTTAGGTTGTAGGAATTAAATAAGCATAATAAAGACCAACAGCAAACCGCTACCGGCATTTTCCAGAATAATGGATAGTCGGCTTTGGTAGGCATCATTCCAATTTGACCAAAGGGTAAGTGTGATCCCGGCAGGCAATTGGTTTTGTTTTCTCTCAAGGTAACGTTCAACATGCTCACTCATGCTGACAATGTTCATATGGTCGCTATTCATCACATCGATTAACACCGCTCTTTCGCCATCAAACATCGACATATTACGAGTGTCGCGCACATCATCAATCACAGTGGCAATCTCACCCAGGTATAATCTGCCACCGTCGCTATTGCGACGAATAACTATGTCTTCAAATTGTTGCTGGTGCTCGGCTCTATTCCTTACGGTTAATTGCAGTGTACCGGCCGCATCGCGCACCGTCCCGGTGGAAGAATTAATGGAACTGGCTTTAATGGCACTGGCTATTTCATAAAGGTTATTTTATATAAACTCATTGCCTGCTCTGAAATTTCTATCGAAATTTCTTCTTGGCCAACGCCAAGCAAGTTGACATTCGAAATCAGTGGCAAGGCACCAATTTCTTTTCTGATTTCTCTGGCCAAACTGGACAAGGTTCGCACCGGTATATCACCATGCAAGGCCAAACGTATCATCGCTTGACGATTGACTCTTTCACTGACCCTGGCTCTGTCAGCATCAGCGGGTAAGCCATTTACCGAATTGATTTTTTCCCGAACGGCATCGGCAAATTGTTTTCTGTCGACTCTTTCTTTGCCGGTAATAGTGATACGGGCCCGGCCTTCGGTGGCCTTTGAAACCACGCTTTTGATATCTTCGACACTTTTCAAGACTTCTTCAAAACGAATGATGATTTGCTCTTCAATATCTCTGGGGCCTGCGCCTTGCCAGGTTATAGATACGTCCATGATGGGTTGTCTAACCGTTGGAAATGGTTCTTTTTCAATGCTATAAGTAACTGAGCAAACCCGCCAACACTAAGGTGAACATCGACAAATTTGCGGCAATGGGATTTTTTACCCACCAACTCAAAAAGCTTTTCATCGTTAAAGGCCTCCGTCAGCAAGTCTGCCTTTACTCAGTTGCTTGCCTATCGACTTTTCTTTTAATTTCCTCGAATGTTGTTGCTCTGGCTTAATGAACTCTTTTGGTTGCAGTTGCTCATTCTGCTTGATCATATCGCCACTAATGAGGGTAACTTTATTTTCATTGATTGCTTTTACATGCAAACCAACCGTTGGAATGGCGACGGCTGAGGTGATTATTCGGGTCTTATCGGTTATTCCTTTCAGGATAACTTCACCATTGGCACGGCTGATCACGTCCACCTTTTGAATTTGCAGTTGCTGATTTTCGTCAACAAACCAGACTTGGTTGTTTGTTCTCAATGCTTTCCGGGGTAGAGTTACCGCATCACGAATTATTTGGCCGTTAATTTTGGCGTTTACGAACAAGCCAGAAACCAAAGGAACTTTTTGTTGTTGATCAACCCGATATGGATGGTCAACTTCCACCACCACTTGTACGGTTCTGGTACGTGGCTCGATCACCGCCTCAGTTCTGACAATTGAGCCATGCCAAGTGGCTCTTTCCCCGCCCATATCGGCACTAAGTTCAACGCTAAACGGCGGCGTCGTGGTACTGGCAAAATAGGCTAAAGGCAGGTTGAGTTGCTGTAGCTGTTCGACACTTAATGGCAGTTTTATTTCCATCACATCGCGAGCAGAAATTTCAGCTAAACTGCTATTTCTCGACACGGTTTGGCCAATACTGATATTTTATTTGGCAACAATCCCCGCAAACGGCGCAACAACTTTAGTACGAGATAAATTGAGCTCTGCTTGCGCTAATAGTGCTTCTGCCGATGCCAACTCCGCTTTCGCATGAGTTAATTGCGGTAGACCTTTGGCCAGATCTGAAGCATGCTTGCGACCTAATTCAGCTAGCTCGAGTTGGGCACTGTCGGCTTGCGCCTGAATTTTAATTAATTGATTTTCAGCGAGTGCGACCTTCGCCTGACGTTGCACCACAGCAAGGCGATAATCTCTATCGTCGATGCTAATCAGTATATCGCCTTGGTTAAATTGTCCGCCGCTAACAAAGTTAGGATTAATATCAACTATCATTCCTTCAATTTGGGCTTTAAGCTGTAGCGCATCTTTGGGTTTTGCTTGCTGCAGAGCTTGGGTCAAAATGTGCTCTCGATTACTGAGCACATTTTCGCTTGCATCGCATTTTCAACTTCTTGCCAGGCCTGTAGCAAATTTTGTTTAAAATTTAACAGCGCAATTTGTTGGCTGGCTTGTTGTTTGTCTACCTCTGCCTGCAATTTACCACGGTAAAATATTGGTTGTACTAAAGAGCCGGTAACGGCTCCCAGCCAATAGTCTAAGTCAAGTAAGTCGGAAAAAATTTCTTCTCTTGCGCCATTGCAGCAGTTTATTTTCTTCAACAATGGCTAACCAGCTCGCCAACACTTGCCCTTGTATCGATAATTGCAATGCTTGTAAATCGGCCTCTGCGGCCGTAACGTTAATTGCACTGGCTGAGTTAAGATCTCCCAGCCGTTGCTACAAATCAAGTTCCCATGTGGCGTTCACACTTAAGCTGGATGATTGCGAATTGCTCACTCGCTCATTCGTCAAGGACTCTCGATGCGATTTACTCGCCGATAATTTAAGTGCTGGCAATAAATTGGCATCACTGACAGCAAGCCCAGCAGCTAACTGTTTAACTCGTTGCTGACTGATTAAAAGTTGCGGGTTATCGCTTAGTGCCGTGTGTAAAAACGTCTCAACCGCTTCAGGTATTATGACGCCAAAGCGTTGTTAATAGGTTAATGGTTGCGAGTTTTCAATCGCTTTATTTTGCCATTTTTCGGGTGCCAGCAATAAGTATTCTTGTTCTGCTGTGGGTGATTTTTCAGTAGCGCAAGCAAACAACAGAGTGCTACATAGCAATGTAGGTAACAGCAATCGTGGGTTGATTAAAATAGAGATTCAACATCCCCTGGTCAAAGTATAAAAATCGGATTACCCATTTTAACCAAGATTTAATTACGAGAGTAGTGCTGCAATGTAAAGAACAAGTAAATGTCAGGGTAAATATATTACTTTACAGCATAAAAATTCAAAACTAAGCAGCACTGGTATATAAATAACTACATTTTGTTAAAGTGGATAAAATTGCTTACAGTGAAGGCGGTTATTAATTACATTTCGACAAGACATAACTGGCGATCCTTGCTAGCATCAGATTGCTTCACGCTTTCATCAGCTGAAAATAACAAAAATAAAATCAGATAAAATAAATTAAAACAGGATCCCATATGAGTGCACCTCGCGAGCTTTTTAGCTCTAAACTAGGATTTATATTGGCTGCGGCAGGCTCTGCCGTTGGTATTGGTAATATTGTCGGTTTTCCGGTCAATGCGGCCAAAAACGGTGGCGGTGCATTTTTGTTAATGTATGCCATTTTTATCATCGCCATCTGTTTTCCGGTGATGATGGCGGAAATGGCCGTGGGCCGTAAAACTGCAAAAAATCCGGTAGGTGCCTATAGCGCGTTAGCTGGTGAGAATTCAAAATGGCGGCTAGCGGGTTTACTTGGCATTATCACGCCGTTCATGATCGCGGTTTTTTATACGGTATTAACCATCTGGATCTTCATTTACCTGATCATGACCTTAGGTGGTCAGCTCGATTATTTAGCCAGTAACGCCGGTTTTGGTGAAATCATTAATAATCCTTATTACTTATTTACCGCGATGATAGCCGTGGGTGCGGTAGTTGGCGTTATTCTCAGCTTCGGGGTAAAAGATGGCATTGAACGTGCGGCCAAAATAATGATGCCGGCCTTATTTTTGATGCTGATTTTATTGGTTATTTTTGTGTTAACTCTCGATAATGCGATGGCTGGGGTGAAATTTTATCTGATACCCGATTTAGACAAAATTACGCCGGCGGTGATTTCTGGCGCGATGTCGCAAGCATTTTTCTCATTATCCTTGGGTATGGGCATATTGGTCACTTACGGTTCATACATTTCAAAAGACACCGATATTGAAGGTTCAGCCAAACTCGTTGCCATCACCGACACCGCGGTTGCCTTTATTGCTGGCTTGATGGTGTTGCCGGCCATTTTCTCATTCAACCCTGAGATCAATCCGGACGACTTGAGTGACAGTTCGGTATCGATGATTTTTGTGTTTTTACCGAAAATTTTCTTAGCCCTGCAAGCGACCGTTGGCTACTTCCTCGCCAGTGCTATTGCCGCAATTTTCTTTTTATTAGTCTTTTTTGCCGCGATTACCTCCTTAGTATCGATCATGGAAGTGCCGGTTTCATACCTGATTGATGAGAAAAAGTTAACCCGTAAAAAAGCGCTGAGAACGATGTTTATCTGGGGTGGTTTAATTGCCGTATTGGCGACATTGTCATTTGGCATGGTGGACTCTTTAACCAAGTTTACCACCTACGGTGGCGGCCAGGATAAGTCATTATTCGATGTCATTTACGACATGTTCTACGACACCATTTTGCCGTTGAACGGATTATTGATTTGTTTATTTGTCAGCTACCGCTGGAAAAAACACAACTTAAATGCCGAGCTTAGCGAAGGCAACTCCAGCTTTAGTAATTCCATTTTAGCCAAATACGTAGATTTTTCATTAGGCACCTTCATTCCATTTATATTGGCGGCGATTTTCATCAACACCGTGGCTAAAATCTATTTCGGTTACGATGTGTTTGGTTAATTAATACCTTGCTATGTTGATATTAAAGCCCGGTTTGTACCGGGCTTTTTTAATTCAAGGATGAATTAACTTACAATTGCTCAGGTCTTAAAATGCCACTTTGCTGACGGTTTGGTTTGGGCTACTGATACTCAGTCACCTAACAAATACTTACTCGGAAATTTAGGAAGCAAACAAATCAGCATCTCCTAAGCAGAAATTTGAAACGTTGAAATTAAGGTTCCTCTACTTATTCGATTTCGATCTTAAAACAAGGAGTGTTCGATTGGAGGACGCCAGGCTTGAACCGTCGGGTCACTCCATCAACGGACATTGAGTAGCGCAGCCGTAACTTGTCGCTTTAAGCGTATGCAAATTTTTCCATTTGAGAATTCCAGCCATATATTAAGCTATCTTTCGATCATTTCTACGTCTGCTAAATCATTAAAGTGCCAGTGAAGTTGAAGTTTATTTTACTTTTTGTAATTATTGGGATAAAAGTTACTAAGAAAAGAATCAAAGTAAAGGAATACAGATGAGTGATGCATATCCGATTATTAGTATTATTGCAGGGATTATCTCAGTGTTTGCACTGTTTAGTGCCTCAAAGTACAAGGGGCAACGCGAAGAGTTAGAAAAACAAAACAAAGGTAGGAACGAAGAAGTCAAACGAGAGCCTATTGAAAAACAGGTAGAAAGATTAAAATCCGAAATAAAAAAAACTGAAGCAAAGATCGAAAATGGTCAAGAGGTCTTTTCCAAGCTCGATAAAGAACTCAAGAAAATCTCAGAAGAATTAGTGCCAATAGATGTTGGCATTTACCCTCCAACTTTCGCTTTTGATGATAGCGAAAAACTTAAAGAGCGGCGTTTTTCAAGCTAGTTGTCGCCTAAAGTTTAAATTTATGCCGCCTTGCTTTCCTTTATCTCTGATTTTCCTTTTTCAGGGTTGAGATGAACTTCTTTAATATGATCCCAG